>NZ_JAALEG010000004.1 GCF_011058165.1 Rhodococcus aetherivorans
CCGACGGGCCGGGGCACGTGGGCATCTACATCGGCGGCGGTCAGATGGTGCACGCCCCGACGTTCGGGGACGTGGTGCGCGTCGGCGCGGTCTTCCCCGGCATGAAGGCCCGGCGCCTGCTCTGAACCGCCTGCCCCGGGCGCGCGAGAAGGGCCCGACCGGAGACCGGTCGGGCCCTTCACGTCGTGCCGGCCGCGCCGCGAGGCGGCTGCCGCCGATCAGCTGTGGTACGGCTCCGCGCTGACGAGCGTCACCTTCATGGTGCTGCCGTTGGGGAGCGTGTACTCGCGGGTCTCGCCGACCTTCGCGTCGATCAGGGCACCGCCCAGCGGGGAGCTGGGCGAGTAGATCTCGATCTCGTTGCCCCGGGCGCCTTCCTCACGGGTGGCGATGAGGAACGTTTCCTTGTCGCTTTCGTCGCCGTCGTAGTACACCGTGACGACCGAGCCGGGCAGCGCGACGCCGGACTGGGTGGGCGCAACACCGACCTTCGCGTTGTTCAGCAGTTCCTGCAGCTGACGAATCCGGGCCTCCTGCTGACCCTGCTCCTCGCGAGCGGCGTGGTAACCACCGTTCTCCTTGAGGTCGCCCTCTTCACGGCGCTCGTTGATCTCGGCCGCGATGACGGGACGATTCGCGATGAGCTGGTCGAGTTCTGCCTTGAGTCGGTCGTACGACTCCTGTGTCAGCCAGGTCACCTGGGTCTCGGTCATCCTCGATCACTTCCTTCGGGTTGGAGCCCCCGGCTCCGTCGACTGGTCGCCGCACTCGCAGCGACGACGGCAACGCGGATCCCTCGAACGTTCCCCCCAAGCCAGTGGCGAACAGGACCGCACTGCTTCCTATGCAGCAATACACGGCCCCAAAGGGTGGAACCGTGTATCCGGCGATTCTAGCACCAACGTGGTCTCCACCACGGAATCCGCAGCGTGCGGTCAGTGTGCGCGCAGGTATTCGGGCACGTCGAAGCTGCAGCCGTACATGTCCGCCATGCCCGGGCGCTGCGACGTCACCACCGGTGCGTCCATCAGCAGGGTGCCGGACTCGGACGAGGGGATCAGCACCTCGCGGCGGCCCGTCTCGGACCCGTCCTTCGACCGCGAGCGGATGATGCACACCGCCTCCTGCGACGGATCCTTCCGCGTCACGGTGAACTGCACCTGGACGGTGGAGTCGTCGACGACGGTGTAGGTGACGACGTCGCTCTCGATCTCCGGGGTGCCGAACTTCTGGTAGAGCAGGAACGCCCCGACCACCCCGACGACGAGCCCGACCGCGACCAGCGCCCACAACCAGGTGCGGCGGGATCCGCCCGTCGCCGGGTAGCGGCCGGTCGGGTAGCGGTCGATCGGGGTGGTGTCGGTCATCACATTTACTTTCGTGCACCCGCGAAGGCCGCGGGGGCGTGGCTGACGATGGACGTGTCAGGTGGAACTATAGGGGAGGAACCCAGGACGCCGGCTCGCAGTGCCGGTGGTCCGGGCCGCGACGATGCAGCCGACGGCGAGGTGGAGGAAAGACGTGAGCGGACTACGGCTCATGGCCGTGCATGCCCATCCCGATGACGAGTCGAGCAAGGGTGCCGCCACGACGGCCCGCTATGCCGCGGAAGGGCACGAGGTGCTGGTGGTCACCCTCACCGGGGGTGAACGCGGCGACATCCTCAATCCCGCCATGGACATCCCCGGGATCCAGGACCGCATGCCCGAGGTCCGGCGCGAGGAGATGGCCGCGGCCGCCCGCATCCTCGGCGTGCAGCACCGCTGGCTCGGCTTCGTCGACTCCGGGCTGCCGGAGGGCGACCCCAAGCCGCCGCTGCCCGAGGGCTGCTTCGCGCTGGTGCCCCTCGAGGAACCGACCCGCAAGCTCGTCGAGGTGATCCGCGAGTTCCGGCCGCACGTGATGACCACGTACGACGAGAACGGCGGCTACCCGCACCCCGACCACATCCGCTGCCACGAGGTCTCCGTCGCGGCGTACGAGGCGGCCGGCGACCCGGATCGGTTCCCCGAGGCCGGCCCGGCGTGGAAGGTGCAGAAGCTGTACTACTCGCACGGGTTCATCCGCAAGCGCCTGGAATTGTTCCGCGAGGAGTACGAGCGGCGCGGCGAACCGTTCCCCATGGAGGAATGGCTCAAGCGGTGGCGCACCGAGCAGGGCGACATCATGGCGCGGGTGACCACGCAGATCACCTGCAGCGACTACTTCCCGAAGCGGGACGACGCACTGCGCGCCCATGCGACGCAGATCGACCCCAACGGCTCCTTCTTCGCCGTGCCGCTGGACATCCAGCAGAAGGTGTGGCCGACGGAGGAATTCGAATTGGCCAAGACCCGCGTGCACACGGCGATCCCCGAAACGGATCTGTTCGCGGGCCTCGAGGACGGACAGGTGAGATGACGGTAGGCATGCTGGCGGCCGAGGTTCTGGCCCAGGACCCCACCGGCCCCGAATTCGGTAAGGCGTCGCCGCTCGGTCTCGCGCTCATCGTGATCCTGCTCGTGGCGACCGCCCTGCTGATCCGCTCGATGAACAAGCGGCTCGGCAAGCTGCCCGAGACGTTCGAGCCCGAGCATCCGGAGCCGGACCAGGCCGCGGACGAGGGGACCGATCGCGGGGCCGCGGAGAGCCGCAAACCCGACCACCCCCAGCCCCCGATGGCCACCAACTGACGGGCGCGTCGTGACACCCCCGGAGCCGTCGGTGCCCGGCACCCGCAACCGGAACACCCTCGGCGAGGCGACCAGCCCCTACCTGCGGCAACACGCCGGCAACCCGGTGCACTGGCACCAGTGGGGTGACGAGGCGCTGGCCTGGGCCCGGGAGCGGGACGTGCCGGTCCTGCTGTCCGTGGGGTACGCGGCGTGCCACTGGTGCCACGTGATGGCGCACGAGTCGTTCGAGGACGAGGCCACCGCCGCGCTGATGAACGAGCACTTCGTGTGCATCAAGGTGGACCGGGAGGAACGCCCGGACATCGACGCGATCTACATGAACGCCACCGTCGCGATGACCGGTCAGGGCGGCTGGCCGATGACGTGCTTCCTCACCCCGGACGGTGCCCCGTTCTACTGCGGCACCTACTACCCGAAGATGCCGCGCGGCGGCATGCCGTCGTTCACCCAGCTGCTCGAGGCGATCGCCGAGACCTGGCGCAACCGTCGCGCCGACGTGCACCGGTCCGCCGTCGCCATCGTCTCCGAGCTGCGCCGCGGCAGCGGCGGCCTCGCTCCCGGCGAGCGCCCGGTGGACGCCGCGCTGCTCGACGCCGCCGACGCCGCCGTCGCCGCCGACGAGGATGCGGTGCACGGCGGGTTCGGGGGCGCCCCGAAGTTCCCGCCGTCCGCGCTGCTCGAGGGTCTGCTGCGCGGATACGAGCGCAGCGGGAACCCGGCCGTGCTGTCCCTCGTCGAGCGGACGGCCGAAGCGATGGCGCGGGGCGGCATCTACGACCAGCTGGCCGGCGGCTTCGCCCGTTACAGCGTCGACGCCGGGTGGGTGGTCCCGCACTTCGAGAAGATGCTCTACGACAACGCGCTGCTGCTGCGGGTGTACGCGCACCTCGCGCGACGGATGTCGGCGCCCTGGGTGCGGCGGGTCACCGAGGAGACCGTCGAGTTCCTGCTGCGGGACCTGCGCACGGCCGGGCGCTGCTTCGCCTCCGCTCTCGACGCCGACACGGACGGGGTCGAGGGCCTGACCTACGTGTGGACCCCCGGGCAGCTGGCCGAGGTCCTCGGCGACGACGCGCAGTGGGCGGCCGAGCTGTTCACCGTGACCGACGCCGGCACCTTCGAACACGGCTCGTCGGTGCTGCAGCTGCTCGCCGACCCGGACGATGCCGAGCGCTACGAGCGGGTGCGGGCCGAGCTGTTCGCCGCCCGGCTGCAGCGGCCGCAGCCCGGCCGCGACGACAAGGTCGTCACGGCGTGGAACGGTTTCGCGATCACCGCGCTGGCCGAGGCGGGTGCCGCGTTCGGCCGCACCGACTGGGTCGACGCGGCCGTCGACTGCGCCCGGGCCCTGCTGGACCTGCACCTGGTGGACGGACGGCTCCGGCGTGCCTCCCTCGGCGGCACGGTCGGCGCCCCCGCGGGTGTGCTCGAGGACTACGGCGCCCTCGTCACCGCCCTGCTGGCGGTGTACCAGGCGACGGGCGACGCCGCGTGGCTCGACCCGGCCCGGGCCCTCGCCGACGTCGCGTTGACGCACTTCCAGGATCCGGCGCGGCCCGGAAGCTGGTTCGACACCGCCGACGACGCCGAGACCCTGGTGGCGCGGCCTCGTGACCCGATCGACGGCGCCACCCCGTCGGGGGCGGCGCTGATCTCCGAGGCCCTGCTCACCCTCGCCGCGGTCGTGCCCGAGGACCCGCGGTACGCCGACGCGGCGGACGCGTCGCTGCGGTCGGCGGTGGTGCTGCTCGAGCGGGCGCCGCGCTCGGCCGGGCACTGGCTGACGGTCGCCGAGGCGGCGGTGCGCGGCCCGATCCAGGTGGCCGTGGTCGGCGGCGGCGAGCTGCTCTCCGTCGTGCGGCAGGCGGCCCCCGGCGGCGCCGTCGTGGTCGGCGGGGACCCGGACTCGTCCCCGTTGCTGGCCGACCGCCCGCTGGTCGACGGAGGGCCGGCGGCGTACGTGTGCCGCGGATACGTGTGCGACAGGCCGGTCACGACGGAGGCCGAACTGCGCGCGGCGCTCTCGGCCTGAGCGGTCCGGGGCTCAGCCGGCGCGGGACGGGGTGAGCAGCGCCGGCAGCGGAGCGTCGATGCCGTTGCCGTCGAACGCCTCGAGCACCGCGCGGGCGATCGCCCGCTGCACGGCCCACTGCTTGCCGGCACGCGTGCGCACGGTGATCCGCAGCGTCACCGACTCCGGGGTGACGGAGTTGACGCCGAGCATCTCGGGCGGCTCGAGGATGTCGCCGGCCAGGTCGTCGCGTTCGACCGTCTCGAGGGCCGCGCGCAGGGCCACCTCGCAGGCCCGGTGCACGTTGGCGGCGTGGGCGATGGGGGAGTCGACGACGGCGACGGCGTAACCCTGGCTCATGTTGCCCACGCGCAGGATCTCGCCGTTGCGGCAGTACCAGAGGGTGCCGCTGATGTCGCGGACGGTGGTGACCCGCAGGCCGACGGATTCGACGGTGCCGACCGCGTCGCCCAGGTCGACGACGTCGCCGACGCCGTACTGGTCCTCGAGCAGCATGAACATTCCGGAGATGAAGTCACGCACCAGGTTCTGCGCACCGAAACCGAGGGCGACGCCGACGATGCCGGCGGACGCGATGAACGGCGCGACGTTGAGTCCGAGCGTGCCGAGGATCTGCAGGACGCACCAGACGAGAACCACGACGGAGACGCCGGACTTGAGCACCGAGCCGATCGTCTCGGCGCGCTGCGTGCGCCGCTCGTTGACCAGCACGCCCGGCAGGCCCCTGGGGGCGCGTTCCTGGAAGGGCCGGAGCAGGCCGGGTTTGCCGTTCTGGTGCCGCGGCTTCGTCATCCGGTCGATGAACCGGTGCAGCACATACCTCAGGATCAGCGCTGCCACGAGGTATCCCGCGATCGTCAGCGGCCGCTCGACGAGCCACTCCCGGTTGGTTTCGGTCAGTTCGAATGCCAGTCGCTGAACAGTCATCCCGGCCGAGTCTACGGATCCGTGCCGCGACTGCCACCGATGTGATCTTCGTCCGAACGGGTTTACCCGAACACCACCAGCCACACGGCAACGGCATGGCACAGCGCGGCGAGCACGGTCGCCGCGTGGAAGAACTCGTGGTAGCCGAAGACGTGCGGCCACGGGTCGGGCCACTTGGTGGCGTAGAGGATAGCGCCGATGCTGTAGAGGATGCCGCCGACGAGCAGCAGCACCATCGGGACGATGCCCGCCTCGTCGATCAGCTGACCGGCGACGGGGACGATTGCCCAGCCGAGCAGCAGGTACAGCGGGACTCCCACCCAGCGCGGCGCGGTGGGCCAGAGCATCTTCAGCGCGACCCCCGCGAGGGCGCCGGCCCACACCACGAACAACAGGGTGCGGCCGGTCTCCGGCGGCAGGGCGAGCGTCGCGAAGGGGGTGTAGCTGCCGGCGATGAACAGGAAGATCATCGAGTGGTCCGCACGCTTCATCCACGTGCGTGCCCGCGGATTGTGCCAGTGGACGCGGTGATAGAGGGCGCTCACGCCGAACACACCGCAGACGGTGAGGCTGTAGATCACCGTCGACCAGCCCGCGGGCGGATCGGCCACGGTCTGCGACAGGACCACCAGCGCGATGCCGGCCACCACTGCGACGCCGAACGCCCACAGATGGATCCAGCCGCGCATCCGCGGCTTCACGGGCAGTTCGTCGATCCCGAAAACCGTCATGGTCGGGGCCTCCCTTCGATACCGAAGAGTAACCTACGCTTCCGTAACTTTCGCGGTGTGCCGGATCCGCGGCGGGGCGGAGGCCGGCGCGCGGGCGTCGGCCACGACCGCCGCTGCGACCGGAGACGACCGTGAGCGTAATGTGACCCGCGTGGTGATCTCGGGGTGAACGCGCGCGGCCTGCTGTATCAGCTCTACGAACGACGGCTGCTGAGCAAGCTGGACGGCGCGCAGCATCCCCGGCACGTCGCCGTGATGTGCGACGGCAACCGTCGCTGGGCCCGCGAGAACGGGTTCACCGACGTCAGCCACGGGCACCGCATGGGCGCACTGAAGATCGCCGAACTGCTGAGCTGGTGCGACGCCGCCGGCATCGAGAGGGCCACCATCTACCTGCTCTCCACGGAGAACCTGCAACGTGAGCCCGAGGAACTCGAGGCGCTGCTCGAGATCATCACCGACGTCGTCGAGGAGATCTCCGGGCCGGAGCAGAACTGGAGCGTCAAGATCGTCGGCACGCTCGACCTGCTGCCGGACGAACTGGGCCGGCGGCTGAGCGAGGCCGCCGAGCGCACGCAGGGGCGCACCGGCACCCACGTCAATGTCGCGGTCGGCTACGGCGGCCGGCAGGAGATCGCCGACGCCGTGCAGGCCCTGCTCCGGGCCAAGCAGGCCGAGGGGCTCGACGGCGAGGGCCTGGTCGAGGCCGTCACGGTCGAGGCCATCAGCGATCACCTCTACACCTCGGGGCAGCCCGATCCCGATCTCGTCATCCGGACCTCCGGCGAGCAGCGGCTCTCGGGCTTCCTGCTCTGGCAGAGCGCGTACTCCGAGATCTGGTTCACCGAGGCCTACTGGCCGGAGTTCCGCCGCGTGGACTTCCTTCGCGCCCTGCGCGACTTCGCGGCGCGGCACCGCCGGTTCGGGACGTAGCCGCGGTGTGTCCTTCGGGCTGTTTCCGCCGCCCGAAGGACACACCGGCGGCTAAGCCGCCTACAGCTTCCGCAGGCGCAGGCGGTTGACCGAATGGTCGGAGTCCTTGCGCAGGACCAGCGTTGCGCGCGGCCGCGTCGGCAGGATGTTGTCCACCAGGTTCGGCCGGTTGATCGAATGCCAGATCTCCTTCGCGGCCCCCACGGCGTCGCGGTCCGACAGGTTCGCGTAGTGGTGAAAATGCGCGTCGGGGTCGGAGAATGCCGTCTTGCGGAGCGCGAGAAACCGCTCGACATACCACTTCTCGATGTCCTCGAGGCGGGCGTCGACGTAGATCGAGAAGTCGAACAGATCCGAGACCATCAGCCGTGGACCGGTCTGCAGGACGTTCAGGCCCTCGATGATGAGGATGTCCGGTTGCCGCACCACGTGGTACTGGCCCGGGATGATGTCGTAGGAGATGTGCGAGTACACCGGAGCGGCCACCTCTGCGGCGCCGGACTTGACCTCCGTGACGAACCGCAGCAGCTTGCGACGGTCGTAGCTCTCCGGAAAGCCCTTGCGGTGCATGATGTTCCGACGCATCAGCTCCCGGGAGGGGTACAGGAAGCCGTCGGTGGTCACCAGGTCCACCCGGGGATGGTGCTCCCACCGCGCCAACAGTGCCTGCAGCACGCGTGCTGTCGTCGACTTGCCGACCGCGACCGACCCGGCCACCCCGATCACGAACGGCACCTGCTGGTCCGGGTGCTTCTCGCCGAGGAACGTGGCGGTCGCGGCGAACAACCGCTGCCGCGCGGCGACCTGCAGGTGGATCAGACGGGCCAGCGGGAGGTACACCTCCGCCACCTCCGCCAGGTCGATCTGCTCGCCGAGGCCGCGCAGGCCGCGCAGTTCCTCCTCGGTCAGCACCAGCGGCGTCGACTTGCGCAGCGTCCGCCACTGCTTGCGATCGAACTCGACGTACGGACTCGGCTCGCTCAGACGCGCCACCGGCACACTCCCGACTCGACGACGGGCCCGGCGGCATACCCCGGGTATGGCTGGCGGCGAAGGATGTCCATATCGGCCGATTGTGCTCGCTGACACATCCGCTCGCCGCGCGGGGTCCGGTTTCCGGGTTCGCCGGCAGGCACGGGGCCGATCCTGGGGACTAGGGTGCCAGGGCATGGACCCGGACTCGTTGGTGCGCGAATATCTCCTGCTCGGCCTGGCATTCGACCGGCTCGAGGAGGGTTTCGTCGACGCCTTCACCGGCGACCCCGCCCTGCGTGGCCGGGTGGAGAACGCGCCGGCCCCCGATCCTCGTGATTTATCCCACACCGCGCGCACACTGCGGGCCGCGCTGCCCGTCTCCGGGCTCTCCGACGAGCGCACCCGCTTCCTCGACGTGCACCTGCGCGCCCTCGAATGCTCGGCCCGCAAGTTCGCCGGTGCGGACATCGCCTTCGTCGACGAGGTCGAGGCCTACTTCGACGTGCATATCGACATGGGCGACGAGGACGCGTACCGCGAGGCCCACCGCCGCATCGACGCGCTGCTGCCCGGCAGCGGCCCGCTCGCCGAGCGAGTGCAGGCCCACCGCAAGTCCGAGGTCGTCCCCGCCGACCGCCTCGCCGAGTGTGTCGACGCCTTCTCGAGCGCCCTGCGCGACAGGGTCCGCGCGGTGTTCCCACTGCCCGAGACCGAAACCGTCGAATACGAGGTGGTCGGCGACAAACCGTGGTCCGGGTTCAACTACTACCTCGGCAACTACCGCTCCCGCGTCGCGATCAACTCCGACCTCGAACAGCACATGTCCCACCTGCCGCGGCTGATCGCGCACGAGTCCTACCCCGGCCACCACACCGAACACTGCCGCAAGGAGGCCAGACTCGTCGCCGGCGGGCACGATGAGCAGACCCTCTTCGTCGTCAACACCCCGCAGTGCCTCATGGCCGAGGGGCTCGCAGACCTCGCCCTCGAGACGATCGTCGGGCCCGGCTGGGGACAGTGGGCGCAGGACATCTACGCCGACCTGGGCCTGCGGTTCGACGGTGAACTCGCCGAGAAGCTGCACGCGGCGTCCGCCGGCCTGCTCGGCGTCCGCCAGGACGCCTCCCTGCTCCTGCACGACCGCGGCCGCACCGGCGACGACGTCGTCGCCTTCCTGCAGCGCTGGTCGCTGTCGAGCCCGGAGCGGGCCCGGCAGTCGCTGCGCTTCCTGTCGTCGCCGTTGTGGCGCGCCTACATCAGCACCTACGTCGAGGGTTACCGCCTGCTCGGTGGCTGGCTGGCGCAGGCCCCTGCGGGCGCGGAACGCATCGAACGGTTCCGTCGCCTGCTCGACGAACCGCTGGTGCCCAGCGCCCTGCGGTAACGAGCGGGCGTGAGCTGGGCCATTGCCCGAGGGGACCGGGTTCCTCGACCGGGGGTGAGGTTCGTAGACTGGTAGGTGAATTCCTGCCGTCCCCAGCTTGGAGAATCCTCGATGACCGTTGTGCCCGGCACCGACGTCAACACCGCCTCGCTCTCAGACCTCGACCCCGAGCTGGCGCAGGCCATGGCCGGCGAGCTGTCGCGCCAGCGCGACACGCTCGAGATGATCGCGTCGGAGAACTTCGTGCCGCGCGCGGTGCTCCAGGCGCAGGGCAGCGTGCTCACCAACAAGTACGCCGAGGGCTACCCGGGGCGCCGCTACTACGGCGGCTGCGAGAACGTCGACATCGTCGAGGACCTCGCCCGCACCCGCGCCAAGGAACTGTTCGGTGCCGAGTTCGCGAACGTCCAGCCGCACTCGGGCGCGCAGGCCAACGCCGCCGTGCTGATGGCGCTGATGAACCCGGGCGAGAAGCTGCTGGGGCTCGACCTCGCCCACGGCGGGCACCTGACCCACGGCATGAAGCTGAACTTCTCCGGCAAGCTGTACGACGTCGCGTCCTACGGGGTCAGCAAGGACGACCACCGCGTCGACATGGACGAGGTCCGCTCCATCGCGGTGGCCGAGAAGCCGAAGGTCATCGTCGCCGGATGGTCCGCGTACCCGCGGCACGAGGACTTCGCCGCGTTCCGCTCCATCGCCGACGAGGTCGGCGCCTACCTGTGGGTCGACATGGCGCACTTCGCCGGGCTCGTCGCCGCGGGCCTGCACCCGTCGCCGGTGCCGTACGCCGACGTCGTGTCCACCACCGTCCACAAGACCCTCGGCGGCCCGCGCTCGGGTCTGATCCTCGCCAAGCAGGAGTGGGCCAAGAAGATCAACTCCGCGGTGTTCCCGGGCCAGCAGGGCGGCCCGCTCATGCACGTCATCGCCGCGAAGGCCGTCGCGCTGAAGATCGCCGCGAGCGAGGAGTTCAAGGACCGGCAGCGCCGCACCGTCTCCGGTGCGCAGATCCTCGCCGAGCGCCTGATGCAGTCCGATGTCACCGACAAGGGCATCACCGTGCTGACCGGCGGCACCGACGTGCACCTCGTCCTCGTCGATCTGCGCAACTCGCAGCTCGACGGCCAGCAGGGCGAGGACCTGCTGCACGAGATCGGCATCACCGTCAACCGCAACGCGGTTCCGTTCGACCCGCGTCCGCCGATGGTCACGTCCGGTCTGCGCATCGGCACCCCGGCACTGGCCACCCGCGGCTTCGGGGACGAGCAGTTCACCGAGGTCGCCGAGATCATCGCGGCCGCGTTGACGGGGTCGTCCGACACCGCGACGCTGCGCGGCCGGGTGAGCAAGCTTGCCGCCGACGCTCCGCTGTACCAGGGTCTCGAGGACTGGAACCTGGTCTAGGCGCGACGCCCGGCAATCTGTCCGGATCGTCTCGTTTACCCAATCTTCACCGACACGCCTCGTCGCTCATCGAGCGGACGGGGCCTGTCGGCGTTAGCGTCGGGGGTGTAGACGGCGCAGTTGCCGGCTACGCGGGAGGTCCTGATCGTGACTGTGACAGGCAGAGCGAGGGGCCGGCACCCGGCCCTCGTGTCCCTCGTGGACACCAGGTTCGACCGGCCCATCGAACGAAGTCTGTGTGGTGCTGCACAGATCTAGGAGCCTCACGTGACTGCAACACGCTCCGTCCCCGCCCGCCGCTCCGGCAGGACCCCGGCGAAGAAACCCGATGTACGCACCTTCGTACTGGACACCTCCGTGTTGCTCTCCGATCCGTGGGCGGTGACCCGCTTCGCTGAGCACGAAGTGGTGCTGCCCCTCGTCGTGATCGGCGAACTCGAAGGCAAACGGCACCATCACGAACTGGGTTGGTTCGCGAGGGAATCGTTGCGGCTGCTCGACGACCTGCGCCTGCAGTACGGCCGGCTCGATCAGCCCATCCCCATCGGGACCGCGGGAGGCACCCTGCACGTCGAGCTCAACCACACCGACCCGGAGGTGTTGCCGGCCGGATTCCGCACCGACACCAACGACTCCCGGATCCTCGCGTGCGCGTTGAACCTCGCCGGCGACGGCCGCGACGTGGTGCTGGTCAGCAAGGACATTCCGCTCCGGGTCAAGGCCGGTGCCGTCGGGCTGACCGCCGACGAGTACCACGCCCAGGACGTGGTGACGTCGGGCTGGACCGGCATGACCGAGCTCGAGGTGGACAGGGCGCTGATCGACGACCTGTTCGCCGAGGGGATCGTCGACCTCGACACCGCGAGGGATCTGCCGTGCCACACCGGGATCCGGCTGCTGGGCGGCTCGTCCAGCGCCCTGGGCCGGGTCACGCCGGACAAGCGGGTGCAGCTGGTGCGCGGAGATCGGGAGGCGTTCGGGTTGCACGGCCGTTCCGCGGAACAGCGGGTGGCGCTGGACCTGCTGCTCGACGAGTCCGTCGGCATCGTCTCGCTCGGCGGGAAAGCCGGGACGGGCAAGTCGGCGCTGGCGCTGACCGCGGGCCTCGAGGCCGTGCTGGAGCGTCGCACCCAGCGCAAGGTCGTGGTGTTCCGGCCGCTGTACGCCGTCGGCGGACAGGAACTGGGCTATCTGCCGGGCAGCGAGAGCGAGAAGATGGGGCCGTGGGCGCAGGCCGTGTTCGATACCCTCGACGGTCTCGCGAGCCCGGAGGTGATGGACGAGGTCATCAGCCGGGGCATGCTGGAAGTGCTTCCGCTGACCCATATCCGGGGCCGGTCGCTGCACGACTCGTTCGTCATCGTCGACGAGGCCCAGTCCCTCGAGCGCAACGTGCTGCTCACCGTGCTGTCCCGGCTCGGCGCCGGCTCGCGGGTGGTGCTCACCCACGACGTCGCCCAGCGCGACAACCTGCGGGTGGGCCGCTACGACGGCGTCGCGGCGGTGATCGAGAAGCTCAAGGGACACCCGCTTTTCGCGCACGTCACCTTGACCCGCAGTGAGCGCTCGCCGATCGCGGCGCTGGTGACCGAGATGCTCGAGGAGTTCGCCCCGGGCGCCTGACGCCGTCGGCTGGTGGGCCGAATGTCACACCGGTGCGATGTGATCGACCCGATGTGACATTCGGCCACCGCCCCGCGCGAGCGGGTCAGTCCTGCGAGGGGCGCGGGCCGAGTTCGGCCTCGAGAACCTCCTGGACGACGCGCATCGCGGCCAGGCCGGCCGGGGCGCCGCAGTAGGCGCCCGCGTGGATGACCGCCTCGACGATCTCGGTGCGGGTCAGACCGTTTCGCAGGGCGCCGCGCACGTGCCCGCGCAGCTCGTTCTCCGCGCGCAGCGCGATCAGCATGCCCAGGTTGAGCAGGCTGCGGCTGCGACGGTCGAGTCCCGGCCGGGTCCACACCGAGCCCCACACGTGCTCGGTGACGAACTCCTGCATCTCCTCGGAGTCGGTGCCGCGGGCGCGGTCGAAGGCCCGCTCGACGAAGTCGGCGCCCATCACCTCGCTGCGGACCTGAACTCCGGCCTCGAACGCGGGCGTCCGGTCGGCGTCGGTCATCGTCGTGCTCCCTGCCTCGTCGCCGTCGAACGGTTCGGCGGCCGGGGAGATTCTACGACCGGCGCAGCACCGCCCGGAGCGCGCCGGCGCCCAGTGCGCCGACGATCGTGCCGACGTTGTAGTGGTCGTCCCACACCGCGATCTTCCCGTCGCGCAGTTCGAACGTGCCGCACACCCAGAACCGGGTGGAGACGGGGCCGAGGCGCAGGACGTCGGTGCGCTCGGTGAGCACCACGTTTCCGGTCGCGGCGATGTGATGGATGGTGACGTCGAAGCCCAGCGACGGCCGGCGCAGGCCCTCGAGGATGCGCCGCACGCGGGGCAGGCCCCGCACGGTCGGCAGCGACGTGTTGTGCCAGGCGATGTCCGGGTCGAGGAGGGCGACGGCGCGCTCGACGTCCTCGGCGACCATCGCGTCGAGGAACTCGCGGACGACGGCGACGGACTTCTCGTCCACGGAGGTGTGCGGCTCGGTCATGACGCTCCTGTTCGGGTGAAGGTTCCCAGGCCGTTCTCGTTCCAGTACTCGAACGTGACGCCGTCGGGGGTGAAGGTGGCCGTGGAGATCGTCCCGTCCGGGGCGTTCTCACCGCCGTCGATCGGGAAGGTGAACACGTCGCCGTCCCAATGGTCGAGCCGGTAGGTCTGCCCGGCGGGACCGATGGTGAGCACCAGTGTGCCGGCGCGATCGTCGATCCGCGCGGGACCGTAGTACTCGCTGGTGTAGACGCCGGTGTACTGCCCGAGGGGGCGGGCCGGGGCCGGATTCGTGGGAGCGGGGCGTCCGACGAGCGAGCCCTTCGGGTCGTCGAACGATGCGAACGCCTTCTCGTAGAGGGCGAACCAGTCCTCGCGGATCTCGCCGAACTGCACGAGATCGGCGAACTCGGCGGCGAGGGTCTCCGGCACGCCGATCGGGGCGGCGTTGGTGAGCGCGACGATCGCGACGTCCGCCGACGGCAGGGCCGTGAACGCGGTCGCGGCACCCAGCGAGAACGCCCCGGAATGGCTCAGCGTCACCCGCCCGGCCGGGCTCGTGCCCACATTGAACCCGTACCCGTAGAACCCCGCCCGGCTGTCGACGGTGCCCGGCGGGCTCGACACGGCCTGCGGGGACACCGCCGGCAGCAGGGCGTCCGCGTCGACGATGCGCCGGCCCTGGTACTCACCGTCGCCGAGCAGCATGGTCAGCCACCGCGCGACGTCGGTGACCGAGGCGCTCACCCCGCCGGCCGGGGACTGGGCGTCGGGATCGCGGACGGCGCGCGCGACGTAGTCGCCGTCGACGAGCTGATGACCCACGGCCCGGTTGGGCCGGGCCTCGTAGTCCTCGAATCGTGAACTGGTGGAGGTCATTCCGAGGGGTTCGTACAGCACCCGTGCCGACAGGTCCGCCCAGTCGGCCCCGGACGCGTCGGCCACCGCCTGCGCCGCGGCCGTGAGCCCGAAGTTGGTGTACTCGTAGGAATCCCGGAACGGCCCGAGCGGCAGCAGGCGGAACCGGTCGAACACCTGCTCGCGGTCGAAACCGAGATCCTCGAGCTCGTCGCCGGCGTGGTCGGGAAGCCCGGAGCGATGGGCGTAGAGATCGCCGACAGTCACGCGGCTCGTCACGTACGGGTCCGCGAGGGCGAAGCCCGGCAGGCGTTCGATCACCGGGGTGTCCCAGCCGATCACGCCCTCGCCGACCTGGTGTGCGACGACGGTTGCGCCGAGCGGCTTCGACATCGACGCCAGCTGGAAGACGGTGTCGGCATCCACTGCGGCGTCGCGGCCGGCCTCGCGCACACCGAACCCCTTCGCGTACACGATCTCACCGCGGTGCACGACCGCGACGGCCATCCCGGGGATGGCGGTCCGATCCATCAGTTCGCGTGCGAGGTCGTCGAGGCGGGCGACGGCGTCGTCGACCTGCCCGTCCGGGATGTCGACGCCGGCAACCTGCGGGGGAGTGAGCGACCGGGACTCCGGCGAGGCCGGTGCCGAGGACGTCGGGGAATCGGTGTCGACCGAGACGCACCCGGCCGACAGGGTCGCCACGAGGGCGAGGGCGGCGCCGATCCGGCGACGACGGGGTGCGCGCATGTCACGGCCTTTCTCGTCCGTCGCATGGTAAGCCCTGCGTCCGTGGCGCGGAAGCGTTCTGTTCCGCGTCACGGGCGCCGGTGACGGCGACGGACGCCGGTCGCAGCCTCGTTCGCCGATCGTTGTCCGACTGTGACGAGGAGAGCGGTCCGGGACGGTCGAACCGCCGCACCGGGCGCGACCTGCGCCGATGCTGCGATCGCGGCGGGGCGCGGACGGGCACCGGCCGCGCGGTCCGGTCCGGCGCGAGGAAACCGCCGCACGGGACGGCACGGGATGGTTAGCGTCGAGGGGCCGGTGTTCGGATGCCAACGAGGAGTGATCCCATGAATCGAATCCCGCGTCGTTCTGCCACTGTCGCCGCGGCCGTCGCCGCTGCAGGGCTGGTACTGGCCGGCTGCAGCAGCGACGACGGCACCACCGCAGAGGATGTGGTCGGCAGCGCCACGAGTGCAGCGCAGTCCGCGGTCGAGGGGGCAACGTCCGCCGCCCGGTCCGCGGTCGAAGACGCCACCGGAACCGGAGGCCCCACGGAACCGGGCGCCTCCGTGGAGGAGACGACCACGCTGCCGGGTGCGGGCGGCGCCGAGTACACCATCAGCGGGCCGATTCTCGCGAAGTACAACGAGATCGGCGGGGCGAACAGCCCCCTCGGGGCGCCGACCGCGGATCAGCAGGACGTCGGCGACGGCTACATTGCGGAGTTCGAGGGCGGCATCATCGCCTGGAGTCCCGACACCGACTCGCACGTGGTGTGGGGCGAGATCCGCACCGCCTGGGAGGCCCAGGGCGGCGCGGAGGGTGAACTCGGCTTCCCGATCAGTGACGAGCGCCCGATCCCGAACGGCCTGGAGAGCGAGTTCGAGATGGGCACCATCACCTACGTCGCGGGTGCGACGCAGGTGATCCCGAAGTAACCCGTCCCGATGTAGCCCGCGCCGGCTACGGCTGGAACACGAGCCGGCCGACGGTGTGCCCGTCCCCGAGGCGGGCCACCCCGTCGGCGACGTCGTCGAGGGAGAGCCGCTCGCTGATCAGCGGCTTGATGGCGCCGTCGTCGGCGAGGCGGCACAGTTCCTCGTGGCACGCCTCGATCGCGGCACGGTTGTACTGCCGGTACAGGCCCCAGTGCAGGCCGATGATCGAGTAGTTCTTGATGAGCGCGTGGTTCAGCGCCGGTTGCGGGATGGTGCCCCCGGCGAACCCGATCACCAGGATGCGGCCCTCGAACGCGATGCACTTGGTGGAGCGGTTGTACGAGTCGCCGCCGACGGGGTCGTAGATCACGTCCGCGCCGCGGCCGGCGGTGACGTCCTTGACGACGTCGACGAAGTCCTCGCGGTGCCGGTCGACGACGACGTCGGCGCCGAGAGCCCGGCAGTAGTCGGCCTTCTCGGCGCCGCCGACGACACCGATCACGGTGGCCCCGGCGGCCTTGCCGAGTTGCACTGCGGCACTGCCGACCCCACCGGCGGCAGCGTGCACGAGCAGGGTCTCCCCGGCCCGCAACTGCGTACGGCGGTGCAGGGCGAACCACGACGTCTGGTACCCGATCGACAGCGCCGAGGCCTCGGCGTCGTCGAGGGACGCCGGAGCGCGGTAGGCGTCCTCCTCCGGAACCACGGCGAGCTCGGCGAATCCGCCGAAGGGGAACTCGGGATTGCCGATGATCCGGTCGCCGACGGCGAAGCGGGTGACGCCCTCGCCGGCCGCGACGACGGTCCCGGCGAGTTCGACGCCCGGTGTGAAGGGCAGTTCCGGCTTCAGCTGGTACTGCCCGCGGCACAGCAGCACGTCGGGGAAGTTGGCCGGCGCCGCGGCGACGCGCACGACGAGCCGTCCGGGCCCCGCCTCGGGGTCGGGGACGTCCATCAGCTGCAGCGCTTCCTTGGGCTCGCCCACTTCGTGAATTCGCCAGGCCTTCATAGGGTTACCTTTCGCTCGAGTTCGGTGTGCGGAGGTGCGCTCAACGGGCGGCGACGCCGGCCTCGGCTGCGGCGGCGGTACCGAGCATCGCTCCACCGTCGACGACGAGGGTCTCGCCGGTGATCCAGCTCGCCGCGTCGGAGGCGAGGAAGGCCACCGCCGAGGCGATGTCGGCCGGCTCGCCGATCCTGCCGAGCGGCAGGGCCGCGTCGAGCCGGTCCTCGTGGTCCTTCCACAGGGCCTCGGCCAGGCGGGTGCGCACGACGCCCGGGGCGACGGCGTTGACCCGCACCCGCGGCGCCAGCTCGAGGGCGAGCTGGCGGGTGAGGTGGATCAGCGCCGCCTTCGAGGCGTTGTAGAGGCCGATGTTCGCTTCGGGTGCCATCCCGCCGACGGAGGCGGTGTTGACGACCGCGCCCCCGTGCTCGCCCATCCACTCCCGCACGGCCAGGGAGGTCCACAGCACCGGACCCCACAGGTTGACGTCGAAGGTCTTGGCGAACCGGGCGTGGTCCTGGGCGATCACCGGGCCGAACGCGGGGTTGGTGCCGGCGTTGTTGACGAGGATGTCCAGGCGCCCGAACCGCTCGACGGTGAGTTCGACGCACCGCCGGGCCGCGTCCTCGTCGACCGCGTGCGCGCCGACACCGAGTGCGGTGCCCCGCACCCCGGCCGCGGTGACCTGCGCGGCCGCGGCGTCGGCCGCGTCCTGCTTGCGGGAGGTGAGCACCACGTTCGCGCCGGCCGCCGCGAGGTCCCGGGCGACGGCCAGGCCGATACCGCGGGACGCCCCGGTGACGATCGCGGTGCGGCCGGTCAGATCGAGTCCGGTCATGGGTCAGCCCACCGTCACCTTGTGGCCGTTGACCGACGGGGCGCCGGCGGGAGCGGTGCGGTACTTGCGCAGCTCGGCGACGGCGATGGAGCGCTTGTGCACCTCGTCGGGGCCGTCGGCGAGGCGCAGCGTGCGCATGTGTGCGTACATCATCGCGAGCGGGAAGTCGTCGGTGACGCCGCCGCCGCCGTGCACCTGGATGGCACGGTCGATGATCTTCAGCGCCATCGTCGGGGCGGCGACCTTGATGGCCGCGATCTCCATGCGTGCCTGCTTGTTGCCGACGGTGTCCATCAGGTGCGCCGCCTTCAGGGTGAGCAGCCGGGTCATCTCGATCTCGATGCGGGCCTCGGCGATCCAGTCCTGGATGTTGGCGCGCTCGCTGAGGGGCTGACCGAACGTCACCCGGCTCGACGCGCGCCGGCACAGGAGCTCGAGGGCCCGCTCGGCCATGCCGATGGCGCGCATGCAGTGGTGGATGCGGCCGGGTCCGAGCCGGGCCTGGCTGATCGCGAAGCCCTCGCCCTCGCCCGCGAGGACGTCCTTGCTCGGCACCCGCACGTTCTCGAAGGTGATCTCGGCGTGGCCCTCGCGGTCGGCGTACCCGAAGACCGGCAGGTTGCGCACCACTGTCACGCCGGGGGCGTCGATCGGGACGACCATCATCGACTGCTGGCGGTGCGGGGCGGCGGTGGGATCGGTCTTGCCCATCACGATGAGCACCTTGCAGTTCTTGTGCATCGCGTTGGAGGCGAACCACTTACGCCCGTTGAGGACGTACTCGTCGCCGTCCCGGACCATGGACAGCTCGATGTTGGTGGCGTCGGAGCTGGCGACGGCGGGTTCGGTCATCGCGAACGCCGAGGCCATCGTGCCCTCGAGCAGCGGGCGCAGGTACTTCTCCTTGTGCTCGTCGGTCCCGAAGAGGGTGAGCACCTCCATGTTGCCGGTGTCGGGGGCGTTGCAGTTGCACGCCTCGGAGGCGATGTGGCTGCGGCCCATGATCTCGGCGAGGGGCGCGTACTCGAGGTTGGTCAGACCCGGGCCCCAGTCGGGGTGGGGGTGGAAGAGGTTCCACAGGCCACGCCGGCGGGCCTCGGCCTTGAGCTCCTCGAGGATCGGGGGCTGGAAGTGCGGGTCCCCGGAGGCGCGCATCTGCTCCTCGTACACCGCCTCGGCGGGGTAGACGTGCTCGTCCATGAAGGCGAGCAGGGTGTCGCGGTACTGCACGGTGCGCTCGGACATTTCGTAGACCGACATGGTCACTCCTGGCGGAAGGGGGGCAGGGCTGGGATCGCCCGTCGTCGAAGGCGGTGCGTCGCGAAGAGGATGGTGACGGACGTCTCCCTCTCTGTATAGTTGAACGCGGTTTCAACTTCAAGTTTTGATTCGGCGCGAGTCGTTCCGGCCGCGCGGAGAGGAAGCATCCATGACCGACGACATCACCACTCTGCCCGTGCGTCCCACGGGCCTCGACGACCTCCAGGCCCTGGTGGGACGGGATATCGGGCCGACGGACTGGGTGCCGGTCACCCAGGAACTCGTGAACGCCTTCGCCGAGGTCACCGACGACCACCAGTGGATCCACGTCGACCCCGAGCGCGCCGCGACGAGTCCTCTGGGCACGACGATCGCGCACGGTCTGCTCGTGCTCTCGCTGGGGCCGGGACTGTCCTACAAGCTCATGAGCTTCGACGGGTTCGCCCACGGGCTCAACTACGGCTACGACAAGGTGCGCTTCGTCTCGCCGCTGCCGGTGGGCTCCCGCATCCGGATGCGCATGCAGGTTCTCGGGGCCGAGGCCGCCGGCGGCGGCATCCAGATCCGGACGCTGCAGACGTTCGAGCGCGAGGGGCAGGAGAAGCCGGTCGCGGTGGCCGAGTCGCTCGCCCGCGTCGTCGCCTGAGGGGTATACGGCAAAGATGCTGCCGGCCTCCACGAGTGATCGTGGAGGCCGGCAGCACCCGTTCCGGTTACCGTGCGTGGGCGATGCCCGGGACGGCCTTCGGGTCGCGGCGCACCGCCGCGGGGTTGGTCTCCTTCAGCACCCACGCCGAGAACAGCGTGAGGGCGCCCATCAGGGCCACGAACACCGAGACCCACGTCGTCGTGCCGGTGTTGGCGATCAGGGCGGTCATGATGAACGGCGTGCCACCGCTGACGGTGACGGCGGCGAGCTGGTAGGCGAGCGACGCGCCCGAGAGCCGGACGTTCGGTTCGAAGAGCTCGCCCAGGTACGCCGCCAGTGGGCCGTACGTCATGGACTGGAAGATCGAGCCGACCGTGACGGCCACCGCGAACAACACGAGATTCGCGGTGTTGACGAGCCAGAAGTAGGGGAAGGCCCACAGCACGAGCGCCGCTGCCCCGATCATGATCATCGGCCGGCGGCCGACGCGGTCGGAGATCCACCCCGACCACAGGATGAACCCGAGACCCACCAGCGAGCTGGCCAGCGACACGGCCAGGATCGAGTTGCGGTTCATGCCGAGTTCGGTGGTGCCGTAGCTCAGGACGCCGGCGATGCTGATGTAGAACAGCGAGTTCGTCGCGGCGAGCAGGCCGCAGCCCAGCAGGATCTTGCGCCAGTGGGTGCGGATCGCTTCGGCCAGCGGGGCCTGGACGACCTGCTGCTCGGGCCGGGTGGCTGCGACTTCGGCCTGCAGTTCCCGGAATTCGGGGGTGTCCTCCACCTTGGTCTGGATGTAGAGGACGACGGGGAACAGCGCCGCGCTGGCGAGGAACGGGATCCGCCAGCCCCAGTCGAGGAACACCTCGTTCGGCATCGCGGCCGTCGCCGTCAGGAAGGCGACGTTGCCCAGGATGACGCCGCACGGCACACCCATCTGCCCGAACGTGCCGGCGAAGCCGCGCCGCTTGGGATCCGCGGACTCGGTGAGCAGCAGGACGATTCCGCCCCACTGTCCGCCGCAGGCGATGCCCTGCAGGAAGCGCAGCGTCACCAGGAGGATGGGGGCGAGGACGCCGATGGAGGCGGCGGAGGGCAGGCAGCCGATGAGGAACGTCGCCAGGCCCATGAGCAGCAGGGAGACCACGACGACGGGTTTGCGGCCGTAGCGGTCACCGAAGTGGCCGGCTACGAGTCCGCCGATGGGACGGGCCACGAATCCGGCCCAGAAGGTGCTGAAGGACAACAGCGTTCCCATCAGGGGTGAGCTGTCGGGGAAGAACACGTGCGGGAAGACCAGCGCCGCGGCGGTGCCGTAGAGAAAGAAGTCGTACCACTCGATCGAGCTGCCGATGAGCCCGGCGGCGAGCAGCTTACGATGAGCGCGCGTGTGGTGCGACGTGCCGGCGGGCGCGATGCCGGTCGGACTCACGGATGACGATGTCACAGATCAATTCCTCCGGTCGGACGGGCCGAGAAACAGCACTCAAACATGAATTCGGGTTCAGGCTGTGGTGCTAGTCTGGGGCATCCGTCATGTGATGTCAATCACGAGCGGGCCTCCCCCCAAAATGTCACTCGACGAAGGGAAACCAGTCATGGCCAGTGTTCTCGACCCCGTCCTCGCCCATGCGGACGCGGCGCCGGAACGCATCGCCCTGCGCACGCAGGACGGGCAGCGAAGCTATCGCCGGCTTCGCGACGACGCGCTGCGCTACGGCGCACTGCTCCGCGGTCGCGGCGTCACCACCGGCGACCGGGTGCTCCTGCTCGCCCCGTCGGTACCCGAATTCGTCTTGGCTTACCTGGGCATCCAGGCGGTCGGCGCCGTGGTGGTTCCGGTGAACACCATGTCCACCGCGGCCGAGCTGAGCTATACGCTCGGGGACTCGCGGGCCGTGCTCGCGATCGCCTGGCACGGCGCCTCCGCCTCGGTGGCCGAGGCCGCGGAGGGTCTCGGCGTGCCGTGGCTGCCGCTGGAGCCGGGCGCCGCGGTCGAGGAGGACCCCATCGACCCCGTCGACCGTGCCGACGGCGACATCGCGGCGGTGCTGTACACGTCGGGCACCACCGGCCGCCCCAAGGGGGCCCAGCTCACCGTCTCGAATCTGCTGTCCGCGGGCCGTATTTCGTGCACATTGTCCGGATCGGGACCCGAGGACCGCGTGGGGACCGGATTGCCGCTGTTCCACATCTTCGGCCAGGCCTCGGTGATGATGTCGGCGTTCACCGCCGGATCCTCCCTGTCCCTGCTGTCCCCGTTCGACCCGGCGGCGATGCTCGATCTCGTGGTCCGGGATCGGCTGACGGTGGTGTGCGGGGTTCCGACCATGTGGAACGCGATGCTGCATGCCGAATCGCCCTACGGCCCGGCGGATTTCGAGGGGCTGCGGCTGGCGGTCTCGGGGGGAGCGTCGCTGCCGGGTGAGGTGGCCCGCGACTTCGGGCAGCGCTTCGGCTGCACCATCCGGGAGGGCTACGGCCTGACGGAAACCACGGCCATGGCGACCTTCTCATGGGGGGACGTCCCGGCGCGCATCGGGTACAGCGGAACCGCGGCCCCGGACATCGAGGTCGAGGTCTACGGGCCGGACGGTGCCCCGTGCGGGCCCGGCGAGGTGGGGGAGGTGTTCGTCCGCGGACCCGTCGTCATGGCCGGCTACTGGCAGCGCCCGGCCGACACCGCGGCCGTGCTCGACGAGCAGGGCTGGTTCCGCACCGGCGACCTCGGAGAGTTCGACGAGCAGGGCCGGTTGCGCATCGTCGACCGCGTCAAGGACCTCGTCATCCGCGGCGGCTACAACGTGTACCCCAGCGAGGTGGAGGAGGTGCTCTACGAGCATCCCGACGTCGTCGAGGCCGCCGTGGTGGGCGTCCCGGACCGGCACTACGGCGAGGAGATCGCCGCGGTGGTCGTGCTGCGCGACGGCGGCGGCGCCGACGCCGAGGACGTCGTGCGATGGTGCCGGGAGCGGTTGTCCGCCTACAAGGCACCCCGCATCGTCCGCTTCGTCGACGCACTGCCGAAGGGGGCGTCCGGGAAGATCCTCAAGCGGGCCATCGACCGGGACGAGTTGTCCCGGTTCGTCGTACGCCGCTCCGAGTCGGCGGTGTGATCCGCGCCGTCCGCTGCCGGGTGCCACACCCGGCAGCGGACGGCACCCGACTCAGTACGTGTCGCGGCGTTCGAAGATCTCGCGCGGGTTGTCGATCAGCATCCGGTCGATGTCCGCCTCGCTCACCCCGGCCTCCCGCAGGGCGGGCAGCACGTCGTTGTGCAGGTGCATGTAGCTCCACCGCGGCGTCTCCACGGCGAGCATCTTCGGATCGAGCCAGTCGTTGAGGGTGGCGTAGTCCTGCGACAGCAGCATCCGGCCGGCATAGCCGCGCTCGACGAGGGTCGCGATGGTCTTCACCCGCTGCTCGAATCCGAGGTAGACGTCGACGCCGCAGCGGTCCATGCCGATGTACGACCCGGCGTCCATCAGCGACGTGAGGTAGCCGATGTCGTCGGAATCGCCGCTGTGGCCGACGATCACACGGGAGAGGTCGACACCCTCCTCGGTGAACAGGCGCTGCATCACCAGCCCCGACTCGGAGTGGGCGTGGGTGTGCACGGTGATCGGCACGCCGGTGCGGCGGTGGGCGACCGCCACGGCCCGGGCCGTGCGCTCGACGCCTGCGGTCAGGCCCGGGGCGTCGATGGCGCACTTGAGCATTCCGGCGCGCACTCCGGAATCGAGGATGCCCTCCTCGATGTCGCGGACGAAGAAGTCCACCAGGGGTTCCGGGCCACCGAACAGGGTGCCGGAACCGCGGTAGTGGAAGTAGTGCGGCAGGTCCATGTAGGTGTAGAGACCGGTCGCCACGACGATGTTCATGTCGGTGGCCTCGGCGACCCGCCGGATCAGGTCGATGTTGCGGCCCGTGCCGACCACGGTGAGGTCGACGAACGTGTCGAAGCCGGCCGCGTGCACCTCCCGGACGCGGTCGATCGCCTCCGCGACCGCCGCGTCGAGGTCGACGCCGATGTCCCAGTTGCCGTGCAGTTCGGGGGAGAGGACGAACAGGTGCTCGTGCATCAACGTCCGGCCGAGGCTGCCGCTGTCGACGGTGCCGGTGACGGTGGGGACGGTGGTCATGGCGTCTCGCTTCCTGAAGACCTGAATTGGAATTCAGCTTCATATGAGACCACGATGAGACGCCTGTCACAAGACCCCACCGGCGTCGGGCGCAGTCAGCCCTGCGGCTCGACCCGCGTCATCGCCAGCACGTCGAGCCGCCGGTCCAGCTCCTCCTCGCTCAGGCCGTCGCCGATCAGGCCCCGGTCGATCACCGCCTGCCGGATCGTCTTCTTCTCCCGCAGCGCCTCCTTCGCGACCGCGGCGGCCTCCTCGTATCCGATCGCCGAGTTCAGCGGCGTCACGATCGACGGCGACGACTCCGCCAGGGTGCGCAGGTGCTCGGTGTTCGCCACGAGACCGTCGACGCACCGCTCGGCGAACAGGCGCGAGACGTTGGCCAGCAGGCGCAACGACTCGAGCAGGTTGCGGGCCATCATCGGGATGTACACGTTGAGCTCGAACGCGCCCGCGGCGCCGCCCCACGCCACGGCCGCGTCGTTGCCCACGACCTGCGCCGCCACCTGGGTCACCGCCTCCGGCAGCACGGGGTTCACCTTGCCCGGCATGATCGAGCTGCCCGGCTGCAGGTCCGGCAGCTGGATCTCGGCGAGACCCGTCAACGGACCCGACCCCATCCACCGGATGTCGTTGGCGATCTTCGTCAGCGAGACCGCGATGGTCCGCAGCGCCCCGGACGCCTCGACCAGGCCGTCGCGCGCGGCCTGCGCTTCGAAACTGTTCTTCGCCGGCGTCAGCGCCTCCACCCCGGTCGCGCGCACCAGTTCGGCGACGACGCGGGGGCCGAACCCCTCGGGGGCATTCAGGCCCGTGCCGACGGCGGTGCCGCCGATGGCCAGCTCGCCGAGCCGCGGCAGCGTCGCCTGCACCCGCTCGATGCCGGCCTCGATCTGCCGGGCGTAGCCCCCGAACTCCTGCCCGAGCGTGACCGGCACGGCATCCATCAGATGGGTCCGGCCGGACTTGACGACCCGCTTCCACTCCTCCGCCTTCGCGGCGAGGGACGCCCGCAGCTGGTCGAGGGCCGGGATGAGATCCTTCACCGCCGCCTCGGTGGCGGCGACGTGCGTCGCGGTGGGGAAGGTGTCGTTCGACGACTGCGACATGTTGACGTGATCGTTGGGATGCACCGTCACCCCGCGCTGCGCGGCGAGGCTCGCGATGACCTCGTTGGCGTTCATGTTCGAGCTCGTGCCCGAACCGGTCTGGAACACGTCGATGGGGAACTGGTCGTCGTGCAGGCCCTCGGCGATCTCGGTAGCGGCGGCGACGATCGCGTCGGCCTTCTCCGCGTCGAGCAGGCCCAGGTCCTGGTTGACCCGGGCACACGCCGCCTTGAGCAGGCCCATCGCGCGGATCTGGGTGCGTTCGAGGCCGCGGCCGGAGATCGGGAAGTTCTCCACGGCCCGCTGGGTCTGAGCGCGCCACAGGGCGTCGGCCGGGACCCGGACCTCACCCATGGTGTCGTGTTCGATTCGGAACTGCTGCTCGGGATTTTCGGCCATGGCTTCACAGTAGGCGGCTCGCGCCGCAGGGGCGCCCCTTCGGACCGGCGGAGATCCGAAAGGACACCACGACCGCGAAGCGGGTCACGGCATGGGAGGAACGGCCCCCGCGACGCCGTGGAAATCGATCGACGTGAACTCGCTGAGCTTCTTCAGACGGTGGTACGCCTCGACCATCCGGACGGTGCCGGACTTGCTGCGCATCACGATCGACTGCGTCGTCGCGCCGCCGCCGTAGTAGCGGACACCCTTGACGAGTTCGCCGTCGGTGACGCCGGTCGCGCAGAAGAAGATGTTCTCGCCCTTGACCAGGTCCGTGGTGGTCAGCACGCGGCCCGGTTCGTGGCCCGCGTCGATCGCCTTCTGCCGCTCCGCGTCGTCCTTCGGCGCCAGCCGGCCCTGCAGCGCGCCACCCATGCAGCGCATCGCGGCCGCGGCGATGATGCCCTCCGGGGTGCCGCCGATGCCGAGCAGCATGTCGACACCCGAACCCGGGCGCGCCGCGGCGATCGCGCCGGCGACGTCACCGTCGGAGATCAGGCGGATGCGCGCGCCGGTCGCGCGCACATCGCTGATGAGCTGCGCGTGCCGGGGACGGTCGAGGATCGTGACGGTGATGTCGGAGATCTCCGAGTGCTTCGCCTTCGCGACCCGGCTGATGTTCTCGGCGACGGGCGCGGTGATGTCGATGACGTCCGCGGCCTCCGGGCCGACGGCGATCTTGTCCATGTAGAACACGGCGGACGGGTCGAACATGGCGCCGCGCTCGGCGACGGCGAGCACCGCGATGGAGCCGGGCGCACCCTTCGCCATCAGGGTGGTGCCGTCGATCGGGTCGACCGCCACGTCGCACAGCGGACCGTCGCCGTTGCCGACCTCCTCGCCGTTGTAGAGCATGGGCGCCTCGTCCTTCTCGCCCTCACCGATCACGACGACGCCGCGCATCGACACCGAGCTGACCATGTGACGCATGGCGTCGACGGCGGCGCCGTCGCCGCCTTCCTTGTCACCGCGGCCGACCCAGCGGCCCGCAGCCATCGCCGCGGCCTCGGTGACACGCACCAGCTCGAGGGCGAGATTGCGGTCCGGGGCCTGGCGGCGGGTCGGGGTGCTGGCCGTCATGGGCTACTGCCTCCTGATGCAGTCGGTCGGCGCGGACGCCGACGCGGGACGGCCGCCGAGGGGACAGCCGCCGGGTTCCGATGGTTTCGAGTGGTAATTCTCTCATCACCGCCCCGTCGGCGGGGCTCGGACCCGGCCACGTGCGGGTATCGGTGCGGACGGCTGTCAGACTGGAAGCGTGGCCTCCCAGAAACCCCGCATTCTCCACGACACGCGCGACATGGCGTGGTCGCTGATCCCGCTTCTGCTGATCATGGTCGTCGTGGCCGCGATCGCCAGCCAATGCTCCTTCAGCCCCGGCGGCCCCACGGCGGGACCCGTGCCCAGCTTCGACGTCGACGCCGGCCTGAAGTACGACGCCCGCGAGCTGGACTTCCCGATCCGGCAGCCGAAGGTGCCCGAGGACTGGCAGGCCAACTCCGGCAGCCGCAGCATCATCACCGGCGAGCAGGGTGGCGATTCGAGCACCGTCGGATTCATCACCCCTGACGGCCGGTACGTGCGGTTCACCCAGTCGAATGCGGGGGAGGACGAGCTGGTGCGGTTCGTCGCCGGGGAGCCGCGCACCGCGACCGGGGCGCAGAGCCTCGCCGGCCGCGACTGGGTGGTCTACGGCGGCGAGGGCGTCGAACCGCTGTGGGTGTCCGACTTCGGCGACGTCCGGATCCTCATCGGCGGCTCCGGCGACGAGGCCGAGTTCCGCGAGCTGGCGACCGCCGCGGGTGCGGCCGAACCGCTGCAGCCCTAGCAGCCGCTCCGCTCACTCCTCGTCGTCGTCGGCGTGCGACAGCGCGGTCTCCACACGCTGCCGGGCACCGGCGAGATGCTCCTCGCAGCGCCGCGCGAGCGCCTCGCCCCGTTCCCACAGCGCCAGCGAATCGTCCAGGTCCAAGCCACCCTGTTCGAGCATCTTGACCACGTTGACCAGTTCGTCGCGCGCACGCTCGTAGCCGAACTCCGCCACGTCGTCGTTCGGGCCGCTCGCGGAGGTGGTCTTCGGGCCGCTCGCGGCCGTGGTCTTCGGGCCGCTCGCGGCCGTGTCCTTCGTCTCGCTCATCCGTTCCCCGTCACTTCTCTCGTCCGATGACGGCGGCGCGCAGCGCCCCGTCGGTGACCCGCACCCGCAGCTGGGTGCCGGGCGGTGCGTCGCCGGCCGACCGCAGCACCTCCGGATCCCCGTCGGGGACCACCCGCTGGACCACCGCGTAGCCGCGGGCGAGGGTGGCGGCGGGACCGAGGGTCGCGAGCCGCGCACCGAGGTGCTCGATCCGGGCGGCCTCGGCGTCGATCGCGCGGGTCACGTCGCGACGGGCGCACTGCCGCAGCCGCTCGATCTCCTCGCTTCGCCGGTCGACGGTGCTCAGGGGGTCTGCGAGCACCGGCCGGCTGCGCAACTGCTCGATCACGTGCTCCTCCCGGCGCACCCAGTTCCGCAGCGCCGCCGCCGACCGCCCTCGTAGCTCGTCCACCAGGTCCTGTTCGGCCACCGCGTCCGGCACGATCCGTTTGGCGGCGTCGGTGGGGGTCGCCGCCCGCAGGTCGGCGACGTGGTCGGACAGCGGGCTGTCCGGTTCGTGCCCGATGGCGCTGACCACCGGCGTCGTGCACCGGACGATCGCGCGGCACAGCGCCTCGTCCGAGAACGGCAGCAGGTCCTCCACGCTGCCGCCGCCGCGCGCGAGCACGATGACGTCGACGGACGGGTCGGCGTCGAGTTCCTCGAGCGCATCCAGGATCTGCGGGACCGCGGTGGGCCCCTGGACGGCGGTGTTGCGGATCTCGAAACGGACGGCCGGCCATCGGCGCTGCGCGACGCTGAGCACGTCCCGCTCGGCGGCGCTCGCGCGCCCGGTGATCAGACCGATCCGCTGCGGCAGGAACGGCAGGGGCCGCTTGAGCCGAGGGTCGAACAGTCCCTCGGCCGCGAGCAGCGCACGCAGCCGCTCGATGCGGGCGAGGAGTTCGCCGATACCGACGGCGCGGATCTCGGTGACCCGCAGGGCGAGGGTGCCGCGGCCGGTCCAGAACGACAGCTTGCCGAACATCACCACCCGGCTGCCCTCGGTGAGCGGTACGGGGGAGTTCTGCACCAGTTGCGGCGAGCACGTCACCGACAGCGACATGTCCGCCGACGGATCCCGCAACGTGAGGAACGCGGTGCGGGTGCCGGGACGCACGTTGAGCTGGGTGATCTGGCCCTCCACCCAGACCGAACCGAGCCGGTCGATCCAGCCGGCGACCTTCTGCGAGACGGTCCGGACCGGCCACGGATGCTCCGCGGAGTTGGACGGGGTGACCGTGGGCGCGGAGGTCACTTGGTGCTTGCGTTCGCGATCCGGTTGGACAGCATGGTCTCGAACGGGTCGCGTGCGCGCGTGGCGCTCTCGTACTCGAGCAGCGCCCGCAGGTCCTCGACCGACAGGGTGCGCATCCGGGCCCGCAGCTGTGCCAGGGTCAGCGACGGGTAGTCGAGCAGTTCGACGATCTCGGGCACCTCGGATCCTGCCGCGCTCCCGGCGGCCGTCTTCTTCGCCGCCTTCTTCGCGGATTTGCCCCCGGCCGCGTCGGCGCCGCCGACGGCGGTCTTGCCGGCGCTGATCTTCGCGGCGGTGGACTCGGCGGGCGACCCGGTCTCGGCGGCGCCGGAGCCGGCGGTCTCCGTCTCGGCGACGGGGGACTTGCCCGCGTTCGGGCCGGCGGCCACCGGCACCGCGGCCTCCGCGGCCGGCGGCATCGAGTAGAGCGCGAACCGCCCCGGCGCCGCGGCAGTCGACATCTCGGCAGTGCCCGCCGGCACCTCGGCGTCGTCGTCGAAGGTGGCCCACGACGGCTCCTCGGCGGGGGCCGCGCCGAGCAGCTCGAACAGCTGGTCGCCCTTGATGGCGAGCGACGTCATCGTCTGCTGGATCCGCATCGTTGTCTGAAGGATCTGGCTGACCGTGGTCATCGGCAGCGCGACCGCGGTGGACGGCAGCTTGAGGGTCTCTTCGTACGCGGTGACGGCCAGCCCGGCCGCCACCCGCGCCATGAACGGTGGACGGATCATGAGAAACAGACTGCCTCACGTGCCGCCCGATTGGTAGCCGACGAGGGCCGACCCCGCGAACGGCCCGTACCCTGGAGGCATGTCTGCGCCTGTTCCCCTCGAAGTCGGAATCACTCGGTCGGCCGGTTCACCTGCTGCCGGTAAGCGCGTCCTGCTCGCCGAGCCGCGCGGGTACTGCGCCGGCGTCGACCGGGCCGTCGAAACGGTGGAGAAGGCACTCGAGAAGCACGGTGCCCCGATCTACGTCCGCAAGGAGATCGTCCACAACCGTCACGTGGTCGAGACCCTCGCCGAGCGTGGCGTGGTCTTCGTCGACGAGACCGACCAGGTGCCGGCGGGCGCGGTGCTGGTGTTCTCGGCGCACGGTGTCTCGCCCGCGGTGCACGCCTCCGCCGCCGAACGCAACCTGCGCACCATCGATGCCACGTGCCCGCTGGTGACGAAGGTGCACCAGGAGGCCAAGCGCTTCGCCCGCGACGACTACGACATCCTGCTCATCGGTCACGAGGGTCACGAGGAGGTGGAAGGCACCGCCGGCGAGGCTCCCGACCACGTCCAGCTCGTCGACGGGCCCGACGCGGTCGACCACGTCACCGTGCGCGACGAGGCCAAGGTGATCTGGCTGTCGCAGACCACCCTCAGCGTCGACGAGACCATGGAGACGGTCCAGCGGCTGCGCACGAAGTTCCCCCTGCTGCAGGACCCCCCGAGCGACGACATCTGCTACGCCACCCAGAATCGGCAGGTGGCGGTCAAGGCGATGGCGCCCGAATGCGACCTCGTCATCGTCGTGGGCTCGCGCAACTCGTCGAACTCGGTGCGGCTCGTGGAGGTGGCGCTGGGTGCCGGTGCCCGGGCCGCGCATCTCGTCGACTACGCCCGCGAGGTCGACCCGGCCTGGCTCGAGGGCGTGCAGACCGTCGGGATCACCTCGGGCGCATCGGTGCCGGAGGTTCTGGTGCGCGGCGTGATCGACCTGCTCGCCGAGCACGGCTTCGCCGACGTGCAGTCGGTGACCACGGCCAACGAGACCCTGGTGTTCGCGCTGCCCCGGGAACTGCGCTCCGCGCGGCGCGCCTGATCGGGCACGCTCAGTCCTCGTACCGGTCCCGGTAGCGCACCCGGGGCCGCCGGTATTCCGGGGTCTCCGGAACCGGGGACTGCCTGCGGGGCGGCGGGGGAACATCGCCCCGCTCGTAGGGCCGGTCGGTGCGGGTCCGGTGGTCGCCGCGCCGGTCGTATTCCCGGCGGGCCTCGGCGGCCCGTCGCGGTGCCGGTTCGCTGCGCCGCGGCCGGTCGGCGACGTCACGTGCCGCGGCCGGTTCGGTTGCGCCGCGACGGACCGCGTCCGGAGCCGGGGCCGGGGCGGTGGTGCGGCGCCGCACCACCGGGTTGTCGCGCGTGTCCGCCACCTGCCGCACGCTGGCCTTGGTGGAGGCGGGCGGCCGCGCGGCCGGGCGCCCGCGACGGCCCCGCGCCGGCTTCGCGGGCACGGTGGTGTCGCGGTCCTGCTGCGCGGCCCGCGACGGGGCCTTGGCCGCACGCGCTGCCGCGCGTGCGCTCCTCCTGCCCGCTCGGGCCGGAGCCGGCACGGGGGGCCGGCTCAGGAAGATCCGCAGGCCGCCGACGACCAGGACCGCCACCGTGGCGGTGAGCATCACGGGGAAGCGGTTCACCAGCGGATACGCGACGTTGAGCGCCAGATCCTTCAGGCCGCCGCCGCCGGATTCGACGAGGAACTCCTGCGCGATCGGGACGGCGACGAGGAGCAGCAGCGGCGGCTGCGCCATCGCCGTGAACAGCGCCCGGTGCTGCACGGCCGCCACCGCCGCGATGCATCCGAGCACGTAGAACGCGGAGAACGCCGAGCCGAGCTCGTTACCGCGTGCCGCGTCGATGAGGAAGCCGAGCAGGGTCGAGCCCGCCGCGACGAGGATCGCGCCCCACCACGGGACGCCAGGCACAGTGGGCGCCACCGACCGCATGTCGAGCGGCACCGCCGAGCGAGCACGTTGCGTTGCAGACACATGTCGACACTAGACCCATCGGGTCAACTTGCTTCGTCGACAGGACCGCCGGACTCGGAGATGTCGGTCGGAGTCGTGCGGCGCGGCCACGCGTCGACCGGTCGCACCTCCGGATGCTCGCCGTCGAAGATCTCCAGTTCGCTCAGCTTCCGCGCCGTCACCGCCACCCGGGATTCCATCGACGCGACGGTCAGATTGAACGAGTCGACGGCCTTGCCCAGCTGGGATCCGAGCCGATCGAGGTGCCCCCCGACGACGCCGATCCGCTGGTACAGCTCCCGGCCGAGCTGGTGGATCGTCGCGGCCTCCTTCGACAGGGCCTCCTGCCGCCACGTGTGCGCGATGGTGCGCAGCAGCGCGACGAGGGTGGTAGGTGTGGCCAGGATCACGTTCCGGGCGAACGCGTACTCGAGCAGCTCCGAATCCGCGGCCAGCGCCGCATCGAGGAACGGGTCGCCGGGGACGAACAGCACCACGAACTCGGGCGTCGGATCGAACGACTCCCAGTAGGCCTTCGCCGAGAGCTGATCGATATGCGTGCGCACCTGGCGGGCGTGCCGCACCAGGTGCTGGTCCCGCCGGGCGACGTCCTCCTCCTGGGCGGCGTCGAGATAGGCGGCGAACGGCACCTTCGCATCCACGACGATCTGCTTGCCGCCGGCGAGATACACCAGCAGATCCGGGCGCACCCCGTCCTTGGCGACCTGGGTGTCGAAGTCGCAGTGCCGCACCATCCCGGCGAGCTCGACCACGCGTTCGAGCTGGATCTCGCCCCATCGTCCGCGCACCTGCGGGGCGCGCAGGGCCGTCACCAGCTGCTGCGTCTGCGTCGAGAGCAGCTGCGAGGCGCGGTGCATGCCCTCGACCTGCTCGGTCAGGCCGGCGTAGGCGTGCACCCGGTTCCGCTCGACGTGCTCCACCTGCCGCGCGAGGGCTCCCACCGCCTCCTGCAACGGCCCGACGAGACGTGAGACCTGCTCGCCGATCGCACCGGAATGCCGGCGGGCGGAATCCTCGCTCACGGCACCGAGCGCCTGCCGCAGTTGCGCTTCGTTCTCGCGCAGGGCCGCGAGCTGGGCCTCCGCCCGCGCGGCGCGGTCGCCGCTGCGCGCGGCGTGCAGCAACCAGCCGAGAACCGCGCCGAGTGCGAGGGCGGCGAGCAACGCGAGTGCCGTGAGTGCCGTCATGGTGCGCATGATGCCCGAGACGACCGACAGGCTCACCCGGACCGGGAGATGCCGTGTCGGTGAGCTGCTCTACGGTCTGACGGCATGCGGATCCTGCACACCTCGGACTGGCACATCGGCCGCACCTTCCACGGCGTGGACCTGTTGTCCGACCAGGCGCAGGCCCTCGCTGCCCTCGCCGACCTCGTCGCCGAGCGGCGCGTCGACGTGGTGGTGGTGGCCGGCGACGTCTACGACCGGTCCATCCCGAGCGCGGATGCCGTCGCGGTGTGCAACGCGGGACTCGAGGCGATCCGCCGGGCCGGCGCCGTCATCGTCGCGACGTCCGGCAACCACGACTCGCCCGTCCGTCTCGGCGCCGCCGCGGCATTCGCCGCCGAGGGCGGGCTGCACCTGATCACCCGGGTCTCCCAGGTCGACCGGCCCGTCCTGCTCGACGACGCCCACGGCACCGTCGCCTTCTACGGCATCCCCTATCTGGAGCCGGAGATCACCCGCGCCGAACTGGGGGTGCCCGAGGCCCGCTCGCACGCGGAGATCCTCGGGGCGGCGATGGACCGGGTCCGCGCCGACGCGCGCGCCCGCGGCGTTCGCGCAGTGGTGCTCGCCCACGCCTTCGTCGTCGGCGCCGAGGCCGCCGGCTCCGAACGGTCGATCTCGGTCGGCGGCGTCGAAACCGTCCCGGCGTCGGCGTTCGACGGCGTCGACTACGTCGCGCTCGGTCACCTCCACTCCCCACAGACCGTCGCCGAGCACATCCGCTACTCGGGCTCGCCGCTGCCGTACTCGTTCGGCGAACGCACCCACCGCAAGGCCGTGTGGCTCGTCGATCTGGACGCCACCGGGCGGGCGGCCGTCGAGCGCGTCGACCTGCCGGTCGTGCGGGGCCTGAGCCGTCTCACCGGCGTCCTCGACGACCTGCTCACCGACGTCGCGCACACCGGGGCGGAAGACCACTACGTCTCGGCCGTCCTCACCGACGCCGTGCGCCCCCTCGACGCGATGCGTCGGCTGCAGTCCCGTTTCCCCCGTGCCCTCCACGTCGAGTGGGAACCGCCCGTCGCGGCATCGACCGTCACCTACCGGCAGAAGGTGCGCGGCCGAAGCGACCTCGACGTCACCCGCGGATTCCTGGCCGATGTGCGATCGGAGCCGTCCGAGCGGGAGCTGCGCTGGGTGCAGCAGGCGCTGCGCGACGTCGACCGTGCCGCGGGCGTCGGGACCGAGCAGACCGTCGCACCGGGGGAGGCGTCCGCGTGAGGCTGCACCAGCTGGAGATCACCGCGTTCGGGCCGTTCGCCGACACCGTGCGGGTGGACTTCGACGAGCTCGGCGCGGACGGGCTGTTCCTGCTGCACGGCCGCACCGGCGCCGGCAAGACCTCCATTCTCGACGCGGTGGCGTTCGCCCTGTACGGCACGGTGCCCGGAGCCCGCGCCGACGGACGCCGGCTGCTGTCGGACCACGCCCCCGCCGGCACCGCACCGCAGGTGAGTCTCGAGGCGACCATCGCGGGCCGGCGGCTGCGGATCGTGCGCAGCCCCGACTACGAGCGCCCGAAGCTGCGCGGGACCGGGACCGTCAAGCAGAATGCCAAGGCGAGCCTGACCTGGCTCGACGGCTCGGGCGAGCACCTCTCGCGGCTGCCCGACATCGGGGAGGCCGTCCGGCGCCTGCTCGGTATGAGTGCCGAGCAGTTCTTCCAGGTGGTGCTGCTGCCGCAGGGCGAGTTCGCGAAGTTCCTGCGCGCCGACAGCGAGGACCGCGGCAAGCTGCTCGAGCGGCTGTTCGACACCACGCGATTCGGCTCCGTCGAGCGCTGGTTCAAGGACCGCCGCAGCACCGCCGCCAAACGCCTCGAAGAACAGCAACGCGCCGTCGACCTGCTGCTCGCCAAGGTCAGCGCCGCGGCCGGCCTCGAGGCCGGCGCCGACGCCGAACCGGTCGTGTGGGCGCACCGGCTGCGCGACGACGCCGCCGAGAGCCGCGATCTCGCGCTCGCGGCGCTCGACGTCGCGCGCGCCGACGACACCCGCGACCGGGCGGTCCTCGCCGAGGCGACCGAGCTGCGACGGTGCCAGGAACGACGCGCCCGCGCGGTCGCCGAACTCGCCGACCTCGATGCCGCGGCCGGCGAGCTGCAAACCCTGTCCACGGAACTCGAGACGGCCCGGCGGGCGGCGCCGGTCGTCGACGTCGCCCGCGACGCGCACCGCGCCGCGGAGGCCGCCGCCGCCGCACACGCCGCCGCGGTGGCCGCGGCCGCCCCGCTCGCCGCCGACGGGGAGGGACAGGCCCTCGTCGCCGAGCTCGACGGTTCCCCCGCCGAAACCGACCGCGCTCTGATCCGCCCCCACGAACAGCGGTGGTCTGCAGAGGTGGTCCGCCTCGACGCCCTGCTCGAACAGGAGCAGCGCCTGACCCGGCTCGAGGCCGACCGCGTCGCCCTGCAGCAGCAGCGGCGCGACCTGGCCGTGCGCGCCGAGCGGATCGCCGCGGAACTGGAGGGACTTCCGGGCCGCCGCGACGCCGCGGAGGAGGCCGCGCGCCGGTCCGAGCGGGCCGCGGCCACGCTGCCCCGGCTCGAGGCCGAACTGGCGCGGGCCACCGACGCCCTCGCGGCCGCCACCGAACTCCAGGACCGGGCCCCCCGGCTGCGACGCCTCGAGGACGAGGTCGTCGCCCTGCGCGACGCACACCACGACGCCCGCACCGCCCTGCTCGACGTGCGCGAGCGCCGCATCGCCGGGATGGCCGCCGAGCTGGCCACCGATCTGGTCGACGGGCGTCCGTGCGTGGTGTGCGGAGCCACGGCGCACCCGAACCCGGCCCGGCCCGCCTCGGACACCGCGACCAAGGCGGACGAGGACGCCGCCCGGGAGGCCGAGCAGCGAGCCGCCGCGGAACTGACGCGGGCGCAGGCGGCGGTCGCGGACGCGGCCAACACCGTCGCGGTGCTGCGGCAGCGCTGCGGTGACGCCGGTCTCGACACGCTCACCGAGATGCGGGCCGCGGCCGCCGCCACGCACGCCGCGACGGCGGCCACCGCCGCCGAACGCGAGCGCCATCGCGGCGAGATCGCCCGGCTGCGCGGGCTCGACGCGGACCTGCGCGAGCAGGCGCACGCGGTGGACGTCGAAGCCGCCCAGGCCGCGCACCGCGAGGAGAGCGCCGCGGCAGAGGCCGACGAGATCCGCACCCGCATCACCGCGGCGGCCGGTGCCGAGGACTCCCTCGCCGCCCGCCGACGTCGGATCGCGGCGCTCGCCGGTGCCGCGGCGAACCTGCTCGACGCCCGGGTGCGGGCCGCGAACGCCGCGACGGTCGCGCGCGAGCGGGCCCAGGAGGCGGCGGCAGCCGCCGAACGGGCCGGGTTCGCGAGCATCGAGCAGGCACTCTCGGCGGTGCGCCCCGATTCGCGCCTCCGCGAGATCGAGCAAGCCCTGCGCGCGGCGGCGGACCGGCGTGCGGCCGCGCAGGCCGTGCTCGACGACCCGGACACCGCCCGGGTCGGCGACGACCCGGTGGACCTGACGGAACCGGAGGCGGCGGTCACCCGGAGCGCGGCCGCGCTGGCCGCGGCGGTGTCCGCGGCCTCCGAGGCCGAGCGGCGCCACGCCGACATCGAGAAGTTCGCGGCGCGCCTCGAAGAGGAGTACGCCAAGCTGGTGCCGCTGCGGGACGAGCAGGCCGAACTCGCAGCGCTCGCCGACGTCGTCGCGGGCACCGGGCAGAACACGCGCAAGATGTCGCTGCGCTCGTACGTCCTCGCGGCTCGCCTCGAGGAGGTGGCCGAGTCGGCGTCGGTGCGGCTGCGGCGCATGTCCGGCGGCCGCTACGAGTTCGTGCACACCGATGCCGCCGGCACGCACGGCAAGCGCGGCGGCCTCGGCCTCGACATCCACGACGAGTACACCGGTGCGGTGCGGTCGACGAAGACCCTCTCGGGCGGCGAGTCGTTCCAGGCGTCGCTGGCGCTGGCCCTCGGGCTCGCGGACGTCGTCGCCGCCGAATCCGGGGGACTGGTGCTCGACACGATGTTCATCGACGAGGGGTTCGGCACGCTCGACGCCGACGCGCTCGACGCGGTGATGGGGGTGCTCGACGAGCTACGCGCCGGCGGCCGCGTCGTCGGCGTGGTCAGCCACGTCGACGAGATGCGTCAGCGCATCCCCAGCCGCCTGCACGTCGTGCGCGGCCGCACCGGATCCACGGTGGAGATCGCGAGCTGAGCCCCGCCGATCAGGCCGGGCCCGGCTCGGCTGCCGCCGGTCCCGGCGGCAGCGCCGGGGTCTCCTCCCCGGCAGTTTCGGGCTCCTCCGGCGCGGCGCTGCGTTCGTCGATCTGCTCGCCGACGTAGCGCAGCACCACCGCGGCGACGGCCGCGACGGGGACGGCGAGGAACGCGCCGATGATCCCGAACAGCGACGTCCCGGCGGTGACGGCGAGCAGCACCACCACCGCGTGCAGGTGCATGCTGCGTGACTGCAGCACGGGCTGCAGCACGTTCCCCTCGAGCTGCTGCACCGCGATGATGATGACGAGAACGATGATCGCGGTGGTCAGACCGTTCGCGACCAGCGCCACGAGGACGGCGAGCGCTCCGGCGACGAAGGCACCCACGATCGGGATGAACCCGCCGATGAACGTGAGGATCGCCAGCACGGGCGCGAGGGGCACCCCGAGGATGACCAACCCCAGGCCGATGAAGAACGCGTCGATGAAGCTGACGAGCGCCTGGGTGCGGATGAAACCGCCGAGGGTGTTCCACATCCGGATCAGCACCTCCTCGAGGTGCCGCCCGGCGCGACCGCCGCCGACGGCGTGCACCCACGGGATGAACCGCGGGCCGTCCTTGATGAAGAAGAACACCAGGACGAGTACCAGACCGATCGTCACCAGCAGGGAACCGGCCGTGCTGACACCGGTGAACACGCCGCTGGCGATGGTCGCGCCGCTTTCCTGGACCTTGTCGATCACCACCTGCGTCGCGTTCTCGAGCTGCTCGTCCTTCAGGTTGACCGGGGGGCCCTGCACCCAGTCCAGCACCTTGTTGATGCCGTCGGTGGTCTTGTTCGCAAGCTCCGGCGCCTGCGCCACCACCGACGGGACGATGCCGGCGATGATGCCGCCGAGAATCGCGAAGAACAGGAACAGGGTCAGGCCCGCCGCGGCCGCCGGCGGCACGCCGCGCTTCATCATGCCGCGGGTGGGCGGCCACAGCATCGTGGCGATGACGATCGCCAGCGCCACGGGCAGGACGATCACCCACATCTTCTCGATGATCCAGCCGATGACCAGTGCGCCCGCCGCGATCACCACCAACGCCGCCGACCACTTCGCCAGCGTCAACCCGCCGGAGGCGATCAGCGTGGTGCGGTCCGGTTTCGGTGCCGGTGGCTTCCGCTCGGTGCTCTGCACATCGCTCAACGGACGGTCCTTCCGATGCTCTCGACGACGTGGATCGGGCTCGTCTGCAATCTACGGGAACCGCGCCCCGCGGGGCGGTTCACCGGCGCGAACACCCGGATCGTGGCAGGCTCTGATCATGAGGAAGCTCACCGCCGTGCTGGCCGCGGGTGCCGCGGCCGTCGTGCTCGTGTCCTGCAGTTCCGGTGACGACGCGTCGAACGAATCCGATGCGGCGCGCACGACGCTCGGCGGGGCGGCCTCGAGCCTCGCCTCCGCCGCGTCGAGCGTGGCCGAGCGGGCGCGCGGCGCCTTCGACGAAGCGAAGCTCGCGACGTTCGTCGCCGCGTTCCGCACGGGCTATCCCAACCTCGCCGCCGACCGCGACGACGCCTCCATCGAGGCGATCGTCATCGAGACGTGCCCACTGATCGACTCCGGCGCGAGCGATCAGGAGGTGATCGCGAAGGTCGGGGAGCTGGCACAGAACGGGGACACCGCTCCCACCGAGGAGCAGGCCGGCCGGATCTCGCAGCTCGTCCGCGTCGCCTGCTGACGCCCGCGGCCCGGGCTAGCATCGGGCCCATGTCCGCGACGCGATGGCAGTCCGAGCGCAGTGCCGGGGATTCCCGGGCCTACATCGAGCGGTTCGCCGAGCTCGCCCATGCGGGGACGGATCTGCACGGGGAGGCCCGGTTCGTCGACGTGCTCGTTCCGCGCGGCGCGCGGATCCTCGACGCCGGCTGCGGCACCGGCCGTGTCGGGCTCGAGCTGGCCCGGCGTGGCCACAGCGTGACCGCCGTCGACCTCGACCCGGTGCTCGTGGAGGAGGCCCGGGCGCACCCGGAGCTGACCGTGCATCTCGCCGACCTGGCACAGCTGGATCTGCCGGGCGAGCGGTTCGACGCGGTGGTCTCGGCCGGCAACGTGATGGTGTTCCTCGCGCCCGGTTCGGAGCGGACCGTGCTCGAGCGGATCGCCGCGCATCTGCGTCCCGGTGGGGTGTTCGTCGCCGGCTTCACCACCGGCGCGGCATACCGCCCGTCGCAGTTCGCCGCCGACCTCGCGGCCGCCGGCCTGAGCCTCGAGCACCGCTTCGCCACCTGGGACCTGCGGCCGTGGCACGACGACGCCGAGTGGCTGGTGGCCGTCGCACGCCGTGGGGATGGAAGGGGCGCGACCGCGACCACGTAGAATATCGATTCCGTGAGCCTAACCCTCGGAATCGTCGGTCTTCCCAACGTCGGAAAGTCGACGCTGTTCAACGCGCTGACCAAGAACGAAGTGCTTGCCGCGAACTACCCGTTCGCCACCATCGAGCCGAACGTCGGCGTCGTCGAACTGCCGGATCCGCGGCTGGAGCGGCTCGCCGAGATCTTCGGGTCGCAGCGGATCCTGCCCGCGACCGTGTCGTTCGTCGACATTGCCGGCATCGTCAAGGGCGCCTCCGAGGGTGCCGGGCTCGGCAACAAGTTCCTCGCCAACATCCGGGAGGCCGAGGCCATCTGCCAGGTCGTGCGGGTGTTCGCCGACGACGACGTCGTCCATGTCGACGGCCGCGTCGATCCGCTCGCGGACATCGAGATCATCGAGACGGAGCTGATCCTCGCCGACCTGCAGACCCTGGAGAAGGCCCTGCCACGCCTCGAGAAGGAGGCGAAGAAGAACAAGGAACTCAAGCCGCAGTTCGACGAGGCCGTCAAGGCCCAGGGCGTGCTCAACGAGGGGAAGACCCTGTTCGCGGCGAAGGACTCGCTCGACTTCGGCCTGCTGCGCGAGCTGAACCTCATGACGACCAAACCGTTCCTGTACGTGTTCAACGCCGACGAGGCGGTGCTCACCGACGAGGCGAAGCAGCAGGAACTCCGCGCGGCCGTCGCCCCGGCCGACTGTGTGTTCCTCGACGCGAAGGTCGAATCCGAGCTGATCGAACTCGAGCCCGACGAGGCCCAGGAGCTCCTCGAGTCCATCGGCCAGACCGAGCCGGGCCTGCACTCGCTCGCCCGCGTCGGCTTCCACACTCTCGGCCTGCAGACCTACCTCACCGCCGGTCCGAAAGAGGCTCGTGCATGGACCATCCCGCAGGGTGCAACCGCACCGCAGGCCGCCGGCGTCATCCACTCCGACTTCGAGCGGGGCTTCATCAAGGCCGAGGTCGTCTCCTTCGAGGACCTCGACTCGGCCGGGTCGATGGCCGAGGCGAAGGCCCGGGGCAAGGTCCGCATGGAGGGCAAGGACTACGTGATGGCGGACGGCGACGTCGTGGAGTTCCGCTTCAACGTCTAGATGTATGAGGCCACGACGTTGGTGACACCGGCTCGGCGTCTGCTCACGAGCCGGTGTCGGTGACGATGCGGTGGATGTGCCCGATGCCGTGGCCGGCGCGAGGGCGATGCGCCGCGCCGACCGCTTCTTCTCGCGTCGCAACTGCTCGAGCCGGGCGACGACCTCGGCCGTCGCGTCCACCGGGTTGCCGAGCGCGACGCCACCCGGCCGCACGCGCGCGGCGCTCAGCGCCCCGACACGGGTGCCTCGCACAGCGTCCGGCGGGTGACGAACCTTCGCGGCGTCCCCGACAGCGGATCGCTGAACTCCAATTCCCGCGCGAGCAATTGGAGTGGGAGGGAATGATCGTCCGGGGCCTCGGGCAGCAGGTCGGGATACCAACGGTCGCCCAGGATCCCGGCGCCGAGCGCTGCCAGATGCACCCGCAACTGGTGCATCCGTCCGGTGTGTGGACGCAGAACCGTGTGCAGCACAGCACGTCCGGAGGCGCTCACGCCGGTCCCACTCACATCGACCACCGTCTCGGCGTTGGGCTCACGGAAGTTGTCGACGACCACCCGTAACTCCCCGCGCCGCGCCTCGATGTGGTTGCGGTAGACGATGGGCAGGGCGCGCCCGGCAAGCGCCGGTGCGTCCGGGTCCCACCCGGGCGGTCGCGCCGACACCGCCTCGTAAACCTTCACGACCCGCCGCTTTTCGAACAGCGACTGGTATGCGCCGCGCGTCGCGGGACGGGCCGAGAACATCACCAGGCCGGCGGTCGCTCGGTCGAGTCGATGGATCGGCGTCAGGTCCGGGTTGTCGAGGCGGGTCCGCAACCGGACGAGCGCGGACTCGCGCAGGTATCGTCCGCCCGGAGTGGTCGGGAGGAAGTGCGGCTTGTCGATCACGACGAGGTCGTCGTCGACATGCAGGATCTCCTCGTGGAACGGCATCGGTTCCTCCACCGGCAGATCGCGGTAGTACCAGACGAACCGATGCGCGCCCAGCGCGGTTCCGCGACCGATCGCACTGCCGTCGGAGCCCACGATCTCGCCGGCGTCGAACCGCCGGTACAGGTCGTCGGCGTCCAGGTGGTCGAACCTCGCGACGACGTACGCGGCGATCGTTGCCCACGGACCGGACGTCGGGACGCGCAGGCGCGTCGGTCCGACCCCGTTCTTGACGGGGAGCGGTGAGGGCATCGGCACGCCCGTCATCATCCCACCGCCTGCCGTCTCGTCCCGCCGCGGGTCGCGACGAGACGTGGGGTGAGGCGGCAGATTCCTCGGTGTGCCGCCGACGTCCGAAACCGGATGCTTCCGGGACAAGGGTGCCCGGGGGTCCTGTGGTTCGTGGTTGATCCCTTCCGGCACCGGGATTCGCAGCCGGTTGCGCGGTGCGTCGAATCATCCACGTACGCAATGGGACCGGGGGAGATTCCCGCCCGCGCGGGACTGCCCGGCTCACAAGTGACCGCCGGGCCCCGCGACGCGGAACCCGGCGATCTCCTGGGGCGTGTGATCAGTGGAGCCCGACGACCTCCTGGGCGATGGCGGCCAGGCGGGTCTGGGCGGCCGACACGACGCCGTGCCGGTTCTTGTGGGCCTCCTCGTACGCGACGATCGCGCGCACGTCGGCCGGTTCGGTCAGTTCCTTGACGGCGGCGACCGCCTGGGAGACGTTGAGGCTGTCGTAGTCGGGGATCGGGAGTTCCTCGGCAGTGAGGATCCCGGTGGCACTGCGGGCCGTGTGGATCGCCCGGGCGGTCCCGTCCGCACCTTCGCGGCGGGTGATCCGTTCGGCGGTCTCGAGCGCGGCGTCCCGGCTGGCCGTCAGGGTCTTCGTGGCGACGTCGCCGGCGTGGGCGCCGCGCGCCAGCAGCGCGCCGAGGGCGGGCCGCGTCGAGCGGGCGGCGTCGATCGCGCGGTCGATACCGCGCGTGGACCACGTCACGGGCAGGTTGACGATGCGGACCGCGGCGCCCGCGGCGGCCTGCAGCGGGGTGCGCCGCAGCGCGGCGGGTCCGCCGAGCGCATCCTCGGCCAGGACGGTGGTCAGCCACTCCACGGTCGCGCTGTGGGCGGTGATCAGCCGGTCGGCCAGGCCGACGACCGCGGGGGCCTGGGCCGCCGTGGCGAGGGCCTTGAGGTAGCGGGCGCGGTCGAGTAGCTGGTGCTCGAGCGCGAGGTCGCCCAGCAGTGCCTCGTCGAACGGCTGGGCCTGTTCGGCCATGGCCTTCACCGCGGCGGCGGCGCGGCCGACGAACGGGCCGATGACGTCGGGCAGTCCGCCCAGCTCGCGGATGGTGCGCTCGATGGCTTCGGCGCGGGCCCGGCCGTTGGCGGCGTTCTCGGTCAGTTCGCGGCGGACCGCGTCGGTGCGGGCCTGGGGAATGCGGGTCTCGGCGACCTGGATCTCGGTGTTGGTCAGGTCGAGCAGTGCTCGCAGCTGTGTGAGCAACGTAGCGGTGTCGGTCTTGGTCATCGTGCGTTCGCTCCTTCGGTCGATGTCATCGATGGGGCTCACCGACGTGACACGATTCGGCTACCCGGCTCCTACCGACGGGTAACACGATGTGAGGGAGGACACATCCAGCGGGATGTGATCGGGGGCCTGCTGGTCCGGCCCCGACGCCGGCGATCAGTCCGCGCGCGACATCACCGCCACCAGGAATTCGGACTCGTCGGTGAACGGGCGCAGATCCCAGGTCGAGAGCTTCAGGTCCACCACGAGACCGTTGGCCGCGGCGTCGGCGAGGAACTGCGGGAACTCGTAGCCCCGGTTGGCCCCGAACCCCACGACCGCCCGGCCGGTGGGCGCGAGATGACGGGCGAATCCCGCCAGTACCGCGCCCCGGGTGGACGGCGCCAGGAACGTCATCACGTTGCCCGCGCAGACGATGACGTCGAAGTCGGCCGCGACCCCGCGGGCCGGCAGATCCAGCTCGGCGAGATCACCGACGAGCCAGGTCGGGCCGGGATGGTCCTCCTCCGCGGCGGCAATCAGCACCGGATCGACATCGACGCCGACCACCACGTGACCGGCATCGTGCAGATAGCCACCGAGCCGGCCCGGTCCGCACCCCGCGTCGAGGACCCGTCCGCCGCGGCCGAGCATCGCGTCGACCAGGCGTGCCTCCCCGACGATGTCCTTGCCCTCCGCCGCCATCGACCGGAAACGCTCCACGTACCACGTGGAATGCGCGGGATCGGCAGCGGTGATCTCCTCCCACTGGCTGGGGGTGCGATCGCTGGGAGTACGTGCACTCATCGTCGGTTCCTCCTCGATTCGACCGCGCGGCACGCCGCGGTCACCTGTGCGGCCCACCTTAGGCACCCGGGGCGTCGGCCCGCCGATGCCCGCCCGCCCGATGCCCGGTCACCGACCTGTCTCGGGCAGGTTGACATTTCCGCGCCCGGGGGCAAATCTCCGGTGGGACGAATCCGACGACGGCGGCCGTGGTGGGAGTCGTGCACCCTGCTCGCCCGATCTCCGGCGCAAAGGAGCGCGATGTGAGTTCCCGCGATGTGAATTCCCCTGCCCAGCCCGACCGTCCGGTTCCGGACGAGGGGCCCGGCGCCGGGAACCGCCCCGGCGCGGCGCGGCCGATCCGCCGGTATCGCAGGGGCCGGGCTCATCGCCTGGAGAACGCCCTGATGAGCGCGCTGGTCCGGGCCGGCGTCGTCCCGCACTCGTACCTGCTGACCACCCGGGGTCGTCGCACCGGCCGGAAGCGCGCCAACCCGGTCACGGTCGTCGAGCATGCGGGCCGACGTTGGCTGGTAGCGCCCTACGGTGTGGTGCCCTGGGTGCTCAACGCGCGCGCTTCCGGCCGCATCGGCCTGACCCGCAGGTTCCGCACCCGTCACTACACGATCCGGGAGGTGTCGGCGCGGGAGGCCGGACCCGTCCTGCAGAAGTACGTGGCCATCGCATCCGCGACCCGGGACTACTTCCAGGCCGACAAGAATGCCTCCCCGGAGGAATTCGCGGCCGAGGCCGACCGCCACCCGGTGTTCGAACTCGCCCCGTGCGGGACGTCCGAGGGCTGAACCGAACCTCTTCCGGCACCGAACCTCTCCGGAACCGAACCTCACCGGAACCGGGGCGCCCCCGGAGAGGCGCCGGATCCGAGGCAGACCCTCCCGGGTCTGTTATTCATTCGTGACCGTTTGTTGCCGTTCGGTGATGTCGGCAGGGGTGGGAATGTCACCGTAGGGGGGCATGCTCGAGCACGTCAGGCTCAGGAGCATCAGCAGCAACGGTCGGGCGACGACTGTGCGGTGCGCACGAGGTTGGGACGTGACCATGGCGACCAGACCGGCATCCCCTACCGTGTCCTCCGAGCGAACCGTGTCCTCCGAGCGAACCGTGTCCTCCGAGCGGGCCGCCCCGCTCGTCGAGAGCCCCGGGGTCGGGTGGATTCTGTTGACGCTCTTCGGCCTCGGTGGGGGACTGGTGGCGGCGTCGATCGCCGGGTCGTTCCTGATCGGGATCTCGGTGGTGCTGCTCGTCGGCGGGCTGGCCGCGGTGCTGGTCGCCGTCGTGTGATCTCCGGTCCCGGCTGGGGAAGGTCGGGACCGGGCCCGTCGCCCGCACCGGCCTTTGCGCAGCGGGTCGCGCATGCGACGCTGGGGTCATGGTGTTCGTCCTCTCCGACCCCACCCGGCACGCGGATCCCGAGGCCGCGGGCCTGCAGGTGACGCCGTCCTACGCGCCGGTGCGCCGGCTGGACTCGGGCGCGCTCGCGGCGGTGGAGGTCCAGTTGCGCGGCCCCGCGGACGGGCCGCTCGCCACCGCGGAGGCCCTGCGGGTCGCGGCGCGGACCATGAGCGAGAAGTGGCACCTCGACCGGCTCAAGTGGTCGGTCGCGCAGTCGAGGCCGGTCCGGAACGTACCCGCGCTGGTGGCGATGGACCTCGAGTCGGTCGAGAGCCTCGACGTTCCCGATTCGGAGGGATTGCGGCGCGACGTCGTGGTGATCACGGAGGAGTCCCTGACGGCCAACCCGTCGCGGACGCTGCGCGCGGTGGCCGATGCCCGCCGCAGCGGCAAGGTCGTCGCGGTCGACGAGGTCGGGTCGCGTCCGCAGTCCCTGGCCCTGTTGCCGCTCGTCGAACCGGACGTGATCATCCTCGCGGCGCGGCTGCTGGCCCATCGTGCGGACACGGACACCGCCCGTACCGCGCACGCCGTGGCCGCCCAGGTCGAGCGGACGGGCGCGCTCGTGATCGCGGACGGCGTCGACTCGGAACTGTGCCGGCGACGGGCCCTGGGGCTCGGGGCCACGTACGGCCTCGGCGCGCTGTACCCCGCCGTCGACACCCCGGAACAACTCGACGAGGAGGGGATCGACCCCTTCCCGCCCGCACCCGTCCGCAGCGTCCGCCCGGAGGAGGCGCGCACCCCGTTCGCGATCGCCTCGGTGGGGCGCCGGCCCGTGCGCAGCCTCAAGCGCCTCCTGGTCGCGATGAGCACGAATCTCGAGAAGCAGGCCGGCGCCGCGGGCCCGGAGACCATCGTGCTCGGCACCTTCCAGTACGCCCGGCACTTCGGTGAGCGCACCCGCGCGCGGTGGCAGTACATGGCGGACCGGATCGCGTACGCCGGGGTGTACGGCGTGGGCCTCGGGCACTACGCGGAGGCGGGCATCCACCACGCGCCGCTCGACCCGGACGACCCGCTCGTCGAGGAGTGGAACGTCGTCGTCCTCGGCCCGCACTTCGCGTGCGTGCTGTCGGCCGTGGACCTGCATCGCGGCACCGCCGACCTCGACCGCGAGTTCGACTACGTCGTCTCGTACGACCGCGACACCGTGGTGCGCTGCGCCCGCTCGATCATGGACCGGTTCACGACGACGTAGGGCCGTCCGGCGCGGATGCCACCGGGCCGATCAGGACCCCCGGGTTCAGGATGCCCGCCGGATCGAGAGCCGACTTGGCCGCCCGCAGGACCGCCGCGAACGGCTCGGGGCGTTGACGGTCGTACCAGGGCCGGTGATCCCGGCCGATCGCGTGGTGATGGGTGATCGTGCCGCCCGCAGCGAGGATCGCCTCCGACACGGCGGCCTTGACGTCGTCCCACTGGGCTACCGTGCTGCCCCACCGGCCCGCGGCGTAGATGCCGAAGTAGGGTGCGGGGCCGTCCGGGTACACGTGGCTGAACCGGCACGCGATCACCCCCGTCGCGCCCGCCCGGCGCAGCGCGTCGTTCGCGGCATCGTGCACCGCCGCCCGCAGAGAATCGAATGTGTCCCACGTGCAGGCGGTTTCGAAGGTCTCGACGATCATCGACCGCGCGGCGAGGGCGTCGCGCAGGTACGGCATGCGCAGGAACGACGACCGCCACCTGCCCGCGGCGTCCGTGTCCCTCTCGTCGCCGGCCGAGCCGGTGCGCCGCGGCGCCTCCGGCGCGGTGCGCCGCGGCGCCTCCGGCGCGGTGCGCCGCGGCGCTTCCGGCAGGGTGCCGCCGTGCCCGCGGCACAGTTCGACGGCGCGGTCCATCCAGGCGTCCACGGGATGATCGGCCGACTCGAAGGCGAGCAGGAGGACACCGCCCCCCGACGGCGTGGCCGCGTTGACGAACGCCTCGACGGGGTCCAGCAACCGGCAGTTGGCGGGCCGGAGACCGGACTGGGCGACGGCGCGGGTCGCCGCCACCGCCGCTCCGTAGTCGGTGAAGTGCACCGACGCGTCCGCCCGCCACCGGGGGCGCGGATGCAGCCGCATCCAGGCCTCGGTGACGACACCGAGGACCCCCTCCGAACCGAGGAACAGGCGATCCGGCGACGGTCCCGCTCCCGAGCCGGGCAGGCGACGCGACTCGCACGTGCCCGCCGGGGTGACGACCCGCATCGACTCCACCAGGTCGTCGATGTGGGTGTATCCGGTCGCGAAGTGGCCTCCCGAACGCGTGGCCAGCCAGCCTCCCAGCGTGGAGAACTCGAACGACTGCGGGAAGTGGCGCAGCGTCAGACCGGACGGGCGCAGTTCGTCTTCGAGCGCGGGACCCAGGGTGCCCGCCCCGATGCGGGCCGCCCGGCTCGTGCGGTCGATCTCCCGAACTCCTTCGAGGGCACCGAGATCCAGGCTCACCGCACCGGAGAAGTCGCCGTCGAGCCGCGGCTCGACACCGCCGACGACGGACGTGCCGCCGCCGAACGGAATCACGGCGACGTGCACCCGGGCACACCAGTCCAGGACGTCCACGATCTCGCCCTCGACGGTCGGCCGCACGACGAGGTCGGGCGGATGGCGCAGGTCGCCGAGCAGGTTCCGGACCACATCCCGGAACGCGCGCCCGTGGGTGTGGGCGGCCCGGTCCGTCGGGTCGGAGGAGCACAGCGCCGCAAGGGAATCCGGTGGAACGATCCGCGGGGGCGGCAGTCCGAGCGACGGCACGTCGGGCGGCGGGTGGTCCGTGAGGTCGGCGCCGGGCAGCAGGGCCGAGGCACGGTCGACCAGGTCCCGCAGCTCGGCGCCGCGCACCGCGTCCTCGACCGTGCCCCAGCCCCACCAGGAACGCGTGCCGGATCCCGTCACCGGACCCGCCTCGCGGTCCGCAGGGTCACGTGGTCTCGTCCGGCGTCGACAGCACGAGGTCGGCGGTGGTGGTGAAGCCGATGGGACCGTGCGGGACCCGGCCGGCCCGTTCCAGCACCAGATGCGCGGCGCGGCCGGCCAGGCGCAGCGTCGCGATCTGATTGCCGAAGAACGGTCCCGTCGCCTTGGTCCACTCGATCGGCACCGGCGGCACCTCCGACACGCGCCCGAGCGCGAAGCGCACGGTCCGTTCCATCGCCCGGCTCCAGGAGATGCGGAACACCGCCCGGACCGCGGCGGGCACGTAGTTGTGCAGCGGCGAGCAGGTCAGCTGGTACACGCGGGTCGGCATCGGATCCGGGAACCGCGCCTGCGCGACGTAGGCGTGGTGCACGTCGCCCGAGAGCACGCAGATCGTCGCGGGGGGACGGCCGGACGGTTCGGTGCAACGGCCCCGGCCGATGTCGGCGAAGAGCCGGGCGAGCCGGTCGAACGAGTCGCGGAACGCCGCCCAGTGCTCGAGATCCGCGCCGCGACGGACGGTCTCCGCCCAGCGGGCGACCCGATTCCCGCGCACCCCGGCGGCGAGCCGCTCGTCCCAGGATTCGAGGTCGTGCAGCGCCCGCGGCAGCAGCCACGGCAGCGACGTCCCGACGAGCAGGTGGTCGTAGTCGCCCTGGGTCTGCCGCTCGATCCAGGAGAACTCCGGGTCCGAGACCATCTCCCGCTGGCCGCCGGACAGGACCCGCCCGCACCGCGAGTCGATCACGAGCAGTCGCACCCTCCCGAGGTCGCGCCGGTAGGACCACTGGGCGCCCTTCGCGCCGTCGGCCTCCTCGTCCGCGGCCGACGCGAACTCGCGCAGCAGCGGCTCGGCGTCCCCGTCTGCCTTCCGGACGCGCTGGTACAGCGCGTTCTCCGCCAGTTGGACGGGGTCGAGGTTGCCGAGGTGCTGGTACACCCAGTACGACGCCAGCCCGCCGACGATGCGTTCCTCCCACCACGAGGTGGCCTCGACCTCGTCGCGCCAGGACTGCGAGGTGTTCCAGTCGTCGTGCACGTCGTGGTCGTCGAAGATCATCGACGTGGGGACGGTGGACAGCAGCCACCGCACGTGCGGATCGGACCACGACTCGGCGTAGAGCCAGGTGTACTCCTCGTAGTTGCGGACCTGCGGGCCGGGAGGCTCGTCGAGGTCGTGGTGTTCGCGGACCCGCGCGAGGGTCTGTTCGGACAGTTCGTCGGCGTAGACCTGGTCGCCGAGGAGCAGCAGCGCGTCGGGCCACCGGTCCGGGGTCCGGGTCATCATGCGCTGCGCGTATGCGTCGAGGGCGTCGGCGCCGAGCTTGTCGTCGTTCTCGGTGGCGGACGTGGTGGCGAACCGGCACGAACCGAAGGCCAGTTCGAGCGGCCCGTCGTCGCTGAGGGTGCGGACGACGGACGCGGGGAAGTCGGGGTGCGGCCAGACCGGATCGCCGTCGAGGCGGACCTCGTACGGAGTGGTCGAGCCGGGCTCGAGGTCCTCGATCACCACCAGTGCGTAGTGGTGGCCGGCCACGGTCCAGGTGCGCTCCCGGTGGCCGAGAATCTCGACGGTGCACGGGTCCGACGTCTCCACCCACACGGTGGCGTCGCTGCGACCGACGTGCCGAAGGACCGGGCCCAGGATGAGCTTCGCCATGGCGCCACCTACCTCGGGGTTCGGATCGGCGATACAGCCATGCGCACGAGCCTACTGGTCCGCGGGGTCTCCGCGGCCCGGCTCGGCCGATTCGTCGGCGGGGGTGGTGCCGGGCGCCGATGCGGAGGATCGTGAGGGGTGCCGGGCGACCGGCGGCCAGGTGCACCGCGAGGGGATCGGAGCGAAACCGTTGAGTACCGAGCACAGGCCCGAGGATCCGCTGGAGAACATCGACGAGGACACGAAGCGCCGCGCGAAGGAACAGGCGGAGGAGATGCAGCGCCGGTACGAGCCGGGGGCCCGGCCGACGGTGACGCTGCCCGGGACCGGGGGGACGGTGTCGGGCACGGCGTTCGCCGACCTCGTCGACACGGGGTCCGACGAGGTCGACGAGGAGGGCGACACCGCCTCCGGGCGCTGAGCCCCGCACCGCGGGGAGGCGCTGAGCCCCGCACCGCGGGGAGGCGCTGAGCCCGACGGCGGTCACATCCGGGCGAGCAGCGCGTCCAGCGCGTCGTAGCTCTGGCCGAGACCCTCGGCCATGCCGGAGTTCAGCATGCCGTCGCGTTCCTCGGGCGTGTGGAACTGCGAGACGGTGACCACGCGGGTGCGGCCGTCGCCGAGGTCCTCGAACGTCGCGGTGTCGATGGCGACGTATGCCGGCATCCCGTCCCATTCGAAGGACTGCACAATGCGGTCCTTGGGCGTGATCTCCCGGAATCGCCCTTCGAACCCGTGGGTTTCGCCGTCGCTGTGCTCGACGAACCGCCAGTGTCCACCCCGTTCGAACTCGTAGCGTTCCACGTCGAGCCGGTTGCCCCGGCCCCACCACTGGGCGAGCAGTTCGGGCTCGGTGTAGGCGGCCCACACGCGGTCGCGGTCGGCGCCGAAGACGCGCTCGACCCGGATCTCGCGCTCGCTGGGCGTCGTAACGGCAAGCGGAGCAGAGGGATTCGTGGTGGTCATGACGTTCCTTTCGTTCGGTCGAGGAACTCCGCGAGGCGGTCCATGCGGCCCTCGATCATCTGCTGGTGGTTGCGGATCCAGTCCGCCTCCCGCTCGAGCGGGTTGGTGCCGAGCCGGCAGTAGCGCACCCGGCCCTTCTTCTCGGTGACGACGAGACCTGCCTCCTCGAGTAGCCGGACGTGTTTGGTGATCCCGGTCGGCGTCATCCGGTACCGGGCGGCCAGGTCGCTGATCGAGGCCGGTCCGGCACGCAGGTCCTGGAGGATCCCGCGCCGGGTGGGGTCCGACAACGCCGCGAACGTGGCATCGAGACTCGAATACTGAACCATTAGGTTCAGTGTTGCATCGGGGCGGAGCCCTGTCAACGGCGCCGGGAGCGATGGGGCCCTCCCCATTTCCGGCTGCCTCTCGCCTCCGACTACTGTGCAGCCATGGCCAAGGATTTCGTTTTCGTCACCGAACTCGAGCACAGCGTGCACGACGTCCATGCAGCGCTGGTCGACGAGCGCTTCTGGCGCGGACGCGAGGAAGGTCGTGATACCTCTTCGACCGCCGTCGAACAGCCCGCGGGTCCCGGCACCGTGCGGGTGAAGGTGACCGACCAGGCGGACTCGTCCCATCTCCCCGCGGTCGTGCGTGGGATCCTGCGCGGACCCCTGGTGATGGAACGCCAGGACGAATGGGGACCCCTTGTGGACGAGCAGGCCGAGGGTGCGCTCGTCGGAGGTGCCGCCGGACTGCCGATCGCGATCGAGGGCCGCTCGGTGCTGCGCGCGAGCGAGTCCGGGGGCGCGATCATCGACCTTCAGGGGCAGGTTGCCGTCAAGATCCCCCTGCTCGGTGGTCAGATCGAGGGTCTGGTCCACCAGATGGTCACCCAAATCGTCGAGAACGATCGGACTGCTCTCGACTCCTGGCTGAAGGGCTGATTCGCGGAGGGTGGTCGGGCGCCGAATCGGAGCCCGACCACCCTCGACCAGCCGTAAGCGATAGTGTCCGCATCGGCTCCCCGACGTGTCGGGCGATCGTGATAGGACGAGATCCATGTCCGTCGACGGCAGGAGAAGGGGCGTGCTGACGCTGCACCGCGCCGAGCGCGCCGACACCCTGGCGGCCGCCCTCGCCGACCTGCTCGCCGTGCCCCTCGCCGACCCGTTCGCCCGCGAGCTCGTCGCCGTCCCCGCCAAGGGGGTCGAGCGGTGGCTGACCCAGCGGCTGTCGACGGTGCTCGGGGGCACCTGCGGCGACGGCGTCGCCGCCAACATCGACCACCCGTCGCCGGCACGGTTGGTGGACGAGGCACTGGCCGCCGCCACCGGCCGGGCGGCGGAGGACGACCCGTGGCATCCCGACCGGATGCTGTGGACGCTGCTCGACGTCGTCGACGACTGCCTCGACGAATCGTGGTGCACCGTCCTCGCCCGGCATCTCGGCCGCGACGGCGTCGATCACCGCGCCGGCCGTCGCTACGCCACCGCCGCCCACCTTGCCGGCCTGTTCCGCAGCTACTCCACGCAGCGCCCGGAGATGCTCGTCGACTGGGCCGCCGGACGCGACACGGACGGCACCGGCCACGGCCTCGCCGACCACCTCAGGTGGCAGGCACGGCTGTGGCGGCGGCTGCGCGAGCGCATCGGCGACGACAGTCCCGCCGAGCGGCTCACCGCCGCCTGCGCGCGGTTGCGCGCCGAGCCCGCGCTCGTGGACTGGCCGTCGCGGCTGTCGCTGTTCGGACCCACCCGGCTCACCGTCGCCCAGTGCGCCGTGCTGTCCGCGATCGCCGCGAACCGCGATGTGCACCTGTGGATTCCGCACCCCAGCCCGGCCATGTGGGAGGGGCAGGCGGCCGCGGAGCCGGTGCGCCGGCGCGCCGACGACCGCAGCGCCCTCGCGGTGCAGCACCCCCTCCTGGCGAGCCTGGCCCGTGACGTGCGCGAACTGCGCGCGCACCTGGCCGGCCCCGGAGTCGCCGACGTGCACCACGCCGGCCGGCCCGGCCCCGACACCCTCCTCGGCCGGCTGCAGGACGACCTCCGCGCCGACCGGCCCCCGGCCCGCTCCGCGGTCGCCGACGGCACGATCCGCATCCACGCCTGTCACGGCCCGGCCCGGCAGGTCGAGGTGCTGCGCGAGTGCCTGCTGCACCTGTTCGCGGACGATCCGGGTCTCGAACCGCGCGACGTGGTCGTCATGTGCCCGGACGTGGAGACCTACGCGCCGCTCGTGCAGGCCGCCTTCGGTCAGGGCGCCCTCGCCCAGCGCGACGCTTCCGGACACCCCGGGCACCGGTTGCGGGTGCGTCTGGCCGATCGGGGCCTGCGCCGCACCAACCCGGTGCTGGCGGTCGTGTCGACGCTCGTGGACCTCGCCGACGCGCGGGTGACCGCCAGCGAGGTCCTCGACCTCGCCGCCGCCGCGCCGGTGCGCCGGCGGTTCGGCCTCGTCGACGACGACCTCGAACGGCTGCAGGAGTGGACCGCCGCCGCCGGCGCCCGATGGGGCATCGGCAAGGGACAGCGAAACGCCTTCGGGCTCGGGGACTTCCCGCAGAACACCTTCGGCACGGCACTGGACCGGATCCTGCTCGGTGCGGCCGCCGACGAGTCGCAGAGCGAGTGGCTCGGGCTCACCCTCCCGCTCGACGACGTCGAGAGCAACGACATCGACCTGACCGGACGGTTCGCCGAGTACATCGACCGGCTGACGGTGGCGCTGCACGGCCTGCGCGGTCCGCAACCGGCCGCGCAGTGGGCCGCCGCCCTCGCCCGCGCACTGGACCTGCTGACCGACGTCGAGCCCGCCGACGCCTGGCAGCTCGCCCAGGCGCACCGCGAACTCGCGGCCGCCGTCGAGCACGCCGGGCCGGCGCCGCTGCGGCTCGCCGACGTGCGGGCCATGCTGGCGGCCCGGCTCGCGGGGCGGCCGACGCGCGCGAACTTCCGCACCGGTGAACTGACCGTGTGCACGATGGTGCCGATGCGGTCGGTGCCGCACCGGGTCGTGGTCCTGCTCGGCCTCGACGACGAGGTCTTCCCCCGCGCCGCGCACATCGACGGTGACGACGTGCTGGCATTGAACCCCTGTCTGGGAGAACGTGATCCGCGCAGCGAGGACCGGCAGTTGCTGCTCGACGCCGTCATGTCGGCGGGGGAGACGCTACTGCTGTTCTACACCGGTGCGGACCCGGTCACCGGCGCCCGCCGGCCCCCGGCGATCCCGCTCAGCGAGCTGCGCGACGTGGTCGAGACGATGGTCGGACCCGAGGGCATGGCCGAGGTCGTCACCCGGCATCCGCTGCAGCCGTTCGATCCGCGCAACTTCCGGCCCGGCCGCCCGCTGAGCTTCGACCGGGCCGCACTCGCCGGGGCGCGCGCCGCGCAGCATCCGGCGAGGCACCGGCCCGGGCTGCTGCACCGTCCGCTCGCGCCCGTCGCGCGCACCGACGTCGACCTCGCCGACCTCGTCGCGTTCGTCACCCACCCCACCCAGGCGTTCCTGCGGCAGCGGCTCGGGGTGCGGGTGCCCGACCGGGACGAGGACATCGCGGACGCCCTCGACATCGGGCTCGACCCGCTCGCCCGGTGGGACCTCGGCGACCGCATGCTCGAGGCGCTGCTCGCCGGCACGGACCCCGCGGACTTCCGGGCCGCCGAATGGCGGCGCGGGACACTGCCGCCGTACCGGCTCGGCGAGCTCGCGCTCGACGACGTCGCCGGCACCGTGGACGCCCTGGTGGCGGTGTGCCGGCCGATCTACACGGGACCGGCCGACACCGTCGACGTGAACGTCGACCTCGGCGACGGCCGGCGGCTGACCGGCACGGTCGGCGGGGTCCACGGCACCGTCGTCGCCCGCAGCACCTTCTCCCGGCTGGCGCCGAAGCACCGCCTCACCGCCTGGGTGCACCTGCTCGCCGTCGCCGCGTCGGACCGGCCGGGGCAGTGGCAGGCGATCACCACCGGCCGCGGCCGGTTCCGCAGCACCCCGGCCTGGCGGTCCACGATCAACGCCCCCGCCGACGCGCTCGAGCAGCTCGCCCGGCTCGTGGACCTGCGCGACCGCGGGCTGCACGAGCCGCTGCCGACGGCCACCGCCGCCGCCGCCGAGTACGCCGAGCGGCGACACCGCGGCGACTCCGTCGAGATGGGCGTCGACGCCGCCGCCCAGGAGTTCGGCTCCACCTACGGCGAACGCACCGACCGGCACATCGCCTACCTGTACGGCTCCGGCGTGACGCTGCGGGACCTGACCGCCGTCGCCGCCCGCGACGACGAGCAGGCGTGGCACGGCGAGCCCACCCGGTTCGGCGCCCTCGCGCGGCGCCTGTGGGAGCCGTTGCTGTCCAACGAGATCCAGGGGCGTCCGTGACCCGAACCGTGTCGAAGTTCGACCTGCTCGGGGCGCTCCCGACGGGCACCACCGTGCTCGAGGCCAGCGCGGGAACCGGCAAGACCTACGCCATCGTCGGCCTGGCCACCCGGTTCGTCGCCGAGGGGGCGGCGGAGCTGTCGCAGCTGCTGCTGGTGACGTTCAGCCGCGCCGCGACGCAGGAACTGCGCGAACGCACCCGGGACCGGTTCGCCGGCGTCGCGCGGGCGCTGGCCGACCCGGAGGCCGCGCGGCACCACCCCGACGAGCTGATCCGGCACCTCGCCGGCGGCGACGTGGCCACGCACCGGCGCCGGCTGCTGCGGGCCCTGTCCGACTTCGACGCCGCCACCATCGCCACCACGCACGGATTCTGCCAGCGCATGCTCGACGAGCTCGGTACCGCCGGCGAGCGGGACACCGACGCGGTGCTCGTCGAGGACGTCGACGAGCTGACCATCGAGGTCATCGCGGACCTGTACCTGCGCCGGTACGGGCGGGCGGACAGGGCACCGATCTCGCATGCCGAGGCCGCGGAGGCCGCGCGCGCCGCGGTCTTCGACCCCCAGGCCGCCCTCGCCCCCGAGGGCGCCGACGGCACGCCCGCCGGGGAACGCGTCGAGTTCGCCCGGGCCGTGCGGGCCGAGGTCGACCGGCGCAAGCGCCTCGCGGGCCTGCGGGACTACGACGACCAGCTCGCGCTGTTGCACGCGGTGCTGACCGACCCGGAGCACGGCGAGGTCGCGTGCCGCCGCATCGGCTCCCGCTTCCGCGTCGTGCTCGTCGACGAGTTCCAGGACACCGACCCGCTGCAGTGGGAGATCCTGCGCAGCGCGTTCCACCGCCGCACGACCCTCGTCCTCGTCGGCGACCCGAAGCAGGCCATCTACGCGTTCCGCGGCGCCGAGGTGCTGAGCTACCTCGGCGCGATGGAGTTCGCCGACGGCCACCAGGAACTCGTCTGCAACTGGCGCAGCGACGGGAACCTGCTCGCCGCCCTCGACCATCTGTACGGCGGTGCGGCCCTGGGTGATCCGCGGATCGTCGCGCACCCGGTGGAGGCGGCGCAGCCGGCGTCCCGGATCGCCGGGGCAGCGCCGCTGCGGCTGCGGCACCTGCCGCGGACCGGGGCCGGCCCGTGCGGCGCCTCCGGTTTCCCGAAGGCCCAGGCGCTGCAGGAACGGGTGGCACGCGATGTCGCGGCCGACGTCGCGGCCCTGCTCGGTGGCGACGTCACCGTCGACCTCGGGGCCGGCCGCCGGCCCGTCGAACCCGGCGACGTCGCGGTCCTGGTGCGCACCAATGCGCAGGTCGCCCTCGTCCACGGGGCGCTCACCGGTGCCGGGATCCCGGCCGTGCTGGCCGGCGGGACGAGTGTCTTCGCGACCCCGGCCGCGCGGGAATGGCTGCGGGTGCTGCAGGCGCTCGAACAGCCGCACCGCCCCGACCGGGTGCGGTTGGCCGCTCTGACCTCGCTGATGGGCCGCACCGCCGAGGACGTCGATACCCGGGGCGACGAACTCGTCGCCGCGATCGGCACCCTGCTGCGCGAACTGGACGTCGTGTTCGAGCGGTCCGGCTTCGCCGCGCTCTTCGAGCGCCTCGCCGCGTTCTGCGACCTCGAACCGCGGCTGCTGGGATGGCCGGGCGGCGAGCGGGAACTGACCGATCTGCGGCACCTCGCGCAACTGCTCGACGAGACCGCGTCGGCCGAGGCGCTGGGTGTCACGGCGCTGACCCGCTGGCTGACGGAACGGATCGCCGAGGCGGGCACGGCCCGCGCCGACCGCAGCCGCCGCCTCGACAGCGACGCCGCCGCGGTGCAGGTGCTCACCGTCCACGCCAGCAAGGGCCTCGAATTCCCCGTCGTGTACGTGCCGTTCGCGTGGGAGTCGGGCGTCCGGTCGAAACCCGACCGGCTCCTGCTCCACGACGACGACGGCCGCCGCGTCCTCGACGTCGGCGGCGAGGGCAGCGCGGGCTACGGCGAGCGCCGCCGGCGCCACGACGAGGAGGTGGCCGGCGAGGAACTGCGCCTGCTCTACGTCGCGCTGACCCGCGCCCGCTGTCACCTGGTGCTGTGGTGGGCTCCGGGGTACAGCACCTCCGGTGCCCCGCTGCACCGCATGCTCTTCGGCCGCGTGCCGGGCACCTCCGAGATCGCCCACAAGGCGCGCGTGCCCGAGGACCCGATCGTGGCGCAGCAGCTGACCGGGTGGGCCGGCCGGGCCGCAGGCACGGCGTCCGTCGAGGCCGTCGGATCGGCGCCGATCCCCGCCGTCACGTGGGTGCGGCCGCACGAGACCGTCGTGGAACTCGAGGCCGCCCGCTTCGACCGCGAGCTCGACGACGCCTGGCGGCGCACCTCCTACACCGCCCTCACCGCCGCTGCCCACGAGGGGCCCGGCGCGGGCGCCGAGGCCGAACAGCCCGCGAAGACCGACGAACCCGAGGAACCCCCGCTGCTGCCGGCCGACGCGGCGGACGACGGCATCGCGTCCCCGATGAACCCGCTGCCCGGCGGGGCCGTGTTCGGCACCCTCGTGCACGCGGTGCTCGAGGTCGTCGACACCGCGGCCGCCGACCTCGGGGCGGAACTGCTGCGCTGTTGCCGCGACACCGTCGCCGAACAATTCTCCGACGTCGACCCCGAGGAGCTGGCCGAGGCCCTGCTGCCGGTCCTGCGCACCCCGCTCGCCGGGGGCGCGGGCACGCTCGCCGACATCGCTCCCGCCGACCGGCTCGCCGAACTCGACTTCGAGCTGCCCCTCGCCGGGGGTGACGACCCCGTCGCCACCACCGTCACCCTCGACGGTGTCGCCCGGCTGCTGCGTGCCCACCTGCCCGCCGGCGACCCGTTCGCGTCCTACGCCGATCTCGTGGGCATCCTCGAGCCGACCCCGCTGCGCGGCTACCTCACCGGCAGCATCGATTCGGTCCTGCGGATCCACGGCACCGAGCCGCGATTCGTGATCGTCGACTACAAGACGAACCGGCTCGGGCCGGAGGAGCTCACCACCGCCCACTACACCCGGGACCGGATGGCCGAGGAGATGCTGCGCGCCCACTACCCGATGCAGGCGCTGCTGTATGCCGTTGCCCTGCACCGGTATCTGCGGTGGCGGCTGCCCGGGTACGACCCGGCCGTGCACCTCGGCGGCGTGCAGTACCTGTTCGTGCGCGGCATGGTCGGCCCGGACACCCCCGCGGGCTGCGGCGTGTTCGACTGGGCGCCGCCGCCCGCCCTCGTCGCCGAACTGTCCGACCTGCTGGCAGGCAAGGAGGTCCCGTGACGAACGCCCAGGTGGCCCAGCGTGGCAAGGGGGCCCTGCGGGTCTTCAACGAGGCCGGGGTGCTCGCGGCCGCCGACGTGCACGTCGCGCTGCGGCTGGCCCAGCTGTCCGGGGAGACCGCCGAGGACGTGCACCTCGCGACCGCGTTGGCCGTGCGCGCCGTGCGTGCCGGTTCGGTGTGCCTGGACCTGACCCGGTTGCGGGAGGTCACCGTCGACGAGGCCGCAGAGGTGGATCTCGCGGCGCTGCCGTGGCCGGACGACGACGCCGTCGTCGCCGGGTTGCGCCGCAGTCCGCTCGTCGTCGGCGGCGACCGCGGCCCGCTGCGCCCGCTGCGCCTGGTGGACACCGCCGACGGTCCGCTGCTGTACCTCGAGCGCTACTTCCGTCAGGAGGAGACGGTCCGGCAGATCCTCGACGCCCGCGGGCTCGGTCATCCCGTCGTCGACGAGCAGACGCTCGAGCGGGGGCTGCGGGAGCTGTTCCGGGACCAGCACGACCCCGGCCGCCCGTCCGCCGCACCGGATCGGCAGCGCATCGCCGCGGCGCTGGCCGCCACCGGGTGGACCACGGTCATCGCCGGCGGGCCGGGCACCGGCAAGACCCACACCGTCGCCCGGATCCTGGCGCTCCTGACCACGCTGCACGGCCCCGCCCTGCGCATCGGATTGGCCGCGCCCACCGGCAAGGCCGCGGCCCGGCTGCAGGAATCCGTCCGCGAGCAGGCCGAGCCGCTGGGCCTGCGCGCCGACCTGTCCGCGATGACCCTGCACCGCATGCTCGGCTGGCAGCGCGGCCGCACCCGGTATCGCTACCACGCCGGCAACCACCTGCCCTACGACGTCGTGGTCGTCGACGAGACGTCGATGGTGTCGCTGACCATGATGTGCCGGCTGCTCGAGGCCGTCCGCCCCGGCACCCGCCTGATCCTGGTGGGCGACCCCGACCAGCTGACCTCCGTCGACGCCGGCGCCGTCCTGGCCGACCTCGTCGCCCGTCCCGTCACCGCCGCGGGAAACCCCGTTCTCGGCCGCGTCGTCGGACCCGACCTCGACGCCGGCGACGACCCCGCCGAGGCGGCGCTCTCGCCGGGGGAACGGAACCGGCTGCGCGGCGGCGTGATCCGGCTCAGCCGCGGCCGGCGGTTCGGTGGAGACATCGCACACCTGGCCGTCGCCGTGCGGGAGGGCGACGCCGACGCGGTGATGCGGATTCTCGGGGGCGGTGGCACCGAGGTGTCCTTCCACGCCCCGAACGACCTGGAGGCCCTGCGGCACGACGTCGTCACCACCGCCGCGACCGTCACCGCCGCCGCCGTCGCGGGCGACGCCGGGACTGCGCTCGAGCAGTTCGAGACGCACCGCCTGCTGTGCGCGCACCGCGAGGGACCGTACGGGGTGCAGTGGTGGGCGCGGCGGGCGATGGAGTGGATCGCCACCGACACCGGCCGGCGGCTCGACGCCGAGCGCTGGTACCCGGGTCAGCCGCTGCTCGTCACCGCCAACGACCACGAGACCCGCATCTACAACGGCGACACCGGCGTCGTGGTCGTCGACGCCGCCGGCGAACCCGTCGCGGCATTCGCGCGCGGCAGGGAGCCGTTCCGGCTCCACCCGAGCCAGCTGTCGACCGTGCAGACCGTGTACGCGATGACGATCCACCGCAGCCAGGGCAGCCAGTACGGCACGGTCTCGGTGATCCTGCCCCCGCCCGAATCCTCGCTGCTGACCCGCGAATTGCTGTACACCGCGATCACCCGGGCGCGCGGTCACGTGCGCCTGATCGGCACCGAGGAAGCCGTCCGCGCCGGGGTCGAGCGGCGGGTGCTGCGAGCCAGCGGCCTGCGCCGGCAGCTGCCGGGCCCTCGGGCCGTCCAGTGATACCAAAGTGGTAGCATCGGACTCATGGCCATGACACTCCGGTTGACCGAAGAGCAGGAGCGAGCACTTGCGCTGTTGGCGGAGGCCGACGGTGTGAGTAAGCACGAGGCGACGGTGCGTGCCATCACGGAGGCGGCGGCGCGGCGCGTGCGGGACACGCGGGTGCAGGCGTTGTCCCGTGACGGCCGGGAGCGATACGCTGCGCTGCTCGACCGATTGGCTCAGTGAACGTCGAGTACCTGGAACTCGAGGATCTGCTCGCGCTTGCGGCGGATCTGGGAGTGCCGCACATTCGCGATCTCGGTCTCCTGGATTCGGCTGCGCACCGACCTCGCTCCTCGCTTTTCGGGCGTGATGCCTATCCGTCGATCCACGAGAAGGCCGCGGTGCTGCTCGAATCGATCGCGCGGAACCATCCTCTGGTCGACGGCAACACGCGGCTCTCGTGGATGGCGGTGTTCGTCTTCTACGGCCTCAACGGGCTCGATCTCGACGCGCCGGATGACGACGCGTACGACCTGGTGATCGCCGTCTCTACCGGGACGATCGACTACCGGGCAGCAGCCGAGACACTCGCCGGCTGGACGTAGCGTAGGTCCCCGACGAGCCGTGTGAACGGCCGTGCGCCGGAGCGCCGAGTCGGGTCGGAACCCCAGCGGCGACGGGCGCGCGGTGCTCGACCAGGTGCCGGACGACGTGCCCGGCGTCCGCGCCGGCCCCGCCCACGAGCATCGAGCGGAACGACGACTGGAAGCACAGCCCGGTGAAGTACAGGCCGGGGATGTCGGTCACCACCCCGTGTTCCTCGAGCGGCCAGCCGTCCGGGCCGAGCACCGGCAGGTCGATCCAGTCGTAGACCTGGCGGAAACCGGTGCACCACAACACGTTCGTCACGTCGAGGACGCGCCCGCCGGCGAGGACCGGACGGCCGTCGACGACCCCGGTGACCCGTTCGGTGATCCGTTCGACGCCGAGCTCGGCGAGATCCTCCCGCTTGACCCGCAACAGCGGTGCGCCGTGCCGGCGTTCGTGTTCACGCACCTTCCGGCCGAGCGGGGTGCGGACGGAGAGCACGTGGCCCCACACGAACCACAGGACCGGGAAGAGCACCCGCATCCGGCGGCTCTCGATCCGCACCGGGAGCTGCCCGGTGTCGCGGCCGCACAGGATCGTTGGATGCGACGTAGCCACCTCGTAGGCGAGGTCGCCGCCGGAGTGGGAGGCGCCCACCACGAGCACCGGGCCGTCGATCAGCTGCGTCGGATTACGGTATTCGCTCGAGTGCAGCTGCACGATCCGCGGGTCCAGCTCCGCCGCGAATTCCGGGATGCTCGGGGTGCGGCCGAACGTGCCGGTCGCGACGACGACGTTGCCGGCCTCGATCCGCATCTCGCCGCAGTCGAGGAGGAAGCGGTCGCCGTCGCGTGAGAGCCGACGCACCCGGGTGCCGCCCGCGACGGGGAGATCGAACCGCGCGGCGTATGCCTCGAGATAGTTTGCGACGTCGTCCTTCGTCGGGAACCGGTGCGGATCGCCGGGGAACGGCATGCCGGGCAGGCCGTCGTATCCGGCGGGGCTGTACAGGCGCAGCGAATCCCAGTGGCTGCGCCAGTTGTCGCCGATCCGCCGGTTCGCGTCGACGATCAGGAAAGAGCGGCCGCGCCGGGCGAGGTGGTAGCCGGCGGACAGACCCGCCTGGCCCGCGCCGATCACGACGGTGTCGATCAGTCGGGGTGCACTGTCGGTGGTCATGGGGAACTCCTGGCTCGAGGGGTCTGGACGGACGACGTTAGGCGCCGCCGGCATCGGCCGCGTCGGGCGAACTATGTAGCCGGCCCGAGAACCCGGATGGGTAATTCTGTGCAGCTCAGAGCAGGTGGTGCTCGTACGCGTATGCCGTCGCGGCCGCCCGGGACGACACGTCGAGCTTGGTGAAGATGTTGCTCAGGTGCCGCGCCACGGTCTTCTCGCTCAACACGAGTTCACGGGCCACGGCCCGGTTGGTCTTCCCGGTGGCGACGGCCCGCAGCACTTCGACCTCGCGCGGGGTCAGCCGGCCCCGCGCGGCCGGCCGCGTCGGCACTCGCGCGAGGTCCCGCAGGTCCGGCTCGGCGTGCAGGTCCCGGAACGTCGCCGCCGCGGCCTCGTACTCGAGCCGCGCCGACTCGGCATCGCCGAGCGCATCACAGCAGCGGCCCTGCAGCACCCGCACCCGCGCGCACTCGTAGGGCGCCTCGAACCCGCGCCAGAGCCCGCACGAGCGGCGCAGCCGGTCGAGGGCGGCGCGCGGTGCGCCCTCGGCGAGCAGGACGGCCCCGGTGACCTGCTCGGCGATCGCGCTCAACGCCGGAGCGTCCTGTTCGCGGGCCAGCGCCGCGAGTTCGTCGGCGCTGCGGCGCGCGGCCGCGACGTCGCCGACGGCGAGCGCGACCTCCACGTGGCCCGCCAGCAGCCGCGGACGATAGAGGGGAAGCGATTCGCCGAGCGCCCGCCGGATCCCGGCGAGCGCCGCGTCGGGGTCGCCCTGACGCAGACGCAACAGCGCCATGCCCGGTTGGATCTCGCGGCCCAGCCGGCCCGCGCGGCGGTAGGCGTCCTCGGCCTCGTCGAACTCGCCGCGCAGCCGGTGCAGTTCACCCTGTTCGTACAGGGCCATGCCGACGGCCGGTTGCCCCGGTGGGTCCGACAGCCGACGGAACGCGAGCCGGGCCAGGTCCATGGCCTCCGTCCAGGCGCCCTCCAGTTGCAGGATCTCCGCGCGGTGTACGAGGCACTGTCCACGGAACGGGACGAGGCCGGGCTGGGCGTCGCACCAGCGGCCGAGTGCCCGCGTCCATTCCCTGGCCCGCTGCAGCTGGAACGTGTCCTGGCAGGCCTCGATCACCGCGCAGTACACCAGGCCGGCCACGACCGGCGAGACCTCTTCGAGGGTCACGCCGACCATCACCTCGTCCAGCGTGCCGAGACCGCCGGTGACGTCGCCGAGCAGGATGCGGCACTGCCCGATGCCGAGGGTGCTCAGCGCGACGAGGTCGGCGTCGCCGCAGGACCGGCCGATTTCCTGGGCGGCGGTGAACGCGGGCAGGGCGTCGGCCGGGCGGTTCGCATGCATGTCCTGCACCGCCGCCGGCAGCAGCAGGAAGCCGCGCGTCGCGCAGTCCGGGCGTCCGGGCTCGCTCAGGTGCTGGGCCCGGGCGAGCCAGCCGCCGGCGCGCGCCACCTCACCACGGTTCATCAGCAGGAAGCAGAGCCAGAAGGCACTGCGTCCGGCCCGCTCGGGGTCGTCGGCGTCGAGATGGGCCGAGAACGCACGTTCGTACAGCGTCGCGCAGTCGTCGTCCCGGCCGACCAGATACGCCGACCGTGCGAACAGGTCGAGGTCGTCGGCGGTGAGGGGCTCGTGCGCGTCGGCGGCGCGGAACGCGTCGAACGCCCGCGTCCAGTCCCGCGCGTGGAACGCTGCCCGCGCGTGGTCGAGCACCGTCGACGGGCCCATCCTCGCTCCCTGCGGCGACCGAACGTGCACCGAGTGGTTGCCTGCGATCCTACGCCCCCCGGCCACCCGGTCCGGGGCGCTGCGGAGATCAGTCCGGCAGGCCGGGCCGGGTACGGACCGGTGCCAGACCGGAGACGAGGACGACGGCGGTGATCGTTCCGGCGGCCATGATCGCGGCGAGCACCACGATCTGGAAGCGTCCGGCCTCGAGCGGGGACACACCCCCGAAGATCGCGCCGACGAAGGCGCCCGGCAGCGTCACCAGCCCGGTGGTCTTGGTCTGGTCCGTCGACGGGATCAGCGCCGAGTGGACGGCCAGGCGCGTGAGCTCGCGGGTGGACTGCCGCGGCGTCGCACCGAGCGCGAGCCAGCCCTCGACGGTGTCCCAGTTGTCCCCGGTCAGTTCCGTGAAGCGCCGCCCGGCGAGGGTCGCGATCGTCATGGCGTTGCCGACGACGATGCCGCCGATGGCCAGCACGTACCGCGGGGAGAACTCGATGGCGCCGGTGACGAAGACGATCGTGAGCGTCACGGCGATCCCGAGCGCCATCGCACCGGATACGAGGGCCACGTGTCCCGGGCTCCAGCCGATCCGGCGCGATGCGGTGAGAGCCGCCACGGTGAACATGACGAGCAGGGCGGCGCCCACCCAGATCGGATTCGTGATCACCCCGGACAGCACCACACTGATCAGGGCCAGTTGCACGGCGCCCCGCAGCACCGCGATCGCCGGCGCGAACTGATGCGGGGCGCGGTAGCCCCACAGCACCGCGGTCGTCGTCCCGACGAGCAGTGCCACCCCGACGGCGGTGGGCACCAACTCCAGGGACCAGGTCACCTCCGGAGCGTATCCGCCGGTCGCGCCCCTGCAACATCACCTGTGTCTGCCGTCGGCAGACGAAGCGCCCCGGCGCGCGGAACCGGCGCCAGGATGACGGTCATGATCACCACACCACCGCTGAACTACCGCGACCAACTCGCCGACCGGCTCTTCCAGCACCGCACGGTGCTGCTGACCGGGGAGGTGAACGACGACACGGCCGAACGGGTTTGCTCCGAACTCGTCCTGCTCGCCACGGCCGACACCGAACGCGACGTGGTCGTCTACATCAACTCGCCGGGCGGATCGGTCCTCGCCGGGCTCGCGATCTACGACACCATGAAGCTGATTCCGAACGACGTGGTCACCGTGGCTCTCGGGTTCGCCGCGAGCATGGGGCAGGTGCTGCTCGCCGCCGGCACGCACGGCAAGCGGATCGCCTTGGCGCACAGTCGCATCATGATGCATCAGCCGTCGGCGGGGATCGGCGGCACCGCGATCGACATCGCCATCCAGGCCGACAACTGGGAATACATGAAGCGCCAGTCCGAGGAGATCCTGGCGGCCGAGACCGGGCGCCCGGTGGAGCAGATCGCCGCCGACAGCGACCGGGACCGGTGGTTCACGCCCGAGCAGGCCCGCGAGTACGGCATCGTCGACGCAGTGGTCGACTCGTTCGGTCAGCTCGCCCCGTTCGCGGCCGGTCGCCGGATGGGGTTGTGATCATGTCCCAGTACACGATTCCGCACGTGATCGAGCGGACGCCGGCGGGGGAGCGGTCCTTCGACGTGTTCAGCAGGCTGCTGAACGAGCGAATCATCTTTCTGGGCACGGAGATCGACGACGGCGTCGCGAACGTCGTGATGGCCCAGCTGCTGCACCTCGAAGCCGAGTCGCCCGATCGGGAGATCGGCCTCTACATCAATTCGCCCGGTGGGTCGAGCACCGCGATGATGGCCGTGTACGACACGATGCGGTTCCTGCGGCCGCCCGTCGCCACGTACTGCATGGGTCAGGCCGCGTCCGCGGCGGCGGTGCTGCTCGCGGCCGGAGCACCGGGCCGGCGCTTCGTGCTCGCCCACTCGCGGGTGCTGCTGCACCAGCCGTCGACGCAGGGGCAGGGCACGATCTCGGACCTGTCGCTCCAGGCCGCAGAGGTGTTGCGGATCCGCGCGCAGACCGAGGAGATCCTTGCCGAGCACACCGGTCAGGACCCGGCGCGCCTGCGCAAGGACACCGACCGGGACCGCGTCTTCACCGCGCAGGAGGCCATCGACTACGGGCTCGCCGACGAGCTGATCGTCGACCGCGAGCCGTAGTGGCCGGGCCGCAGGGTGCACTCCCCCCTTCGGGTGGCCGAATGTGACATGCGTTCGCTCGGATCGAAGCGGTGTGACATTCGGCCACGTTGGGTGGGGGCGCTCAGCGGATCAGGTTCCCCAGGTCGACCGGGATCTGCGCGCCGGTGATGTACTTCGCCTCGTCCGAGCACACCCACGCGACGACGGCCGCGACGTCCTCGGGCTGCAGGATCTCGTACGGCAGGGAGTTCATGTAGATCGGGCCGAGAGTGGTCGCGTACTTCGCGATCAGCGGGTGCAGGTCGCTGACCTTCATGCCGGTCTCCACCCCGGCCGGGTGGACGGTGTTGACCCGGATCCGATGCTCGCCGAGTTCGTTCGCCATCGTCTTCGCCAGTCCGGTGATGCCGTGCTTCGTCGCGACGTAGTGGCCGGTGAACGGGGTGCCCTTGAGACCCGAGACGGAACTGGTGAAGACGACCGCGCCGCCCTCGCCCTGCTCGATCAGGTAGGGCACGGCGGCCTTCGCGGTGTGGAACACTCCGGTGAGGTTGACGTCCACCGTTTCGCGCCACTGCTCGAGGGTGATCTCCCACGACAGCGCGCCCGAGCAGATGCCGGCGTTGGCGACGACCACGTCGAGCCGGCCGAGCCGGTCCACGCCGTCGGCGAGTGCCCGCGAGAGCGCGTCGAAGTCCCGGACGTCCGCGGTCGTGGCGACGATGCGACGCCCGGTCGTCTCGACCAGCCGCACGGTCTCCGCGAGATCCTCCTCCGTGGCGCCCGGGTAGGCGGTCGAGGCGAAATCGATGCACGCGTCGATCGCGATGATGTCGGCGCCCTCCCGGGCGAACTGCACCGCCTCGGCGCGGCCCTGGCCGCGGGCTGCGCCGGTGACGAAGGCGACCTTGTTCTCGAAACGGCCGGCGGCATCCATGCTCGTCTCCTCGGCAGTGGGGGGATCGTCGGGTCGGACGCGGATTCTCCAGCCCCGAAGCGACGGGCGATACCACGGGTTCCGCTCAGCGGGACCGGGGCTCAGGCGGCGCACAGCTCCACGCGCGGGTCGCGCACCCGCTCGACCTGCGCGTTCACTCGCGCGGCGGTCAACCGCCGGATCCCGCGCGAGAGCAGGTGCTCGACGGGCAGGTGCAGCGCGCCGCACACCGAGCGCAGCACCTCCGACGACGGCTCCTTGCGGCCGCGCTCGATCTCGGACAGGTACTGCTTGGACATGCCGACCGCGGCCGCGACGTCGGCGAGGCTGCGGTCCTGATCCCGGCGTTCGTCGCGCAGGATCTCCCCGTAGACCTCGCGCAGCAGGCGCTCGGGCCGCGGCCGCTTGGCACGGTGCTGTCGGCGCCGGGCGTCGAAATCCGCGACGGCGGGCCGGTCCGCTGCTGACATGCCCCGAAGTCTCGCACGATGCCGGCGCCGGGGCCGGGGTATTCACCGACAGCGAAACGGGGGCCTCCGTCCGCGACGCGACGCGGCACGGCCGGCCGCGGTTCGGCAGCGCAGCCGATCGCCACCCCGCGGTTACCGCCTAGTAATAGAGCGCATGTTCTGTTATGGTCCCGCTGTGCCCCGCCCCCGCATCCATGACCTCGACGAGGTTCTCGACACCACCGAAAGTCTGGTGGTGGAGGGTGGCGCGAGTGCGGTGACGCTGCGTGCGGTCGCCGCGGCCACGGGGATGTCGAACGGCGCTCTGTATCACGCGTTCGGCTCACGAGGCGGGCTGGTCGGCCGGGCCTGGTTGCGCGCGGCCCACCGCTTCCTCGACCTGCAACACGCGGCGGTCGACGAGGTTCTCGGCTCCGCCTCGGCGCCGGGCTGGGCCGTCGGGGTCGACGCCGTCGTCGCAGCTGCCGATACCCCGGCGGCGTTCGCCGCCCGCTTCCCCGAGTCCTCGCGTCTTCTGCTCACCGTCCGGCGCGACGAGTTGCTCGGGTCCGACCTGCCGGAGGATGTCGCCGCAGAGTTGAGCCGGCTCGATTCGGTTCTGGTCGCGCTGCTCGTTCGCCTGACTCGGACGTTGTGGGGCCGCGGCGACGCGCGTGCGGTCGCGGTCGTCGAGGACTGCGTCGTCGGTCTGCCCACAGGGCTGTTGCTCCGGCGTCGGCGTGTCCCCGACACCGCCTTGCGGCAACGCCTCGAGGCCGCGGTCCGTGCGGTTCTCGCCCTCGATCCTCCGCCGGCGCCGCCCCGGCGCGGCGGCCACACGAAAGGTTCTCGATGACTGCCACTCTGACCTACCGGGACAAGATCGCCGTCCTCGACCTCGGCGACGACGAGAACCGGTTCTCCCCGGACTGGCTCGACACCGTCGACCGCCTCCTCGACGAAGCGCAGCAGAACGCGCACGCGCTCGTCACCACGGCGACGGGGAAGTTCTACTCCAACGGCCTGGACCTGGAATGGTTGACGGCGCACGGTGATCGGGCGCAGTGGTACGTCGGCCGGGTGCAGGCGCTGTTCAGCCGCATCCTCACCTTCCCGTTGCCGACAGTCGCCGCGGTGGTCGGGCACGCGTTCGGGGCGGGCGCCATGCTCGGCATCGCGCACGACTACCGGGTGATGCGCGCCGACCGGGGCTACTACTGCTTCCCCGAGGTCGACATCCACATCCCGTTCACGCCGGGCATGGCCGCCCTGATCCAGGCCAAGCTGACCCCGCAGACTGCAGTCACCGCGATGACCACCGGGCACCGTTACGGCGGCCTCGAGGCCGAGGCTGCCGGCCTGGTCGACCGCACAGCCGGCGAGGGTACCGTCCTGGATGCCGCCGTCGAGCTCGTCACCCCGCTCGTGGGGAAAGACCCCGGCACCCTCGGTGTCATCAAGTCCACCATGTTCGCCACCGTGGTCGAGTCGCTCGCCCAGGGGCGGGCATGACCGGCCACGAGCGACATCCGGTATCGGGCGGAAGTGCGGGGCGCTAACCGGAATCCGTCGCCGGCAGCAGCGCCCGCACCGCGTCGATCGTGTCCGCCTCGGCAGCCGTCTTGTCGGGGCGGTAGCGCACCACCCGCGCGAATCGCAGCGCCACCCCGCCGGGGTAGCGCGGGCTGACCTGCACGCCGTCGAGTTCGATCTCCACGACCAGCTCCGGTCGCAGGTACACCGCGTGTGCGTCGCGGCTGCGTTCGTGACGCGGGAATTCCTCGGTCTGCCATTGCAGCAGCGCGTCGGTCAGCCCCTTGAACGTCTTGCCGACCATGATCGGTTCACCGCCGTCCGGGTCCCGCGCGCCCAGATGGAGATTGGACAGGTACCCGGTGCGGCGGCCGTAGCCCCACTCGGCGCCGAGCACCACCAGGTCGAGGGTGTGCTCCGGCTTGACCTTCTGCCAGGCGCGGCCACGCCGGCCCGCCGCGTAGGGCGCGGTGAGGTCCTTGACGACGACGCCCTCGTGTCCGGCGGCGAGCGCGGCCTCGAACTGGGCCTTGGCTGCGGCGTCGTCCGGCTGCAGCACGCCCGGGATCCGGTGCTCGGGGGCGACCCGCTGCAGGGCGTCGAGACGCTCGGCAAGCGGTGCGTCGAGCAGGTCGACGCCGTCGAGGTGCAGGCAGTCGAAGAAGTACGGGTGCAGCAACAGATCGTGGGCGGACTCGGCGCCGAAGCGGCTCATGGTCTCCTGGAACGGCCGGGGCCGGCCCGCGGGGTCGAGCGCCAGGGTCTCGCCGTCGAGCACCACCGACGTGCACGGCAGCGCGGCGACCAGATCGACGAGTTCCGGTACGCTGCCGGTGATTTCGCGCAAGGTGCGGGTGAACACCCGCACCGTCTCGTCGTGGCGGTGCACCTGGATGCGGGCGCCGTCGAGCTTGTATTCGACGCTGACGTCGCCGCCGAACCGGCTGTAGGCGTCGGCGAGGGACGGCGCGGGAGAGGCGAGCATCGGCCTGATCGGCCGGCCCACCTCGAGACGGAACGCGGTGAGCGCGTCGGCGCCGCCGGTGAGCGCGGCGGCCGCCGTCACGGACAGTTGCCCGGAGAGCATGAACGCCCGGCGCACCGTCTCGGCGGGCAGACCGGCCGTGGCGGCCACCGCGTCGGTCATCACGCCCTCGAGCGCGCCCTGCCGCAGATCCCCGGTGAGCAGCCGCACCAGGAACTCCTGTTCGGCGGTGGTGGCCGCGCCGAGCAGCGTGGCGAGCAGTTCGCGGCGCCGCCCCGTCGATCCGGTCCCGGCCAGACCGGCGAGCTCGGTGAAGGCCCGGTCGACGTCGGAGACGGTCAGCGACGGCGCGTCGGCCGGGTCGACGCGGGCCCCGGCGAGGGTGCGCCAGCCCACGCCGATGCGGCCCTGGCGGGGCTCGCCCGCCAACCACGACACCGCGGGCTCGACCTCCACGGGCTCGAGGACGGCGAGGAGGCTGCGCAGTTCTTCCACCTTGGTCCGTCGCGACCGGGTGGTGCCGACGGCCCGTGAGGTGGCGACGATCGTCGAGAAGAGCACGTCCCGACCGTACCGACCCCCGCCGGTTCCGGCGCAGGTTCACCGCCGGTTCCGGCGCAGGTTCACCGCCGGTTCCGGCGCAGGTTCACCGCCGGTTCCGGCGCAGGTTCACCGCCGGCCGGTCAGTCGCCGACGCGTTCGCCCGTCTCCGGATGGAACAGGTGCACCGAGCCCTCCCGCTTGCGCAGCCGGATCGTGTCCGCGAGCCGGGCCGGGGTGCGGGTGAGCGACCGCGCGACGAGGGTGGTGTCGCTGCGCGCGACGCGGGTGTACACGTACGACTCGCTGCCGAGTTCCTCGACGAGGTCGACGATGGCCTCGACGCCGTCGCCGTCCGTGATCTCCAGCTGTTCGGGCCGGATCCCGACGGTGACGGTCTCGAGGCCGGCGCGGTGCAGCGCGGCGATGCGGTCCCGTTCGACGTCGACGACGGTGCTGCCGATCTGCACGCCGCCGTCGACGATCCGCGCGTCGAGCAGGTTCATCGCGGGCGAGCCGATGAACCCGGCGACGAACGCGTTGGCGGGCCGGTCGTACAGCTCGGTGGGGGAGGAGAACTGCTGCAGCGTGCCGCCGCGCAGCACCGCCACCCGGTCGCCCATGGTCATCGCCTCGACCTGGTCGTGCGTGACGTACACCGTGGTGGTGCCGAGACGCCTTTGCAGCGCGGCGATCTGGGTGCGGGTCTGCACCCGCAGCTTGGCATCGAGGTTGGACAGCGGTTCGTCCATGCAGAACACCTGCGGTTCGCGGACGATCGCCCGGCCCATCGCGACGCGCTGCCGCTGGCCGCCGGAGAGCTTGGCGGGCTTGCGGTCCAGGTAGTCGGTGAGGTCGAGCAGCTTCGCCGCCTGCTCGACCTTGCGCCGCCGTTCGTCGGCGCTCACACCGCGCATCTTCAGTGCGAAGCCCATGTTCTCGGCGACGGTCTTGTTCGGGTACAGGGCGTAGTTCTGGAAGACCATCGCGATGTCACGGTCCTTCGACGGCACACCGACCATGTCGCGGCCGCCGATGCTGATCGAGCCCTCGTCGATGTCCTCGAGTCCGGCGAGCATCCGCAGCGCGGTGCTCTTGCCGGAGCCGGACGGTCCGACCAGGACGACGAACTCCCCGTCCTGGATGTCCAGGTTCAGCGAGTCGACGGCGAGGGTGTCGGAGTTCTCGTAGATGCACGACGCGTTGCGGTAGGTGATCTCGGCCATGACGATTCCTTCGAAAGTGATCGGGGGAGTTACTTGATTGCGCCGAACGACAGGCCGCGCACGAGCTTGTTCTGGGCGACCCAGCCGGCGAGGACGACGGGCAGCGCCGCCATCGTCGCGGCCGCGGACAGGCGAGCCCAGTACAGGCCCTCGCCGGTGATGAAGCCGACGAGGAACACGGGAATTGTCTGCGCCTGTACCGCCGTGAGGTTGACGGCGAAGAAGAATTCGTTCCAGGAGAAGATGACGCAGATCAGGGCGGTGGCGGCGATGCCGGGCGAGACGAGCGGCAGGATCACCTCCCGCACCGACGTCCACAGGCCGGCGCCGTCCATGCTCGCGGCCTCGAGCAGCTCGCCCGGCACCTCGAGGAAGAACGAGCGCATCATCCACACCGCGATCGGCAGGTTCATCGCGGTGTAGAGGATGATCAGGGCCCAAATATTGTCGAGCAGGCCGATGTTCGCGACGATCACGTACAGCGGGATGATCGCGGCGACGATCGGCAGCATCTTCGTGCTGATGAAGAAGAACAGGGCGTCCTTGGTCTTGCGCACCGGCCGCAGCGACAGGGCGAACGCGGCGGGCACGCCGAGCAGCAGGACGAGGATCGTCGACACGCCGGTGGCGAACGCCGAGTTGAGCAGGCTGACACCGACGCCGGTGTCGAACACCGCGCGGAACTGGTCGAGGGTGGGTGTGAAGAAGAACTTCGGTGGATCGGAGTAGGCGTCGGCCTCCTGCTTGAAGGCGGTGAGCACCATCCAGAACACCGGGAAGAAGAACCCCAGGGCGGCGATCCAGGCGACGACGCCCCATGGATTTGCCTTGCGGTGCTTACGTTTCCGGGGGCGCGCCGGGACGGTCTCCGGTGCGGGGAGCTGCTGTGTGGTGGGGGCGGTGGTGCTCATCAGGCGGCCTCCTCCTTGCCCGTGAACGATGTGAAGATCAGCCGCAGCGCGACGGTGGCCACGACGATGGTGGCGACGACGACCACCACGCCCATGGCGGCGGCCTGGCCGATGTCGAAGCCGAGGAACGCCCGCTGATAGATGTAGAACGGCAGGTTGGAGCTGGCGGTGCCCGGTCCGCCCTGGGTCATCATGTAGATGGCGTCGAACGTGTTGACCAGGTGGATCGCGCCGAGCACGGCGCCGAGTTCGATGAACCGCCGCAGGTGCGGCAGCGTCAGCTCGCGGAACAGGGCGAAGGCGCCGGCCCCGTCGACCCGGCCGGCCTCGAGAGTGTCACGCGGCATGGACTGCAGCCCGGCCAGGATGAGCAGCATCATGAACGGGGTCCACTGCCACACCAGGTTGGCCATCACCGCGGCGAGCGGGTAGCGGCTGACCCAGTCGATCTGCCCGACGCCGAACGGGGAGAGCACGAAGTTGACGATGCCGAACACGGGATCGAACATCGCGGTCTTCCACATCAGCGCTCCCGCGACGGGGGTGACCAGGAACGGCGTGATGAGCAGGGTGCGGACGATGCCGCGGCCGAGGAAGACCCGGTCGAGCAGCAGCGCGAGCAGCAGGCCCAGCACGACGGAGATCAGCACGGTGCCGACGATGAGGATCACGGTGTTGACGGCGACCTCGCGGAACTGGCTGTCGCGGAAGACGTCCGCGTAGTTCTGCAGGCCCACGAAGCTGCGCGAGCCCGGGCGCACCAGGTTCCACGACTGCGTGGAGTAGTAGAGGGTGAACACGAACGGGATCTGCGTGACCACGATCATGAAGATCAGGGCCGGCAGCAGGGGCCCCCGGCGGCGCCAGCCTTCCGCGCGGGAGACCGCGTCGCTCTTGGCTTCCCGCACCCGGCGGATGCGTTCCGAGTCGTCGGCGGTGGGTGCGCCGACTGCCACGGTTGTCATTGTTGATCCTCCCGATAGGTGGCACCGACGACGTCGGCGTATTCCTGGGCCTGTTCCAGCGCTTCGGTGACGGTCTTCTGGCCGGCGATCGCGGCGCTGATCTGCTGGCTCACGCGGGTTCCGAGGTCCTGGAACTCGGGGATGGCCAGGAACTGGACGCCGGTGTAGGGCACCGGCTCGACCGTCGGGGCGTCCGGGGTCGCGTTCTCGATGGACCGGAGGGTGAGCGGCCCGTAAGCGGCTGCGGCCTCACGGTATTCGGGGATCTCGTAGGTGGACAGCCGGCTGCCGGGCGGCACCCGCTCCCAGCCGAGGGTCTCGCCGACGGTGCGCAGGTACTCCTTGCTCGTCATCCACGAGACGAACCGCCACGCCGAGTCCGCGTTGTCGCTGTCGACGGGGATGCCGAGCGACCAGCTGTAGAGCCAGCCCGCGTCGTCCTTGACCCGGATCGGTGCCGGCGCGTACCCGATCTTTCCGACCACGTTGCTCGACGCGGGGTCCTCGAGGGTGGAGACCGCCGACGTGGAGTCGTACCACATCGCGACGCGGCCCTGGGCGAGCTGCGTGGCGCATTCGCTGAAACCGCTGGTGGCGGCGCCCGGCTGGCCGTGCTCGCGCACGAGGTCGACGTAGAACTGCACGGCCTCGACGACCTCGGGACTGGTGAGCTGCGCGTTCCAGTTCTCGTCGTACCACCGGCCGCCGAAGGTGTTGATCACCGTGTTCAGCGGGGCGAGCACCTCACCCCAGCCGGGCTTGCCGCGCAGGCAGATCCCGGCGGTGTCGGGGCTGTCGAGGCGGGCGGCGGCAGCGGCGACCTCGTCCCATGTGGGGGTGGGGGACAGGGCGATGCCGGCCTGCTCGAACAGGTCCTTGCGGTACATCAGGAACGAGGACTCGCCGTAGAACGGCACCGAGTACATGTCGCCGTCGTAGGACAGCGATTCGCGCAGGGAGGGAATGAAGTCGTCCTCGTCGTAGCCCTCCGTCTGCCGGGCGTAGTCGGAGAGGTTGGTCAGCCAACCGTTCTCCGCCCACTGCGGGGTCTCGTAGTTGCTGATCATCACTACGTCGAACTCGCCGCCGCCCATCGCGGTGGAGGCCGTGATCTTCGCGCGGGCCTGGTTCTCCGAGAGCGTGACGAACCGCAGGTCGATGTCCGGGTTCTCGGCCTCGAACTGCGCGGCGAGTTGCTGGGCGTCCTGCATCTGGGAATTCGACACCATCGCGATGGTGACGGTCTGGTCGGAGGCGCCGAGCGAGCCGGCGCCGGCGCAGCCGGTGAGCGTGAGGCTGAGCGCCCCCGCTCCGGCCACCAGCATTCGGGTGGTCGTTCTGGATGTGTTCACCGATCGTCGCCTCTTCTTCGGTCTCTCCGGTGGGGTTATCGGTCGAGTAGCCAACGTGCGCACTCGATGTCGCACACGAGCATGGTGGCCAGGCCGCCGCGCAGCGCCCCGAGCGCGGCCTGGTGTTTGGCGGCCCCGCCGGTGACGAGGACCGTGCCGGGGCAGGCGCGGATGTCGTCGAGCGAGACCGACACGGCGCGACGGTCGAGGTCCCCGCCGACGGCCGTGCCGTCGGCGTGGAAGAACCGTCCCGCGATCTCCCCGACCGCGCCGAGGTCGGTGAGGGAGTCGAGCATGGCGGTGTCGAGGTAGCTGCCCTCGAACAGGGTGGTCGACGTGGACACCGCCCCCACGCCGAACATCATCATGTCGGCGCGGCGGCCGATGTCCAGGGTGCGGGAGATCATCGAGTCGGCACGCATGGACGCGACCGTCGCGGGGTCGGCGTACAGGGGAACGGGGAGGCGGACCATCTTGGCCTGCAGCTGTTCCGCACATCGTCCGAGCACGTACTCGGCGCCGGTCTGGTAGTCGGACGCGGTGACGGCGCCGTCGAGCTGGACGATCGTCGCGCAGGTCGCCCCGCCCGGCGGCAGGGCCTGCGCGACGGCCACGGTCTCCGGGCCCCACGTGAATCCGAGGGTGTCCGTCGCGCGGATCCGCCGGCTGATCAGGGCGGCGGCGGCCCGTCCGACGCCCGCGAAGCTGGCGGCCTCGTCGAGCGGGCCGGCCGCGTCCACGCCGTCGCCGACGACGACGGCCTCGAGCAGGCCGAAGCGCTCCTCGAGGGCGCGTTCCTCGTCGGCGTGCAGGTCGTCGCGCAGGTTGGCCGGCACGTTCACCTCGATGCGCACCAGGCCCTGGGTCCGGGCCCGGGCGACGAGGCGTCCCGCGGTCGGCCGGGAGACGCCGAGGCGCGTCGCGACCTCCGCCTGGGTGAGGCCGTCCAGGTAGTACAGCGTCGCCGCGCGCAGCGCCAGGCGTAGCTCCTCCGGCGCGGCGGCGGCCGCGGGCTGGTTCGTCACGTGGGGGACGGTCACGACATCTCCTGGTTCGGAGGAACACCGTGAGCAAATGCTCATGGGTGCGTTCATTTGCTCAGTACGCTAGCATCGGCAATGTGACCCACACAACACCCCCGTCGATCCCGGCCGGCATGCGCGCCGCCGTCCTCGTCGAACCCGGACGGATCGAGATGCGCGAACGGCCGGTCCCCGAACCCGCACCCGGCGACGTGCTCGTCCGGGTCACCTCCGTCGGCGTGTGCGGATCGGACACGCACTACTACCGGGAGGGCCGCATCGGCGAATTCGTCGTCGAGGCCCCGCTCGTCCTCGGCCACGAGGCCGCCGGCACGATCGCCGCGGTCGGCGCCGGCGTCCCCGCCGGCCGGGTCGGGCAGCGCGTGTCCATCGAGCCGCAGCGCCCCGACCCCACCACCGACGAAACCCGGCGCGGGCGCTACAACCTCTGCCCGCACATGCGGTTCTACGCCACCCCACCCGTCGACGGCGCCTTCTGCGACTACGTCACCATCGGGGCGGAATTCGCCCACCCCGTGCCCGACACCGTCTCCGACGACGCCGCCGCCCTCTGTGAACCGCTGTCCGTGGGCATCGCCGCCGTCCGCAAGGCGGGCGTCACCGCCGGATCCCGGGTCCTGGTCACCGGCGCGGGCCCCATCGGGATCGTCACCGCGCAGGTCGCCCGCGCGTTCGGCGCCACCGACATCGTCGTCACCGACCTCGACGCGGACCGGCGCGCGCTGGCCCGGAAGTTCGGGGCGACCGCCACGCTCGACCCGCGCACCGACGACGTCAGCGACCTGCACGTCGACGCCTACATCGACGCCTCCGGCGCCCCCGCCGCGGTCGCCGCCGCGATGCGGGCGGTCCGGCCCGCCGGCACCGTCGTCCTCGTCGGCTCCGGCGCCGAGACGATGAACCTGCCGGTCCAGCTGATCCAGAACCGCGAGCTGGTCCTCACCGGCGTCTTCCGTTACGCCCACACCTGGCCGACGGCGATCGCCCTCGCCGCCACCGGCCGCGTCGACCTCGACGCGATGGTCACCGCCCGCTTCCCGCTCGAGAGGGCGGCCGAAGCACTCGAATCCGACCGGACACCCGGCAACATCAAGACCGTCGTGCGGGTGCACCCCGGCGACGACACGTAAGGAGCCCCGAAGTGGACCTGGGGGAGAACACCCTGAACGCCCTGCCCGTCCCCGGACCGACCTACTCGCGCCGCGACATCGGCGTCGGCATCGTGCATTTCGGGGTCGGCGGATTCCATCGTGCCCATCAGGCGATGTACGTCGACCGGCTGCTCGAACGCGGCGCCCGCAACTGGGGCATCTGCGGCGTCGGCGTCATGCCCGGCGACCGCCGCATGCGCCACGCCCTCGCGTCCCAGGACGGCCTCTACACCCTGATCCTGCGCCACCCGGACGGCAAATGGGAACCGCGGGTGATCGGTTCGATCGTCGACTACCGCTACGCCCCCGACGATCCCGAGGCGGTGATCGAACAGATCGCCGCACCCACCACCCGCATCGTCTCGCTCACCGTCACCGAGGGCGGTTACAACATCCGCCACGACACCGGCGAATTCGACGTCGACGACCCCGCCGTCCGCCGCGACCTCGAGCACCCCGACGCGCCGGCCACCGTCTTCGGCCTGGTCACCGCCGCGCTCGCGCGCCGCCGGGAGCGCGGGCTGCCGTCGCCGACGATCATGTCGTGCGACAACATCGAGGGCAACGGCACCGTCGCCCGGCGTGCCTTCACGTCCTTCGCCGAACTCGTCGACCCCGATCTCGCCGGCTGGATGCGCGAGCACACCCGGTTCCCCAACTCGATGGTCGACCGCATCACCCCCGTCACGACCGACGACATCGCCCCGGAGCTCGACGCCCGCTTCGGCGTCCGCGACCGCTGGCCCGTCGTCGCCGAACCGTTCACCTCGTGGGTGCTCGAGGGCGACTTCTCCTGCGGCCGTCCGGCCTTCGACGAGGCCGGGGTGCAACTCGTCGACGATGTCGCGCCGTACGAGCTGATGAAGCTGCGCCTGCTCAACGCGAGCCACCAGGCGCTGGCCTACTTCGCCCACCTGTGCGGCTACCGCTACGTGCACGAGGCCGCCCAGGACCCCCTGTTCGCGGAGTTCCTGCTCGACTACATGGACACCGAGGCCACCCCCACCCTGCGGCCCGTGCCCGGCATCGACCTCGCGCAGTACAAGCGCACCCTGATCGAGCGCTTCGCCAATCCCGAGATCCGCGACACCGTCGCCCGGCTGTGCGCCGAATCCTCCGACCGCATCCCGAAGTGGCTGCTGCCGGTGGTGCGGGAGAACCTCGCCACGGGCGGATCGGTGCGCCTGGCCGCCGCCGTCGTGGCCGGCTGGGCCCGCTACGCCGAGGGCATCGACGAGGCCGGCGACCCCATCGAGGTCGTCGACCGGCTCGCCGACACCCTCGGGCCCCTCGCCCGCAGCCAGCGCGAGGAGCCGACCGCCTTCCTCGGGAACCGGTCCGTCTTCGGGGATCTCGCCGATCAGCCGCGGTTCGTCGAGGCCTACCTGTGGGCGCTCGGGTCCCTGCACCGCGTCGGGGCCCGCGCCACCCTGCAAGCCCTGCGCAGCAAGGTCGGATCGTGAACGGGCCCGTCCTCGTGATCGGCGAGGCGCTCGTCGACATCGTCCGCCGGGGCGCGGCCGAGCCCGTCGAACACGTCGGCGGCAGCCCGCTCAACGTCGCCGTCGGCCTCGGCCGGCTCGGCCGCGACGTCGAGTTCGTCACCCATATCGGCGACGACGACCGCGGCCGCCGTATCGTCGGCCACCTCGCGGCCTCGAAGGTGCGGCTCGCCGCCGGCAGCAGCACCGCGGCGCGCACCCCGACCGCGACCGCCGTGCTCGACGAGAACGGCTCCGCCACATACGAGTTCGACCTGGAATGGCAACTGCCCGATCCTCGTCCCACGCCCGGTGCCCGGCACGTGCACACCGGATCCATCGCGGCCCTGCTCGAACCCGGCTGCGAGGCCGTCGCCGCGCTGCTCGACCGGCACGTGCCCACCGCGACCGTCAGCTACGACCCGAACGTCCGGCCCGCGCTCGTCGGCGACGACCCGCGCACCCGCGACCGCATCACCCGGTTCGTCGCGGGCGCCGACGTCGTCAAGGCCAGCGACGAAGACCTGCGCTGGTTCGCCCCCGGCCGCGACCCCCGCGACGTCGCGCGGGAGTGGCTCGCGCTCGGGCCGGCACTCGTGGCGGTGACGCTCGGTGCGGGCGGTGCCGTCGCCGTCGCGCGGTCCGGCGCCGTCGAGGTCGCCGCGCACCCGGTCGAGGTCGTCGACACCGTCGGCGCCGGCGACGCGTTCATGGCCGGCCTGCTCGACGCCCTGTGGACCCAGGAGCTGCTCGGCGACCGCGAGGGCCTGCGCGGGATCGGACCGGACGCGCTGCGCACGGCCCTGGACGTCGCCGCGCTCACCGCGGCCCGCACCGTCGCGCGTGCCGGCGCGGACCTGCCCACCCGCGACGAGCGGGACGCCGACCCGAAGGAGCCGTGGTGACGCTCGTCGCCGGGATCGACTCGTCCACCCAGTCCTGCAAGGTGCTCGTCTGCGACGCGCACACCGGCCGCATCGTGCGGCAGGGCCGCGCCCCGCACCCCGGCGGCACCGAGGTCGACCCGCGTGCCTGGGCGGACGCCCTCGACCGCGCCGTCGCCGCCGCCGGCGGGCTCGACGACGTCGCCGCGGTGTCGGTCGGCGGTCAGCAGCACGGGCTGGTGACCCTCGACGAGAGCGGGACGGTGGTGCGCCCGGCGCTGTTGTGGAACGACACCCGCTCGGCCGCGGCCGCCGCCGAGCTCGTCGCCGATCTCGGGGGCGGACAGAAGTGGGCCGACGCCGTCGGCGTCGTCCCGCTCGCCGCGATCACCGTCGCCAAGGCCCGCTGGCTCGCCGACCACGAGCCCGCCCGCGCCGACCGCACCGCGGCGCTGTGCCTGCCGCACGACTGGCTGACCTGGCGGCTGGCCGGAGGATCGGGCATCGGTGCGCTGATCACCGACCGCAGCGACGCCAGCGGCACCGGCTACTACAGCGCCGCCGACGACGCCTATCGCACCGACCTGCTCGAACTGGCGTTGCGCGGCCGGCGGCCCCTGCTGCCCCGGGTGGCCGGACCGGCCGAACAGGTCGGGGAGACGAGCCGGGGTGCCGCGCTGGGACCCGGCGCCGGGGACAACGCCGCCGCCGCCCTCGCCCTCGGTGCGCGCGAGGGCGACGTGATCGTCTCCGTCGGCACGTCGGGCGTGGTCTCGGCGGTCTCGGTCACCCCCACCCGCGACCCCGACGGGCTGGTCGCCGGCTTCGCCGACGCCACCGGCCGCCACCTGCCGCTCGTGTGCACCCTCAACGCGGCGCGGGTCCTCGACGCCACCGCCGCGCTGCTCGGCGTCGACCACGACGAACTGTCACGGCTCGCGTTGTCGGCCCCGTCCGGCGCCGGCGGGCTCGTGATGGTGCCGTACCTCGAGGGCGAGCGCACCCCCAACCGCCCCGGCGCGACCGGCGCGATCCACGGCCTGCGCCTGACGAATTCGACGCGGGAGCACCTGGCGCGCGCGGCCGTGGAGGGGCTGCTGTGCTCGCTCGCGGACGGCCTCGACCACATCACCGCGCAGGGCGTGCCGGTGCGACGGGTGCTGCTCGTCGGTGGCGGCGCCCGTTCCCGCGCGCTGCGCGAGGTCGCGCCCGGCGTGCTCGGGGTCCCGGTCGAGGTGCCCGAGCCGGGCGAGTACGTCGCCGTCGGCGCGGCCCGCCAGGCGGCGTGGGTGCTCGACGGCGGTGCGGAACCACCGCGGTGGCAGGGTGGTGCCGTGCAGCGTTACGAGACCGACCCGATGCCGGCCGTGCGCGCCCGGTACGCGGAGGTCCGCGACCTGACCGAGGACACGATCCGTTGCAGCTGACGCGGGTGGCCGGCTCAGGACAGGCCGAAGGCACTGGCCAGGAAGTCGATCAGCCAGGAGAAGATCTCGACGGACCCGATCACGCTCGAGCCCTCGTCGGTGGTGTCGGCGAGGGCCGTGCCGGGCGCGAGCGCCGACAGGACTGTGGCGCCGAGAACTGCCGTGGTGATGCGAGCCGACGTCCGCATGAGCGTCTCCTTCCGACGGGTATCGAAACCAGTTCATGATCGCCCGGGCGTGCACCGGTTCGCGACCGCGATGAGTTCCGGTTCCGTCTCGGGTCGATATCTGTGACACCGACGGCAGCGACACAGACGGCAGCGACACCGACGTCGGCGACACCGACGTCGGCGACGCCTACGTCTGTGACACCGACGTCTGTGACACCGAGGGCAGTGCCGTCATCCACCCGAGCAAGGAGAAGACGATGCCGAAGATCACCCCGTTCCTGTGGTTCGACACCGAGGCCGAGGACGCGGCCAAGTTCTACACCAGTGTGTTCCCCGACTCCCGCATCCTGGGCACCACCTACTACCAGGACGCCGGCCCCAAGCCGGCCGGCACCGTCATGGCCGTCGACTTCGAACTCGACGGCCAGCGCTACGTCGCGTTCAACGGCGGCCCGGAGTTCTCGTTCTCCGAGGCGGTGTCGCTCCAGATCGACTGCGCCGACCAGGACGAGGTCGACCACTACTGGAACGCCCTCACCGAGGGCGGGGAGGAGAGCCAGTGCGGCTGGCTGAAGGACCGCTTCGGGCTGTCCTGGCAGGTGGTGCCGCGGCGGCTCTACGAGCTGCTCTCCGACACCGACCCCGAGGTGGGACGGCGCATCACCGAGGCGATGTTGCAGATGCGCAAGATCGAGATCGCGCCGCTCGAGGACGCCGCCCGCGGCTGAACCGGCGCGGCGGCCGAGCCCAGCTATCACCGCGGTGGCGGTGATAGCTTTCGGTCGATGACCACGCGCACCGAGCGGCTCGACGAGCTCCCGTTCACCCGCAAACACGGCAGGCTGCTGCTCGGCTCCGGTGTGGGCTGGGCGCTCGACGCCATGGACGTCGGGCTCATCTCGTTCGTGATGGCCGCCCTGGCGGTGCAGTGGGGCCTGAGCACGACCCAGCTGTCGTGGATCGGTTCGATCGGCTTCGTCGGGATGGCCGTCGGCGCCGCGCTCGGCGGCCTGCTCGCCGACCGGATCGGCCGGCGCCAGGTGTTCGCGGTGACACTGCTGGTGTACGGCCTGGCCACCGGTGCCGCCGCGCTCGCCGGCTCCGTCGCGGTGCTGATCGTGCTGCGGTTCGTCGTCGGTTTGGGTCTCGGGGCCGAACTTCCGGTGGCGTCGACCCTCGTCAGTGAATACGCGCCGCGCCGGCAGCGCGGCCGCATGGTGGTGGCGCTCGAGGCGTTCTGGGCGGCCGGGTGGATCCTCGCCGCCCTCATCGGCTACTTCGTGATCCCGCTCGGCGACGACGGCTGGCGCTGGGCGTTGGCCGTGGGGATCGTCCCCACCCTGTACGCGGTGGTCGTGCGGTTCGGCCTGCCCGAATCCGTCCGGTACCTCGAGAGCCGTGGCCGCTACGGCGAGGCCGAGACGGCCGTCCGGTCCTTCGAGACGTCCGCCGGCGTCGACGCGCCCCCGGACCAGGAGGAGACGTCGCGCCCGGTGCGCACCGACCCGGCGGCGGCCGAGTCGATCTGGTCGTCGCGGCTGCGGCGCCGGACCGTCGCCCTGTGGACGGTGTGGTTCGGCATCAACCTCTCGTACTACGGGGCCTTCATCTGGCTGCCCAGTCTGCTGGTCACCCAGGGCTTCGATTTGGTGAAGTCCTTCCAGTACACGCTGATCATCACGCTCGCGCAGTTGCCGGGGTACGCGGTCGCCGCGTGGCTGATCGAGGTGTGGGGGCGGCGCGCCACCCTGGCGAGTTTCCTCGTCGGCTCGGCGGCGGCCGCGGGGCTGTTCGGCCTCGCCGACACCCCCACCCGGATCGTCGCCGCCGGAATGGCGTTGTCGTTCTTCAACCTCGGCGCGTGGGGCGCGCTGTACGCGATCGGTCCGGAACTGTATCCGACGTCGGTGCGGGCCGCCGGGACCGGTGCGGCGGCCGCGTTCGGGCGCATCGCGTCGATCCTGGCGCCGCTGCTGGTGCCCGGGCTGCTCACGGCCGGCGGCAACCCGCTCGTCTTCGGGGTGTTCGCGGCGGCGTTCGCCGTCGCCGCCGTCGCCGCCTACACGCTGCCGGAACGCAAGGGGCAGGTGCTCGAGGCCTGAGCCCTACGCCCGTGCGGGCGGCGCCTGGCTGCAGGCCGTCGCCACGGCGAAGGCCCCGAGGGCCGTGCCGGTGACGAGGCGCTGCGCCCGCACGGCCCGCGGGTGCGTTGCCACGCGGCGCGCGACGGCTGCCGCGCCGAGCACGATCAACCCGTTCACCGTCAGCGCCACCCCGATCTGGACCGCGCCGAGCACGAGTAATTGCCGCCACTCGGGACCGGCGGCGGGCGAGACGAACTGGGGCAGCAGCGCCGCATACATCAGGGCGATCTTCGGGTTGAGCACGTTCGTCGCGAGGCCCATGCCGAACAGTCGCGCCGCCGAGTGCTCGGTCGCAGGGGCCGGGGCGAAGAGTGCACCGCCGCCGGGACGCAGGATGCCCCATGCGAGATACGCGAGATAGCCCGCGCCGGCGAACCGCAGGAGATCGTGGGCGACGGGGACCGCGGCGAACAGGGCGGAGAGCCCGGCCGCAGTGGCGAGCAGGTAGCAGAGGAACCCGGCGCCGACACCCGCGAGGGACACCAGGCCGGCCCGGCGGCCCTGCGCCAGCGACCGGGAGGTCAGGTACATCATGTTCGGGCCGGGCGTGAGGACCATGCCCAGCGCGACCACGGCCACCCCGGCCGCAGCGGAGGCAGAAACCACGGGAACCCCTTCCGTTCGGGACAGGATCGAGAGTGCCGCGCGGAAACGTGCACGTCCATCACGGCTTTGTGCAGGGTTCTGTGTAATGTTGCTACATGTTCGACGTCGACGGGCTCGTGGCCCTGCGTGCGCTGCGTGACCACGGCACGGTCACCGAGGCCGCGAGCGCCCTCGGCTACACGCCCTCCGCCGTCAGCCAGCGCGTCAAACGGCTCGAGCGACGCCTCGGCGCGGCCCTCACGGCCCCGGCGGGCCGCCGGGTGGTGCTCACCCCCGCCGCCCAGCGCCTCCTCGACGACGCCGAACCCCTTCTCGGGCAGCTGGAATCGGCCTTCTTCCGGGTCTCGGGATCGTCGCGGATCGCCGGCGCGGTCACGGTGGCGGCATTCACGACGGCGATCCGGGCCGGCATCCCCGCGGCGCTGGCCTCGGCCACCATGGGCCGGCCGGATCTGTCCGTCAGGGTCGTCGAGGCCGACCCGGTCGACGCTGCCCTGAGGGTGGCCACCGGGCGGGCCGACGTCGCCGTGCTGCACCACTGGCGGTCGCTGCCGCGGGTGTTGCCCGACACCCTCGTCGCCGAACATGTGCTCGACGACGGCGCCGACGTGATCGTGCGCGCGGACCATCCGCCGGCCCTCGGCGAAACGCTCTCACCGCAACAGCTCTCGTCGTCGGACTGGGTGTCCACCGGCGAGGGGACGCTGTGCCACGAATGGCTGATGTCCATGTTCGCCGGGCACGGCCTGCGCCCCCGGATCACCTGCACGTCGAGTGACTTCGACATCCATCTGGACTTCGTGCGCGCCGGGCTCGCCGCCGCGCTGGTCCCGCGACTGGGCCGCAGGCCGCTGGGACCGGACCTGGTGGCGATACCCGCGCCCGGCGCCGTGCGGGTCGTCAGCGTCGTCCGGCGCGCCGGTCAGGTCGACGACCCGACCCTTGCGCACGTCGTGTCGCACCTGCGCATGTCGTTGGGCGCGTAACCGCCGAGGCCCCGCGAGTGCGCACGTCTCGCGCCGATTTCCGAGGACGCGCGACGGGATGTGCGCACTCGGTGCGCGTGGAGTCATCCTTCTGTGCATTCCCAGCCATGTTCGCCCGCCATCCGGGGACCTAGTGTTCCAGATCACAAGCATCCGGCGGCGGGTGGTGCGCATTCGAGGCCCCCGCCGCGACCCGAAAGGACGGACCTGGACGTGGCGTCACTGCAGACGGTGCAGAGGATCGGACCGGTGCTGGACCTGTTCACGGTGCAGCAACCCGAGTGGGGAGTCTCCGAGGTCGCGGCGGCGATCGACGTTCCCCGATCGAGCGCGCACGCCCTGCTGTCGAGCCTGGTCGACACGGGGCTGCTCCAGTGCCGCGCACGCGGACGCTACCGGCTCGGTTGGCGCGTCGTGGAGCTGGGAGAGACGCTGCGCGGCACCGTCGACGTCCGGTCCTGTGCCGCCCCGGTCCTCGAGCGCCTGGTGGAGAAGTACGGCGAGACAACTCATCTCGCGGTCATGGATCGATGGAACGTCCTCTATGTGGACAAGATTCTCGGCAATCACAACATCACCGTGCAGGGTGCGCGGATCGGGACGCGCCTGGATGCGCATTCCACGGCGGTGGGCAAGGTGCTGCTCGCGCAACTCGAGGAGATCGAGGTGCGCCGGTATCTGGCCATGCGCCCGTTGCGGCGGCTGACACCGTCGACCACCACGAACCCCCAGGCACTTCTGGACGCCCTGGCCGGTGTGCGCTCGGCCGGCTTCGCTGCGGACCTCGGGGAGACGGTCTCGGAGGTGCACTGCGTCGCCGCCCCGGTGCGCGACGACCTGGGTTCCGTCGTGGCGGCCGTGAGCGTGAGCGTGCCCGCGACGCGCTTCGTCCAGCGGCGACCGCAGCTCGAGCGGGCCGTGGTCGGTGCCGCGCACGAGATCACCCGGGCGATCGCCGAAGCCCACGACTGCAGTCCCGTGCTCCTGCGGGACGACCCGGGTGCCGCCGGTTTGACGGCGGCGAGCCCACGCGCCTCCTGACCACGAATCCGACCGCACGAACGAGACAAGCGAAAAAGAGGAGCCATGGACACCGCCGCCCACAAGGCCGCAGACCGACTGCTCGAGGTGTATCGCACGGGGGAACCGATCGATCCGCTCACCCCGGACCATCCCGACGCGTCGATCGAACTCGCCTACCGGATCCAACAGCTGCAGGTCGAGCAGTGGACGCTGGCCGGTGATGTCGTCAAGGGCCACAAGGTGGGCTTGGCCTCCCGCGCGATCCAGCGGCAGATGGGCGTCGATCAACCCGATTTCGGGCACCTGACCGCGAGCATGTTCCACCTCGAGCACCAGCCGATCCCCGCCGGCCGCTTCCTGCAGCCGCGGATCGAGCCCGAGGTGGCGTTCGTGCTCGGCCGGCCGCTGGCCGGTCCGGGCGTCACCGCCGCCGAAGCCGCGCGGGCCGTGGACTTCGTGCTGCCCGCACTCGAGATCGTCGACTCGCGGATCCGGGACTGGAAGATCGGCATCTTCGACACCATCGCGGACAATGCCTCCTCCGGCGGCGTGATCCTGGGGAGCCGGCCGGTCTCCCTCGGCGACGTCGACCTGAGGCTGATCGGATGCACGCTCCACATAGGCGGTGAACTCACGGCGACGGGAGCAGGCGGAGCCGTGCTCGGGTCCCCGCTCAACGCACTGGTGTGGCTGGCCAACACGGTCGGCCCGCTCGGGGTCACCCTCGAACCGGGGCATGTGGTGCTTCCAGGTTCCATGACCAGGGCGTTCCCGGTGGCGGCGGGCGACTCCGTCGTGGCGAACATCAGCGGACTCGGCAGCGTCACCGCCGTGCTCGGAGGAAAGGACGAGAAATGAGCGACCAGTTGTGGAGCGCGGCCCGCGTCGCCGACGTGCTGCTGCGTGCGGAGGACACCGCGACCCCGCAGACGTCGATCCTCGCGGAATGGGACGGACTGGACCTGGGGACCGCGTACGCCGCGCAGGACATCGCGTTGCGCATGCGGCTCGCCCGCGGCGAGCGGCTCACCGGCGTGAAGCTCGGGGTCACGTCGAAGGCGAAGCAACGGCAGGTGGGCGTGGACTCGCCGTCCACCGCGTGGCTCACGGACCGGATGATCCTGCCGATCGGCGAGCCTGTCCCGCGCGAGAAGATGATCCACGCCCGCGCGGAGCCGGAGATCGCGTTCGTCATGGGCCGCAGGCTCGAGGGACCCGGGGTCTCGGCCGCGACCGCGCTGGCCGCGGTGGAGCACGTGGTCGGCGCGATCGAGATCATCGACAGCCGGTTCTCCGGCTACCAGTTCTCGATGATGGACGCCGTCGCGGACAACAACTCGTCCGGACGGTACGTGACCGGTCCGGTCGGCCGTGCGCCGGAGGATCTCGATCTCGCCCTCGAGGCGTGCCTGCTCGAGGTCGACGGCGAGGTGGTGGACTCGGCGACGGGCGCCGCGGTGCACGGACATCCCGCGGAGGCGCTGGCCTTCGCCGCGAACACCCTGGCCGAGCGGGGACTCGCCATCGAGGCAGGGTGGGTGGTGCTCACCGGCGGCATGACCGACGCGGTGCCGGTGCAGCCGGGGGCGCGCATCGCCGCGCACTTCACCACCCTCGGCACCGTCACCGTCGCGGGAGGCTGACGATGCCGTTCATCGACGTGACGATCGCGGAGGGGCGCAGCCCGGACGAGCTCCGGAGGCTGATCCACGAACTGACCCAGGCGGCGCACCGGGCCCTGGACGCGCCGCTGCCCAACATCCGGGTGGTGCTGCGGGAGACGCCGAAGACACACTTCGCGGCGGGTGATGTGACGATCGCCGAGCGTGAGACACGGGCCTGAACGGTCCGGATATCCCGAACTGCGACAACGCCCGCCGGCGACGAAGTCGAGCATCGTGATCGGACCGGATCGGGGCGGGGCCGCGGGATACACAAGGGAGACACCATCCCCTGTATCCCCCGGAGAACCCGATGACGTCGAACCGACAGCGCGCCCTGACCCTGGTTGCCGAGCCCGAGCCCGGCTGCGAACGGGTGGCGGACCGGATGTACCACGACCTGCTGTCGCCACCGGGGGTGCGACAGGTGCGCGACCGCGTCCGGGACTTCGCCACCCGGGCCGTCGCGCCGATCGCCGGCCGGATCGCCGGCGGGGACGAGCGCCTCGACGGGTTCCCGCGGGACGCGTTCGAGGCCATGGCCTCGAACGGTCTGTTCCGCATTCCCTTCACCGCGGACGTCGGTGGCGACGGACTCACGCATCGCGCCACGGCCACCGCGGTGGCCGTCGAGGAACTGGCGTACTACTCCAACAGTGTCGCCGCCATCTACGACGTCCATTGCATCCTCGCCGGCACGGCACTGGACCAGGGCACCGAGGAGCAACGGCACCGATGGCTGCGTCCCGTCGTCGACGGGGAGATCGTCGGGTCGTTCGCGACGAGTGAGCCCGGTGCGTCGAGCGATCTCTCTCCCGAAGCGGTGCAGACCGTCGCGAGCCCGGACGGCGACGGGTGGGTACTCACCGGCCGCAAGCGGTGGATCACCAATTCGGTCGTCGCCGGCGTCGTCGTCGTGCTCGCCCGGACCGGCGACAGCCTCACCACCTTCATCGTTCCCACCAGCGCACCGGGCGTCACCGTCGGCACACCCGACCGCAAACTCGGCAACCGCGGGCAGATCACGGCCGACGTGATCCTCGACCGTGTTCGGCTCGGACCGGAAGCGGTGCTCGGGCGGGTCGGCGGCGGCCTGCGCGTCGCGCTCCGGACACTCACGTACGGCCGCATCGGAATCGGCGCCGCCGGCGTCGGCATGGCGCAGGCCGCCTTCGACCGCACCGTCGCGCATCTGAAGTCGCGGCACGCGTTCGGTGGTTCGCTGGCTTCCAAACAGCACTGGCAGTTCGTGATGGCCGACTACGCGGCGGACCTCGAGGCCGCCCGCAGCCTGTACCTGAAAGCGGCTCTTCGGCTCGACGCCGGGGAGCATTTTCCCGAGCCCGAAGCGGCGATGGCGAAGCTGCGCGGCACCGACCTGGCGGCGCGCATCGCCCGGGATGCCGTGCAGGCGTTCGGCGGACTCGGATTCGTGCAGTCCCTCGGAGCCGACGACACCGAAGGACCGGTCGAGGCGATATACCGGGACAGCAAGATCGGTGAGATCTACGAGGGCGCCAACGAGATCCAGCGATGGGTCCTCGCACGACAGATCTTCGGACGCGATCACACCGGATAACGGAACATTCTCCGCACATCATTCGGAGCGCGGGACGGTCGTCGATCTCCGGCGAGGCAACGGGACGAACGGTTCTCGCGGGACTGCGGACGCGCGGTGCACGCGGTCCGCCCGTCCCGGCGACTATCGTACGGCTCGACCGAGCCGGAAATGCGCGGGGCTGGAGCCGAACTGCCGACGGAAGGCACGGCTGAAGTGGGACACGTCCCGGAAGCCGACCAGGCCGCTGATCTCGGTGACCGTGAGGTCGGTTTCCGACAGCAGGGCACGCGCGCGTCCGAGGCGTACCTGGTACAGCCAGGTGCGGGGGGTGGTTCCCGCCGTGCTGAACAACTTGTGGATGTACCGCACGGACATTCCGAGTTCCGCGCCGACATCGGCGAGCGTGTGGTCGGGGTCTCGGAGATACCGGACCATGGTGCTCTGCACTTTGCGAAGGTCGTCCGCGTGGATCCGCTTCGTGGCGCTCAACGGGGGCGACTGTTCACCGATCGCGCTCACGAGCAGATCCAGCGCCGCGGCCGCAACGGTTGCCGAAGAGCCCTGCGACAAGGGGGTATCGGCGGTGGCGACCTCGACGAGGAACCGGGACACGAACCGTCCGATTCCGGACTGTCCGGAAATGCCCTGGCCTGTCACGCTGTTCATGAGCTCGACAGGAAGGCGGGAGGTCAGCTGCTCACGCGGCGTGCGCAGCACGATCTGCTCGAATTCGGTTGTGGCGTCGACGACGAACGGTGCCGACGAGTCGACGATGCCGAAGGCGCCGTCGGTGAGGGTCGCCGACCGGGTCCCCTGCGTCAGGATCGCGGAACCGCGCGTGATCAAGCACAGCAGGTAGTCGTCGTTCGGATCCGAGGTGATCATCGACGGTGTCCGCACCACCGCGTGCGGATCGGCATGCACCACACTGACGGTCATCTCCCCGAGCGGGCGCGCGACCAGATCCGCCGCGAAACGGTCGTGCGTCTGCGGCCAGTCGACGTCCATCTCGCAGTAGGTCGTCTCGAGCGTGTCCGTCCACCGGGCACGACCTTCGGTGGACTCCAGTTCGCGCGTGCTCAGCGCCAATCTCCGGCCGGACGCCGCGGTGCACGGGGAGTCATCCTTCGGTGCACTGTCGGTCATGTTCCCGCTCACCTCCGCCTTCTAGTGTTCCAGATCACAGGAACTCGGCGGGCGGACGATACCGCGGGACACCCCGTCTGCGCGACCCCGGCCGTCATCTCCGGATGAGCCCACGACAGGAGAGCGACATCATGACCACCACCCATACCTGGATCGACGAGATCACCATGGAGGAACTCGACCGCGACCCGAATCCGATCTACGAGCGGCTGCGCCGGGAGGCGCCGGTCGCCTACGTCCCGGCGATCGGGATGCACGTGGTGGCCACGAGGGAGCTGTGCCTGCAGATCACCCAGGACTCCGAGACGTGGTCCACGGTGATCGCCCCCTCGGGCGGGCGGACGTTCGGGACCGGAACCGTGCTCGACTCCAACGGCGAGCGGCACCGCAAGCTGCGCGAATGGATCGATCCGCAACTCCGGCCCGCCGCGGTCGACTCCTACGTGGAAGCGCTGGTCCGGCCGCAGGCGCGGAGCATCCTCGAACGGATCGAGGAACTCGGGGCCGTGGACATCCAGGAGGCCTATTTCGCTCCGGTCAGCGTCCGTGCGGTCGGTGACCTGATGGGTCTGCGGAACGTCCCCTCGGAGACGCTCGTGCGGTGGTTCCAGACGCTCGCGCTGTCGTACGGCAACGCCGAGGTCGACGAGAACGGCGAGTTCGCCCATGCCGAGCCCTTCGAGGCCGGAGACCGGATCAAGGAGGAGATCGTCGCCACCGTCGATCCGTTGCTCGACCACTGGACCCGCAATCCCGACCACACGTTGATCTCGCACTGGTTGCACGACGGAATGCCGGAGGGGCAGGTGCGGGAGCGGTCGGAAATCTACCCGAACATCTACGTCTTCCTGCTCGGTGCGCTGCAGGAGCCCGGTCACGTCATGACGACGACACTGGCGGGCCTGCTGCAGCATCCCGACCAGCTCGAGCGCGTCGTCGACGATCCGGATCTCCTCCCGCGGGCGGTCAACGAGGGCGCGCGCTGGGTAGCGCCGATCTGGAGCGCCGCCGTCAAGGTCGCGAACCGGGAGGTCACGGTCGGCGGCGTCGACCTGCCCGCGGGTACGCCGGTCATACTCGCGTACGGCTCGGCCAACCGCGACGAGACGGTGTGGGCGAACCCGGACGCCTACGACGTGGACCGGCCGGTCATGCCGCACCTCGCCTTCGGCGCCGGCAAGCACGCCTGTGCCGGCACCTACCTCGGGACCGCGATCGTCCGGATCGCCCTCGAGGAGTTGTTCGAGACGATCCCGAACATCGAACCCGACCCCGACCGCACCCCGAGCTTCTGGGGCTGGACCTTCCGCGGCCCGCAGGGCCTGCACGTCCGATGGGAGGTGTAGTCGTGAGCCACTCGGTGACCGTTTCCGGGCAGGACGGGGCCTTTCCCGGCGCGCCCGACCGTTCGGTACTCGAGTCCGCACTGCGGGCGAACCGCTGGTTGCCGCACGCGTGCTCGCAGGGCACCTGCGGGACCTGCAAGATCAGGGTGCTGTGCGGCGAGGTGGACCACGGCCGGCCCGACGAGACCATCCTGAGCGAGGCGGAGCGCGCGTCCGGGCTCACACTCGCCTGTCAGGCGACACCTCGCACCGATCTGACCGTCGCGCCGTTGAACGACGTGCCCCCGGACGGGCCGAGGCATCCCTTGCGCGACCACGCCGGCACCGTGCTCGAGCTGGCCGACATCGCACGGTGCACCCGCCGGCTCGTCGTGGAGCTGGACGAGCCGATGGAGTTCTCCGCCGGTCAGTACGCCGAGCTGATCGTGCCGGGTTCCGTTGTGGCGCGTCAGTACTCGATGGCCAATCCGCCCTCCGAGTCGCGCCGGCTCGAGTTCCACATCAAGCGGGTCGATGGAGGGCTCGCGACGGAGGGGTGGATCTTCGGCTCGCTTCGGCCGGGAGACCGGATCGGGCTGCGCGGGCCGCTGGGGCAGTTCGCCCTGGTTCGTCCCCAGGAAGAACCGGCCATTCTGGTCGGCGGCGGAACGGGGCTTGCCCCCTTGAAGTCGATTGTGCGCCATGCACTCTCCAACGATCTTGTCCCGAGCATCGACCTGTACCACGGAGGGCGCGGGCAGGCGGATCTGTACGACGTGGACTTCTTCCGGGCTCTCGAGGCCGCCGATCCCCGATTCCGCTACCACCCTGTACTCAGCGAGGAGCAGTGGGACGGCGCCACCGGCGTGGTCACCGACGCCGTGCTCGACGACTTCGCCAGTTGCAAGGGGCGCAGCGCATACCTGTGCGGGCCACCCGCCATGGTCACCGCGGCGGTCAAGGCGCTCAAACGGCGTCGCATGGCGCCCCGGTTGATCTTCAAGGAGGAGTTCACCGTCGGCAGCGCGCCGCCGGTGATGTCGCCGGTGTGACCGGTTCCGCGGCCGGGTGTTCGGGTTCAGCCCGAGCACCCGGCCGGTCGTCGTTCAGTGTCGGTGCCCCGGTTCGCGGCCGGCGCGTTCCTTCCGATACTGGCCGGGGCTCGCGCCGAAGGCGGCGCGGAACGTCCTGCTGAAGTGGGAGACGTCCCGGAAGCCCGCGCATTCGCTGACCTCGGCGACGGACATCTCGGTCGTCAGCAGGTACTTCCGCGCGCGCTCGAGCCGTGCCTGATACAGCCATGCGCGCGGAGTGGTGCCCGCTGCGCTGAAGAGCTTCTGGACGTTGCGCAACGACATCCCGGCGTCGGCGGCGACGTCCGGAAGCGTGAGCTCGGGATCGTGCAGCTTCTGTTCGATGACCCGCTGGACGCGGGTGAGATCTTCCGTGCGGTGCAATTGGGCGGCACCGGTCGCGACAGTGCCTTCGGTGAGGGCGGTGACCAGCATGTCGACGGCCGAGGAGGCGAACGACACGGCGGCCCCCCGCGAGATGGGGGCATTCATCGACGCGATGTCGACGAAGAAACGACCGACCAGTCCGCCCGGCCCGGTCTCGCCGCAGATCGTGCGGGCCGTGCCGTGTTCGACGATCCGCCCCGGCAGGCGCGAGGTGAGCAGTTCACGAGGAGACCGCACGACGATCTGCCGGAACGGCGCGGGGGAGTGGAAGACGAACGGGGTGGCGCAGTCGAGCAATGCGAACGACCCTCGCTCGACCGTCGTGGTCCGGCCCGACTGCTGCACCTCGACGTGGCCCTCGGTCACGATGCACACGAGATAGCCTGCACCGGAGTCGGAGTCGACCATCGCGGGCGAGCGGACCACCGTGTGGGCGTCGGCCCGGATCGTGCTGACGTGCAGATCGCCGAACGGCCGGCCGCCCCATTCCGCGTCGAAGTGACGTCGTGGGTTCGGCCACGCGACGTCCATCTCGCAGTACAGCTGCCCCAGCGTGCTCGCCCATCGGGTGTGCCCCTCGCTCGTGTCCAGCTCCTGCGTCCGCAGGGAAACGATGCCGGGGGCCGCTCCGTTGCGCGCAGAGTCACCCGTTTGTTCGCGCTCAGCCATGTTCCACCACACCTCCGCCTTCTAGTGTTACAGATCACAGGAACGTGGCGCCCGGAACGATATCCCAACCCCCGGCCCCGCGCGACCACCGAGGACGGTTACCGAAGCGCGCCAGCGTGATCGGTGCCGGGATCCTCCGAAGTCGGCGGATACGGCCGGGCCGGGTCGACGCCCGTCGTGCCGTTCCCCACCCGAGCCGATTCCTGCACCACACCCCCGAGACCAGGAGTGAAGACCATGACGACCACATCGATCCTGGGCGACGCCGTCGGAGCGCCCAACACCGTCCGGCCCATGACCGGCGACGAGTACATCGAGTCGCTCCGCGACGGTCGTGAGGTGTACTTCCGTGGCGAGCGGGTCGACGATGTCACCACACATCCGGCCTTCCGCAATTCGGTCCGGTCGGTGGCCCGGATGTACGACGCGATGCACAAGCCGGAAGCGAAGGGCATCCTGTCGGTGCCGACCGACACCGGTAACGGAGGATTCACCCATCCGTTCTTCAAGACGGCGCACAGTGCCGACGATCTGCTCCTCGCTCGTGATGCGATCGCCACCTGGCAGCGCGAGGTGTACGGCTGGCTGGGCCGCTCGCCCGACTACAAGGCGTCGTTCCTCGGCACCCTCGGAGCCAACGCGGAGTTCTACGGGGAGTACCAGGACAACGCGAAGCGGTGGTACAAGGAAGCACAGGAACGCGTGATCTACATGAACCACGCGATCGTGAACCCCCCGATCGACCGCGACAAGCCCGCCGACGAGACCGCCGACATCTGCGTGCACGTGGTGGAGGAAACCGACGCGGGCCTGATCGTGTCCGGCGCCAAGGTGGTGGCGACCGGGTCGGCGATCACCAACGCCAACTTCATCGCGCACTACGGCCTGCCGCTCCGCAAGAAGGAGTTCGGCCTGATCTTCACCGTCCCGATGGATTCGCCGGGCCTGAAGCTGTTCTGCCGTACGTCCTACGAGATGAACGCCGCCGTCATGGGTACGCCGTTCGACTACCCGCTCTCGAGCCGATTCGACGAGAACGACGCCATCATGGTGTTCGACCGGGTGCTGGTGCCGTGGGAGAACGTCTTCGCCTACGACACCGAGACGACCAACGGGTTCGTGATGAAGTCGGGCTTCATGTCTCGCTTCATGTTCCACGGTTGCGCCCGTCTCGCCGTGAAGCTGGACTTCATCGCCGGCTGTGTGATGAAGGCGGTGGAGATGACCGGCTCGGCCGGATTCCGCGGCGTGCAGATGCAGATCGGCGAGATCCTCAACTGGCGTGACATGTTCTGGGGACTGTCCGACGCGATGGCGAAGACGCCCGATCCGTGGGTCAACGGTGCCGTGCAACCGAACCTCAACTACGGTCTCGCCTACCGCACCTTCATGGGCGTCGGCTACCCGCGGATCAAGGAGATCATCCAGCAGACCCTCGGCAGCGGCCTGATCTACCTGAATTCGCATGCGAGCGACTGGGGTAACCCCGAGATCCGGCCGTACCTCGACCAGTACGTTCGCGGGTCGAACGGCATCGTGGCCATCGATCGTGTCAAGCTGCTCAAGCTGCTCTGGGATGCCGTCGGTACCGAGTTCGGCGGCCGGCACGAGCTGTACGAGCGCAACTACGGCGGCGACCACGAGGCCGTGCGCTTCCAGACGCTGTTCGCCTACCAGGCTCAGGGCCTGGACAACCAGCTCAAGGGCTTCGCCGAGCAGTGCATGTCCGAATACGACATCGACGGCTGGACGCGCCCGGATCTGATCAACAACGACGATCTGAAGATCGTCCGTAGCTGAACGGGGCGCAGCGATGAGGAGCACGGTCATGACCGACACCGCCCGGGGATCCGATCTCGACGTCACGCCTCTGCACATGCGTAAGGCCCTCGGCCGGTTCGCCAGCGGCGTCACCATCGTCACCACCGCCGAGTCCGAGGACGAGGCCTCGGTGCACGGAATGACCGCCAACGCGTTCACCTCCGTGTCGCTCGATCCGCCGCTCGTGCTCGTATCGATCGCCAACCGCGCCAAGATGAACGAGCGGATCCGCGAGGCGGGGCGGTACGGCGTTTCGATCCTCGCCGGGGACCAGGAACCGTTGTCCCTGCACTTCGCCGGCGCGGCGAACCAGCCGGATCTGGTTCGGTTCGTGTGGCGCAAGGGCGTGCCTCTCCTCGAAGGTGCACTGGTTCACCTCGCGTGCACCGTGGTCGATTCGCATCCCGCGGGTGACCACACCCTGCACGTGGGCCGGGTGGAGCGGCTCTGGTACGACGACGGGCACCCGCTGGTGTTCTACACCGGCACCTTCCGGTCGCTCGAGTTGCAGGGCAGGGACGAACCCTGGGGGTTCTGATCGAGCAGGGCGGGGTGGCCGCGGCGGGCGTCGCGGTCACCCCGCCTCTCGAACCCCCGAGCGAATGTGCCGTTGTGTCGGATAGATCGACGTAACGGCACATTCGCTCATGCCCCGCTGATCACCGCGCCGGCTGTGCGGCCGCCGCGCGCGCCGTGATCTCGCCGGCGCGCGTGGCAGCGGCCGGGTTGCCTGCGATGGACCAGTTCACCGGATCGACTTCGACGATCTGTCCGCGCACCAAATCTCGCTGTGCCCTAAGGATCTCGACGATCAGATCGGTGAATCGCGCCGCCAGCTCCTGGCGCTGCTCGATCGGGCGTCCGGCGAGGACGATCGCGGTGAAGTAGGGGGCCGGGGTGCCGCCGTCGGCGATCACCGTCCCGGCCGTCGCGGCGTCGTCCGGGTCGTACCGGACGACGAACGCCCGCACTCGCTCGATCGGGGAGTCGAGGACCTCCGCGTAGCAGCGGCTCGCGTCGGCGAGCAGCCGACGTCGTTGCTCGGCAGTGTAGGCGCCGTCGACGAGATGGAAGTGTGCAACGGGCATGGCCGCTCCTTTGTGACGTTTTGGGGTACAGATCTAGTGGACGCCGTGACTATTGGACTCCGTGACTATTGGACTCCGTGCCGGGTCCCGCCGTCGACGGTGAGGACGCTTCCGTGCAGCACGGCGGCCTCGGGGGCGAGCAGCATCTCCAGAGTCCAGCCGATCTCGTCGAGGGTCGGTAGCCGGCCGAGCGTGGTCTTGGCGCGGTAGCGGTTCCAGATCTCGCCGGGGTCGCGGCCGGTCTCGGCGGCTTCGGTCTCGACGAACTTCCGCAGCCGTGGCGTGTCGACAGGCCCCGGCGCGATGGTGTGGGTGGTGACGCCCTTCGGGCCGTACAGCGCGCTGAGCTGGCGCATGAGGTTGAAGACCGCGGCGTTCACCGTCCCCGGCCCGGCGTCGAGCGGGCCGGGTTCGAGTCCGAGCGACCCGGCGATCGTCACGAAACGCGAACCCGGCACCAGGTGGTCGCGGACGGCGTGCAGCAGCCGCACCAGCCCGCCGACCTTGATGTTCGCGCCGACCGCGAAGTCTCCCGGCGCGATGGTGTCGGCCGAGCCGCGCACCGGAAGTCCGGCCGCGAACACGGCCATCCGCACCGGTGCGTCGACGTGGGCGGCGATCGCCTCGATCGCGCTGTCGTCGGCGATGTCGGCGACGCACGGGACGATCAGGTCGTCCGAGGCCGCCAGCTTGTCGAGGTCGTCGGCGTTGCGGGCGACGGCGATCACGCGAAGGCCGCGACGGGCCAGGCGCCGGGTGAACTCGGTACCCATCGCACCGGTCGCGCCGACGACGACACACACTGAGGACGAAGTCATACCTGTGCTCCCTCTTGCCGTTGTGGAACGCCCGGACGACCCGCGCAGTAGCGGGACGGGCGATTGGTCGTTCGGCCGCGATCGACGCGCCGAACAGAAATCCGCCCACGCAAATGCCGTGGGCGGATTCCGGTCTGCGGAGCGAATCCGATTCTCCGGCCGTTTCAGCCGCGCAATCGGAGGGTGACCGCGCGGGGTTCGGTGAAGAATTCGCGCGAGTACTGGCCGCCTTCGCGGCCGAGGCCGCTGGCGCCTTCGCCGCCGAACGGCAGGCGCAGGTCGCGTTCGAAGAACGTGTTGATCCACACGGTGCCGGCCTTCCAGCGGGCGGCCATCCGGTGGGCCCGGTCCAGGTTCTGGGTGAACAGCATCCCGGCCAGGCCGTAGGGGGAGTCGTTGGCGATGCGCAGGGCCTCCTGTTCGGTGTCGAAGCCGAGGACGGTCTCGACCGGACCGAAGATCTCCTCGCGTGCGGTGCGGGAGTCGTTGCTCAGCCCGGTGATCACGGTGGGCGGGTAGTAGAAGCCGCCGGCGCGGGCCTGGTCGGTCAGGCGGGCGCCGCCGGTGACGACCTTGCCGCCTTCCTCCTGGGCGAGTTCGACGTAGCCGTGCACCTTGTCGAGGTGGCGTTGCTCGATGAGCGGGCCCAGGAAGTTCGACGGGTCCTTCGGGTCGCCGACGGTGAGCGTGTTCGCCTGCTCGGTGAACCGGGCCAGGAACTCGTCCATGATGCTGTTGTGCACCAGCAGCCGGGACCCGGCCAGGCACACCTGTCCGTTGCCGCCGAAGATCGCGCGGATCGCCATCGGCACGGCGACGTCGAGGTCGGCGTCGGCGAAGACGATGTTCGCGGACTTGCCGCCCATCTCCGCCGAGACCGGGGTGTGGTTGACTGCCGCGGCCTGCAGGATCTTCACGCCCGTCGCGCTCGAGCCGGTGAAGGTGATCCGATCCACCCGCGGATCCGAGGTCAGCGGCCCGGCGACGGCCTCACCGCCGAACCCGTGCACGACGTTGAGCACGCCCTCGGGCAGTCCGGCCTCGAGGGCGAGTTCGGCGAAGCGGTGCGCGGTCAGCGGGGTCTGCGGCGCCGGCTTGAGCACCGCGGTGTTACCGAAGGCCAACGCGGGGGCGATCTTCCAGGTGGCCAGCATCAGGGGTGCGTTCCACGGGCTGATCGCCGAGACCACACCGGCCGGCGGGTAGAGCACGTAGGACAGCAGGTCCCCGTCGGGGTAGGCCTCGTTGGCGGCCATCGCGACGTAGTCGGCGAAGAACCGCAGATTGTGGGCCACGCGGGGGATTTCGGCGTGCAGCGACTGGTTGATGCTCTTGCCGCCGTCGCGGGTCTCGAGCAGGGCGAGTTCCTCGCGGTGGGCGTCGACCGTGTCGGCGACCGCGTGCAGGATCTTCGCGCGCTCCTTCGGGGACAGCAGCGGCCAGGGGCCGTCGTCGAAGGCGGTGCGGGCGGCGGTGATCGCCGCGGCACCGTCCTCGGCGGTGCCCGCGGGCACGACCCCGAGCAGCGCCCCGTCGTGGGGGTCGCGGGACTCGAAGGTGGCCCCGTCCGACGCCGGCTTCCATTCGCCGCCGATCAGGTGCCGGACCTGCGTCACCGACGGCGTGTTCTGGGTCTGTGTCATGGCAGTCTCCCCGGGTCAGACGCCGGCTCGGGCCGGCAGTTCGTAGGTGCGGCCGGCCAGTTCGGAGGCGACATCGACGATCATGTCCTCCTGCCCGCCGATGACGCCGCGGCGGCCGAGCTCGAGCAGGATCTCGCGGGTGGAGAGGCCGAACTTCTTCGCGGCCCGCTTGGTCGGGTGGAAGAACGTCGAGTACACCCCGGCGTAGCCGAGGATCAGGGCGGTCTCGTCGACGATCTGCGGTTCGGTCATCAGCGGGGCGACGACGTGCTCGGCGGTGTCGATCAGCGGGAACAGCTCGACCCCGGTGTCCCAGCCGGCCCGCTCGAACGCGGCGGCGAGCACCTCGGTCTGGGCGTTGCCGGCGCTGGCGCCGAGCCCGCGCAGCGACCCGTCGATGAACGTCGCCCCGTGCTCGGCCGCGGTGAGCGCGTTGGCGATGCCGACCCCGAGATTGTTGTGAGCGTGGAAACCGATGTCGGCGGAGATCGCCTGCCGCAGGGCCGCGACGCGGTCGCCGGCGTGCCGGGGCACCATCGCGCCGGCGGAGTCGACGACGTAGACGACGTCGGCGCCGTAGGAGTCGAGCTTGGCGGCCTGCTCGGCGAGCGGTTCGGGCTCGAGCTTGTGGCTCATCATCAGGAACGTCATCACGTTCAGGCCCTTGTCCTTGGCCCACTCGACGGGCTGCTGGGCGCAGTCGGCCTCGGTGCAGTGCACCGCGACGCGCACGGTCTTGATGCCGGCGTCGATCGCGCCCTGCAGTTCGGCGAGGGTGGCGATGCCCGGGACGTACAGCACCGCGATGTCCGCATCGTCGACGGCGTCGACGGCGGCACGCACGTACTCGGGGTCGGTGGCGGCGGCGAAGCCGTACTGGATCGAGGAGGCACCGAGGCCGATGCCGTGGGCCACCTCGATGGTGGGGATCCCGGCCCGGTCGAGGCCGCGGGCGATGTCGGCGACGTTGCCGGGGGTGAACCGGTGCGAGACCGACGACATGCCGTCGCGCAGGGTGGTGTCGACGAGGGTGACCTTGCGGCGCCCGCCGGGAGTGCCGGGGGTGTGGGTGGTGTCGGTGGTGCTCACTGGGCTGCTCCCTGGACGAGGCTGCGCTGCGCCATGACGTCGGCGACCTGCACGGCGGCGGCGGTGATGATGTCGAGATTTCCGGCGTAGGTGGGCAGGAAGTCGCCGGCGCCGACGACCTCGAGCATGACCGTGACCAGGTCGCCGTCCACATCGACCAGACGCAACGTGTAGCCGGGGACGTACTGCTGCACCTTGGCGACCATCTCGACCACGGCGCGTTCGATCGCGTCCGGGTCGGGGTGGCGGACCTTGGCGTAGACGGTGTCGCGCATGTTCATCGGCGGCTCGGCCGGGTTGATCACCGAGATCGCCTTGGCGCGGTCCGCGCCGGCGACCTGCGCGAGTGCCCGGCCGGTCTTCTCGCTGAATTCGCTGAGGTTCTGGCGGGTGCCCGGGCCGGCGCTGTGCGAGGCGATCGCGGCGACGATCTCCCCGTAGTAGGCGTCCGCGGCCTGGTTGATCGCGTACAGGATCGGGATCGTGGCCTGACCGGCACAGCTGACCATGTTCACGTTCGGTGCGTCGAGGTGTTCGGTGAGATTGACCGCGGGCACGACGTACGGGCCCACCGAGGCGGGCGTCAGGTCGATCGCGGTGATGCCGGCCGCGGCGTACCGGGGTGCGGCCGCGGCGTGCACCCTCGCCGAGGTGGCCTCGAACACCACGTCCGGCAGCTCGGGCCGGGCCAGGAGCCACTCGAGCCCCTCCGCGGACGCCTCGAGGCCCTCCCGCCGGGCCCGCTCGAGTCCCTCGCTGGCCGGATCGATGCCGACCATGTACACCGGCTCGACATGCTCGGACCGCAACAGCTTGTACATCAGGTCCGTCCCGATGTTCCCGGATCCGACGATCGCGGCTTTCAATCGACTCATCTGTGGGCCTTCCCTCCAGTGTCGGGGTGATGCTGCCGACGCTAGGGGCGATCCCCTGGTAGACGGCGGGTGATCCGGCGGTACCGGACACGCCCGGCCGTGATCCGATCGGTGTTCGGCTATCCCGAACAGCGCTGACGGAAGCGCCGGCACCCCCGCAAGCTCGTGACATCCACCACAACCGGAGCAGCAAGCCCGGCCAGCGGAGATCAGGAGTAGCCATGACCGACCCCACTGCCCGTTTCGACATCGCGCACCTCGCCCGTGCCGAACTGTTCACCCCCAGGCCGCAGGAAACCCTCGACTTCTTCACGAAGTTCCTCGGCATGTACGTCACGCATCGGGAGGGGCAGTCCGTCTACCTGCGTGGGTACGAAGACCCGTACCAGTGGAGCCTGAAGGTCACCGAGGCGCCGGAAGCCGGCATGGGCCACGCCGCGCTGCGCGCCAGTTCGCCGGAGGCGCTCGAGCGCCGCGTGGCGTCGCTGAAGCAGGGCAACGTCGAGGGTACGTGGAGCGAGGACCAGTTCGGCTACGGCAAGACCTTCGAGTTCCAGTCCCCGGACGGTCACAACCTGCAGTTGCTGTGGGAGGTGGAGAAGTACGTCGCCCCGCAGGAACTGCAGAGCAAGATCCTCTCGCGGCCGTCGAAGAAGCCGCTGTCGGGGATTCCGGTCAAGCGGATCGACCACCTCAACCTGATGGCCTCGGATGTCACCCCGCTCAAGGACTCGTTCGAGCGGCACCTCGGATTCCGCACCACCGAACGCGTCGTGGACGGCAACGTCGAGATCGGCGCCTGGATGAGCTCGAACCTGCTCGGCCACGAGGTCGCCTGCATGCGGGACATGACCGGCGGCCGCGGCAAGCTCCACCACCTCGCGTTCTACTACGGCACCGGCCAGCACCTTGCCGATGCGGTCGAGATGTTCCGCGACTACGACATCCAGATCGAGGCCGGCCCCGACAAGCACGGGATCACCCAGGGGCAGTTCCTCTACGTGTTCGAGCCGGGCGGCAACCGCATCGAACTGTTCGGCGAGGCCGGTTACCTGCACCTGGATCCGGACGCCGAGACCAAGACCTGGCAGATGTCCGATATCGACACCGGTCTCGCGGTCGGCGGCGCGAAGCTGCCGTGGGAGACGTACTTCACCTACGGCACCCCGAATCCGCTCGCACTCGATCAGCACATCGAGAAGTTCTCGCACTTCGGTCCCGGTGCTCCCGTCGACGACCCGGAGGTGAGTGCCGCGGAACGCGCGGTTCCGGACGAAATCGACCATTCCCGAGCGGTTTCGGGATCCCCGGTCTGAGCCCTGGCCTTCTGCGGGTGCGCACCTCCCGCGCCGGTCTCCGGCGTGCCGCGACGAGAGGTGCGCACCCGCGTGTCAGCCGGCGTCCGGGAACGTCACCTCGAGCGCCGCGAGCTGCCCGGGATCCGACACCACCTCGATCTCGACGATCGCGTCGTCTTCGATCGTGAAGGCGAACACCGTGCGCGGACGGCCGCCCGGCGCCCATGCGGCACCGGGCATTCCGTCGACGAGCACCGTCCGGGCGGCCTGGGCGCGGCCGTCGAAAACCTTTGCGACGCTGTGGGGTCCGTGAAGCTCGTGCGCGAGCGCCGGTGCGCCGTGAGCCGCGCCGGCACGGGCCGTCGCCACGGCGACGTCGTCCGCGCGAAGGACCACGTCCGGATCGAGCAGGGCCAGCAGGTCGTCGAACCGTCCCTCCCGCGACGCGGCGAGGAACGCGTCGACGAGGCGACGGCGGCGCATCAGGTCGGCCCGTGGGGCGGTCGCGCCCTGGATGCGCCGCCGCGCGCGGCTCGCGAGCTGGCGGGTGGCGGCGGGGGAGCGCTCCACGATCGGGGCGATCTCGTCGAACGGGACGGCGAACAGGTCGTGCAGCACGAACGCGAGGCGTTCGGCCGGGGCGAGGGTGTCGAGCACGACGAGCATGGCCACACCGACCGAATCGGCCAGTAGTGCAGCGCTTTCCGGAACGTCGCGCGGGTCCGTCGACCCAGGTTCGGGACGGTCGGGCTGATCGAGGGGGACCTCCCGGCGCGAGCCCCGGGAGCGCAGCATGTCCAGGCACACCCGGCTCACCACCGTCGTCAGCCAGCCTCCCAGGTTGGCGACCTCGTCGGTGCCGGAGCGGTGCAGGCGCAGCCAGGCCTCCTGCACGGCGTCGTCGGCCTCGCTCGCCGAGCCGAGCATGCGGAAGGCCACCGCCCGGAGATGGTCCCGATGTGCCTCGAACTGTTCGGCGGGGAAGGCGCCGCCGGGGTGGGCCGAGAAGTTTCCGTCGCTCATGTCGTCACATTCTGTCGTCGGGATCCGTCATGGCTGTGACGAACGCACGACCCCGGATGTGACAAGGAGACGATCATGAAGGCTCGAATGACGAATCCCGCGCTCGTTCTGCCCGACGCGGTGACGGCGTTGCAGGCACTGGGGAACGCCGCCGACGGTGGCGGGCTGCCGGCGCGCACCACCCACCTCGTGCATCTGCGGGCGAGCCAGATCAACGGATGCAGCGTCTGTGTGGACATGCACCCGCGGCTGGCGAAGAAGGACGGGGAGACCGACAAGCGGCTGTTCGCGGTGGCGGCGTGGCGCGAGGCGCCGTACTTCACCGATGCCGAGCGGGCGGCCCTGGCGCTGACGGAGGCGGTGACCCGGCTCGCGGACCGGCCCGACCCGGTGCCCGACGACGTCTGGGACGAGGCCGACCGCCACTACGACGAGCCGCAACTGGCGGCGCTGATCCTGCAGATCTCGCTGATCAACGTGTGGAACCGGCTCAACGCGACGGTCAAGCAGGTGGCCGGCGCGCAGTGGTGACGACCGCGACGTTGCCCCCCGCCGTATTTTCTGGAATCATTCCAGATAATGCGTCGGAGGGTCGTCGCCCGCGTGGTGACGGCCCCGAACGAAAAGGAGTGCGCTCATGTTCGCCGCCGGCTCCGGTGCCGTCACGCTTCCGTCGATGGTCCTCGGAGGACTGCGGCCGCTCTACCGGCAGATGGCACGCGCCAACGTGCGCACCGTGGGCTTCGTGCACACCGTGGGCGCGAACCGGTTCGAGGTCCGGCTGACCGCGGCGGTGGGTGGACCGACGCTCGACATCCGTTCTCAGGACCGGACGATCGCGTTCACGGTGCCGCTCACGGCGCAGTTCCGGGCGCAGCCGGAACTCGATCCGGGCAGCTACCGGACGCTGTGCGCGATGCTGACGCCGGACGCCGCTCCGGCGGCCGGCACCGTCGTCCGCTTTCTGCAGGGCCTCGTCGCGCAGGCGCCCGCCGTGCTCTCCCGCACGGACACCCCCGCGGCCTGAGGGAGCCCGCCGCGACGGGTTCGGCTGCCGAGACGGTGCCCGGGGGGCATGATCGGATCGGGACCGAACCGTGGTCCGGAGGAGGGTGGCGATGGCGGAGGACGGCGAGACCCGTCGATTCGGACTGCTCGGGTCCGCGATGGAGGAGTTGCTGGAGAGGACCCGCGCCGTGGCGGACGCGGTCGGGTCGATCGGGAGCGACGCCCTCGGCGCGATTCCCGAGCCCCTGTCCGCGCCCGCGAACCGGATGCTCGGCTCTCTTCGGCAGGTGATGGAGCTCGTGCCACCCGTCCTCACCGAGTTCGACGCACTCGTCGAGCAGCTGCACGCGCAGCGAAAATCGGTGCAGGCGCTGCAGGCACAACTGTCGGCGTTCGACCGTCAGTTGGAGGTGGTCGAAAAGTCGCTGGCACCGTTGCAGGGTCTGGCCCATCAGTGGTCCCGTCTGCAGCAGTCGTTGCTCGACTACCCCGCCACCGGCGAACCGAAGAAGTCCGGCCCGTCGGAGGCCTGATCGACCGGATGCGTCGGCTCGTCCGGCGTCGCAGCGTCCCGGTGCGTCCTTCGGGCTGCTGGGACAGCCCAAAGGACGCACCGGCGGCGCAGCCGCCTACAGCCCGGGGCGCTTGCCGATCGTCAGGGTGACCTCGCCGGTGCCGGCGAAGAAATCGTTGCCCTTGTCGTCCACGACGATGAACGCCGGGAAGTCCTCGACCTCGATCTTCCACACCGCTTCCATACCCAGTTCCGGGTATTCGAGAACCTCGACCTTCTTGATGCAGTCGAGTGCGAGGCGCGCGGCCGGCCCGCCGATGGAGCCGAGGTAGAAGCCGCCGTGGTTCTTGCAGGCGTCGGTGACCTGCTGCGAGCGGTTGCCCTTGGCGAGCATGACCATCGAGCCGCCCGCGGCCTGGAACTGCTCGACGTAGGAGTCCATCCGGCCGGCCGTGGTGGGGCCGAACGAACCGGAGGCCATGCCGTCCGGGGTCTTGGCCGGCCCGGCGTAGTACACCGGGTGGTCCTTCAGGTACTGCGGCATTCCCTCGCCGGCGTCGAGGCGTTCCTTGATCTTCGCGTGCGCGATGTCGCGGGCGACGACGAGCGGGCCCGTGAGGGACAGCCGGGTCTTGACGGGGTGCTTGGACAGTTCGGCGAGGATCTCCGGCATCGGCCGCGTCAGGTCGATCTTCACCGCGGCACCCTTGCCGGTGCCCGACACGCCCTCGGTCTCGGCGTCGAGCTGGGCGTCGGTGATCTCGGGCAGGAAGCGGCCCGGGTTGAACTCGAGCTGTTCGAGGAACACGCCCTCCGGGGTGATCTTCGCCTTCGCCTGCCGGTCGGCGGAGCAGGACACGGCCAGCGCCACCGGCAGCGACGCGCCGTGCCGGGGCAGGCGGATGACACGCACGTCGTGGCAGAAGTACTTGCCGCCGAACTGCGCGCCGATCCCGATCTTGCGGGTCAGCTCGAGCACCTGCTCCTCGAGCTCGAGATCGCGGAAGCCGCGGCCGGTGATCGCGCCCTCGTTCGGCAGCTCGTCCAGGTAGTGCGCCGAGGCGTACTTGGCGGTCTTGAGGGCGAACTCGGCGGAGGTGCCGCCGACGACGATCGCGAGATGGTACGGCGGGCACGCGGCGGTGCCGAGCGAGCGGATCTTGGCCTCGAGGAATCGCATCATCGAGTCCGGGTTCAGGATCGCCTTCGTCTCCTGGTACAGGTACGACTTGTTGGCCGATCCGCCGCCCTTGGCCATGAACAGGAACTTGTAGGCGTTCTCGTGGCCGGCCGCCGTGTCGGCGTAGAGCTCGATCTGCGCCGGCAGGTTCGAGCCGGTGTTCTTCTCCTCCCACATGGTGAGGGGAGCGTTCTGCGAGTACCGCAGATTGAGCCGGGTGTACGCGTCGTACACGCCGCGGGCGATGGCTTCCTCGTCGTTGCCGGGACTGAGGACGTGCTGGCCGCGCTTGCCCATGACGATCGCGGTGCCGGTGTCCTGGCACATCGGCAGCACCCCGGCGGCGGCGATGTTGGCGTTCTTCAGGAGATCGAGCGCGACGAACTTGTCGTTGTCCGACGCCTCCGGGTCGTCGAGGATGCTTGCGAGCTGCTTCAGGTGATCCGCGCGCAGGTAGTGCTGGATGTCGTGCAGCGCGGTCTCGGTGAGCAGGCGCAGCGCCTCGGGCTCGACCTGCAGGAAGGTGCGGCCGCCCGGTCCTTCGACGGTGGACACCCCCTCGGTGGTCAGCAGCCGGTACTCGGTGGGGTCTTCCCCGATCGGCAGCAGGTCCTCGTAGAGGAAGTCGGCCATTTCTTCTCCTGAACTGTCCTGGACAGCGGGGCTGATGTTCGCGACAAGGCTAGTCCGGGCGACACGGCGCCCCGACGCCGGGGCGTGTGACGCAATCCGCTCCCGCACCCGTCGTGACCTGCGTCACTACCGAATTCGGCCGTCGCTGTGGCGCCGGTCACGGCCCCGGCGGCACGCGATCCGTACACTGGTATGGATGGTTCGTACGGCACAGGAACGGGTACTCGGAGAGCATCGGGTACCCGGAGGGCACCGCTTCCGACAGACCCGAGAGCGGGAGTTCGAGAACACATTGAGTACCGAGACCGTGCCGACGACGGCACCTGCGCACCGCGGATCGCTTCGCGGCGCCCACGCCTGGCTCGACGTCGCCGTCGTGGTGGTCGTCCTCGTCGCCACCAACCTGATCGCGCACTTCACCACCGTGTGGGCCAGCATCGCGACGGTGCCCATCGCGGCCGTGGTGCTCGTCGCGCTGATGCGCCGCCGGGGCATGCGCTGGTCCGAACTCGGGCTCTCGCCGCGCCACTGGCGGTCCGGTTCGCTCTACGCGCTGGGCGCCGCGGGGATCGTGCTGGCCGTGATCGCTGTCGGCGTGGCGCTGCCCCCGACCCGGCAGTTCTTCCTGTCCGACCGCTACGCCACGATCTCCGGCGCGCTCCTCGCGTCGATGATCGTCATCCCGCTGCAGACGGTCATCCCCGAGGAACTCGCGTTCCGCGGCGTGCTGCACGGCACGCTCGAACGTGTCTCGGGTGCGCGCGGCGTGTTCGCCGCCGGATCGCTGCTGTTCGGCCTGTGGCACATCGCCTCGTCGCTCGGGCTCACGAACGGCAACCGCGGGCTGAGCGGCGTCCTCGGCGGCGGCCTGTGGGGACAGGTGCTGGGCATCGCCGGAGCGGTCGTGGCGACCGCGGCCGCCGGATTCGTCTTCACCTGGCTGCGCCGCCGCAGCGGGAGCCTGATCGCCCCGATCGCCCTGCACTGGTCGCTCAACGGCGCCGGTGCCCTGGCCGCGGCCCTGGTCTGGCACGCCACCCTGAACTGACCGCCGGCGAACCGCCACCGCGGTACCGTGCGCTGATGGCACTCGCGGTCTGCCTGCTCTTCGACGCCGCCGCCCGGCGCGCCCTGCAACAGCTGTGGGCCCGGCTCGAAGATCTCGGTGTGCCGACGCTGCTCACCCATACCCACGGCCGGCACGTGCCGCACCTGTCGTACGCGGTGCTGCGCAGCTACGACGTCGACGACGTGACGGCCGCGCTCGAGGCGCTGCCCGACGGCGGGCCGCTGACCCTCTACTCCGACGGCCTGGGCGCCTTCCGGCGCGGACGGATCTGGCTCGCGCCCGCCCCCACCGCCGACCTCCTGCGGCGCCAGCAGCGTGTGGTCGACACCGTCACCGCCACCGGCGCGGACCTGCACAAGCACTACCGGCCGGGCGTATGGACCCCGCACCTGACCCTCAGCCCCCGCGCACGGCTGGACGACCTGCCGCGGGTGGCCGCGGCCGTCTACGACGTGCTGCCCCTCGCAACGGCCGTGTCCGGCGCGGCACTGATCGACACCACGACGGGGGAGCGCCGTCCGTTGCGGCGGGTCCCGTGACCGACGTCGCTCACTCCTCGGGGTTCTCCACCCACTTGCCGTAGGGCGGGGGCCCCTCGCCCATGATCTGCACTCCGAAGTGCGGGGCGTGCTTCCACACGTAGCCGTGCAGGGTGTGTTCCTCCGACGTCTGCGTGTTGACGAGGACGAGGTCTCCCGTCGCGCGCTCCTCGAGCGAGAACCCGCTCTCCGGGCCCTCGAGTACCCACCACTTCTTCCTGCTCATGATCGATGCCCTCCGGTGCGGGACGGGACAGGTCTCGGGCCGGACGTTACTCCCGAGCGGGCCTTCGCGGCACCGGTTCGCCGATCCGGGTCACCGGCTCCCCAGCAGACGGCGGGTGGTCTCGTCGGCGGGGTAGAACGCCTCGATCGCCAGTTCCGCGACGGTGACGTCCAGCGGCGTGCCGAACAGCGTCGTCGTGCTCAACAGCGACAGCTCGCCGTCGTCGGTGCGCAGCCGCAGCGGCACCACCAGGGCGTGGGCGCCGGCCGGGTCGAGCTCGGCGTCGTGGCCGTCGTCGCACGGGTAGGCGGCCAGTTCGGCGTGCAGCCGTCGCAGCACCGGGTCGCCCGTCGCGGCGAGCTGGTGCCGCAGGCGTGTCAGCAGGTGCGCCCGCCACTGGCCGTGGTTGGCGATGCGCGGCGCCATGCCCTCCGGGTGCAGCGTCACCCGCAGCACGTTCACCGGGGGCTCGAGCAGCCGCGGCGCGCAGCCGTCGAGCAGTCCCACCACGGCGTCGTTGGCGTCGACCATCGTCCAGTGCCGGTCCACCACCAGCGCCGGATACGGCCGGTGCGACGCCAGGATCCGCTCGATCGCGTCGGCCACCGCGGCCATCGGCACGTCCCCGAGTCGGTGCTCCGGATACGCGGGGGCCAGGCCGGCCGCGAGCAGCAGCGAGTTGCGCTCCCGCAGCGGGATGTCGAGCTGATCGGCCAGGCGCAGCAGCATGGTGCGGGTCGGCCGCGACCGGCCGGTCTCGAGGAAGCTCACGTGCCGCGCCGAGACCTCCGCCCGGTTGGCGAGCGCGAGCTGGCTCAGGCCGCGACGCTCGCGCCAGTGCCGCAGCAGCACCCCGACGGGTTCCTCGTGCACGGTGGTCATGCCCGTCACCGTAGGCGCGGAGTGGGAAGGGCGGCCATTACCTGCCGGGTAATCGATTCGGGCACCGGAGCGCGGCAGTCTCGTCGGTGTGCGGCACACCGCCGCCACCGACCGACCGGGAGGACCCCATGACCGCCTACGCGATCGCCCATCTGCGTTCCGTCGACTTCGGCCCCGAGATCGTCCGTTACCTCGAGGAGATCGACGACACCTTCACGCCGTACGGGGGCAGGTTCGTCGTCCACGGCGCCGAACCCGAGGTTCACGAGGGACCGTGGCCCGGCCACGTCGTGGTCGTCGAGTTCCCCGACCTCGAGCAGGCCCGCGCCTGGTACCGGTCGCCGGCCTACCAGGCGATTCTGCCGCTGCGCACCGAGCACTCCGACAGTTCGGCGATCCTCGTCGACGGCGTGCCGCCGGGATACCGGGCGAGGGACTACCTCGCCAAGGTGGGACGCGGCTGATCCGTCCGCGGTTCAGCGCAGGATCCCGGCCGCGCGGGCCGGCGCCGCATACGCCTCGGCGAGGGTGTCCACCGTCTCGTGGGCGTTGAGCCCGCTCGGATTCGGCACCACCCACACCGGCACCCCGCCGAGCGTCTCCGCCTGCAGCCCCGCGACGGCCTTCCGGTGCCCGAACGCCGACCGGTACGCGGTGATGCCGGCGACGGCCACCACCCGCGGCCGGTGCAGCGCCACCACCTCGGCCAGCCGCACCGCCCCGGCCCGCAGTTCCTCGGCCGTGAGCTCGTCCGCGCGGGCCGTGGCGCGCGGCGCGAGATTGGTGATCCCGACGCCCCGCTCGATCAGGTGGGCCCTGTCTTCCTCGCTCATCCCCGAGGTGGGGTCGATGGGCCGGAGCAGGATGCCGGCCCGCAGCAGCGCCGGGTAGAAGCGGTTGCCGGGCCGCGCGAAGTGCGCACCCGTCGCCGCCGTCCACAGGCCCGGGTTGATGCCCACGAACAGCAGTCGGCAGTCCGGCCCGATCAAATCGGGCACCACCGCGTCACGGAAGCGTTCGAGTTCGGCGCGCGTGAATCCCACCCGCCCCACGGTAGCGAGCGGCGCCGCCGGCCCCGGCAGTGCCGGGCCCGGGGAGTGTGGCCGCCATCGCGCCCGCGCCCATCGGCTAGGGTGAAATGCGCGTCGTGGCGGGACCGGACAGCCGCGGCGAGCAGGGCCGAAACGATAGGGGAAGGTGTGCAGCGCCGGAACGTGATCGGTAACCCCGTCGGAGACTCGTCCGGCCGCGAGGTGGCGCTACCGCCGTACACGGATCTGCTGTGGCCCACCCTGCAGGCGCTGATCGGGCTCGGAGGCTCGGCCTCGATCGAGGAGCTCGAGAAGGCCGTCATCGCGCGCGAAGGTCTGTCCGAGGCCGCGCGGTCCGTACTGCACGGCGACGGGCCGGTCACCGAGATCGAGTACCGGGTCGGCTGGGCGCGCACCTACCTCAAGGGCATGGGGCTGCTCGCCAACACCCGTCGCGGCGTGTGGAGCGTCACCGACCGCGGCCGCGCGGTGCAGGAATCCGAGATCAAGCCCCTGCAGGTGGCATACACCGCGGAGAAGCGGCGCAAGCGGCTCGTGCGCAACGCGTCGTCGCGCGCGCAGGTGGTGACCCTCGCGGCCGCCCCCGAGGATCCCGAGCTGTGGCGCGAGCCCGTGCTCGCCGCCGTCGCCGAGCTCCCCGACGAGGGCTTCGAACGGCTCGCCGTCGCGGTGCTCCGCGCCGCCGGCTTCACCACCATCTCGGTGCCCCCGCACGGCGGTCACCTCGACACCGGCTCCGACAACGACGTCGACGTCGAAGGCACCGGCGTGCTGCGGGTGTCGCTACTCGGCTTCTCGGTGTTCTTCCGGTTCCTGCGCGGCCCCGAGCGGGCGGGCGCGGACGTCGTGCGCGAGTTCCGCGCCGCGATGGCCGGTCGCGGGGAGAAGGGTCTGCTCGTCACCACCGGGACGTTCGGCGACGACGCCCGCGCCGAGGCGCACCGGCTCGGCGCGCCGCCCATCGAACTCGTCGACGGCGACGGCCTGTGCGATCTGCTCAAGGAGCACGGTCTCGGGGTCCACACCACGGTGCGCACCGTCGAGGACGTCGCCCTCGTTCCCGCCTTCTTCGCCGAGCTCGGCGGCCGGTAGCCGCGCCGCGTCCCCGTCGCGCGGGCCCCGAATCCCGATGCGCCCGCGCGGGACCCGCGAGTGTGGTGCAATACCGGAAGCTCGACACCCTGTCCGCCGTGCACGCTCGTCCAAGCGAGGTTCGATGGCCATCTCACGTCGGGAACTGTTGCGGTACGCGGCCGTCGGCTCGTGCGCGGCCTGGGTGTCGGCCGTCGCCGCCCCCGGGGTGGCGCACGGCCGGGAGGTGCTCGGCACGATCGTCGACTACTCGGCGGCCGTGCCGTCGCCGTCGTCGATCCGTGCCGCCGGGCACATCGGTGCCATCCGGTACGTCTCGGACCGCCGGCCGGGCGCCGAATGGATGCTGGCCAAGCCGCTGACGGAGTCGGAGGCCGCCGCGCTCGTCGCCGGCGACCTCGAGGTCGTGTCGTGTTATCAGTTCGGCAAGGCCGACACGGCGGACTGGCTCGGCGGATACGACGCCGGGGTCCGGCACGCGACGCGCGGCCTCGAGCTGCATCGGGCGGCCGGGGGACCGGCGGACCGGCCGATCTACGCCTCGGTCGACGACAATCCGTCCGAGCAACAGTTCGCCGACCTGATCGCGCCGTACCTGCAGGGCTGGCACGACGTGCTCGGCGCCGGGAACACCGGCGTGTACGCCAACGGGCCGACCATCTCCTGGGCCCGCGAGGCCGGCCTGGGATCGTTCTACTGGCAACATGATTGGGGCACGGCCGAGGGCTACGTGCATCCCGCGGCGAACCTGCACCAGGTGGGTGGCGGGACGATCGACGGCATCGGCATCGACGTCAACAATGTATTCAGCGCCGACTACGGGCAGTGGTCGCTCACCGCCGGTTGAGCCCGCCGGGCCGCGCCCGGGGAACGGCGGCGGTCAGGGCCAGCGCGACGGCGGAGGCCGCGATCGACAGCAGGAAGGTGGCGCGGAACCCGTCGAGGGCGGGCACCGTGTAGGTGCCGACCGTCGTGGTCATCGCCGCGAGCACCACGCTCACCACCGCCGCGGACGTGGACGTCCCGATCGAACGCATCAGCGTGTTGAGACTGCTCGCGGCGGCGGTCTCGGACAGCGGCACCGCGCCCATGATGAGGGCCGGCATCGCCGCGTACGCCAGGCCGATGCCCGCCCCGATGATCATCCCCGCCACGACGATGTGCCAGATCTCGGTGTACGCGACGTAGACCAGCACGTAGCCGGCGCCCACCACCACGACCCCGCTCGCCAGGGTGACCCGTGGCCCGTGGCTGCCGGTGATCCGCGCGGAGACGGGGGACAGCGCCATCATGACGATCCCGCCCGGCGCGATGAGCACGCCGGCCGTCACCATGGACAGCCCGAATCCGTAGCCCGTCTCGGTGGGGGCCATCAGCAACTGCGGGAACGCGAGCATCTGTCCGTAGATCGCGAATCCGACGGCGACCGACGCGAGGTTGGTCAGCAGCACCGGGCGCCGCGCGGAGATCCGTAGATTCACCAGGGGTCGCGCCGTGCGCAGTTCGTAGTATCCCCACACGAGCGCCGCGCCGGCGGCGCCGGCGAACATGCCCAGGGTCAGGGGATTCGACCAGCCCCAGGTGCCGCCCTTGGTGACGGGCAGGAGCAACAGCGTCAGCGTGACCGAGAGGCCGATCGCGCCGACGACGTCGAACCGGCCGGGGTTGCGGTGGGGCGACTCCGGGATCACCTTCAGCACCATGGCGATGCCCAGCAGGCCGAAGCCGGCGGCGGCGGCGAACAACATGTGCCAGTCGGCGATCTGGGCGATGGCCGCGGCGACGGGGAATCCGACGGCGCCGCCCACCCCGAGGGTGGCGCTGATGGTCGCCATCGCCCCGGCGATCCGCCGGGGCGGCAGTTCGTCGCGCAGGATCGCGATGCCGAGCGGGATCGCGCCGGTCGCCGCGCCCTGCAGGGCGCGGCCGGCGATCATCGGGAGCAGCGACTCGGCGAGGGCGCAGACGAGGGAGCCGGCCACGACCGCACCGAGGCTGACCAGCAGCATGCGCCGCTTGCCGAACATGTCGCCCAGCCGGCCGCTGATGGGGGTGAGGACCGCCGCGGCGAGGAGCGTGGCGGTGACCGCCCATGAGGCGTTCTCCACGGACGTGCCGAGCAGGTGCGGCAGCTGGGGGAGCAGGGGGATGACGAGGGTCTGCATCAACGCGACGACGATCCCGCACAGGGAAAGCACCGCGACGAGACCACGGGGTGCGGGGCGTTCGGCTGTGACCGGAACGGGGGTCTCGACGGCCATGCGCCTCCTCGGGTCCGGGGGCCGCGCGATACGGGCGGGCATGGACGTGATCTACGAGATGTATCAGGTTCCCCACCGGGAGGGCAGCCGCGCGCCCGCCGATCGGGACACGGGCCCGGCCGGTCAGCTCTGGCAGTGCGCGGCGGGGTCGGGTTCGGCGGCGGTGACGACGAGCGTGGGATGCGGGTCGTCGGGGGCATCGTGGACACCGCGCCACGACAGCAGCGACCAGCGGGACAGTCCCGACAGCGCCGAGCCGAGGCTGGCGAACGACAGCGACGACAGGGCCGAACCGAACGAGCCCACCGAACCGACGGACAGCACCGACCCCACGCTGCCGATCGACAGGATCGAGTACGCCGAGCCGATGGACAGGATCGAGCCCTCGGAGCGGACGGACAGGATCGACCGGTGTGAACGGCGCGAGCGCAGGCACCGGGAAGCGGTGAGCCTGGACGGTGTTTCGGCCATGACTCGGTCTACCACGCGGTTCCCGGCTCGGGAAGCGCCCGGACGACGGAGGCCGCCGGGGGATGATCCCGGCGGCCTCGGCCAAGGTGCGGATGATCGGTCAGGCGACCGTGACGAGCCCGATCGTCGGCAGGAAGGTGCACGAACGCGGGGCCGCGCCCGCGGCTTGCGTGGTGATGCCGCCGGAGATCACGGCGGCCACGTTGCCGGAGCCGGTGTCGGCGATCGCGCTGAGCGTCGTCGGCCCGTCGGGATTGATCCTGGCCTCGTTGGTCAACGTCGCGGTGCCGCTGCGGCCGTTGGAGACGTTGATCCAGCTCACCGTCAGCGGCTGCGCCTGCTGGTCGGCGAACTTGGCGGTGCCCAGGGCGGTGAACACGAACCCGGCCTGGCCGGCCTTCGGGCCCGGCGGCGGGAGCGGCGCGGGGCCGGCCACGGCGAGCGCGGTGCCGATGGAGTCGCCGCCGTCGCGGATGCAGTCCTTGCCGATGCTCGGGTACAGGAACTGCGAGATCGCCACGGCGCCCGGCTCCGGAATGTCGGGTCCGCCGCCGCCGCTGCCGTCGAGGAAGGTGATCACGCGCTGGAGCAGGGCCTTGACCGAGTCCGGCAGCTGCGAGTTCGCGAGCAGTTCCTTCGCCTGGTCGAGGAGCTGATTCTTGCCGTCCGCGACGTCGGCCGGGCCGGCCGCCGCTCCGACGATGGCGGGGGCGAGGGAGGCGAGGGCCTCGACCTCTTCGGGGGCGGCTGCCTGGGTGCTGAGCATGCCCATGAGCGACTCGATCGACAGATCCGCCGGCACCTGGTAGCCGGCGAACTCGGCCGGCAGCTGGAGCACGTCGGGGATGCCCGGAACGACGGGTTGCGCGACCGCCTGCGACGGCACGGTGAGCGCCGCGGCGGCGGCGAGGGCGCAGGCGGTGAACATCCTGCGCGTTGCTCGGGTTCGAAGCACTTTTCCCCATCCTTGTCGTTGAAGCGGCTCCGGAGCGCGAGGCGCCGATGCCGCTGACGGCTCGGGGAGACACTTTATGTAGGCCCCCCGATCAGTACAAGCCGTGGCCGGTCTCACAGCCGCGCCCGTACTGGCGGGAGTCTAGCCATAACGTGTTCCGATCAGTGGTGTCCGCTCGAGACTACGTGTGACTGATGTGGTTTTTGTGAGAGTAGATGAAACTGTTACTGATGTGAGTATCGTGTTCGGCCCGCCGCCGCGGAACGGATAGTCTGCATCCGTCCCCGGCCCTTCCCCCCGGGGTGACGTGACGACGGGAGGCCGCACCGCAGTGTCCGATCCGGTTCGCCCGCATCGACTGTGGTGGTGCGCGGCCCTGCTGGCCGTATCCGTCGGGGCCCGGCTGGCGTGGAACTTCCTCACGCCCAACGGCATGAATCTCGTGGATCTGCACGTGTACGTCGACGGTTCCGCGGCGCTGCTGCGCGGCGAACTGTACGACTTCACCTACACCCGGGACACTCCCGAGTTCTCCCTGCCCTTCACCTACCCGCCGTTCGCGGCACTGGTCTTCTTCCCGCTGCACTATCTGCCCTTCCCGGTGGTCGGGGTGGCGTGGCAGCTGCTGACCGTCGCCGCCCTGTTCGGCCTCCTGCGCATCTGCCTCGAGTTGCTGTTCGGTTCCGCGGCGCACGGCGCGCGCTGGACGGCGGTCGCGCTCGTGTGGACGGCGGCGGGCATCTGGACGGAGCCCATCCGCACGACCCTCGACTACGGACAGGTCAACGTGTTCCTGGCCTTCGGCGTGATGGTCGCGGTCCGCAGCAACCGCTGGTGGCTCTCGGGCGGACTGGTCGGATTGCTCGCCGGCATCAAGCTGACCCCGGCGATCGCCGGCATGTACTTCGTGGCGCGTCGCCGCTGGGCGGCGGCGTTCTTCTCCGCGGCGACCTTCGCCGCCACCGTCGCCGTCAGCTGGCTGGTCCTCGGCGACCAGGCGCGGACCTACTTCACCACGTTGTTCGGCGACGCCGACCGGATCGGGCCGGTGGGGTCGGTCTGGAACCAGTCGCTGCGCGGAGCGCTGAGCCGCATCGTGGGACACGACGTGGGCACCGGGCCGCTGTGGCTGGCGGCTGTCGCGGCCTCGGCGGCGCTCGCCGTCGCGGCCTGGCGTGCCCTCGGCCCGGACGACCGGCTCGGCACGATCGTCGTCGTCGAACTGTTCGGGCTGCTGGTGTCGCCGATCTCCTGGATGCACCACTGGGTGTGGGTGCTGCCGATGCTGCTGTGGCTGGTCTACGGGCCGCTCGCCGGCCGCCTCGGCACCCGTGTGCTCGCCGGGTTCTGGGCGGTGCTGACCGTCGTCGGGGTGCCGTGGCTCCTCGGCCTGGCGCAGGACTCGATGTGGGACATCTCCCGCCCCGCCCTGCTGGCCTGGGCGGGCGCGTGCAACGTGGTGGGGGTGCTGGCGGTGTACGCGTGGATCGTCTACACCGGGCGCCCGGCTGCGGCCCCGCCCGTCAGCCGCGGGCCAGCGCGTCGATCTTCCGGGCCAGCTCCACGTCCGACCCGGTGATCCCGCCGGCGGAATGGGTGGACAGCGAGTAGGTCACCTTCCGCCAGCGGATGTCGATGTCGGGGTGGTGGTTCGCCGCCTCGGCGGCCTCGGCCACCCTGTCCACCAGCGCGACGGCCGCGGGGAACGAGGAGGACTCGACGGTCCGCACGATCGCGTTCCCGTCCCGTCGCCACTCGGGCAGCTGGGCGAGGGCGGCATCGATGTCGGCGTCGGAGAGCAACTCGGCCATGCCCCATTCTGGGACGATGCCGCACATGAGTGCAACGACGGGCCGGGCGGACGAGGTAGTGGCCGGGGCGATCTTCCGCGACGGCCGGCTGTTGCTGGCCCAGCGCATCGGGCCGCCGGAGCTCGCGGGGCTGTGGGAGCTGCCGGGCGGCAAGGCCGAGCCGGGGGAGTCCGCCGAGGCGGCGCTGCGCCGGGAGCTGCGCGAGGAACTGGGCGTGGAGGTCGCCGGTGCGCAGCGGGTCGGGGTCGGGGTGCCGCTGGACGGCGGCCGGGTGCTGCGTGCCTACCGGGTGGAGCTGCTCTCCGGGGAACCGCGGCCGCTCGAACACGCGGCACTGTGCTGGGTGGACGCCGACGAGCTGGAGCAGATCGACCTGGTGCCGAACGACCGGCTGTGGCTGCCGGAGCTGCGCGCGCACCTCGGGCGCTGACGGGGCGGGCGGTCAGGCGGCGCGGGCCTTCTTCAGGCGCTTCGCGAGTTCCTTCCCGCCGAGGCCCTCGTGCTCGAGCCTCTTCATCCGCATGATCACCACGGGGCAGCGCACACAGCGGGTCTTCTTGCGGCAGCACTTCTTCTTGGGCTCGAGCTGCGCGACCCTGCTCGCCTTCACCTTGCCCATCCGTGTCGCCGGCCTTTCGTCGGTGGGTCCCGGACCACAGCACTGGGCCCCTGGTCACATCAATTGGAAGGTTAGCATGCCCTAATAAAGGCGGAGGCGCCCGGCGAGCCGGTTTCGGCGGCCCGCAGCCGCCGGCGGGTTCGCCGAACAGTGCGCCGGGACGTGGCGAACGTCACGCTCCGGCCCGCGAACTGGTGAATCAGCCGTCGGCGGGCGCGAGGTACCACGTCCGGCCTGTACTGTATTGGAGGCCGCAGTGCCTGTGCGGGCCGTTCGCGGCCGCGAACGGGTGACTCGCATTCGCGACGCGGCCACCGCAAGAACGCCGTACGGGCGAGGTGCCGTCTGGGTCCAGTGCCGTGTGGCCGGACAACAGCCAGGAGAGCCATCGCGTGAGCACCGCCAGTTTCCGCAACGTCGCCATCGTCGCGCACGTCGACCACGGAAAGACCACCCTCGTCGACGCCATGCTGCGCCAGTCGGGCGCCTTCGCCGAGCGCGCGGAACTCGTCGACCGGGTCATGGACTCCGGTGACCTCGAGCGCGAGAAGGGCATCACCATTCTCGCGAAGAACACCGCCGTGCACCGGTACAACGGCGACGGCACCGTCACCGTCATCAACGTGATCGACACCCCCGGTCACGCCGACTTCGGTGGCGAGGTCGAGCGCGGCCTGTCCATGGTCGACGGCGTCGTCCTGCTCGTCGACGCGTCCGAGGGCCCGCTGCCGCAGACCCGCTTCGTGCTGCGCAAGGCGCTCTCCGCGTCGCTGCCGGTGCTGCTGGTGGTCAACAAGACCGACCGCCCCGACGCCCGCATCGCCGAGGTCGTCGAGGAGACCCACGACCTGCTGCTCGACCTTGCCTCCGACCTCGACGACGAGGCCTCCGAGGCCGCCGAGCAGCTGCTGGACCTGCCGGTCCTGTACGCCTCCGGGCGCGAGGGCAAGGCGTCGACGGAACAGCCCGAGAACGGACAGGCGCCCTCCGCCGAGAACCTCGACGCGCTGTTCGACGTCCTCATGAAGTACATCCCCGCCCCCAAGGGTGATCCGGCCGCACCGCTGCAGGCCCACGTCACGAACCTCGACGCCTCCGAGTTCCTCGGCCGCCTGGCGCTGCTGCGCATCCACAACGGCGAGCTGCGCAAGGGCCAGACCGTCGCGTGGATGCACGCCGACGGCGTGAAGAACGTGAAGATCACCGAGCTGCTCCAGACCATCGGTGTCGAGCGCCGGCCCGGTGACGTCGCCGTCGCCGGCGACATCGTCGCCGTCGCCGGTATCCCGGACATCATGATCGGCGACACCCTTGCCGACGTGGACAACCCGGTCGCCCTGCCGCGCATCACGGTCGACGAGCCGGCCATCTCGGTGGTCATCGGCACCAACACGTCGCCGCTCGTCGGCCGCGTGCAGGGCCACAAGCTGACCGCGCGCATGGTCAAGTCCCGTCTCGACTCGGAGCTGGTCGGCAACGTGTCGCTGCGCGTGCTCGACATCGGCCGCCCCGACGCCTGGGAGGTGCAGGGCCGCGGCGAGCTGGCGCTGGCCATCCTCGTCGAGCAGATGCGCCGCGAGGGCTTCGAGCTGACCGTCGGCAAGCCGCAGGTGGTCACCCGGCAGGTCGACGGCAAGGTGCACGAGCCCTACGAGGAACTCACCATCGACAGCCCCGAGGAACACCTCGGCGCGATCACCCAGCTGCTCGCGGCCCGCAAGGGCAAGATGGTGCAGATGTCCAACCACGCCGCCGGATGGGTGCGCATGGAGTTCATCGTCCCGTCGCGCGGCCTCATCGGGTTCCGCACCGACTTCCTCACCGAGACCCGTGGCACGGGCATCGCCAACGCCGTTTTCCACGGCTACGCCCCGTGGGCCGGGGAGATCCGCGCACGGCACACCGGCTCGCTGGTCTCCGACCGCTCGGGCTCGGTCACGCCGTTCGCCATGATCCAGCTCGGCGACCGCGGCACCTTCTTCGTGGAGCCGGGCAGCGACACCTACGAGGGCCATGTCGTGGGCATCAACCCGCGCGCCGAGGACCTCGACATCAACGTCACCCGCGAGAAGAAGCTCACCAACATGCGCTCCTCCACGGCCGACGTGATGGAGACCCTCGCGAAGCCGATCACCCTGAGCCTCGAGGAGGCCATGGAGTTCTGCGCGTCCGACGAGTGCGTCGAGGTCACCCCGGAGATCCTCCGTGTCCGCAAGGTGCACCTGTCGGCCACCGACCGGGCCCGCGCCCGCTCGCGGGAGAAGGCTCGCAACAAGTAGTCGCGGCAGTGGTGGTCCCGGCGCGGCCGGGACCGCCGCCGCATCCCGGAGGGAAGGGAGGCCGGATGCGCAGGATCGCCGGGATCACCGCGGTCGCCGCGGTGCTGGGGTTGACGGCGTGCACCGCCGATCCGCCGCCGCCGATCGAGCAGACCGAGCCCACCCGGACCCCCACCCCGGTTCCCCAGCTCAACACCGTCGTGGTGGCCGTCGACGACGTGGGCGCCGGGCTCAACCCGCACCTGCTCGCCGACCAGTCGCCCGTCGGCAACACCGTCGCCGGGATGGTGCTGCCGAGCGCGTTCCGGCCCGTGCCCGACCCCGCGCGGCCCGGCGCCTCCGCCTGGGTGCTCGACGAGTCCGTCCTCGCATCGGCCGAGGTCACCTCGCAGGCCCCGTTCACCATCACCTATCAGGTGCGCGACGAGGCGCAGTGGTCCGACAGCGCGCCCATCGCCGCCGAGGACTTCCGGTACCTGTGGCAGCAGATGATCACCCAGCCCGGTGTGGTCGATCCCGCCGGATACCGCCTCATCGAGGACGTCGGATCCTCCGGCGGCGGCAAGACCGTCACCGTCACGCTGCGCGAGCCCTACCCGGCGTGGCGGGAACTGTTCACCCACCTGCTGCCGGCTCACCTCGTCAAGGACACTCCGGGCGGTTTCACCACGAGCCTCGCCGAATCGATCCCGGTGTCCGGCGGGCAGTTCCATGTCAAGTCCGTCGACCGCGGCCGCGGCGAGATCCTGCTCGAACGCAACGATCGCTTCTGGGGCACGCCGGCCCGGCCCGACCGGATCCTGTTGCGCCGCGGCGGAACCGACGCGCAGCTCGCCGAGTCCATTCGCACCGGCGACGCGCAGGTCGCGCAGATGCACGGTGGGGGATCCGCGCTGCTCGCCCAGCTCGGCGCGATCCCGCAGGTGCGCACCGGCACCCAGCTGCAGCCCCGCGTCCTCGAGCTGACCCTCAACGGCCGCACGACCGAGTTCGCCGATCCGCGCGTGCGCCGGGCCGTCCTCGGGCTTCTCGACCCGGACCTGCTGGCCACCGTCGCGGCCGGCACGGAATCGGCCGTCGTCGCGGCCCGCGCGCAGGTGCTCGCCCCGTCCGATCCCGGCTATTCGCCGACGATGCCGCCGCGGCCCGGCCGCGAGGAGTCCCTCGCGCTCCTCGCCGGGGCCGGGTATGTACCGGCCGGCCCGGCGACGATCGACGCAACCGGCACCCCGGCGCCCGAGACCGCGACCACGGGTCTGCTCGCCCAGGGCGGCGTGCCGCTCACCCTCGTGCTGGGCGTGCCGGAGAACTCGCCGGTGGCCGACGCCGTCGCCCGCACCGCCGCGGACCAGCTGCGTGGGGCCGGCGTCGCCGCCACCGTGACGACGTTGCCGCCGGACGAGCTCTACGGCGACGCCCTCGTCGAGGGGACCGTGCATGCGGTGGTCGGCTGGACGCGCGCCGGAGGCGACCCCGCCACCGCTGCGCTGTCCCGATTCGGTTGCCCCCCAGTGCTTCCCGAGCAGGGCCCCGGCTCCGTCGAGCCGGCTCCCGCACCCACCCCGACGCCGGAGCCCGCCCCCGGCGGTGACGCCGAGTCCGTTCCGGACGGTGACGCCGAGTCCGTTCCGGACGGTGACGCCGGGCCGGTTCCCGACGGTGACGCCGGGCCGGTTCCCGACGACGAGATCGAGGCCGCCGAGGCGCAACTCGCCGCACCGAGCAACGTGTCCGGGGTGTGCGACCCCACCCTCGACCCGGAACTCGCCGGGGCCCTGCGCGGCGCCGGCGACGTGCCCGCCGTCCTGGCCGGGGCGCAGCCGAAGCTGTGGGACCTCGCCGTCACCCTGCCGATCGTGCAGGACCGCACCGTGATCGCCGCGGGACCCGGCGTCGAGGGCGTGACGCTGGCCGGCTCGATCCCTGCCGGTTCCCTGTCCGACGCGCAGAACTGGTGGAGGACCACACCGTGACCGATCGGAACGCCCCCGCGCCGAAACGCCTGCTGCTGGTGCACGCCCATCCCGACGACGAATCCATCACCACGGGCGGCACCATCGCCCGCTACGCCGCCGAGGGCGCCGAGGTCACCGTCGTGACGTGCACCCTCGGGGAGGAGGGCGAGGTCGTCGGCGACGAATGGGCGCAGCTCACCGCCGACCGGGCCGATCAGCTCGGTGGCTATCGCATCCACGAGCTCGGCCGGGCGCTGGCCGCCCTCGGCGTGCCCGCGCCCCGCTTCCTCGGCGGCGCCGGGCATTGGCGCGACTCCGGGATGGCCGGCACCCCGTCGGCCGCGAACCCGCGGGCCTGGGTGAACGCCGACCGCGACGAGGCGGTGGCCGCACTCGTCGCGGTGATCCGGGAACTGCGCCCGCACGTGGTGGTCACCTATGACCCCGTGGGCGGTTACGGCCACCCCGACCACATCCGGGTGCATCACGTCGTGACCGCAGCGGTCGAGGCCGCGGGGACCGGCGCCTACCCGCACGCCGGCGCACCGTGGGATCCGGCGAAGCTGTACTGGACCGTCACCGAGGCGAGCGCCCTGCGCCGCGGCATCGCGGAGATGACCGGCCTGCCCGACGGGTGGCAGCGTCCCGGCCCCGACGACCTGCCGTGCGTGCCCGACGAACAGGTCACCACCGTGGTCGACGTCGCCGGCGTGCTCGACGCCAAGCGGGCGGCCCTGGCGGCGCACGCGACCCAGGTCGTCGTCGCGCCCGGCGGAGCACAGTTCGCCCTGTCCAACCTCGTCGCGCAGCCCGTGCTGGAGCAGGAGCACTACGTGCTCGTCCGGGGCGACCGCGGCGACGTCGACGGCTCCGGCCGGGAGCGTGACCTCTTCGCCGGGCTGAGTTAGTGTGACCACGAGCACCGGACAGGTGATCGTGGTCACACGAGAGGGTCCTGATGTACAACTGGTCCGTCCAGAACCAGATCGTCGCATTCGTCGATTCGCTGCGTCCCTACGCGGACCAGATCAACGCCGCCTACTACCAGGCGCTCTACGGATTCGCGGACCAGGCCAGCCACGTGCTGACGCTCATGGGTTACCCGCCGGTGCCGTGATCGGCCGGGACCCGGTGACCACCCACCCGCGCCGGTGGCGCACTATCGAACGATGACGGTCGATCCCGCCACCACAGCCACCGAAGCTCCCGCCCCGCCGGCGCCGAAGCCGCGGCCGGGCATCGTCGCGCTGCTGACCTTCGACGGCTTCCTCTGCGCGCTGCTGTCCGTGTTCTTCCTCGGCCTGTACATCGGCACGGTGCCGTTCCCGATCACGATCGTGCTGGCCGGCGCGGCGAACATGCTCCTGGTGATGGCGATGCGCGCCGAGACCGGGTCCGCCTCGCGCGCGGCGTGGCCGCTGCTGGCGTGGATCGTCGGCTTCGTGGTGTGCCTGGCCGGCGGTCCCGGCGGCGATCAGCTCCTCGTCGCCGACTGGCGGACCCTGCTGCTGCCGGTCGGTGCGCTCGCCCCCGCCGGGTTGCACCTGTTCGTCGCCCGCATGGCCGCGCTCACGAGCGCAGTCCGGCAGCCCGCGCCGCGTCCGTGAGCACGGCGGTGAGCATGGCCGGGGTGAGCCGGCCGGTGAACGTGTTCTGCTGGCTCACGTGATAGCAACCGAACACGTGCAGCGGCCTGCGGTCCGCAGCGTCGCCGCGCGGCCGCAGTTCCACCGCCGTGCCGTGCCCGAATCCGGGGCGGGGACGCGGCACGGCCCAGCCGGCGTCGTCGAGCACCGGGAGCAGCGCCCGCCATCCGAAGCCGCCGAGCACCACGACCGAGCGCAACGTCGGCGCCAGCAGCTGCAGCTCCGCGTCGAGCCAGGTGCGGCACGTGTCCCGCTCCTGCGGCGTCGGCCGGTTGGCCGGCGGCGCGCAGTGCACCGGCGACGTGACGCGGGTGCCGAACAGTTCGAGGCCGTCGCCGCGGTGCGTCGCGGTGGGCTGCGACGCCAGGCCCGCCGCGTGCAGCGCGGCGTACAGGAAGTCGCCCGAGCGGTCGCCGGTGAACATCCGGCCGGTCCGGTTGCCGCCGTGCGCGGCCGGGGCCAGGCCCACGATCAGCAGGGACGCATCCGCCGGTCCGAACCCGGGCACGGGACGCGCCCAGTACTCCTCGTCGCGGTATGCGGCACGCTTCTCGCGGCCCACCTGCTCCCGCCACGCGACCAGGCGCGGGCAGGCCCGGCACTCGATCAGGCGCGCGTCGAGCGCGGCCAGGTCCGGGGGCCGATCGATCGGGTTCATCGGCGCACCCATCCGTCGCCGGCCCCGGGAGTGACCGCCTCGACCAGCGCCCACGCCTGCTCCGCGGGGAGGTCCACCACCGCGTAGCGGCCCGTACCGGCCGGGGTCGCGGCGACGACCGTCGCCACCCCGGCGCGGCGCTGGAAGAACGTCTGCCGCACCGTCCAGCCGATGATGCCGTCCGCCTCGAGCGAGACGCGGCGCCGATCCAGCGACCCGCCGCGGGTGATCAGCCACGACGTCGCGTCCTGCGGCCCCGCCCCCAGCACGGCATGCCCCAGGCTGCGGTAGCGATCCCACGCCAGCCCCACCGCCGCCACCGTGACAGCCGCGACCGCCGGACCCCATGCCGCCACCGGGACCGTGCGGCCGGTGACCGCGACCGCCGTCGCACCGGCGGCGACGGCCAGCGCCACGGGACTCAGCGCCCGGGTGAACCGTCGCCGCCGCGCCGCCGGCCCGTGCGGCCGCAGCGGGGCGTCGAGCTGCCGCGTGTCGCGCAGTACCGCTGCCGCGACCCGTCGCGCCTCGGCGGAGGGCGCGGGCGGCAGCAGCAGCGACGACTCGCCGTGCTCGGCGGCGACGCCGGTCATCACCGCGTCCAGGCGGGCCCCGCCGGCCAGGCGCAGCGCAAGCGGCTCGCGAAGGCTCACGCCGCGCAGGCGGCGCCGGTCCAGGGTGGTGTGCCGGTGCCGCAGCAGGCCGTGCCCGACCCGCAGCATCCGCCCGTCGTCGGTGACCGACAGGTCCGCGTACAGCAGCACGTACCGCACGCACGCCGCCAGGCTCGCCACCACGCCCAGGACGAGCAGGCCGAGCACGGCGGCGACGAACGGGCCGGCGGCCTCGATCGACGACAGCCCGCGCTCGACGGTGGCCGACTCGCCGAGCCGCTCGGCGATCCCGTACTGGAAGGCCAGTCCCACCACCGCCGCGACGGTGACCAGCCCCGTGGTCGAGAACGGGGCGTAGCGCACCCAGCCCGGCTGGAACCGGGCGATCGCGGTTTCGGCCGGGGCGGCCGCCCCGGCCGCCTCGTCCGGCGCCCCCGGGTGCGTGCTGAGCAGGGCGGCGCGCAGCGCCGGCACGGCACCGACCGCCAGGCCGTTCAGCTCGAACCGGTTGCGGTCGCGTCCGGCGCCGGTCCGCTGGCCGGTCCCGATCCGCACCACCGCCAGCCCGAGCAGCCGGTGCAGCAGGCGCTGTTCGACGTCCACGGACCGGATGCGGCTGCGCGGCACCGACAGCAGCTGGCGCTGCAGCAGGCCCCGGCGCAGCTCCACGTGCACCGGTCCGATCCGGTAGGTCGTGGTGAACCAGCGCAGCATGCCGATCACCACCAGCAGCGCGGCCACCGCCAGGCCCCAGCCGTGATTGCCGCTGCTGCTGCCGAGCAGCACCGACGCCACCAGCACCGGCAGCAGCCGCAGTACCTCCTCGACGGGGTGGATCAGCAGCATCCGCGGATCCAGCCGCAACCACGGCTGCTCGGCCTCGGCGGCGAGGGCGGGGGCGTCCTCCCGCTCCGGCGGCACGGGTACGTCGCTCACGTGGCATCGGCCTGGCTGCTGCCGGCGATCGCGGTGAGCCGGGCGGCGGTGGCGTCGGCGACCCCGACGTCGAGAGCGGTGATCTCCACGGCGCCCGCGGACGAGGCGGTGGTGACGGTGACGGTGGCGAGGCCGAGCCATCGTTCGATCGGGCCGCGCTCCGTGTCGACCGACTGGATCCGGGAGATCGGCGCGATCCGGCGTTCCTGGGTGAGCCACCCCGAGCGCGTGTACACGGCGGTGTCGGTGATCTCCCAGCGGTGCACCCGGTACCGCCACAGCGGCATCACGGCCACGTGCGCGACGGCGAGAACCGCGGTGGCGACGCCGGCGGCGACGTGCCAACCCGGGTGCCGGCCGGAGTCGACTATCGCCCACACCACCTGCGCGGCCACGACCGGCACCCACAGCAGTGCGGCGCTCACCGCCCACAGCAGCCGCGCCCTCGGGCTGGGGCGCCACGCCGGATCGGCCATCGTCACCGGCGGCGGGGCGGCCCTGCCGGCTGCCGGGGGCGGCGGGGGGTCGTCCCGGTTCACGCGGTTCTCCTCGTCGGTGGTGTCCAGTCGGTTCCAGGCTAAGCTGATCGGGCGAGCAAACCCGGCAATGCCGCGACCGGGTTCGGAGTCGACACGAGGAGGAGGACCGCCGTGACCGAATCATCGGAGACCACCGAATACACGGAACTGCCCGAGGCCGATCGGATCGAGCAGGAGATGCCGGCCGAGGACGAACCGGCCGACGACGAGGTGACCTCGGTGCCGCTCGAGGTGGAGCCCGCGGACGTTCTCGAGCAGAGCCGGGTCGTCCCGGGAGACGAGGACTATCCCCGCGAGTGAGTTCGCCGGGGACGTGCCCCCGAGGTGGCATGGGTACGGCGGGTGGCGCATGATCGGCGAATGACCGATTCGACCCACGACGGTGCCACGCCCGCGATGTTGCCCCTGCCCTCGGTCCGCGCCGGCGCGGCCGGGCCCGCGTCGTCCGCGGCGGATCCTGTGCGGGTTTCGCCGTCGGGCATGCGGCGGGCGTTGCGGCGCGCGCGGGACGGGGCGACGCTCAACGTCGACGAGGCCGCGATCCTGCTCGCCGCCCGGGGATCGGATCTCGAGGACCTGTGTGCCTCGGCCGCCCGGGTGCGCGACGCCGGTCTGCTCGCGGCGGGCCGGCCGGGCACGGTCACCTATTCCCGCAAGGTGTTCGTCCCCATCACCCGGCTGTGCCGGGACCGCTGCCACTACTGCACGTTCGTGACCGTGCCGGGCAAGCTGCGCGCCGCCGGGCAGGGGATGTATCTCGAGCCCGACGAGATCCTGGACATCGCCCGGCGTGGAGCCGAACTGGGTTGCAAGGAAGCGCTTTTCACGCTCGGTGACCGGCCCGAGGAGCGCTGGCCGGAGGCGCGGCAGTGGCTCGACGAGCGGGGCTACGACTCGACCCTCGACTACGTGCGCGCGATGGCGATCCGGGTTCTCGAGGAGACCGGGCTGCTGCCGCACCTGAACCCCGGGGTGATGAGCTGGGCCGAGATGTCCCGTCTCAAGCCGGTGGCCCCGTCGATGGGCATGATGCTCGAGACCACGTCGACCCGGTTGTTCACCGAGCAGGGGGAGTGCCACTACGGCAGCCCCGACAAGGACCCGGCGGTACGGCTGCGGGTGCTCACCGACGCGGGCCGGCTGTCGGTGCCGTTCACGACCGGCATCCTCGTCGGCATCGGCGAGACGCTCACCGAGCGCGCCGAATCCATCGCGGCAATCCGCAAGCAGCACAAGGCGTTCGGACATATCCAGGAAGTGATCGTGCAGAACTTCCGGGCGAAGGACGACACCGCGATGCGCGACGTGGACGACGCCGGACTCGACGAGTTCCGGGCCGCGATCGCCGTGGCCCGGCTCGTGCTCGGCCCGTCCATGCGCATCCAGGCGCCGCCGAACCTCGTCGCCGCCGACGAGTGCCGCGCGCTGCTCGCCGCGGGCGTCGACGACTGGGGCGGGGTCTCACCGCTGACCCCGGACCACGTCAACCCGGAACGGCCGTGGCCGAACCTGGACGCGCTCGCACGGATCAGCGCCGACGCCGGGTTCACCCTCACCGAGCGGATCGCGGCCCAGCCGCAGTACGTGCTGGCCGGGCAGCCGTGGATCGACCCGCGGATCGCCGCCCACGTGCGCGCGCTGGCGGACCCGGCGACCGGTCTGGCCCGGGACGTGACCCCGCAGGGGCAGCCGTGGCAGGAGCCCGACCTCGATTGGGAGTCCAGCGGCCGCGTGGATCTGAACTCCGAGATCGACGTGACCGGGCGCAACACCGAGTACCGCTCCGACCTCGGCAGCGCGTTCGGCGACTGGGACACCGTGCGCGAGCAGGTCCTCGCACTCGGCGCGAATGCCCCGGTGCGGTTGGACGGGGACGTGCTCTCGGCGCTGCGCGCGGCGGAGAAGGACCCCGCCGGTTGTACCGACGCCCAGTACGTCGCCCTCGCGCACGCCGACGGGCCCGGCCTCGAGGCGGTCGTCGCCCTGGCCGACCAGCTGCGACGGGACACGGTCGGCGACGACGTCACGTTCGTGATCAACCGGAACATCAACTTCACCAACATCTGCTACACCGGCTGCCGGTTCTGCGCGTTCGCGCAGCGCAAGGGCGACGCCGACGCGTTCACCCTGTCCACCGCGGAGGTCGCGGACCGGGCGTGGGAGGCGCACGTCGCCGGTGCCACCGAGGTGTGCATGCAGGGCGGCATCGACCCGGAACTGCCCGTCACCGGCTACGCCGACCTGGTCCGCGCGGTCAAGGAGCGGGTGCCGTCGATGCACGTGCACGCCTTCTCCCCGATGGAGATCGCCAACGGCGTCTCCCGCAGCGGCGTGTCCGTCCGCGACTGGCTGACCGAGCTGCGTGAGGCCGGCCTCGATACGATCCCCGGCACCGCCGCGGAGATCCTCGACGACGAGGTCCGCTGGGTGCTCACCAAGGGCAAGCTGCCCACCGCGGAGTGGATCGAGGTGGTCACCACCGCACACGAGGTGGGGCTGCGGTCCAGCTCGACGATGATGTACGGCCACGTCGATCAGCCGCACCACTGGGTGGGGCACCTGAACGTGCTGCGTGGGATCCAGGACCGCACCGGCGGCTTCACGGAGTTCGTGCTGCTGCCGTTCGTGCACCAGTCGTCGCCGCTGTACCTGGCCGGCGCGTCGCGGCCCGGTCCGACGTTGCGCGACAACCGCGCCGCGCACGCGCTGGCGCGGATCATGCTGCACGGCCGGATCGACAACATCCAGACCAGCTGGGTCAAGCTGGGTGTCGCCGGCACGCAGGCGATGCTGCAGGGCGGCGCCAACGACCTCGGCGGCACCCTGATGGAGGAGACGATCTCCCGGATGGCGGGTTCCCAGCACGGCTCGGAGAAGACCGTGGCAGAACTCGTGGCGATCGCCGAGGGCATCGGTCGCCCGGCCCGTCAGCGGAGCACCGCCTACGCGCCGCTCGCTGTCGACGGGGGCGCCCTCAGCGGGGCCGGCCGGTGAGCCCCAGGCTGGGCGACGGGGTCGTCGCGGCGGCCCTGGATGCGACCGCCGCGGGCGTCGGGCCGCTGTTCGACCTGGCGTACCTCGACCCGTTCGGTCTCAAGGCCCGCACGTTCGTGCCCACGGTGCGGGAGCGGACCCCGGTCGAGCAGGTGCTCGACGCGGCCGCGGCCGTGCTCGACGCCGGTCGCGTGCCGGGCACGGCGGCGTGGGCGGCCGCGTCGGAACAGGAGCGGGTGAACTGGTGGGTCGGCGGGCTCGGCTCGGTCTCGACGCTGCCCGTCGCGTTCTCCGGCATGCTCGGGGTGGTGGGCCGGATGCTGCCGCTGCAGGACGCGCTCGGCTTCGTCAACCAGGCGATCGTGCTGCTCGCCGTCGCCCGGGAACGCGGAATCCACGACCGCGACCGCCAGGTGCGGATGCTCGCGGCCGTGCTGTGCCGCCGCGACCTCCTCGGCACGGGCGAAACCGGGACGCCGCTGTCGTGGGTGCGGCGTCCGGTGCGGTCGACGATCGACCTGGTCCGCGCGGTGAACGCGGAATTCGCGCGGCGTCCGCAGCCGTCGGGCGCGTGGCGCGCGCTCGGCGTGCTGCCGCTGGTGGGGGCACTGGCCGGATACGTCGGCGAGCGGTCCGCCCTGTCCCGGGCCGCCGCGGACGGGCAGCAGTGGCTGGGCGCCCAGCCGGGGCCCGTCTAGTCAGGGCACCCTAACTCGGAGGGGTGTCCCCGCGGCGGGGGATACTGGACGTCGACGGACGCGGAGCGCGCCCCGATTCGGCGTGACCGTGCAGGTGGGCGGGCGACCAGAGAGGCAGGGAGAACACCAGTGACGTACACGATTGCGGAACCGTGCGTGGACGTGTTGGACAAGGCGTGCATCGAGGAATGCCCGGTCGACTGCATCTACGAGGGCGGTCGCATGCTGTACATCCATCCGGACGAGTGCGTGGACTGCGGTGCCTGCGAGCCGGTGTGCCCCGTCGAGGCGATCTTCTACGAGGACGACGTGCCGGACGAGTGGAGCGCGTACGTCAAGGCCAACGTCGACTTCTTCGACGATCTCGGATCCCCGGGTGGCGCCGCGAAGCTCGGCAAGGTCGACTACGACCCGCCGTTCGTCAAGGCCCTGCCGCCCATGGGCGAGGAATAGTGATCGGCGGTACCGTGACGCGCACTCGTCGTTCGGTGGCCGCGAGCCTGCCGGACTTTCCGTGGGACTCGCTGACCGGCGCGAAGGAGAAGGCGGCCGCGCACCCCGGCGGCATCGTCAATCTCTCGGTCGGCACCCCCGTCGACCCCGTCGCCCCGGTCATCCGTGAGGCGCTGCTCGCCGTCGCGGAGGAATCCGGGTATCCGACCACCCACGGCACGGAAGCGCTGCGCGCTGCCGCGGTCGGGGCGCTGGCCCGACGCTACGGCGTCACCGGCATCGACGCGTCCGCGATCCTGCCGGCCATCGGCACCAAGGAGATGATCGCGTGGCTGCCGAGCCTCCTCGGCCTCGGCGGCAGCGACCTGGTGGTGATCCCCGAGCTGGCGTACCCGACGTACGAGGTGGGAGCGCTGCTCGCCGGCACGCGGATCATTCGTGCCGACGGCCTCAACCGCCTGGGACCCGAGGGCGCGGCGCTGGTGTTCGTGAACTCGCCGTCGAACCCGACGGGCAAGGTGCTCGGCCTCGAACACCTGCGCAAGGTGGTGGACTGGGCGCGCAGCCGGGACGCGATCGTCGTCTCCGACGAGTGCTACCTGGGCCTGACCTGGGAGGGTGAGGCACTGTCCATCCTGCACCCGAGCGTGTGCGACGGCGACCACACGAACCTGCTCGCGGTGCACTCGCTGTCGAAGACGTCGAACCTGGCCAGCTACCGCGCCGGCTTCGTCACCGGCGACGCCGAACTCGTCGCGGACCTGCTCGAGGTGCGTAAGCACGCCGGCATGATGGTGCCGCTGCCGATCCAGTCGGCGATGACCGTCGCGCTGAACGACGACGAACACGAGAACGCGCAGCGCGAGCTGTACCGCAAGCGCCGCGAGGTGCTGCTCGCGGCCGTCCGCGGTGCCGGGTTCACGGTGGATCACTCCGAAGCCGGCCTGTACCTGTGGGCGAGCCGCGGCGAGGAGTGCCGCGCGACGGTGGACTGGTTCGCCGAACGCGGGATCCTCGTGGCCCCGGGCGAGTTCTACGGTCCCGGCGGCGTCCAGCACGTGCGGATCGCGCTGACGGCCTCGGACGAGAGGATCGCGGCCGCCGCGCAGCGGCTGATGTGATGCGCGCGCAGCGGCTGATGTGATGTGCGCGCACCGGCTGACGTGATGTGCGCGCACCGGCTGATGTGATGCGCGCGCGGCGGCGCGCGGCGGAAGCGACGCTGCCCGAGCAGGATTGCCGTATGCGACGCCGTGTTCGGCGCTACCCTGGGCCCAGGGAGGCCCCATGGACGCCGTCACTGCAGTTCCTGCGCCGGCCAACGAGCCGGTCCACACCTACGCTCCCGGCAGGCCGGAGCGGGAGCGTCTGACCGCCAAGCTGAAGGAGCTGGCGGCCGAACCGGTGGACGTCTCGCACGTCATCGGCGGCGAGCACGTGCACGGTGAGGGCGATCGCTTCGACATCGTGCAGCCCCACAACCATCACGCGGTGCTCGGCACCCTGCGCAACGCCACCCCGGCGGAGGCGACGGCGGCCGTCGAGGCGGCGACGGCCGCGGCCCCCGCGTGGCGGGAGATGTCGTTCGACGCCCGCGCGGCCGTGCTGCTGCGGGCCGCCGACCTGCTGGCCGGGCCGTGGCGGGAGACGATCGCGGCCGCCACCATGCTGGGCCAGTCCAAGTCGGTGCAGCAGGCGGAGATCGACGCGCCGTGCGAACTGGTCGACTTCTGGCGATTCAACGTGCACTTCGCCCGGGTGCTGCTCGCCGACCAGCCGTATTCGTCGCCGGGTGTGTGGAACCGGATGGACTACCGGCCGCTCGAGGGGTTCGTGTACGCGATCACCCCGTTCAACTTCACGGCGATCGCCGGGAACCTGCCCACCGCTCCGGCGCTGCTGGGCAACACCGTGGTGTGGAAGCCCGCACCGACGCAGTCCCTGTCGGCGTACTGGACGATGCGCCTGCTCGAGGCGGCGGGGATGCCGCCGGGCGTGATCAATCTGATCACCGGGGACGGCCGGGTCGCGTCGGAGGTGCTCCTGCGCGATCCGCGGCTGGCCGGTATCCACTTCACCGGGTCGACCCGGACGTTCCAGCACCTGTGGCGGGAGGTCGGGGCCAACATCGACGGCTACCGCACGTATCCGCGGCTGGTGGGGGAGACCGGCGGCAAGGACTTCGTCCTCGCGCACCCGTCGGCCGATCCGGGCGTGCTGTCCACGGCCCTGATCCGGGGGGCCTTCGAATATCAGGGGCAGAAGTGCTCGGCGGCGTCGCGGGCGTTCCTGCCCCGCTCCCTGTGGCGGCGCATGCGCACCGAGTTCCTCGACGAGGTCGAGAGCCTGACCTACGGCGACGTGACCGACCTGTCGAACTTCGGCGGCGCCCTGATCGACCGGACCGCCTACGAGAAGGTCGTCGGCGCCCTCGAGCGGGCCCGCGACCGCGAGTCGATCGAGATCGCCGTCGGCGGCGGGTACGACCAGTGGGTCGGATGGTTCGTGCGGCCCACCGTCCTGCTCACCGACGATCCGGGTGACGAGTCGATGTGCACGGAGTACTTCGGTCCGGTGCTGAGTGTGCACGTCTACGACGACGCGGAGCCGGACGCGTGGCGGCGGGTGCTCGACCTCGTCGACCGCGGCGCCCCCTACGCGCTCACCGGCTCGGTGATCGCCGAGGACCGCGCGGCCGTCGAGGAGGCCACCGCCGCGCTGCGGTTCGCGGCCGGCAACTTCTACGTCAACGACAAACCCACGGGCGCGGTGGTGGGGCAGCAACCCTTCGGCGGCGGCCGGGCGTCCGGCACCGACGACAAGGCGGGCTCGCCGCTGAACCTGCTGCGCTGGGTGTCGGCGCGGACGATCAAGGAGACGTTCGTGCCACCGACGGACTACCGGTACCCGCACATGAAGGGCGGGTGAGGTCCGTGGTCGCCTCGGAACCGCTGCCGTCGCCGCCCGTGACGTCGCGGGCGCTGCCGCGGCTGGCGTCGAACCCGCTGCGGCCGGTGATCCTCGCGGCCGCGAAGTCGCCCCGCGTCCGGGCGCTGGTCACCACGGCGCCGCCGACACGCCGGCTCGTCGACCGGTTCGTCGCCGGGGACACCCGCCCCGACGCGCTGGCGGCCACGAAGGCCCTGCTCGGCACCGGACGGGCGGTGAGCATCGACCACCTCGGGGAGGACACCACCGATCTCGCGCAGGCCCGGGCGATCGTCGCCGAATACGAGGCGCTGATCGCCGACCTGGCTCCGCTGGTCGAGCGCGATGCGCCGATGCCGGCGGTGGAGGTGTCGGTCAAGCTCACCGCGCTCGGCCTGGCCCTCGGCGCCGAGGGCCCCGGCATCGCGCTCGGGCACGCCCGGCAGATCTGCGCGGCCGCCGCCGCGGCGGGGGTGTGGGTCACCGTCGACGCCGAGGACCACACCACCACCGACGCCACCCTGTCGATCGTGCGGCGGCTGCGCGAGGACTTCCCCTGGGTCGGTGCCGTGCTGCAGGCCTACCTGCGCCGCACCGAGGCGGACTGCCGCGACCTGTCCGGCCCGGGCTCGCGGGTGCGGCTGTGCAAGGGCGCCTACCGCGAACCGGCGTCGGTGGCGTACCAGGATTCCGCCGAGGTGGACGCCTCGTACCTGCGGTGCCTGCGGGTGCTCATGGCCGGGCAGGGCTATCCGATGGTGGCCTCGCACGACCCGGCGATCGTGGCGGCCGCGGGACCGCTCGCCGCCGAGTACGCCCGCGGCCCGGACGGATTCGAGCATCAGATGCTGTACGGGATCCGCGACCTCGAACAGCGCCGGCTCGCCGGCGCCGGCCTGCGCATGCGGGTGTACGTCCCCTACGGGGCCCAGTGGTACGGGTACCTGATGCGGCGGCTCGCGGAGCGGCCGTCGAACCTGCGGTTCTTCCTGCGCTCGGTGGTGTCACGGGATTGAACGTCCGGCGCCGGGGGAGCGGACCCGCCGTCGACGGAACCGGACGCCGGGTACGTCCGCAGGTACATTGACGCCCGTGAGCACCTCGGAGGCCGACCCCGGTTCGGTGCTCCTGCTCGCCCTCGTCGCGGCCCTCGCGGTGCTGCTCGCGCAGCGTCGGTGCGCGCCGCCGGGGCGGCTGGTGTGGTGGCCCCCGCCGGGTCAGCTGCTGTGGCCGCCGCCGGTGACCGCGCTCGTGCTGTGGCTCGTCGTCGCGGTCCCGTCGCTGCTGCGCCTGGCCGTGCCGTCGCTGCTCGGGACGTTCGGCCGCGACCCGCTGCGGATCCGCGCCGAGGACGAATGGTGGCGGGTTCTGACCTCGGTGCTCGTGCAGGACGGCGGCGTGTTCGTCACCCTGGTGAATCTGCTCCTCCTCGCCGTCGTCGCGACCGTCGCGGTGCGGGTGTGGGGCCCGGGCCGGGCGGTCGGGTTGTTCGCGGTGAGCCAGCTGCTGTTCGGGCTGTTCACCGCGTTCGTGTCGCCGTCGACCGGTGCCGGCAGCTCGGGCGCGTCGTTCGCGGTCGCGGGGTCGATCGCGGGCCTGTGGCTGGCGGTCGGCGCCCGCGGGGCCGTGCTCGCGGCCGCCGTCGGCATCGGCCTCGCCGGCGCGGTGCTGGTGGTGGCCGGTGACGGGCACGGCGTGGCCGTCCTCGTCGGTGTGCTGCTCGGCGCGGTGCTCGGGACGGTGGCGCCGCCGCGCCGCGCCGCCCTCGCGGCGGCTGTGCGATCCTGACCGACGTGTCTTCGCTGCTTCGTTCCCTCAACCCCCTGGCCGTCGCGCGCGGCGACGACCTGCCCGACGCGGTCCGCATCGACGGGCACACGCTCTCGCGCAGCGACATCCTCGGCGCGGCCGGTGCCCTGGCCCGCCGCATCGGCGGAGCCGAACGTCTCGCGGTGCTCGCCGCGCCGACGGCGACGACGGTGATCGCGGTGGTGGGCTGCCTGCTCGCCGGGGTCACCGTCGTCCCGGTGCCACCGGACTCCGGCCCCGCGGAACGGGAGCACATCCTGCGCGACTCCGGAGCTCAGGCGTGGCTCGGGGACGCGCCGGACGAACCCGGCCTGCCGGTGGTGCCGGTGCGGCTGCACGCCCGCGACTGGCACAGTCACCCGGAACCCGATCCGTCCCGCACGGCGTTCGTGCTCTACACCTCCGGCACCACCGGCGCGCCCAAGGGCGTGCTGCTGAGCCGCCGCGCGATCGCGGCCGGGATCGACGCGCTGGCCGAGGCGTGGGACTGGACCGAACGCGACACGCTGGTGCACGGGCTGCCCTTGTTCCACGTGCACGGCCTGATCCTCGGCGTGCTCGGTCCGCTGCGCGTCGGCAGCCGGCTGATCCACACCGGCAGGCCCACCCCGGAGGCGTACGCGCAGGCGCACGGCACCCTGTACTTCGGGGTGCCGACGGTGTGGTCCCGCGTCGTGGAGGACGAGGAATCCGCGAAGGCCCTGAGCGGTGCACGGCTGCTCGTGTCCGGCAGCGCGCCGCTGCCCGTCCCGGTGTTCGAGCGCCTGCGCGAGCTGACCGGGCTGACCCCGATCGAGCGGTACGGGATGAGCGAGACGATGCTGACGCTCAGCACCCGGGTCGACGGGGAGCGCCGGCCCGGATGGGTGGGTACTCCGGTGCGCGGGGTCGAAACCCGGCTGCGCGACGAGCACGGCAACGACGTCCCCCACGACGGGGAGAGCATCGGCGGGCTGCAGGTGCGCGGGCCGATGCTGTTCGACGGCTACCTGAACCGTCCCGACGCGACGGCCGCGGCGTGGACCCCGGACGGGTGGTTCGTCACCGGCGACGTCGCGGCGATCGATCCGGGCGGGTTCCACCGCATCGTCGGTCGCGAGTCGACGGACCTGATCAAGTCCGGCGGCTTCCGGGTCGGGGCCGGCGAGATCGAGACCGTGCTGCTCGGCGATCCGTCCGTGCGGGAGGTCGCGGTGGTGGGCGTCCCCGACGACGACCTGGGCCAGCGCATCGTCGCCTTCGTGGTGCCCGCCCCGGACGGCCCGGCCGTCGACCCGGGCGCGCTGATCGAACTCGTGGCCCGTCAGCTCTCCGTGCACAAGCGGCCGCGGGAGGTGCGGGTGGTGGACACCCTCCCGCGCAACGCGATGGGCAAGGTCCAGAAGAAGCAGCTGCTGACCTGAGTCTCGGCCCGTCGGGGCCGCCGGGTGTGAGCCAGGTCTCTGTGGGCCCTTGTCCGATTCGCCCGGGCCACGTACCTTCCTACGGCAGAGTAAGTTCGTCTCTTTCCGGAGTCATGGGGGGTTCCGCGGAATGTCGGTGTCCGAATACGGTTCGCGGTCCGGGGTGGCGTTCGTCGTCGACGGAAGGCCCGCCTCGGTCCCGCTGCGGGACCTGCGCGCCGTCGCCCGCAAGCTGGTCGCGCACTTCGCGGACAACGTCGCGCCGTGTTCGCTGCAACCGGGCGAAGCCCTGCGCGGCGACGTCACCGAGATCACCGTCCGGTGCCTGCGCCTGGCGATCCAGGTGCTCGACACGGGGGAGCTGCCGACCGACGCCGACCTGTCGGAGCTGCGCAGCAGCGCCGCCCAGTGGGCGCGCGCCGGGTTCCGTCTGGAATACATGCTGCGCATCTACCACGAGGGCATCCGGCTGGGCTGGGAACTCGTCACCGCCCGGGCCCGCGAGGGCGACGTCGAGTCGGTCGCCGCGGCGTCGCGGCTGTGGATGGCGCTGCTCGAACGCGTCACCGTCGCCGCGACCACCGGGTTCGTCGCCGAACTCGAGGCGATGCGCCGCAACCGCGACGTCGCGGCCCAGGAGCTCGTGACGGCCCTGCTCGGCGGGCAGGACGCCGCCGCCGTCGCGCGCCGGTCCGGGCTCGAGCTGGCCGAGCGGTACACGGTGCTGGGCGTGCGGCTGGGCCGGCACCCGGACGAGCGCAATCCGCACGTGCGGCCGGAGGTCGTCGCGCGGCGTACCCTGCGGCGGCTCGAGACCGAGCTGGACCGGGTGTGCGACGGCCGGCAGCTGACCATGCTCGGACCCGAGGGCGGCACCGTGCTGCTCGGCGACACCCCGGCCGAGCACATCCGCACCGCGCTCTACGAGCAGGTCGCGCGTGCCGCGGGGGTGCCGCTGACGGTCTCGCTCGTCGAGTCCGACGTCCCGGGCATCCCCGCCGCGGCGCACCAGGCGCACGAGCTGCTCGAACTGGTCGGCCATCTGCGCCGGCCCGCCGGCGTGTACCGGATGCAGGACCTCGCGTTCGAGTATCAGCTCACCCGGCCCGGGCCGGCCCGCGAGCACCTCGTGCGGGTGCTCGAACCGCTCGCCGACGCGCCCGAGCTGGTCGAGACCCTCGAGACCCACATCGCCCACGAACTGAGCCGCCAGCGCACCGCGCGGAGCCTGCACGTGCACGCCAACACCGTCGACTACCGGCTCAAGCGGGTCGCGCAGCTCACCGGGTTCGATCCCACTGTCCCCTCCGGGCTGCGCCACCTGCACGCCGCGCTCGTCGCGCGGCGCCTCCAGAGCGGAGCGGCAGCCGGCGGCTCACCCTTCGACGGCACGTGAGACCGGACCGTTACGATGTGGCGCAGATCATGACGACGGTGTGTGCGGCGCGGCCCGGCACCGGCAGGGGAGGACCACATGGCAGGAGGCCGCCACAGCGTGCGGACGGCACGTGACGGCCGATCGACCCGGGTTGTCGCAGTCGTCGGAGCGGTGGTGGTGGTAGTGCTCGCGGCGGCCGGAGTCGGCGTCGTCCGCGCCCTGACCGGAGGATGCGACACCGTCGAGCAGTACAGCCTCGCCGTCGCTCCGAGCATCGAACCGGCCGTGAGTTCCGTCCTCTCGGAAAACGCGGACACCCACTGCTACGAGTTCACGGTCGACACCGCCGAACCGGGGGACGTCGCCGGGCTGCTCGGCAAGGGGATCGACGCGCCCGACCTGTGGATTCCCGATGCTCGGTGGTGGGCGAGTCGTGCGGCACCGACCGCCGCCGGGCCGGTACAGATGATCGCCGGGGCGGTCGCGAGCACCCCCGCGGTGCTGGTCGGGCCCCCGGGGGCGGTTCCGGAGGTGTCCAGCTGGCGCGCCGCCCTCGCGATCCCGGATCTGGTGCTGGGCAACCCGCTGCGGACCGGTGTCGCCGCCGCCCCGATCCGGGCGGCCCTGGCCGAGACCCAGGACGACCCCGTCGCCGTCGGCACGGTGCGCACCGCCATGGTGCCCCTGGCCCAGAAGGAGAGCATCCGCACCGAGGAGGCGCCCAGCGGCGCCGACCTGCTGGCGACGATCGGCGCCGACGGCATCGGCGTCGCCACCGAGCAGCAGGTGCTGGCCTTCACGACGGCGAACGAGTCGGCCCTCGAGGCGCGGGTACCGGACAACGGCAGCATCCTGCTGGAGTATCCGGTGGTGGTGACGTCGCCGGTGCCCGACCGGCACCATCGCGCGACGGACGCCGCACGGGTACTGATCGAGGTGCTGGGCACGGAGAAGGCCCTCGACGTGTTCCACGACCACGGGTTCCGCGGGCCCGACGGCGAGCCGTTGCCCGACGGCCGCGGCATCGGGGGCGTGCCGCTGCTGTCACTGCGGGACGAGGCGATGGCGGAGGAGGCGCTCGGCGCCTGGTCGCTGATGGCGTTGCCGATCCGCACGCTCGTCGCGATCGACGTGTCCGGTTCGATGCGGTTTCCCGCCGGCGACGGCACCCGGATGGACCTGACGGTGCGGGCCGCCCTCGCGGGCAATGCGATGTTCCCCGACAGCGTCTCCGCCGGGCTGTGGGCGTTCTCGCAGGACCTCGGCGGTGACGGCCAGGACTATCTCGAGCTGGTGCCGATCCGGCGGTACGACACCGACGTGGACGGGCGCACCCAGCGTGAGGTGATGGCGGCCCAGGCGGAGAAGGTGCCCGGTCTGGTCGGGGGTGGCACCGGCCTGTACGACACGACTCTCGCGGCGTTCCGCGCCGTGCAGCAGAGTTACGACCCGCGCGCGGTCAACAGCGTCATCGTCCTCACCGACGGAGCGAACGAGGATCCGGACAGCATCACCGAGGCGCAGCTCCTCGAGATCCTCGCGCGGGAGCAGGACCCGGCACGGCCGGTGATCGTCGTGACGATCGGCATCACGGAGGACGCGGATGCGCAGACCCTCGCCGAGATCTCCCGCGTGACCGGCGGCTCGAGCTACGTCGCCCGCGACCCCGCGGACATCGCGAACGTCTTCGTCAACGCCCTCGCCGACCGCGGCGAGCGCTGAGGCCGCCGGCCACCCCCGGACCTACCGCGCCTCCGGCACTACCGCGCCGCGGTGCGGGACCGGCTCCGGCGCTGCCACAGCCGGGACACCGCGGCGATGAACAGGAACAGCACCGCCGTCGAGGCCAGCTGTATCCGCGCGGCGGAGTCGAACAGCATGAGCACGATGAACGCGCCGAGCATGGCCAGGGTCAGCCAGCTCAGGTAGGGGAACGCCCACATCCGGACGGTGAGGCGGCCCTCCTGTTCGAGCGTGGGCCGCAGCCGCAGGTGCGAGACGACGATGAAGATCCAGATCGCCAGCAGGGCGGAGCCGACCGCGTTGAGCAGGATGCCGAGGATGTCCTCCGGCAGCCACCAGTTGAGCAGGACCGAAACGAACCCGAAGAACACGGACAGCAGCACGGCGTTGCGGGGAACACCCGTGCGGGAGAGCTTCGCGAGCACGGTCGGGCCGTCGCCGCCCCGGGCGAGGGAGTACGCCATGCGTGAGGTGCCGTAGACGTTGGCGTTGAACGCCGACAGCAGGGCGATCACCACGACGAGTTCCATGAAGCCCGACACGTACGGCAGGCCGGCGATGTCGAGGACGCTCACGAACGGCGAGGTCTCCCCGCTCGCCGACGTCCACGGCAGCACCAGCACCATGATCGAGATCGAGCCCAGGTAGAACAGGCTGATGCGCCACACGACGGTGCGCACCGCGGTCGCGATGGACCGCTCGGGGTCGCGCGACTCGGCCGCGGCGATGGTGACGATCTCGATGCCGCCGAACGCGAAGGCGACGGCCAGCAGGCCGGCGGCGATACCGGCGAGCCCGTTGGGGGCGAAACCGTCGCCGTCGCCGAGCAGGTGTGTCAGTCCCACCGGCTCGGTGTCCGGCAGCAGACCGAACACCAGCAGCACGCCGATGACGAGGAACGCGATGATGACCGCGACCTTCAGCGCCGCGAACCAGAACTCGAACTCGCCGAAGTTGGCGACCTTCGCCAGGTTCACCACCGCGAAGAACGTGACGAACACCAGGGCCACCACCCATTGCGGCACGCCCGGCAGCCAGCTGCTCACGATCGCCGAGGCGCCGGTGATCTCGACGCCCAGCACCATGATGAGCATGAACCAGTAGAGCCAGCCCATCGTGAAGCCGGCCCATTCACCGATGCCGATGCGGGCGTAATGGGAGAAGGATCCGCTGGCCGGGAGGGCCGCTCCCATCTCCCCGAGCATGCGCATCACGAAGACGATCATGATGCCGGCCAGGACGTAGGAGACGATCACCGCGGGTCCGGCGGCGGCGATGCCGACGCCGGACCCGAGGAACAGGCCTGCGCCGATCGCGGAACCGAGTCCCATCATCGTCAGGTGCCGGACCTTGAGCCCGTGCTCGAGGTGGTCGGCTTCGGTGAGTGTGTGCTCGGTTTTCGACACGATCGGTTTCTCTGGGTCAGTCGTTGGCGTGCAGCGCCGCATTCAGTTCGACGCCGGTGCCCTTGGTGGGAACCACCTCGACGGCGCCGGTGACCGAGTTGCGGCGCAGCATCAGGTTGGAGCGGCCGTTGAGGTCCTTGGCCTTGACGACGGTGCCGTCGGGGCCGCTGACCTTGGTGCCGGCGGTGACGTACAGGCCGGCCTCGACGATGCAGTCGTCGCCGAGGGAGATGCCGACACCGGCATTGGCGCCGAGCAGGCAGCGCTTGCCGATGGCGATGACCTCCTTGCCGCCGCCGGACAGGGTGCCCATGATCGACGCGCCACCACCGATGTCGGAGCCGTCGTCGACGACGACGCCCGCGGAGATGCGGCCCTCGACCATCGAGTTGCCGAGCGTGCCCGCGTTGAAGTTCACGAAGCCCTCGTGCATGACGGTGGTGCCGGCGGCCAGGTGCGCGCCGAGGCGGACACGGTCGGCATCGGCGATGCGCACCCCGGACGGCACGACGTAGTCGACCATGCGGGGGAACTTGTCGACGCCGTACACGGTCACGGGGCCACGGATGCGCAGGCGCGAGCGCACCAGTTCGAAGTTGTCGACGGCGCACGGGCCGTAATTGGTCCACACGACGTTGGCGAGCAGACCGAACACGCCGTCGAGGTTGGCGCCGTGCGGCCGGACGAGGCGGTGCGACAGCAGGTGCAGCCGCAGGTAGGCGTCGTGCGCGTCGGCCGGCGGCTGGGACAGGTCGGCGATCGTCGTGCGGACCGCGACCTGGTTGACCTCGCGCGCCTCGTCGGCGCCGACGAGCAGCGCGAAGTCCGACGGGATGTCCGTGCCCTCGAGCCGGGACGTGCCCGTCTCGCTGTATTCGCCCAGCGTGGGGGCCGGGTACCAGGTGTCGAGAACGGTGCCGTCCGCCGCGATGTTGGCGATGCCTACTGCTGATGCTCCCTGTGCACTCACGGTCGTGAAGCGTACGCGAGGCGTCGTCGTTCGCACCGGCGGCCTGGGAAATCGCTCCACGTATTGTTCTTGCATGTCTGCACCGCGCCTGGACCTGCACGCCGATCCGATCGAGCTGACCGCTGCGCTGGTCGACATCCCCAGTGTCTCGCAGGACGAGGCGGTGATCGCCGACTCCGTCGAACAGGCGCTGCGCGAGCAGACCACCGGTTTCGAGATCGTCCGCAGCGGCAACGCGGTCCTCGCGCGGACCCGGCTCGGCCGGCCGAGCCGGGTGCTGCTGGCCGGGCATCTCGACACCGTGCCCATCGCGGACAACGTGCCGTCGCGGCGCGACGGGGAGTTGCTGTACGGCTGCGGCACGGCCGACATGAAGTCGGGCGACGCGGTGTTCCTGCACCTGGCCGCCACCATCGCGGACCCGGCGCACGATCTGACGCTGGTCTTCTACGACTGCGAGGAGATCGCCGCGGCCTACAACGGTCTCGGCCGCATCGAGCGGGACCTGCGGGACTGGCTGGACGCGGACGTGGCGATCCTCGGCGAGCCGACGGCCGGGCAGATCGAGGCGGGCTGCCAGGGCACCCTGCGGGTGCGGATCTCGGCGACCGGGGTGCGCGCGCATTCGGCGCGGTCCTGGCTGGGTGACAATGCGATCCACCGGCTGGCCCCGGTGCTGGAGCGGCTCGCGGCCTACGAACCGCGATCGGTGGACATCGACGGCTGCGTCTACCGCGAGGGTCTGTCCGCGGTACGGATCGCCGGCGGCGTCGCCGGCAACGTGGTGCCCGACGCCGCGGACCTCGACGTCAACTTCCGGTTCGCGCCCGACCGCACCGTCGAGCAGGCTCTCGCGCACGTGCGGGAGGTGCTCGACGGTCTCGACGTCACCCTCGAGCTCACCGACAGCTCGCCCGGCGCGCTGCCCGGCCTGGCCCACCCCGCCGCCGCGGACCTCGTCGCCGCGGCCGGCGGCCGGTTCCGGGCCAAGTACGGATGGACGGACGTCGCGCGCTTCGCGACGCTGGGGATCCCGGCGGTCAACTACGGTCCCGGCGATCCGAACCTCGCGCACAAGCGCGACGAGCACGTGCCCGTGAAGCAGATCACGGAGGTCGCCGGCACGCTGCGGAGGTATCTGGCCGCCTGACGCACGATGCGGGGCATCGGCCGGGGCGGCCCGGCGGCATCCCCTAATCTGGGCGCATGGCGCGCGACACCGACCCCGGATCCCGCGACCGTGCGAGTGCCGATGTGGTGCACCGCGGTCCCGTCCAGTTGCGCCGGGACCGGGCGACCGAGACCACGACGATGGACCAGCGACTGCTGGACCGGAGGGGCCCCTCCGACTGGGTGCACACCGATCCGTGGCGGGTGCTGCGCATCCAGAGCGAGTTCGTGGAGGGTTTCGGTGCGCTGGCGGAGGTGCCGCGCGCGGTGGCGGTCTTCGGCTCTGCCCGCACCCCCGTCGACCACCCCGAGTACGTCACCGGCCGTGCCCTCGGGGCCGCGTTGGCCGCGGCGGGCTATGCGGTTGTCACCGGCGGTGGGCCGGGGGCGATGGAGGCGGCCAACCGCGGCGCGAGCGAGTCGGGCGGGTTCTCCGTCGGACTGGGTATCGAGCTGCCGTTCGAGCAGGCGCTCAACGAATGGGTCGACCTCGGACTGAACTTCCGCTACTTCTTCGCCCGCAAGACGATGTTCGTGAAGTACTCCCAGGCCTTCGTCTGCCTGCCCGGCGGTTTCGGCACGCTCGACGAGCTGTTCGAGGCGCTCACGCTGGTCCAGACCCACAAGATCACCCGGTTCCCCATCGTGCTGCTGGGCACCCACTACTGGGCGGGGCTGCTCGAATGGATCCGGCACGCGATGGTCGGCGAGGGCCGGATCTCACCGAGCGACCTCGATCTGCTGTACCTGACCGACAGCGTGGAGGAGGCGGTGCAGATCGTCGTCGACGCCCATCGCGGGCAGGACGAGTCGGCGCTGTACGGAGGGGGCGGGGCGTGGTGAGCGGTTTCCATCCGTTCGAGGGCATCGGCGGCGAGCGCACCGTCGAGGCGCGGGCGGTGTGCGTGTACTGCGCCTCCGGGCCGGTCGACGAGTCCTACCTCGAGCTCGCGGCGGCGGTGGGGACCGCCATCGGACGGCGCGGCTGGCAGCTCGTCTCCGGAGGCGGCAACGTGTCGATGATGGGTGCGCTCGCCCAGGCGACGCGCGCCGCCGGCGGGCACACCGTCGGTGTGATCCCCAAGGCGCTGGTGCACCGCGAGGTCGCCGACGTCGACGCCGACGAGCTGATCGTCACGGACACGATGCGCCAGCGGAAGCAGGCGATGGAGGAGCGCGCCGACGCGTTCGTCACGCTGCCCGGCGGGATCGGCACCCTCGAGGAATTGTTCGAGACGTGGACGGCCGGCTATTTGGGCATGCACGCCAAGCCGGTGGTGCTGCTCGACCCGGTGGGGCACTACCGGGGGCTGCTCGACTGGCTCGAGGCGATGGTGCCGGCCGGCTTCGTCAACCGCCACGCGCTCGACGGCCTGCAGGTCACCGGCGACATCGACGACGCCCTCGACCGCTGCGCCGGGTGAGGGGCTTCCGCTTCGCGCCGAGGTTGCTTACTCTGCAGTAAGTTCCTGTCCGCAAGTAACCGAGGATGCCATGACCGAGTCCGGCTCGACGATCTCCCTGGTGGGTCTCGCCACCCAGCTTCCGCGAATGCTGCCCGACGCACCGAGCCTGCTACGCGGCGCGCGGGGTCTCATCCGGCGGCCGGACGCGCGCGAGACGATCGGGTCGGTGTTCCAGCGCCTCGCGGAGCGGAACCCGGACCGGCCGTTCCTGCGATTCGAGGGCGACGCCCTCAGCTACGGCGACGCCAACGCCCAGGTCAACCGCTACGCCGCCGTGCTCACCGCGCAGGGTGTGCGCACCGGCGACGTCGTCGGCGTGTTGATGAAGAACCGTCCGGAGGCGTTGCTCGTCGCGCTCGCCACGGTCAAGCTCGGTGCCGCGGCCGGCATGCTCAATCACCATCAGCGCGGCGAGGTGCTCGCGCACAGCCTCGGCCTGCTCGACAGCCGGGTGCTCGTGGTCGGGGAGGAATGCGAGGAGGCCCTGGAGTCCCTCGACGGGGCGCCGCCGGCCGGAAAGGTGCTGCGCGTCGGCGAACTCGACGACCTCGCCGTCGCCGCCGACTCCGCGAACCCCGCCGTCACCGACCGCCTGCAGGCGAAGGAGACCGCCTTCTTCATCTTCACCTCGGGCACCACCGGCATGCCCAAGGCCAGCCGGATGACCCATTTCCGGTGGCTGAAGTCCATGTCGGGCCTGGGCAGCCTGGGCGTCCGGCTGCGCCGCGACGACACTCTGTACTGCTGCCTGCCGCTGTATCACAACAACGCCCTCACCGTGTCGCTGTCGTCGGTGCTCGCCGCCGGCGCCACCTTCGCGCTCGGCCGCAAGTTCTCCGCCACCGGATTCTGGGCCGACGCGAAGCGCAACGGCGCGACGGCGTTCGTCTACATCGGGGAGATCTGCCGCTACCTGCTCAACCAGCCACCGTCGCCGGACGACCGCGACAACGGCATCCGGTTGATGGTGGGCAACGGACTGCGGTCCGAGATCTGGACCGAGTTCACCCAGCGGTTCGGCATCGCCCGCGTCGCCGAGTTCTACGGCGCCAGCGAGTGCAACATCGCGTTCGTCAACGCGCTCAACCAGCCGCGCACCGCGGGTGTCTGCCCGCTTCCGTACGCAGTGGTCGACTACGACCACGAGACCGGCAAGGCGCTCCGCGGACCGGACGGCCGGCTGCGCCGGGTCGGCCGCGGCGAGGTGGGCCTGCTGCTGGCGAAGGTCACCGACCGTGCCCCGTTCGACGGCTACACCGATCCCGAGGCGAGCGAGTCCAAACTCGTGCGCGACGGCTTCGAGGACGGCGACACCTGGTTCGACACCGGCGACCTCGTCCGCAGCCAGGGCTTCATGCACGTCGCGTTCGTCGACCGCCTCGGCGACACCTTCCGGTGGAAGGGCGAGAACGTCGCCACCACCGAGGTCGAGGCGGCCGTGTCGGCGAACGAGTCGATCTCGCAGGCAGTGGTCTACGGGGTCGAGATCCCCGGCACCGACGGCCGGGCCGGTATGGCCGCGATCACGCTCCACGACGGGGCCGAGTTCGACGGCACCGCGCTCGCGGCGCAGCTGTACCGGGCGCTGCCGTCGTACGCGGTGCCGCTCTTCGTCCGTGTCGTCGGCGAACTCGAGCACACCTCGACGTTCAAGAGCCGCAAGGTGGACCTGCGCAAGCAGGGCTACGCCGACACCGGCGACGACCCCGTCTACGTGCTCACCGGGCCGGAGGAGGGCTACCGGCCCGCGTACGACGGCTACGTCGAGGCCGTCGCCGGGGGCGAGCTGCCGGCGGGCTGACTCCCGCTGGGCCGGTTCCTGCCCGGGCCCGCCCGCGGGTGCGTGCCAGGATGGAAATCATGACCGCCTCCGTCACCGTCTCGCCGACCCTCTGCGGCCGCCCGGTCGCCACCGACCGGGCCCTGGTGATGGCGATCGTCAATCGCACTCCGGACTCGTTCTACGACCGGGGCGCGACCTTCACCGACGACGCTGCGATGGCGGCCGTGGATCGGGCCGTGGCCGAGGGCGCGGACCTCGTCGACATCGGCGGCGTGAAGGCCGGCCCCGGCGAGGTGGTCGACGCGGCGGAGGAGACCCGGCGGGTGGTGCCGTTCGTCGCGGCGATCCGGGCCCGCCACCCCGGGCTGCTCATCAGCGTCGACACCTGGCGCAGCGACGTCGCGCGGCGCGCGGTGGCGGAGGGGGCGGATCTGATCAACGACACGTGGGCGGGTGCCGATCCGGAACTGGTGACCGTCGCGGCCGAACTCGGCGCGGGCATCGTCTGCTCGCACACCGGAGGTGCGGTCCCGCGCACCCGGCCGCACCGCGTGCGCTACACCGACGTCGTCGCCGAGGTGACGCGCGAGATCGTCGCCGCGGCCGAGCGGGCCGCGAAGGCCGGGGTGCCCGGCGACGCCATCCTCATCGATCCGACCCACGATTTCGGCAAGAACACCTTCCACGGCCTCGAGTTGTTGCGGCACGTGGACGTTCTCGTAAATACCGGGTGGCCCGTGCTCATGGCGCTGAGCAACAAGGACTTCATCGGGGAGACTCTGGGGGTGGAACTCGCCGACCGGTTGGAGGGCACATTGGCAGCGACAGCACTTGCGGCCGCGGCAGGCGCGCGGATGTTTCGGGTGCACGAGGTGGCGGCGACCCGTCGCGTGGTCGACATGGTGGCGGCCGTCGCCGGCACGCGCCCCCCGGCGCGCACCGTCAGGGGGCTGGCATGAGTACCGCGATGACCCGGCCGTGGGCCGAGGCGAACAGCTGGGACGAGCCCGGATGGAGCATCGCCGAACTCGAACGCGCGAAGCGGGGCCGAACCGTGTCGGTGGTGCTGCCCGCGCTCAACGAGGAGACGACCGTCGCGGGGGTGGTGGACACCATCCATCCGCTGCTCGGCGGGCTGGTCGACGAGCTGATCGTGCTGGACTCGGGGTCCACCGACCGCACGGCGGAGCGGGCCCGCAGCGCCGGCGCCCGCGTCCTCTCCCGGGAAGAGGCGGTGCCGGGCCTCGCCCCGGTGCCCGGCAAGGGGGAGGTGCTGTGGCGCTCCGTCGCGGCCACCACGGGTGATCTCATCGCGTTCGTGGATTCGGACCTGCTCGACCCCGATCCGGCGTTCGTCCCCAAGCTGCTCGGACCGCTGCTCACCGGCGACGGAATCCACCTGGTCAAGGGCTATTACCGCCGCCCGCTCCGGGTCAGCGGCGCCGAGGAGGCCAACGGCGGGGGGCGGGTCACGGAACTGGTGGCGCGGCCGCTGCTCGCGGCGCTGCGGCCGGAGCTGACGTGCGTGCTGCAGCCGCTGGGCGGCGAGTACGCCGGTACTCGGGAACTGCTGTCGGCGGTGCCGTTCGCGCCCGGCTACGGCGTCGAGATCGGGCTGCTGCTCGACACCTACGACCGGCTCGGGATCGGCGCGATCGCCCAGGTCAACCTCGGCGTACGCAAGCACCGGAACCGGCCGCTCGGGGAGCTGGGGGTGATGAGCCGGCAGATCGTCGGCACCATGCTCGCCCGCTGTGGGATCCCCGACTCGGGGGCGGGCCTGACCCAGTTCCTGGTGGACGGCGACGCGTTCGTCCCCGTCACCACGGAGGTCAGCCTCGCGGACCGGCCCCCGGCCGCCACCGTGGCCTGACGCCCCGGGCGCCCTGTCGGTGGCCCGTGCCAAGATCGGTACATGCTGACGGTTCTGCTCTACCTGCTCGTCATGGTGGTCGTCGGCGCGGTGCTGTTCCTCGTGGCGAGCGCGGTGTTCGGCCGCGGGGAGACCCTGGCGCCGATCCCGCCGGGCACCACCGCCACGGCCCTGCCGGTCACCGACGTGACCGGCGCGGACGTCCGGGATCTGCGTTTCCAGCAGGTGCTGCGGGGCTACAAGACCGCCGAGGTGGACTGGGCGCTCGACCGGCTCTCGCACGAGATCGACGACCTGCGGGCCAGGCTCGCCGCGTACGAGGACGCCGAGCGGGGCACGCCCGGTGGCGACGCCGCGGTGGGGCAGGCCGACGCATCCGTTGCGGTAGAGGCCGCAGGGGACCGCTCGGACAGGGGGGAGTAGCGATGGACGAGGACCGGGTGCGCTGTCCGTGGGCGGTGGATCCGCCGGGGTCCACGCTGTACCGGGACTACCACGACGAGGAGTGGGGCCGCGAGCTGCACGGGCGCGACGAGCTGTTCGAGCGCCTTGCCCTCGAGGCGTTCCAGTCGGGGCTGTCGTGGCTGACGATCCTGCGCAAGCGGGAGGCGTTCCGGTCGGCGTTCGCGGGGTTCGACGTCGAGGTGGTCGCCCGCTACACGGACGACGACGTCGCTCGCCTGCTCGGCGACGCCGGCATCGTCCGGAACCGGCGCAAGGTCGAGGCGGTGGTCGCCAACGCCCGGGCGGTGCTCGACCTGGAGGGCACGGACCTCGACGCGCTGCTGTGGTCGTTCGCGCCGGCGCGGCGCGCCCGGCGGTTCCGCTCCGTGGCGGAGGTGCCGGCGGTGACACCGGAGTCGACGGCAATGGCCCGCGAACTGAAGCGGCGCGGCTTCGCGTTCGTCGGTCCTACCACGGCGTATGCGCTCATGCAGGCCACCGGCATGGTCGACGATCACCTCGCCGACTGCTGGGTCGAGACGGACGTTCGACCAGTTTCCGGCCACATTAGGGCATAGTCAGCTACCCGGCGGTCGGCCGGATAGGGAAGAATGATGTGGCGAGCCTCGTCGAATTCCGACGAGGCCCCCACGGTAACCCACGCGCGCAAGAGTCGAGCGCAGATTTGGAGGGAGCAGAGGATGGCGGCCATGAAGCCCCGGACCGGGGACGGTCCCCTCGAAGCAACCAAAGAGGGACGAGGAATCGTCATGAGGGTTCCACTCGAGGGTGGCGGACGTCTGGTCGTCGAACTCACGCCGGAGGAAGCTGCAGCGCTCGGCGAAGAGCTCAAGGGCGTCACCAGCTAGGTGTCGGCACCCGGCGGCGATTCGCCGGGTTCTCCGGGCCCCGCGCTCCACGGTGCGCGGGGCCCGTTGCTGTTCGTACTCCGGTGCTCTTCGTTTCTCGGAAGGACTGCCCGTGCTCGACGCGGTGACCGATCTGCTCGCCTGCCCGCAGTGCGAGCGCGGACTCGATCTCGACGACGGCGTGCTGCTGTGCGAGGCCGGGCACAGCTTCGATGTCGCCCGCCAGGGGTATGTCAGCCTCCTCACCGGGGCCGCGACGCGGTTCACCGGCGACACCGCGGAGATGATCGCCGCGCGGGCGGACTTCCTCGAGGCGGGACACTACGATCCGCTGCGCGACGCCGTCGCCCGCGCCTGTGCCGAGCGTCCCGGCGGCGACGGCACCGCCCGCGTCCTCGAGGTGGGCGCCGGCACCGGGCGGTATCTCGCGGCGGTGCTCGACGCGCTGCCGGGCAGCCGCGGCGTCGGGCTCGACGTGTCCAAGCCCGCGGTCCGGCGCATCGCCCGCAGCCATCCCCGCGTCGGGGCCGTGCTCGCCGACGTGTGGCGGCAGTGGCCGATCCGCAGCGGCGTCCTCAGCCACGTGCTGTCCGTCTTTGCGCCGCGCAACGCCGCCGAGACGCACCGGGTCCTCGCGCCGGGCGGCGTGCTCGTCGTCGCGGCCCCCACCCCGTCGCACCTGCGCGAGCTGGTGGCCCTGCCCGGCATGGTCCAGGTGGACGAGCGCAAGACCGAGCGGCTCGGGGCGGCCCTGTCCGGCGCGTTCGAGCGGGTCGACCGCGCCGACGTGCAGTACACCCTGGAACTCGACCGTCCGGCACTCGGACAGCTGGCCGGCATGGGGCCCTCGGGGCACCACCTGACCGCCGAGCGGCTGGCGGAGCTGGTCTCGGGGCTGCCGGAGCCGTTCCCGGTGACCGCCTCGGTGACCGTCACCGTGTGGGAACGGCGCGCGACGCACTGAGCCGGGACGCTCAGTGCCGCGCGGCGGCGACCTCCTGGTACACCGCGAGGGTCTGCCGCGCGATCTGCGCCCAGGAGAACTCCGCGATGGCCCGCACCCGTCCGGCCCGGCCCATCTCCGCAGCCAGGGCGGCGTCGCCGGCGACCTCGTTGATCGCCGCGGCCAGCGCCTGCTCGTACGCCCGCGGCTCGTAGGAGTTGTAGTGCACGAGCCGGCCGGTGACCCCGTCCTCGACGACCTCGGGGATGCCACCGACGTCCGACGCGACGACAGCGGTCTCGCAGGCCATCGCCTCGAGGTTCACGATACCCAGTGGCTCGTACACCGATGGGCACACGAAAACTGATGCCGCGGAAAGGATCTCACGGACCGAGTCGGTGGGGAGCATTTCGCGGACCCAGAAGACGTTGCCGCGCCGGCGCTCGAGTTCGGCCACCGCCTGCTCGGTCTCGGCGGCGATCTCCGGGGTGTCCGGCGCGCCGGCGCACAGCACCAGCTGAATTCCGGGGTCCACGTCGTGGGCGGCGGCGATGAGGTGCCCGACGCCCTTCTGGCGCGTGATGCGCCCGACGAACGCGACGATCGGCCGATCGGGGTCCACCCCGATCTTCTCCAGGGCGGACGGCTCGCCCGGCTCGGCCGGCCCCGGGTGCCACACCCCGGTGTCGATGCCGTTGCGCACCACGTGCACACGGGCCGGGTCGACGAACGGATATGCGTCCAGCACGTCGAGGCGCATCCCAGCGCTGACCGCGATGACCGCGTCCGCGTGCTCGACCGCGTTGCGTTCGGACCACGAGGAGACGCGGTAGCCGCCGCCCAGCTGCTCGGCCTTCCACGGCCGGCGCGGTTCGAGCGAATGTGCCGTCAGCACGTGCGGCACGTCGTACAGCTCGGCGGCGAGATGCCCCGCGAGGCCGGTGTACCAGGTGTGGGAGTGGACGACGCCGGCACCGCTCGCGGCGTGCGCCATCCGCAGCTCGGCGGACAGCGTCGTCAGCGCCGGGTTGGCGCCCGCCAGTTCGGGGTCGGGTCCGTGGACGAAGGCGCCCTCGCGGGGCGCCCCCATGCAGTGCACGTCGACTTCGCACAGCCGGCGCAACTGCGCAACCAATTCGGTGACGTGCACGCCGGCACCACCGTAGACCTCCGGCGGGTACTCCCGCGTCATCATTGCCACCCGCACCGGATCAAACTATCCGGCGCGTGACGTTCCGGCCACCGATGGGCCTCTTCGCTGGCGGCGGAGGGGGGTGGCGGATAGGTTGACTGTGTGAGGAGCCAGCCCCATGTGCTTGGAATCGTGCTCGCCGGCGGCGAGGGCAAACGCCTGTATCCGCTGACGGCGGACCGCGCGAAACCGGCGGTACCGTTCGGCGGTGCCTACCGACTGATCGACTTCGTGCTGAGCAACCTGGTCAACGCCGGGTTCCTGCGGATCTGCGTGCTGACCCAGTACAAGTCCCATTCGCTGGACCGGCACATCTCCCAGACCTGGCGCCTGTCGGGCTTCACCGGCGAGTACATCACCCCGGTGCCGGCGCAGCAGCGGCTCGGGCCGCGCTGGTACACCGGCAGCGCCGACGCCATCCTCCAGTCGCTCAACCTCGTCTACGACGAGGATCCGGAGTACATCGTGGTGTTCGGCGCCGACCACGTCTACCGGATGGACCCGGAGCAGATGGTGAGCCAGCACATCGAGTCCGGCGCGGGCGTGACCGTCGCCGGCATCCGGGTACCCCGCAGCGAGGCGTTCGCGTTCGGTTGCATCGACACCGACGAGCAGGGCCGCATCACCCAGTTCCTCGAAAAGCCCGCGCACCCGCCCGGCACCCCGGACGATCCCAACGTCACCTTCGCCTCGATGGGCAACTACGTCTTCACCACCAAGGTGCTGGTGGAGGCGCTGCGGGCGGACTCCGAGAACCCGGACTCGGACCACGACATGGGCGGCGACATCATCCCCGCCCTCGTCGCGCAGGGCGCCGCGCACGTCTACGACTTCAACGACAACGTCGTGCCGGGCGCCACCGAACGCGACCGTGGCTACTGGCGCGACGTCGGCACCCTCGACGCGTTCTACGACGCGCACATGGACCTGGTGTCGGTGCACCCGATCTTCAACCTCTACAACCGGCGCTGGCCGATCCGCGGCGCCTCCGAGATGTGGCCCCCGGCGAAATTCGTCCAGGGCGGTCTCGCGCAGGAGTCGATCGTCGGATCGGGCAGCATCCTGTCGGCCGCCACCGTCCGCAACTCGGTGCTCAGCTCCAACGTCATGATCGAGGACGGCGCCACCGTCGAGGGCAGTGTCCTGATGCCGGGCGTGCGCATCGGCAAGGGCGCGGTCGTGCGGCGCGCGATCCTCGACAAGAACGTCGTCGTCGGCGACGGCGAGATCATCGGCGTGGACCTCGAACGCGACCGGCAGCGCTTCGCCGTCAGCAGCGGCGGCGTCGTCGCCATCGGCAAGGGCGTGTGGATCTGATCGGGGCGTGCGCCGGGGCCTAGAGCTTGGCGGCGCAGAGCAGCCCGTCGCCCACCGGCAGCAGCACCGGTGCGAGACGCTCGTCGGTCACCACGGCCCGCGTCGCCTCTCGGACGGCGAGGACGGCGGAGTCACGCTCGCCCGGGTCGGCGACGCGGCCGCAGAGCAGCGCGTTGTGCAGCACGATGACCCCGCCCGGTCGCAACAGCCGCACGCCCTCGCGGACGTAGTGCGGATGATCGGCGGGGGTGGCGTCGACGAAGACCAGGTCGTAGGCAGAGTCGGCCAGCCGTGGCAGCACGTCCAGCGCGCGCCCGTTGATCAGCCGGGTGCGGGAGGCCGTGACGCCGGCCTCCCGGAACGCGGTCTTGGCGGCACGCTGATGCTCGGGCTCGCTGTCGATGGTGGTGAGGACGCCGTCCTCGCGCAGGCCCCGCAGCAGCCAGAGTCCGCTGACGCCGGCGCCGGTGCCGACCTCGACGACGGTCCGTGCGTCGAGCATGCGGGTGAACATCGCCAGGGCCGCGCCCACTGCTGCCGGGATCGGATCTGCGCCGAGATCGAGGGCACGCTCACGCGCCAGGGCGAGGTTCTCGTCCTCGGTGACGTTCTCGACGTGGGCCAGGATCCGTTCGGCATTCGTGTGCACCCCAGTGAGGTTATCGTCGCCGGGGGCCGGTCGCAGGCAGGCGCGCACGGCGGGTGGATTCTCAGGCGATGCTCAGGTTGCTCATATCGGCACCACATCCCCGTGCGTGAGGGTGTAGATACCACATCAGACCGCACCGACAGCGCGATCGGGGTACCGGGAACAAGCCGGCGCCCTCGGGTGTTGGACGAAGACACCGACACCCACGATCAGCGGTCCCGAAGAGGAGGATCCAGCGATCCACATGGCCGATTCCCCCCAGCTCCCCAGCCCCGACGCCGAGCCCACGGCCGACGTCGAGCTCACCGGCACGGCAGTGTTCGACGCCACCGGTGACCGTGCGGTGATGCCGTCGTGGGACGAGCTGGTGCGCGAGCACGGCGACCGGGTGTACCGGCTCGCCTACCGCTTGTCCGGAAACGCGCAGGACGCCGAGGACCTCACCCAGGACACGTTCATCCGGGTCTTCCGCTCGCTGCAGAACTACCAGCCGGGCACCTTCGAGGGCTGGTTGCACCGCATCACCACCAACCTGTTCCTCGACATGGTCCGGCGCCGCAACCGCATCCGCATGGAGGCGCTGCCCGAGGACTACGACCGCGTGCCCTCCGAGGGCCCCGACCCCGAGCAGATCTACCACGATGCCCGGCTCGGCGCCGACCTGCAGTCCGCCCTGGACTCGCTGGCGCCGGACTATCGTGCTGCTGTCGTCCTGTGTGACATCGAAGGCCTGTCCTACGAGGAGATCGGTGCCACACTGGGAGTCAAGCTCGGCACGGTGCGCAGCCGCATCCATCGCGGACGGCAGGCGCTGCGTGAGCACCTGCGCGAGCATGGGAAGGTCGAAGTCGGTCGAGTCGATGCGGGGTAGCCGCCAGGAGGATTTCATGACGAGGGCACACCCGACCCGCCGGTTCGGTTCCACGGAGCACCTGGCGAGTGAGGCTGTGGCAGCGTACGTGGACGGCGAACTGCGGATGAACGCGTATCTCCGGGCGGCCGAGCACCTGGCCGTGTGCCCGGAGTGCGCCACGGAGGTCGAGGCCCAGCAGCAGGCCCGGCGCGCGTTGCGCGACGCCGCCCGGACGGCGCCGCCCCCGATGCCGAGTTCCCTCCTGGGTGCCCTCGCCGACATCCCGCAGCACCACCAGGACCTGTCCGCGCCCGGCTTCGGGGGAGTGCTGGCGGCCGACCAGTCCTGGCCCGCCGGGCGGCGCTGGCCGATCCGTTGGCGCCGTTGACGGTGCTCGCGTCCTTCCGCGCCGTGATCGACCCGCGACGGTCGGTGGCGGTGCCACCGGTGCCATCGGTGATACTGGGCACCGTGACTGACGGACACGGGGGAGACGGGCACGCGTGACAGCGGAATCAGTGGAGTCCGAGCGCCGGGCCGCCTCGACGTCGGACACGGACGGCGCTCCCGCGCCGGGCGTGTCGCACCGCGCCGACGCCCCGCGCCTGCAGCCCCGCCCGGTCTATCGCCCGGACGTCGACGCCGCCGCCAGCAGCGTCTTCGGCCGGCCGGCCGGTACGACGGGCTCGTTCGGCCGGTCCGCCGAGGAACGGGCCGCGGAGCCGCGGGTCGGCCACGGTGCGCCCGCCGATCCGGTGCTGGCCGAGGCGTTCGGCCGACCCGTGGGCACCTCCGAGATCCTGCAGCGGCCCCCGGCCGACCCGGATGCCGAGACCGATGCGGACGGCCCCGAGCCCGACCCGTGGCGCGACCCCACGACGAACGTGCGCCTGGGCGCGCCTGCGCAGGCCCGCGACGAGCGCCCGCTGCCGCCCGCCCCCAAGCTCACGCTGCGGGAAGTCCTCTTCGGCGGTCGGATCGAGACCCGCGCCCTCGCGACGCTGGCGGCGGTCGCGCTGACCATCGGCATGATCGGCGGTCTCGTCGTCGCGCTGATCACGTCCGACACCGGCTCCCTCACCAGCCGCAGCGTGACGCTGGCCCAGGTGGAGCAGGACGGCGACCTGCCGACCGGGCAGGTGGCCCGCGTGGCCGACGCGGTGCTGCCCGCCGTCGTCTCCATCCAGGTCACCGTCGGCGACGAGTCCGGCACCGGGTCCGGTGTCGTGATCGACGGTGCCGGATACATCGTCACCAACAACCACGTGATCTCGATGGCCGCGACCGGTCCGGACGCGAAGATCCAGGTCACTTTCAACGACGGCACCAAGGTGCCCGCACAGATCGTCGGGCGCGACATCAAGACCGACCTGGCAGTGCTCTCCGTCGACGTGGACAACCTCACGGTCGCCGAACTGGGCCGTTCCGGGGACGTGCAGGTCGGTGAGGACGTCATCGCCGTGGGTTCGCCGCTCGGGTTGAGCAAGACCGTCACCCGCGGCATCGTCAGCGCCCTCAACCGGCCGATGCGCCTGGGCGGTCAGGGCACCGACACCGACGCCGTGATCGACGCGGTGCAAACCGACGCCTCCATCAACCCCGGCAACTCCGGCGGCCCGCTCGTCGACGCCGAGGGCCGCGTCATCGGCATCAACTCGGCCATCAAGACCGAGACCGGCGGTTCCGTCGGTCTGGGGTTCGCCATTCCCATCGACGACGTCACCGCCGTCACCCAGGAACTGATCCGCACCGGCGCGATGCGTCATCCGGAGATCGGCGTCAACGCCCGCAGCGTCGTCAACGACGTCGCCAGCGGCGCCGAGGTGGCCAACGTGCAGGAGGGCAGCCCCGCGCAGCAGGCCGGGATCGTCGAGGGCGACGTGATCGTCAAGGTCGGGGACCGCGAGGTCACCAGCGCGGACGAGCTGGTCGTCGCGGTCCACGCCCAGAAGATCGGCGAGCCGGTGACGGTGCAGCTGGTCCGCTCGGGCCGTCTCGTGGACGTGCAGGTGACCCCGCAGTCCGACTGACCGTCGGCTCCCTGTTCGCTGGGAATTCGCTGTGACCTGGGTCCTCCGGGCTGCGAACGGCGCGGCACCACGTACCCTGGAGCGGTGTTCGGCAACATCGGTTGGGGCGAATTCATGGTCCTCCTCGTCGCGGCGCTCGTGGTCCTCGGCCCCGAGCGGCTGCCCGGCGCGGTGTCGTGGGTGACCAAGTCGCTGCGGCAGGTCCGCGACTACGCGTCCGGCGCGAAGGAGCAGCTGAAGGAGGAGCTGGGCCCCGAGTTCGACGACCTGCGTCAACCCCTGTCCGAACTCAACGAGCTGCGCGGCATGACGCCCAAGGCGGTCATCACCAAGCACCTGCTGGACGGCGACGACTCGCTGCTCACCGGCAACTTCGACAAGCCCGGCACCAAGCCGGTGAGCAAGCCCGTCCCGCCGCCGCTGGCGGCCGGGGAGAAGCCCCCCATCGACTCCGACGCGACGTAGGCCGCTGCGCGGCCGGTGTGTCCTTCGGGCGGCAGGAGCAACGTAAAGGGCACACCGGCGCCGCAGGCGCCTACAGGTGGCGGGTGGTGTCGATCCCCAGCGACATGCCGGCCAGGCCGCGGCGCCGCACGGCGAGCTTCTCGGCGATCTCGCGCAGCGCCGTACCCGCAGGCGACTCGGGGGCGCTGAGAACGATCGGGGTGCCGGCGTCACCGGCCTCGCGCACCGCCGGATCGAGCGGGATCTGGCCCAGCAGCGGGACGGTCGCGCCGACGGCGCGGGTGAGCCGCTCGGAGACGGCCTGACCGCCGCCCGTGCCGAACACGTCCATCCGGGTACCGTCGGGCAGTTCGAGCCACGACATGTTCTCCACGACGCCGACGATGCGCTGGCGGGTCTGCAGCGCGATGGAGCCGGCCCGTTCGGCGACCTCCGCGGCGGCCTGCTGCGGCGTGGTGACGACGAGGATCTCGGCGCCCGGGATCAGCTGCGCGACGGAGATCGCCACGTCGCCGGTGCCGGGCGGCAGGTCGAGCAGCAGCACGTCCAGATCGCCCCAGAACACGTCGGCGAGGAACTGCTGCAGCGCACGGTGCAGCATCGGTCCGCGCCAGACCACGGGCGTGTTGCCCTGGGTGAACTGGGCGATGGAGATCATCTTCACGTCGTGCGCGACGGGCGGCATGATCATCCGCTCCACCTGGGTGGGCTTGGCGTCGGTGCCGAGCATCCGTGGGATGGAATGGCCGTAGATGTCGGCGTCGAGCACGCCGACGGACAGGCCCCGCGCGGCCATCGCGGCGGCGAGGTTGACCGTGACGGAGGACTTGCCGACCCCGCCCTTGCCGGAGGCCACCGCGTAGACGCGGGTGAGCGAGCCGGGCTGGGCGAACGGGATGACCGGCTCGGTGGAGTCGCCGCGCAGCGACTTGCGCAGCTCGGTGCGCTGCTCGTCGGTCATGACGCCGAGCTCGACGCGCACGGCGGAGACCCCGGCGACGTCGGCGACGGCCTTGGTGACGCGGTCGGTGATCTCGGTGCGCAGCGGACAGCCGGCGGTTGTCAGGTAGATGCCGACGTCGACGCTGCCGTCGCCGCCGATCTCGATGCTCTTGACCATGCCGAGCTCGGTGATGGGCTTGCGGATCTCGGGATCCTGAACCCGCGCCAGGGCGCTGCGAACGTCGGACTCGCTGACTGCCATGGCATCAATCGTAGGGGGCGCCCGATCAGTGGATGCGCGGCAGGTCCGCCGCGCTGGGGGTGACACCGGTCGAATAGGCGGCCGACCAGGCGAGCACGTTGGCAACGTATGCCATGGAGTTGTTGTAGCGATGGATGGCCTTGGTGGCCTGCGCGATGTCGTGCATGTTGTTTCCGCCGTCGCACAGGTACTTGGCGGTGGTGAGGGTGGAGTCGTACAGGTTCTGCGGGTCGGCGTCGCCGTCGCCGTCACCGTCACCGGCGTAGAGCTTCCACGTGGACGGGATGAACTGCATGGGGCCGACCGCCCGGTCGTAGACGGTGTCGCCGTCCAGGGTGCCGCCGTCGGTGTCACGGATGACGGCCTGGCCGCGCAGGCTGCCGTCGAGGGGCAGGCCGATCACGGGTTCGAGGAGGTTGCCCTTGTCGTCGGCCTTGCCGCCCTTGGCGTGGCCGGACTCGACCTGGCCGATGCCGGCGAGCAGCGTCCAGTACATGTTGCAGCCGGGGTTCTCGGCGGCGAGGATCCGCTCGGCGTTCTGGTAGGCGGCGAAGTTGATGCCGGGGATCCCGAGGGGGCCGGGCTGCAGCGG
>NZ_JAALEG010000050.1 GCF_011058165.1 Rhodococcus aetherivorans
CGCCAGGGCAGTGGTACTACAGGTGGCGACCAGCAGGGCGGTCGTGCCGGCGAGCACACAGCGGGCGGCCCATCGGCGGCGGGGCGTGCGCGGGGCACGGCGATGGAGCGATTGCATTGGGATCTACAGTCTTTCGCAGGGACAGGGTCAGCGGTGGCGCCATCGCTGTCTGGAAACGTAAACGATTTCCCAAGAATCACAACCGCACCGAGTAACACTTTCATCACGGAAACCATTCGTCCGGTATTTTCTTAGAAAGTCGGTCAATCCCGGCATTTCGGTGCTACATACGAGGGGCTGTCCGCTCCCGCGGCGGCGGTTCGGTGCGCAGGGGTGTGCCCTGCTTCCGGGAAGGAGTGCGTGATGGGTGCGGGTGTGACGAGGGTGTCCGGTGCGGTGGTGCGGCGGCTCGGCGCGGGCGTGGCCGGGGCCGGGGTGGCACTGTTGTGCCTGGTCGGCGGTACCGGGGTGGCCGGGGCGCAGCCCGCGACCTCGGTGGCGGCGGGCTGCCAGTCGTACTGGCCGTCGCCGTACCCGGTGTGCGACGACATCAAGGATCTGTACACCTCACTGGGTGGGCCGGCCGGGCCGTTGGGGTTGCCGACGTCGGCGCAGCAGCCGTACGGGGTCGACGGGCTGCGGCAGACCTTCACCGGCGGGGCGATCGTGTGGACCCCGGCCACCGGCGCCTACCTCGAGTAACCCTGCCCGCTGACCTCCCGGCGGGCCGGATCAGACGCCGAACCGCGTGCTCACCCGCCGACAGTGCGAGGTGGCGTGCTCGCGCGTCCGCCTTCCGCAGTCGCGGCGATCATCGACGAACAGCACCACCGCAGCATCGCCCTCGTCCGGCGGGTCACCGCCACCGACGCCGCGGCGCTCGAGCAGATCGTCATGCTCAGCCACGCCCTCGGCGAGCAACTGCAGACGAGCGTGCTGGTGCGGGCGGGACTGCGCCTGTCCACCGAACTCGCCGATCGCACCCCCGTCCACCCGTACCGGGACTGGATCACTGCCTGCCGCACCCTGGTCGACCGCGCCGCCGACGACGGTGATCTACACGCTGGTCTGGATCTGGATGCGGTGGCCCGGTTCGTGATCGGGGCGTTCACCGGCATTCAACAGCTGTCCGGGCTGCTCACCGACCGCCCCGACCTGCCCCGGCGGATCGACGAGATGTGGGGCTTGTTGCTGCCCACCCTCATCGCCGACCCCGACCGGCGCGAGACGGTGCGCGGCGCTCGCTGGGCACCCCCGATCCCCGTCACCTGAACCGGTCCATCCCCACAGAACCCTCCCCGGCCTCATCGCCGGCGGGCAACCGCCGGACCGGCCGGGGTGACCAGGAGCACCGCCCCGGCCGACGTCAGGGCGAGCTGGGCTCGCGGAGCGGTGATGTCGAGTACCACGATCTGCACGGCCACCCACCCGAGCGTGCACACCCCGATCACCCCGGCCGCGGCCATCGCACCCGGGGCATCGAGCACCAGCGCGGGCGGGTCAGGACATGCCGGGTGACGGTCGGGGCAGCGATCGACCCGGCCGAAGCGAGCACGAGGGATCGGCGACAGTGCGGCAACCCCGCTGCAGGAAGGGGGTGTCCGATCTCGGAGATGGTGCCACGGACTTTTTCTGCCCTGGTTGCCCCGCTTACCGGTGCATTTCGGTGGTGCCGTCGATCTCAGCCAGTGGTCGGGGGTCTGGTAGGTGAGGTTGCGACCCACCGAGGCCGCTTTCGACCAGGGATTGGTAATGCGGGGAGGTGCTCATCAGATCGGTGTGTTGTCCGCAGGCGGCGATTTTTCCGTCCGCGAGGACGATGATCATGTCGGCGCTGCGTACGGTGGCAAGCCGGTGGGCGACGATGATCACGCTGGTGTGCTCCCGGAGCTCGTCCAGCGCCTCGAGGAGCAGCTTTTCGTTTCGGATGTCGAGGTTGGATGTCGGTTCGTCGAGGAGTGCGAGGGGACGGCCGGACAGGATAGCCCGGGCCAGGGCCAGTCGTTGGCGTTCTCCGCCGGACAAGGTGCTGCCGCGGTCGCCGACCGGAGCGTCGAGCCCACCGGGAAGTCGGGAGACGAGCAGAGACAGGTTCGTTGCTTCGAGTGCTGACCACAGTTCGTCGTCGGTGGCGTCCGGGCGAGCGAGAAGCAGGTTGTCTTTGATGGTGCCGTGCAGGACGGGAGCGTCCTGTTCGACGATTGTCAGCGCCGATCGGACGTCCGCGGGGCTCAGCGCGGAGTACTCGCATCCGTTGAGGCGGATCGATCCGGTTGCCGGCGGGTAGAACTTGCCGATCAGGGAGAGGATGGTGGTCTTCCCTGCGCCGGAAGCGCCGACGATGGCCAAGGTGGTGCGGTGGTCGAGGGTGAAGGACACCTCGTCAAGGATTCGGCGATCGCTGTAGGCGAAGGAGACGTGGTCGAATTCGAGAACAGGGGTAAGCGGCCGCGGTGGCGGTGGTGCAGCAGCGGATGCGGCGGGCGGCACGGGTTGGTCTTCGGTGGCGAGCGAGAGCGTCGTATGGACGCGATCGAACGAGCCTAGGGCGATCCGCAGCGAGATCACTCCCTGGAACACGTTCGACAGGGGAAACAGCGCGTACATGGTGAACAGGAACAGGGTCACCAAGGTGCCCAGTTCGAGGGATCCGTTGGCCACGCGGATGCTGCCGATCAGCAGGATCAGCAGGAACGATCCCGATGTGGACAGGCGGATGACGGGGGTGGCCAGCGCGGTCAGCGCCGCCGACCGGATACCGGCGTCGTACGCGGTGTGGGCGGCGACGACGATGGCCGCTTCTTCCCGGCGTTCGGCGCCGAAGATGCGGATCGTGCGGATTGCCGAGATGCAGCGTTCGAGGTTGGCGGCCAGCGACCCCACGGCGGACTGTTTGTCGGCGGCGGCCTGCTGGATTCGGGACAACGCCAGGCTGGCCCCACCGAAGGCGATCGTGGTGATCACGAGTGCGACCGTGAACAGCAGAGGGTCGAGATAGCACATCACTGCTGCCGCGACACCGACCGCCAACCCGCCGGTGGCGACCTCGATCAGGTTCTTCGGCACCTGGCTCAGCAACGCCAGGTCTGTGGTGACCTGAGAGAGCAGGTCGCCGACGCGGGTGGCGTGGACGTGTTCGATCCGCAACGCCAGCACCTGGCGGGCAAAGCGCTCCCGAAGCGCGAGCACGAGCTGTTCCCCGACGCGTTCGAGCAGGTAACGTCCCGCGGACTCGGTGGCGCTTTGCAGGAGAAAGACCGTGACGAGCAGCAGGGAGGGAGCGAGGATCGGGGAGGACGTGGAGATGCTGTCGACGATGTGTCCCGCCAGCAGGGGTTGTGCCAGCCCGAGCACCGTCGCTAACAGCGTGACCGCCGTGGCCACGACCATGCGTCCGCGCCATCGGCCGAGGTAGGACAGTAGTTGGGTGTAGCGGGTGAGCGTCACGAGGACTCCTGGCCGAGATCGCTGGGTGGGGTGGCCGGGGGTGGCACGGTCATGAGGGTGCGATACGAGCTGGGCTGGCCCAGCTCGGCGACCAGACGTCCCTCGGTTTCGAGCCAGGCATGGGCACGGAAGGGTGGAGCGGCGGGGATGCCTGTGCACCAGATCGGCCACGAGCCGTCCGTCCGCAGCAACAGGCACGCAGCGATCGAGCGGGGAAGGCAACCGAACCGGCCCGCACAGGTGGGGTCGTGCTGTACCACTGCCAGGACGGCGCGTTCGGCTTCGTCGTAGCGTGCCGGTCGCGCTCGTCGCGCCAGGAAGGTCAGGACCCGGTGCAGTGTCCAGGGGGTCAGTCGCGCCAGCTGCTTGGCGACGAGCACACTGGCGCCGACCTTGACCTTGGACCGCCACGGGAGTTCGAGCCCGGTCTCGGTGGGGTGCAGGGCCACGTCGGACAGGACGGGGCGGTCCTTATCGAAGGTCATCGTCGATCAGTCCGCTCTGGGCCAGCTGCTGCAGATAGGAAAGCAGGTCCGTGCGAAGGTCGTCCAGCGGCGCGTCGTAGCGATCGTGCAGTGCTCGGACGGCACGGTCGGGATCGTTCGTGTCGAGCAGCGCAGTGATCATGTCGGCGCCGATCTCGTTGACTTGGAAGTAGGAGCCGTTCTTCTGGTCGAGCAGGACGGCTCCGTAGTCGGTGCGGGTCATCGATACCGAGTTCCGAAGGTTCATCCGGTCTTGTGCTCCGTTCCGATGAGCTGTGTCCTGGGCGGGTCGGGGACGAGCTGCGGTTGTCGACGGATCGGAGCCAGGCCTCGCATGCGACGGTCATGGCGAGATCGTTGTTGTCGAACAGTGGCGTGTCGGGTTGCCGGAGCAGGGGATACAGGCGGTGAGGGTCGATGAGGCCGGCCTCGACCAGTTTCGAATCCGCGAAATGCGTGCGGATCGCCGAGGCGTTGCGCAGAAGCGCTTGGGCCTTGTCGGCGTTGTGTGCACCTTTCGTGGTGCGGCGCTGGAGGCTGTCCGGCAAGAACTCCTTGAAGGCCTCGAGCAGAAGTGGTTTGTATCGGTACGGATCCAGACGGTGATCGATTCGCACCGAGAGTGCAGCGTTGATGACGCGCTCGTCGAGGAAGGGCGCGACGACGCCGATGCCGCCACGGAAGTGAGCGATGTCAGCGACACCGCGCACCACCCGAGAAATCTCGTAGATCGCGCCGAGTTCCTGGTGTCGGCCGGGGGAAGGGGCGAGAGGGTGCAGCTCGCTCATCGCGCGGATGCGCGCTGCGATCGCGTGGGTGACCTCGGCGCTCAGCCAGTGTGGAACGACAGCTTGCCCACCCCAGGACAGCATCGCCGCATGGGGATCCCTCGGGGCCGACGACAGATAGGTCCGGTTCAGCCAGCTCCGGTAGGAGCCGGGCGCAATCAGCTGGCGCGCCAGATCGGATCCTCGCCAGCGATACATCGACCGGTATGCGCGAAGGCGTCTGAGGGCTGTGAGTGGGTGTGTGACGAGCAGCTCACGACTGAGGGCAGGGTGGGCCAGGAAGAGCTGGTCCCCGCCGTAACCGGTGAAGTGCACCTCCGTCCCGACAGCGCGTGCCAGGTCGGTGACGGCATTGAGCCGACTGTGGCTGCCGATCGCGATGCTCGGCTCATCGAGCGGATAGCGGAACGCGTCGTCGAGTTCGTCGTATTCCCAAGGCAGTTGGTCCGGCTGGAGGAAAGTGTGGCTGTCGAGCGGCAACCTGGTGGTCAGCTCCCGGGCCCACTGCGCATCGGAGTTGAATTCGTCTCTGCTGACCGCGGTGATCCCGTGCAGCTCGAAGGGCAGCTCCTCGCGATGCTTGTGGATCTGGAGTGTGGCGGCGAGGGTCGAGGAATCGAGTCCGCCGGAGATCTCGCAGGTTGCCCGTGATCTTCCGGAGAGGTGGTCACCGACAGTCTCGAGAGTCGCCGAGGTGACGAGTTCGGCGCCGGCCGCGAGGTCTTGGTCGGGGAATGGCGGGGTCCACCATCGGTACAGGCGTGCCGGATCCGGTCCGCCGAGCTGGAGGAAACTGTGAGGAGGGACGGCTGTGATGTTCTCCCAGCAACACAGTTCCGCGAGAGGGTGCTGCAGCGGCTCGAGCAGGCGCATCGCCAACGAGATCCGATCGACCGGAAACTCGCCGATGCTCGCAAGCAGGCGGGCTCGGCTGGAAACCATCGTCGCGCCCGCCACATCTGCATAGAAGACCCGGTGCAGCCCGGACGCAGATCCCTGCACCCGGACTCGGCCGTTGATGGAGGCAACGAGCCAGTACTGCCCGGCGAGTTGGCCGAGGTGTGCATCGAGGTGTAACAACGACGGGGCCGTGGCCAAGACATCGGTCAAGATACGCTGCGGGACCGGCGCTGGGCCTATCACGACGAGGGTGTTGCCGCGCATCATCCCTGCACTGAGCCGCAGGTGGCTCGCCTGCACGTAAAGGCGAACGGGGTCGTTGCCGGCCGACAAGTCGAACATTCGTGCCTGAGCGAGGTGCTCACGGACCACGGCCGGCTGATGGTCGCCTCGGATGAGCACGAACGAATCGACGTCGCTGTCCATGAGCACCTCGCGTGAGTCAGTTGAACTTACCTACCCACTCGACCCACCAGATCCCTCCCCCAGAGGTGATCTGGGAAAAGGCCCCGCGGCTGAGCAGCGTGGGAGCTGTGTACTCCTTCTTGTTCATGGTTCCCTCCCTTCCGAAATCGACATGTCGAGGGCGGACGTCCATGAAAACCGGTCGACTGGAATGCTATTCAGGCGGAGGAGGACTACAGCGCGAATGACATACCGTGAAACCGAAATGTTATGCGGTATATGGGCTTTTCACATCGGACCGGGGTCACGCTCGGCAGGGCCTACGGTGCAGCGCTCCCCGGAGCTGGGGGCCAGAGCCACCTCGCAGCACGTCGGATCGAAGACGTTCCTGCAGGTGGGCAATGCGGCCACTCCACCGGATACCACCTCAAGGCGGATCCGGTCGGCGTCGGCGGCGGTCGCGGCGACGCCGTACATGAAGGGTTCTCCTGTTTGGTCGTGTGCGAAGGCTGCATCGGGGCGTCGAGACAGGTCGGCGATCGGGGCGGGTGCCCGTCGGGGCCTCCGGGCGGTGGCGGAGCAGACCGAGGCATACGAGGTTGAATTCGGGTTTTTCTAGATTCCGTCCCGTTCCGGTATTCGGAAAGTCGGTGTCTCGTGACCGGATCGGGCAGCGAGCGGTATTCGAATTACGGGTCGAGGTCGTGGCTCGTGTGGTGCCTGTGGGGCAGGTCCACGGTCGCGGCAGGGGTGTCTGGCGCGGCGGCGCCGGGGGTTCTTGCCCGGACGGGTCGGGGGTGGCCGAGGGTCGCGGCGGCGGTGGCGCGCAGGTCGACGCCGTGGTCGATGATCGGGCCGACGGGCAGTGGGTCGGTGGGGTCGGTGATCGCTATGTCGAGTACTTCGCACATCAGGCGGGTGTCGCCGGTCTGCATGTACTCAAAGCGCCCCCAGACGAATTGCTCGCGGAGGTCTCCGAGCAGAGGGTTGCTGGCGAGGTCGGCTTTCTTGACGGCGATGAAGCGGTCGGTGTCGAGGGTGTAGCCAGCCCCGGTGCACAGCTGCCGGAAGAACGCGAATTGGCTTCGGGTGTTGCCCTCCCGAAAGCTGTGAACGTGATTGATCCGCAGCCACACTTTCGTCAGCTCGTCGAGGAACTGTTCTCGTCCGAGTCCGCGGAGGTTGTCCTTGGCGGCGATGCGATCGAGAACCAGGGCGCTGGCCTCGGGGACGTCGCGGGCCTTGAAGTACGAATGCGGGATTTCGGTGACCCGGCGCTGACCGTTGCGCACGGCGGCGACGTCCGGCCCCATCTTGACCATCGGCCAGTCCCGTGGTGCGGTGCGCAGTTGCCCGGCCCAGGGGTAAATGTCCTGGAACAGGTGGTGGTGGATGCGTTGGAAGTGTGGCAGGTCGAACCGGCCGGGGATCGGATCGTCGGCCAGCTCCTGCATGCGCGAGTAGCTGATGACGCCTTCGGTGCGGTGCAGCAGGTCGGCGTCGGGGATGCCGTGCGGCCATTTCTCCGATCGCAGGACCAGGCTTTTCATCACGGCGCGGCTGGTGTCAGGCATTCCGTCCGGGTGCCAGTCGACCGTGTCGGGGATGAAGTAGTCGAGCCATTCGCGGGAGTAGCGCGGGGCCATGTCAGTCGATCTCGTAGCCGGCTTCGCGAGCGATGATCTTGGTGACTTCTTCGATGGTCTTGGTGCCTTGGATCAGTTCGACCAGCAGTTCCCTGTCGGCGTCGCTCATCTCGCGGCCTTCGATGGCCATGATCGGTTCCATCGCGGCGACGGCGGCGCGGGCTTCGGCTTCGGTCTTGCGTGGTGTCACAGGTTCCCCCTGGTCGGTGGTGTGGTGGGGCAGGACCATCGGGTCCTGCCCCACCGGTGGTGTCGAGACTAGAGACGCGATCAGACGGCGCGACCGTCTTCCTCGTACCCGCCTCCGTATTCGGCTTCGTACTGCTGCATCGGGTCGATGTGCTGCTGCTGGTGCGGCCGTGTGCTGTGGGGATTGAACTTGTGCAGTGGGCGAACGTCGCCGGCGGCACGCAATCCGTGGGCGAGCGTGTCATCGAGCCCGAAGGTGCCGGGGGCGGCGCTGACCGTCTCGGTCGGCTCCACGATCGCGTCGGCGGGTTCGACCACCGCGGCGGTCGGTTCCACCGTCGTGTGGGACGCGGCATTGTCGCGGCGTTCGCGGCGCTCGAGGCCGGCCTGGTGGATCGCTTCGCGGCCGATGTTCTGCTCGGCGGCGAACTTCTCGACAGTCCGTGTGGCGATACCGAATGCCTCGCTGCGGGTGTTCACGGCGTCGCGTTCGACGCGGCCGTTGCCGTCCCATGTTTCGAGGTGCCATTGCCGATCGTCCCAGCGCACTCGGGCGCCGGGCTGTCCACTGTCGGCGGCGAAGCCGTACTGCCAGAGCGCTTCGGTGTCGTCGAGAGCCACCCACGGGTCGGCCCTGCGGCTGGCTTCGCGCTGCCCGGCGCCGTCGAGCCATGCTTGCCGGGCTGTGGCCATGCGGGCCGGTACCGAGGCGATGAGGTCGGACTTGCTCATGCCGCGGTGTTCGGCCCAGGCATCGGTGGGGTTCAGGTCGAGGGTCCACTGCGGGTATTGCCCGTCGGCGGCCCGGCGCTCGTGTTCGTCGCGGGTTCGGCGTAGTGCGTCGGGGGAGTTCTCGCGGGCGTTGACCTCGAGCCGCAGCTCTTCGGCCCGCAGTTTCGCGGCGTCGAGTTCGGCCGTGGCGGTGAAGGCGAGTCCCGGTTCGGCCTCGGCGTCGGCGAGCCGGCCCCGGTTGTGTTCGATCCGCGCTTCGATGGCCGGCACCTGCCGGGTGGCCTTCTCGGCGAGATTGCGGAGGGTGGTCAGCATCCCCTGCGCCCCACTGGCTTTCTCGACCGCGTTGAGGAACCGGTCTCGGTCGTACCAGGCGATCTCCTCGCCGACACAGAGGTAGAACTGGCCGATCACCTGGGTGTAGCCGAGCGTGAGGGGCACACCGTTGATGGCGCCGAACACCACCTCGTCGTTGCTGCGGGTCACCTCCTCCTCGAGCCGGATCAACGCCCCTCGCAGCGCGTCGGCGAGATCGGCGGTTTCCGAGTCGGGGATCGCGGCGTGGGGGAAGGCCCACTTGCGCTGGGCACGGTCTTCGATGCCACTCCAGGCTGCGAGCTTGCCCGCGACCTCACGCACCTCGGGCAGCCGTTTCTCATCGGCGGTGATCGACCGGCTCAGTGCCCGGATCGCGGCGTTGCGGGCAGCGTTGGCGTTGAGCACCGCATCGCGGCGGGCTTCGAGTTCGGCGACCTTCTGATCGGCTTCGACCTGCGCGACGAAGACCGGATCGCCGGTGGCGGCGGCCTTGCTCTGCGCCCACGAGACGGTCAGGTCCCCGCCGAGGTCTTCCATCGTCGGTGGCACGTCGGCCTTGCGGATCATGGCGACGAAGTTCGATTTGCGGGCCACGTACTGGTACATCATCGCGTCGTAGGAGCGGCGGGCGACCATGTTGACCACGCGGACGCTCTCGTGGACGTGCGGACGCTCTCGTGGACGTTGCCCTGGCGGATGATGCGGCCGAGGCGTTGTTCCATGTCCGCGGCGGTCCACGCCGGGTCGAGGTTGATCATCTGCTTCAGCGCCCGCTGCACGTTCAGGCCGGTGCCGCGCTTCTTGGTGGAGGTGAGTAGCACCCGGATCCGCCCGTCCGCGCACGCTTCGACCAGTCGGGCTTTGGCCTTGGGGCCCTCGTAGTCGTGCATGAACGCGATTTCTTCGGGTTTCATGCCCCGGGCGACCAACCCGTCGCGCAGCTCGGTGTAGAGGTTGCGGGCCCGGGGTCCGGCTCCGGCCTTGGGGGTGCCGCGGTCGCAGAACACCAGCTGGAACACCCCGGTCATCTCGGGGCCGTACTTGTCGGCCGGGATGCGCAGGTCGGCATGGTCGCTGTGGACCTGCCAGATCAGGTCGGCGGCGTGTTCGATGCGGCTGTGCTCCGGCTCGGGTGGGGCGAGGTTCGCCAGTGAGGGGTGCATGGTGAGGTTGCGGCCGTCGGTGGCGATCTTGAGGCTGTTGTCCAGGTCCATCCGATCGCCCTGGATCGTGCTCATGCGCACGTCCAGGTCGGCCATCGCGTCGAGGGCGTCTTGGCCCATGTCGAACTCGACGATCTGCGGCGTGCCGCCGTCGAGGGTGGGCAGGCGCACCGGGATCTGATCGGCGGTCACCACGTCGCGGAACTGGTCGAACATCGCCACCAGCTGGGGGACGTTGGCGTATTCGGCCATGCGGGTGCGCATCTGGATGCGGGTGGCGGTGGTGTTCATCTCCGCCACCGACACCGGCTTGGCGAAGGTGCCCGCCCAGTTGTCGATGCGCCCGAGACCGGCGGCGTGCAGCAGGTCCGGGCGCAGGTACTTGGTCATCACCCAGATCTCCGACAGCGAGTTGGTGATCGGGGTGCCGGTGGCGAACGCGATCGCCTTGGCCGGGGCGTGCGGCATGCCCTGCTCGGCGTTGCGAGCGCGGGCCTGCTCGCGCAGGTATTTGGCTTTCATCTCCAGGTCGGTGGCGCGCTGGCTGCCGGTCGGCACCGACAGGTCGGCGCTGCTGGACGGGCGGGTGAGGTTCTTGTAGTCGTGGGCCTCGTCGATGAACAGGAAATCGCAGCCCGATTGCTCGAAGGTCAGCCCGTCGTCGGTGGCCTTGGCGTCGATGATCTTCTCGATGCGGCCTTCGGCGGCCTTGATCGCGTTCTCGATCTGCTTGACCGTGAACTCCGCTCCTTGGTTGTTGGCGGCGTCGAGAGCCTGCCGGAGTTCGGCGATTTCGCTGTCGAGGTATTCGATCTGTGCTTCGCGGCGCATGGCGATCTTGCCGAACACCGACTGCGGCACGATCACCAGATCCCAGTCCCCGACCGCGGTCTGCCCGACGAAGCGTTGCCGGTCGTCGCGGCCGTCGAGTTCGGAGGCGACGAGGATGTTGGCGTTGGGGTAGGCGTCGCGGGCTTCGACCGACCACTGCGCGAGCAGGTGGTTGGGCACCACGATCCAGGGTTGGCGGATCTGTCCGAGACGTTTCGCTTCCATGCACGAGGCGGTGATCGTCAGGGTCTTGCCGGCCCCGACCACGTGGTCGAGCAGGATCGTCTCGTCGTGCAGGAACCGTGTCACGGCGGCGGCCTGGTAGTCGTAGGGCGTGTACTTCGGATTCAGGCCGGGGAAGGTCTTGCTGCGTCCGTCGTGGACCGGCTTGACGAACGCGTTGTAGCGCTCGTTGAAGGTGGCGGCCAGGCGCAGATAGCGGTCGCCGTCCTCCCACAGCCACTTCTCGAACCGTTCTTGCAGCGCACCAGCGGAGGCGTGGGCCTGTTCGGTGAGCCTGACGTGGAATCGCGGCTTGGGGGAGTGCTCGAGCTCGTCGGCGGTCTTGGGGACCTGGATGGGTTTGTTGTTGGCGAGCAGATCGAACATCTTCACCCCGGGGAGCCGGCCGGTGCCGTACTTGTCGGGATAGCCGGTGGAGAACTCGTGGCGGCTTTTCTGGTCGGTGGAGATCTCCCAGCTGCCGCTGACCTTGTCGTGCTCGACGGTGAGCCGGTCCGGGCGCAGCCCGAACTCCTGGATCAGGAACGCGCGGTAGTCCTCGATCGGCACCCAGGTCGCGCCGATGCGCACCCCGATGTCGGCGGGGTCCACATCCGCCGGCACCACCGATTCCAGGGCCTGCACCAGCGGGGCGTAGCGGGGATCGGTGGCCGCTTTGACCTGGGCGAGGGCGAGTTTGTCGCGGACCTGCCCGGACAACGCGACGGTGGCCAGCTCCCACCGGTCGTCGGCGTGCAGGGACGGATAGATGCGGCCCTGGGCCCCCTCGACGGTGTCCTCGACGGACAGGTTCAGCAGCTCGGCCACCCGGTGCGGGGAGATGTGTCCGAGTTCGTCGAAGCAGATCGCCAACGCCTCGTCGAGGTCGGCGGCGCCGGTGGCCTTGTCCTTGAACGGGGTGGTGTCCTCGGTGAAGATCGCCGTCTTGGTCGCCACCGCCTCGGTGCCGTCGAAGCGCGACTGGAAGTTCTCGATCGCCAGCACCATGCCCAGACGCGGATCACGAGCGATCGCGCCCTGCAGATGCGCGGAATACCGCCGCGGCTGCGGCTGCTCGGCCGCCTTCTCGCGCAGCTCCTCGTACACCTCGTCGGGAATCGACCCCTCGAACGGTCCGGCATCCATCGGGTCGAGGCCGTCGGCGGCGGCTTCCTCGCGGCCGGTCTTGATCCGCCACTCGGTGATCGCCTTGTCCAGGCGGGCGGCGATCTTCTCATCCGACAGCGGGGTCGGTTCGGTGAGCTTGAACCGGTTCAGCGGCCCCCACCGGCGCACATAGCCGTCGTAGAGCGAGTTCAGCCGGCCCCGGATCACGTCACGGTCGGCGACGGTGGCGGTGCGCGAGCGGCTGGCCTCGGCCAGCTCCATCACCGTCTCACCCAGAGCGACGAGCACCTTCCACTGCTCGGCCAGATCCTTGCCCCGGCAGCCGACCTCGGCCCAGCCCCGGCCGAGGGTGAACTGCTCGAAGCGATTCTCGGTCTCGTGGAACCGCATCGCACCGGGCAGCACCTCGTTCGAGTCCAGACCCGCTCCGGTGCGCAACCCCGGCGTGGTGAACGCTTCGACCCCCGCCGGGTCCGGGGCCGGGGCGGTGAACCCGAGACCACGCGCGACGGCCCGGTCGATGAGCGGATCGAGCTGGGTGCGCAACTGCGCTGCCAGGGCAGTGCCGGTGTGCGGGGTGACCAGCAGCGAGCCCCCGGCATACATGCCATTGCCCACAGCGAGAGTGCCCAGCACCCGCCCCGGGTACTTCGCGAAGTAGGGATTGATCCAGGTCCGCGCCTGCTCACCGGTCTTGGCGTCGATCGCGGCGACCTGCACGGCGGGTGTGGCCCAGTCGAGAGTGTCCTCGGTGGGGGCGGCTCCGTCCTCGCGGCGGCGGAAGATGAGCACGTCGGTGACCACGGCGGTGCCGGCCTGCCGGTCGAACGCTCCGGTGGGCAGACGCACCGCACCGATCAGATCACCCTTCGCGGTGATCGCGGCGCGCTGTTCGGCGCGGCGGGCATCGGAGGTGAACATGCTGGTCACCACGGCGACGTAGCCACCGGGCGCGGTCAGCGCCAGGGACTTGGCGATGAAGTGGTTGTGGATCGCCAGACCCTCGGCATTGTGGATCGGATCGACGGGCGCGAACTTGCCGAACGGGACGTTGCCGATCGCCCCGGTAAAGATGTTCTCCGGGGCGAAGTTGCGTTCGAAGCCATGATTGCGGATCTGCTGCGAGGGATACAGGTAGTGCGCGATCTTCGCGCTGATCGGCTCGATCTCGACACCGACCATGCGCACCGAGGCCGGGGCCGTGCCGACGAAATGACCGTCCCCGCAGCCCGGTTCGAGCATCAGCGCCTCGTCGGGCAGTCCGGCCCGCACCGCCGCCCGCCACAATTCCGCCACGATCGCCGGGTCGGTGTAGTGCGCGTTCAGGGTGGTCTGGCGGGCCTGCGCGAAGCCCTTCTCCCCGAGCAGGTCGAGCAGTTCGGCGTGTTCGTCGCCCCACTGCGCGAGGATCTTCGGGCGGTGGTCGAAGACCTCCGGGACCGCTCCCCAGCCGGACCACTGCGCCAGCACCGCCTGCTCGTCGGCGGTCGCGGGTCGCTGCTGCTCGTCGAGCCGGCGCACCAGGCGCAGGGCGGCGATGTTCGCCCGCACCCGGGCCTTCGCCCCAGTGGGGACCAACACCTCGGTACCGAGAGCGAAGTCCTGCGCCGCCGCGGTCGGCGGGGCAGGACGCACCACCGGGGCCGCGGCCGCGAAGTCGGTGTCCGGGTGCGCCTGAACGCCACCGGTCTGCGGGACGGGTTCCCCGGTCTCGGCGACAGCCTCCGGCCGCTCAACCGCGGCCGCGGCGGTGGTCTCGCGTTGCGGCTGCTCAACCGTGGTCTGCGGCTCGGCGGAAGCATCGGCAGCGGCGTACTGGGCGGCGGTGGCCGGGGAGAGGTAGACGTATCCGCCGGATTCCTTCCGTGCCTTGACCAGACCACCGCCCCGCCACAGGGGGCTGGTCAGCGGCTCGCCGTACTCGGTGTCGGGAACGACCAGCTCGTCTGCGGCCGCAACCGGTTCGGTCTGCGCCGGCACTGAGGCCGGCTCGGCGGCAGCCTCCGGCTCCGGTGCCGTCTCAGGTTCCGGTTCGGGCGCGGGCGTCGGTGTGGCGGTCGGCCCGATGTGGCCGACCATCAGACGATCGGTGAGCACCCACGAGGGCGCGGCACCGTCGATGCCGGCCGGGGGAGGGGCCGACGGCTCGGCGGGAGCCGATTCGACCTCGTCGAAGATCACCGCGCCTGTGTCCTCGACCGCAGGCGCTAAGACTCGGGGGGACGGCGGCGGGGCCTCCTCACCGACCTGCGGTTGCTCGGTCTCCGTGGTCGGTTGGTCGTGGGTGTCCACCTCGGCTTCAGCCTCGGTGTCGGTGGCGAGTTCGGCCTCGGCCTCGGTGGTGCGCTCGGGGTCGAGCTGTTCGGCCTGGGGGGCGGCGGCGAGGACGGCGCGGGCATCGGCGATCGCATCCCGCATCGTCAGCTCGGGACGGGGCTGACCATCGACGTAGGTGATGTGCTCGCTACTGTTCGGTGCCCACCCGGAGCGGATCGTGACGTGCCGGCCGTCGGGATCCCCGACGACCACATCTCCCGCCCCGGCGAAGGTCAGGTCGGGGGGCGTGAGGCTGTAGAGGTCCTCGCCTGCGGCCCGAATCTCGCGCAGCACCGTCGGGTCCACGTCGTGACCGAGGGTCCACTCCAGATCGACCCCGAGGGATTCGAGCAGGTCGACCTCGGCCGGGACATCACTGCGCAACTGGTCGATGATGCCGCTACGCACGTCCTCGAGGAGCGAATGGGCGGCCACGAAGGTGCCGGACTCGTCGTACTTCCACAGCAGATCCGACCGGGCCGCAGCGTGGTAGAACTCGTTGTTCCGGGCGTAGGCGATCGCCCTGGTCACGACGGTGGCGCGGGCCTGGGCGTAGGGCCGGTAGATGCGTTCGATCCACTCCGGGATCGGCTTGGTGCGGGCGTCGAGCAGCGCACCGATCGCCACCCGCGGATTGTGGCCGGCGGTGGTGGACGTGCTGCCGCCGTCGAGGGTGTATGCCCATCCGTGAATCGAGTAGTGCTGCACCCTGGATTCCACGTAGTCCTGCAAGCGGAGCTGCCGGAATTCGCCGGTCGCGACGAACCCGGCGGAGACATCCGATCCCGCGGGTTGTGGCAGGTTCGGGATGATGTTTCCGCGCAGCTCGGCAGCCAGACGCCCGGTGGGAATGCCCGCGGTGGCGGCGATCAGATCGGGGCGTTCCTCGGCCATGACCGCGAACGCGGTCTCGATGCCGAACTCGATCAGATCGGTGCGGGTCCACATCGGCAGCCCCGCCCACGACCCGACCAGCGGGTCCCGGCGCAACTGCAGGGTCATCCACGCCGTCCACTTTCCGGCGGTGTCCTGGTCCCAGGTCAGCTCGGGTCCGTGGAGGCGGTCCCATTCGGCATAGGCCCGCTCGTACAGCTCGGCCGGCAGCGGGTGGTGCTCGAGCAGCACTTTCGCTGCGGCCTGCCGCAGCGGTGAGCCGGCGCGGGCGGCTTCGGCGATCAGGGTCTTGGCGTCGTCGCGGGCGACGGCGGGCAGGTAGTCCGGGCGTCGGCCCTCGACGCGTGCGATGAGCCTCGGATGGACGGCGACCTCGGCGATCAGGGCCTGGCGCTGCGCGGCGGTGGCCTCGCGGCGTCCCTGCTCGACCCCGGTGAACCACTGGGCGCGGATCTCGTCGCGGGCCCTGCGGCCGCGCACCGTCTCGAGCGCGGCGGCGACCTGCGGATCGGTGTCCGGCTGCGGCAGGGTCAGCGGATCGCCGGGGTCGTAGGCGGCGCGACCCCGCGCCCACCACTGCTCGACCTCGACCGTGGCGGCCCGGTCGATGCCGTCCAGCACCGCATCGACGCGCTCACTGCGCTGCTCGGCGGTCTCCAGCGCGGCCGGTTCCTGCGCGTCGAGAACGACTTGGGTGGTGTCGAGGAAGTCCTCGGCGACGGCGCGGTCCTCGCGGGCGCGGGCGTCGACGATCGTGTCCGTGACCTCGGCGGTGACCGGATGCTGCACCGGCTCGCCGGTGCGGGCCTGCCAGTACGCCTCGGCGGCGCCGTGGCCGAGTTCGCCCCAGCGTTTCGGATCCGCCAGGATCGACCGGCACACCACGAACATCTCGTCGGTCAGCGAGGCACGGTCGGTCATCAGATCGGCCAGCGCGACCTGGGCCTTGACCTTGAAATGCCCGCCGGCCCAGGAGAAGAACTGCGCCGCCGTGTTGACCTCGAGGTTCGCGGCAACATCGACCTCGGCATCCGGTTCGGCGAGACACTCGAGCAAACGACGTTCGACCTCGGCCACCGGATCGATCACCGGCTGCGGAGTCTCGGCCGGGGGCGGCTCGAGCGCCAGGGCAGTGTCCGGCGCGGCCGGCTCGGCCGGTGTCGCGGCCGGGAGGAACATCGGCCCCGCGGGACGGTCGGGGAACTGTGCCTGCGGAATGTCGCCGGCCAGCAATGAGGCGATCAGATCGTGGGCCTGGCCTTTGGTGATGGTCTCTTCGACGACGAATGGCACGTTCGTCTCGCGGGCGAGGCGTTCGAGGGTCCGCAGCTGGCGCCGGGTGGCGGGGTGTTCACGCCAGGCCGGCTGCGCGGCGGCGACTTCACGCACCGTCTGTTTGGGGACGCTCTCCGGGTCGATCCCCAGAGCGTGGAGTTCGCTGCGGAGCTGGTTCTCCCGACCACTCAGCTCACGCCAGTGTCCCCGGAGACGTTCGAGGTGCTCGGTCAGCGCAGCGACTCGCTGACCGTTGATGTCGACGCCATGGCCCAGTCCGCGTTCCTGCGCGGTCGCCAGGGCCTTCCTGGCCTCGGCCAGACGATCAGCGAGCTTCTCGCCCTGTTTACGCAGGCCAAACTGTTCGTCGCGGACCTGTGCCCACTGTGCCTGGATCAGAACGGCAGATCCGGGTCCTGCGGCGGGTTGCGCCGCATCTCGTCCTCGATCATCGCCGCCAGCTCGTCCGCCAGCGGATCGCGGGAGGTCATCGGCACCGGCTGGTTGTCCTCGATCCGCTGTGCGATCAGCGCCTCCGCCAGCGACAGGAACCATCCCGGCTTCGACACCCACACCCTTTCCACGACTCGACCCGCGGTCGGGTTCGGCCGAACGTTCCGCGTCCGCCACCGATCGGGATCCTGCGCTGCCCGGGCTGCCTCCCTGCGTTCCTCGATCCGCTGATCGAGCCCCGCCTCGAACTTCTCCTGAGCGGCCTGCATCTCCGGCGTCACCTGCGGATACAGCTCGCCCTCCAGCACCATCTCCCGCGCTGCTCGCCACGCTGTTGCCTTGGCGCGTACCGCGTCCCGGTACGTCGCGTCCGGAGTCGCCTGCTCGAACTGCTCGGCCGCGTCCTCGGTCATCTGCTGCAGGCGCAACGCTTCCCGGTCGATCTGCTCCTGCTCGGTCGCCGGATCGATCCCCAGCCACTCGACCAGGATCCGCCTGGCCTCGGCCGCGATCGTCAGGTCGATCCCCTCGACCTGCGCCCTGAAATCCTCGCTCTGCGGAGCCATTTCGTCCTCCCTGATCCTCGGTACCGAACGTGTCCTGGTTGGCGTTCTCGTCCGCCACGCGACCTCCTCGACTGCGCCCGACCCTGGGCGGAGCTCCCCCCGATTCCGGGAACGTTTCAAGATCAATTCTACTCGATCACTGCACTCGAAATGCGTACTGAACTGCGATTACCTGACGTTCCGCTACCCGATGCGCGATGCGCGTGGGGCGGCCGCAGCGACCGCCACCACGACGATCAGCGGAAGAATCAGAAGCCCTCCGACGCCGGCCGCCACTGCCCGACCCGGGCGGCCGTACCGGCGATACGACCGGTGCGCACAGAAGAGCGCGGCCACGATTCCGAGCACGTTGAAGATGAGCAGCACAACCATTCGATCCCCCTGCCCCGGTGGGCGCGATAGGCCCATCCGTCGTCTCGTCGTCCAGCTGTGCCTACACCACGGCGCCGACAGCGCCGCGGTACGCATACGTCCGCAGGCCGGCAGAGCCCGTCTCGATTGCTCGCTGTCGCCACCGGCTGCCATCATGGGGAGTACGACGGACCGGATCGAGACGGAAGGGAGCACGCCGTGACCACACACGACGTTCGGGCACTGGTCGCACGGTGGCGTGCGTTGCCTACCGAGGAGAAGGTCTATCGGCGGCGCGCCGCCGTGGTCGATCACGTGATCCACAGCATGGCGATGGAAGGGGAGCCGGTCTCCGACCGGTGGATCGAGCAGGCACGGCACCACCAGCGCGCCATGCTGGGCTCGCACTGATCGTGCACGCCCGGATCCGTGCAGCAGCGGTGACCGGTGGGTGAGCCGGCGGAGCCGGTCGATACCGGCAGCACCCGCCAGTTCGAGACACTGTTCGGCACGAAGACCTACCACGAGGTCGCCGATCTGATCGCCGAGCCACTGCGCCGGCTGCTCGACGAGGTGGCCTCCGGTCGCTTCGCCGACGAGGCGATGGACGTGGATCTGCTCCGCGAGTTCCATCGCCGGATCCTGATCGACGTGATGCCTGACATCGCCGGCCGGTGGCGCACCAAGCCGGTCCGGGTGGGAGGCCACTATCCACCGGATCACATCCATGTGGACCGACAGATGCGGGAGCTGTTCCACAGCTTCACCGGCCGACTCGACTACTGCGCCGGCGACGTCGAGCTGCAACTCGAAGCCCTCGCCTACCTGGAGGCGCAGGCACTGCACGTGCATCCGTTCGAGGATTTCAACGGCCGAGCGGTCCGAGTGATGGTCGCCGAAGCGATGCGGCGGCTGGACTTTCCCGTCCTCGAACTCAGCGTCGAACGAGACACCGCCCAACATGCCCGATATGTGGCGGCGTTGCGGGAATGGGATCAGCACAGGTCGTTGACCCTGCTGTGCGAATTCTGGCGGGACGTTCGTTTCGCATCGCTGGACGATCAGGACTGAGGGCCCTGCCTGCGACGCAGCGTCGAGCCGGGGGAGTAGGGGGTGCCGCCCCTGAGCTCTGGTCGAGCAGGGTGGACAAGCACGCACAGCAGAGATCCGAGCGAGTACGAACGCGGCTGTGCTGCGAGCTGGGCCGAGGACCTCGACCACAAGCGGAACAAGCGCCTACCGAGTGCGCAGGCCCGAGGCGGCGGTGTCGAACTGGAGGCTCGGTCCGTCGCGACGCAAGGCTGCATGCGTAGCGTGCATGCAATGCACGCATGTTTCCGGCAGCGTGCGTCGACATCGCGTCGGGGACCCCGACACCCTCCCGGCAGGGGAATGATCCCGCTCCGTCAGCGTAAGCGCCGACGGGACCCCGTGCCCGGAACACGAGAAGGGCCGGCCCGCACTGTGCAACCCCCTGCAAGGCGCAGTCCGAGCCAGCCGCCCTGCAGTGTCGCACCCTCGGTCGAGATCGGCCCGAGATGGAACTGAGAAACCCCGCCGGAGAGAGTTTGGGGCAACTCCGGCGGGGCCTCGGTCACCGTGCAGGGGGTATGACGGTGACGTGAAAACCTTACCGAACAGATACAGGCGCCGTGAGGTTCCCTGCCCATACCTGTCTGCTCCCGGCAGTCACGGGGGGTCGAGCCATCATGCCCACGCGACGCTGCAAGCTCGTTCCGCCAGCCCCCAGTTGGTGTGCGGGGCCGCAACCAACGAGCCATGGGCACTCGGCCCCGCCGATTCGGCCCCCGCGTCCTAGCGTGCGAGGCAGCATCGATCAGGACCCGAAGGAGTGAAGTGTCGTCGATGCACTCATGGTTGTCCATGATGGATAAGCACGATTATCCATCAATCATGTTGTAATGCAGCGTATTTAGTTGTAACGACGGGTCGAGCGCGATGCCATGGTACCGGTGCCGCACCTCGCGTGGGACCACACGTTCAGGCTCGTTCAGGGCCGGCACCGTCCCCGTCAATCAATCCGACCACGTCGGCGGCAGAGAACAGCGCCAGGGATGCACCGGCACTGCCGACCGGACCGTGCATGTGCGCTCGTCCCGCACCTCGTTCCCGCGAGGAACTGCGCCGATATCCCACGAAAACTACTGTGGCACAACGGGACACGAAACGCCGATATGCGATATTACGTCAAGTAAAGCACTGCATATTGCATCCGATGACCGTCCCTTGTCGACGGACGCTTCGTGGGAGCGGTTACGCCAGCGTCCATCTACAGCGCTAACCTTGGTCGATGTCTGACACCGAGCTCTCAGGCCAGTGGTGGCTGCCGAATAACCACGAAAGCGGCACCACAATCCCCTCGGCCACCACGAAACTGCTGACCTGATGCAACTCAGGACTAGCGAAATAAGTCACCTTAGATCTGAACACAACGCCAAACTACCGGGTCCACTCCACGGCAGAAGCAGACTGAACCCGGCACCACCGGTCTGATCACAACTGAGGCGTCACACCTAGCTCTAGATCAAACCATCAGAGGCTTGACGACGCCTACTCATGAGTTGACGCCAGCCTTTGACCCGTAGCTCGTCAGCTGGGGACGTGGCGATTTCGCACCCGCTTTTTATGCACTGGACTGGGGTCCTGTGAATCTTGATCGGCTTCTCGAAGAACGTCTTCCAGGGTGCTGGTATGCCCTTCTTTTACTTCTCTCTCCCCTTGAGTAATGTTATACATCACTCGGGATAAATTCTGTTCCACAACATGCGCCACCAACTGCTTAGTAACCGGAACGATGATTCCTACGAGAACGCGGTCGTTCGTTACCAGGATCATCTGACCGTCACGGCCAGCCTTTTCGATCACGGCTCCAGACAAATCTCCGATACGGACAGTTTTGGTCTCTTCCATGATGGATGTTGTCTGAGGTTCAGCTTTATCCGATCCTGGGCCGCACGCAGTGAGCAATGCATGCAACGCGCCCGCTACGTGGATTGCACCCGATGTTGTCGCCGTGACCATCTTGCCAATGTCAGGGAGGAAGGCGCCCATCACGCCGGCTTGGTTCGAATCCGACTGCAAGGGCATCTCGGCTTCCTCTTGGCTTTCGAGAAGCTCGTCGAGAGTTGTCAGCGGCTGCTTGCTGGCCACCTCCCTTTCACCCGCAGGAAGGTTTTGTTGTAGGCGGGAGTAGTTCATTTCCACCACGTGTTCGATCCAGCGCTGAGTGACGGGGCAAAGGACTCCGACGAGTACTCGGTTGTTGGTGATTCCCACCAGCTTGCCTGCCTGCGCCAGCTCCTCGATGAGGTCTCCCCGCACATCCCTGATCTTGATTGTCTCCACCGGATACTCCCTCTGGGTCGTCGGTAGACCGTCCATCTTGGTCTCGAATCTACTCCTTGTCAACGCCTGTCAACACTTGTCAACATATGTCAACGAAGATCTACACCTGTAGACAAGTGTTGACAAAGGCGCTATGCAGGGCGAACATCGCTGTAGTCCCCGTTTCCGGCGTGGAGGAGAGTCTGTGACTACTGCTGCTGGTCCTACGTCACCTGCAGACTCGTATGCGGCGGCAACTGAGAGTCTTCGAAGTGCCACAAAATGGATGCTTGCTGCCGCTGCCGGCGTAGGAGCAGCGCTCGTGGCAGGTCTACAACTAAGTGGTTTAGGTTCCCTGACGCTCGACCAGTGGCCACGTCTTGCATTGGCGGTAGGGAGTCTGCTTGTCGCCCTCGCAGGGGTTGGCTACATGATCTGGCGAACCGCCGCACTACTTACCGACGAATGGATCACTCTCGCTCAACTCAACGTCGCCGAGTTCGAGAACCGGATAAACATCGGAAACGGGCGAGCTCAAGAGCGCAGGAAGATAATTAGTACGGTCTATTCGGAATTGACTGATTATCGCGATGAGCTCTATGGCGATCTAGCAGAAAGCCCTGAAGAATTGTATGGAAAGCTTAAGCAGGCGAATGCTGCCGCCCGCACCATGCCAAATTCGGGCCCTGCTGCGCAGACTTTGCGAAACGCCGCATACAACGTTATCCAATATGCCAATTACCGCCGAACGCGGATGGAATTTGATCGGTTGCGGCGCAGCCTTGCATATGCATCCGTTGCAGTTGTGATTGGTACAGTTTTGTTTGCCTTATCCCTTCCCCCCGAGTCGGAAGAACCCAAAACTGCGACCGCTTCGCCTCAGATTTCAGACGATGTCTGGTTATTTATTCAGGGGAATGGCTCCTGATCTCCTCGTTGTCTATTCTGGCTGGTCTGGCGCATGGAGGGCGCATGAGGAGTTCACAGGACTGCGAGTGCCGACCCCGGCGAAAGCAAGTCGAGCAATATGGTTCTCTTCTCGCGGATACCTGGCGGTCTTTCGGATGATTCCTCTGGCCGCGTCGCCGCAATCCAGCCGTTGCTCAGGGGCGTGTAGGTGATCGTTTTCCCCCCCTCTGAGCGAGAGAAGGTGACGTTTATGGGGGGAACCAGCTCATTGCTGAGGCAGTCCGCCATCTTGGACCTGCTCTCGCTGTTCAACCCTAGAATAATCTGCTTGGCGGCGCCTACGACAACGATTTTCTTTGACACGACACCCTCCTTCACTTCCTCTGATTCTGCTATATGATTCCATGGCTCGTAACGATTCTTGAGTATCGACGCGTACGAAGAGCCATGGGTCTCTGGCGAAAGCTGCGGCACTTCGAGTGCCACCTGTCGGGCTTCCTCGACGTCGATATTCTCGAACGCCCACACACTCGGGGTGTCTTCACGCCAGTAGTCCTTGGTCAGGCACCAGTTGGCGATGAACGACAAGCCGTTCGGCATCAACGTCCAGACCTTGCGGCGGTCGATCCCACGGGCGCCGGGTCGTGTGATGGCCAGCCATTCCAACCGTCGTCGGCCACCGGAGGAACTCGCCAGAACTCCCAGCCGCTATTCGCCATCATTTCTCCTCAGTTTTTGTGACACAGCCCATTGGTCTCGGTTCTGTGGCCGCTACGATGCCCGACCAGGACTGCGCGGTGGTGGAAGTCGGATCCTCACCGGTGCAGATAGTTCCGTTCAACTCTCGTGTCGGGGCCCCCTTCTATCCCCGGATCTCGCCCGCTGCATGTGCGACAGCCCCGAGGCCTCCGGGAACCGGCGCGGACCCATGGTCTCGATTCGGTGGCTTCGGGTACTGGAATCGAACGTGACGGTGGGAACGTCGCCTATGTGGGTATGTCCGAACCGATCTGTGGCAGCAGCTCGCTCGGGTCACCTGCGTACACCACCACTAGTTCGTCTCGAGCTCGTGTCGCGGCGACGTACAGCAGCGACCGCTCCCGCTGCAGTGCGTCGGCACGGTCGCCTTCGGGCAGCGCCTCGATGAAGTAGGTGCGCGGCATGTTCTTGGCGCCGACACCGACGAGGACCACCTTTGCGAACTCCATGCCCTTCGAGCGGTGCATGGTCATCACCTGGGGGGTGCCGGACGGTCCGGCGGTGTCCCGGTCGACGAAGGCGACCGTCACACCGCGGTCGCCGAGGGCGCGTGGTAGCGCTTCGCCTTCCTTGCGGGTGGGCACCAGCAGACCGATCGACTCGGGGGCCACCTTGGCGTCGAGCCACTCACGGACGGTGCGCGCGACGATGTCGTATTCGTCGGTGAGTGATCTCGCCGCGATCGGGCGCGGCTTCGGGCCGCGTCGTGCCGACCGGTACGCCTCCGTGCTCTCGGGTTCGTCGTCGAGGTCGCTGTACTCGGCGCCGGACAGGATGCCCAACGCGTAGCGCAGGTTCTGCTCGGTGGTGCGGTAGTTCAGTGTGAGCCGGCGTGCGCGGCCGACGATGTTGATACCGTAACGGCCCAGCACGATCGGCTGGCCGTAGATGCGCTGATGCGAATCCTCCGCGATGAACAGATCGTCCTTGCCCGACGGGGCGAGTGCCCGCAGGAGCATCAGTCGTGACGGGCTGAGGTCCTGTGCCTCGTCGACCAGCACGTGGTCGGCCAGCCTCTTGCCGTTGATGTTGTGCAGGACCTGGGCGGCGATGGCGGATTTCTCCTCGAAGTCCGTGGTGCCGTCGGCGGCGGCGGCGGCCCGGTATGCCTCGATCACGTCCCATACCGCATTGCGCCGGGCACGGTTGAGCGATACGCCGCGCCCGGTGCGGCGGGCCTTGAGGTACTCCTCTCGGGTAGTCACCCGGTTCGGCAGGACGATGGTGGCGTACTCGGCCTCGAGGAACGACGGGGTGCACAGGTCGGGTCCGAGTCCGGCGCCGTGTTCCTCGGCGGCCATCGCCCAGGCCTGAGCATGGGTGTGTCTACTCACCTGCGCGGTGCGTGGTCCGAGCACCTGCGCGACGGCACCCGGATTACCGTCCGCGCCGCCGAGTTCGATCGCGAACGAGGTGAGCACCCGGTGTGCGATCGCGTCGACACCGGCGATGTAGATCCCGGGCTCCCCCAGCTCTGCCGCGAGCACGATGGTCGAATCGAGCACGCTCAGCTGCTCTTGGAGCGCGTCGGCAAGGGTCCGGTTGAAGGTGGTGAGCACGATCCGTGCCTCGGGATCGCGACGATGCAACTCGCGAGCACGATGCAACAACACCACCGTCTTCCCGGTGCCAGCACCGCCGGACAGCCGGAACGGGCCGTTGTAACTGCGCGTCGTATACGCCCGCTGTTCGGGATGCAGGAAGATGCGCCATGCTGCGAAGTCGGGGTTCTCGATGGCGGCCCGCAACGCGGCGTCGTCCTCGATGAACGCGAACTCCATCTGCGCTGCCGGGTGTTTGAGCGCGGCGAGCACGTCGTCGTCATTGGCGGCATCAACGGCGGCCGGCTGATCGAGCTGGTACTTCTCCCGGATCGTGGTCAACGATTCGCCGGTGTAGATGTCGAGCAATGCGCTGGCCTGCCATGCAGCGGGCGCCTGCTCGGCGTAGTCGAGAACGGCGTCGCTACCGAGGAGGTCGAGCGCCCCTTCCGCGAACGCGGCGTCCATGCCCAAGGCAGTGAAATCGTCGACCGTGAACTCGCGGGCCCGCAGACTGGTCTCGACCTCGTCTTCGGCAGCGGCCGGCGGTGCCGTCACCGGCGGTGGGGTGACCGGGGCAGATGCGGTGACCGGCTGGTCGTCCACGGGAATCAGCTCGGCGACACCGTTGCGCGGATTGATGTTCACCCGCGACTTCTGCGCGATGGCGATGGCCTCGTCGTGCGGAAACGTACCGATGAAGACGTAGGACGCGTCCTGCTGGCTGCCCTGCAGTTTGAACAGCACCGCACGGTTGGAGATGTCCACCCGTCCGGTCCGAGCCCGCGGATCGGCAGAGTTGTTGATCGGCTCGATGTGCAGGCCCGGCGCGGTGTCGTCGGCGGCAAGTTTCGCCAGGAACCGGTAGGTGGCCTGGTGCAGGCTGCCGTCCATCCCGGACAGTCCGGGGCCGAGAATGATCTGTGCCATTTACGCACCTGCCTCCTGCAACGCAGCCTTGACGGCGTCGGTGTCGGCCGGGCACAGGACCCAGCCGGCGGCGGACAACTCCTCGCGCTCCGCGTCCTCGATGCCGGTGTCGACGACGACCTTGCGGTCCGGCCACGAGATCTCGAGCGGGATGCCGCGGAACTCCTCGCCGACCTCGGGCACCGGCACGGCGGCCGCGGCGAGGCGGGTGACGAGTTCGCGTTCGCTCGCCGCGACCTCGTCGTACACGTCGCGCCACGGACCGGTGAGGCCGGTCGCGGCCTGCGGCTCCGGCGCCGGGACGGGCGTGGGTGGGGGGACGGGCGCCGGCAGGCCCCCCGACAGCGCGGCCCGGCTGGTGATCTCGGTCGGCAGCGATCGGAAGTTGAGCAGATTCGCCCAGCGCAGCCACTCCCGCCACGCGCCCTTGGCATCCTCGGTCAGCGCCGCGGCGGCGTCGTCGAGCACCACCGCGACCTCGGTGGACGACTGCGAGCCGGGTGAGAGTCTGATGGCGGCGGCGAATCCGCCGTAGCGCCAGACCAGCGTGTCCCCGGAGGGCGACTCGTCGAGTGCATCGTCGAGTGCCGCCAGCGCCAGTGCGGTGGGCGCTCCATGAGCTCGGCGCCCCACGCCCTGCAGGCTGGCAAGGCCGAGAATCGGCAACCAGTGCGCAAGCTGGCCGCGAGCCTGCCGCGAGGGCTGCTGAATCCAGGCCAGCAGCAGGTCGATCGCATTGCCGAAGACGAGGTCGAGTGCCCTCTTGGACAGCTGGTCTCCGGCTCGGCCCAAGACGAACGAGGTGACCTCGGAGCGGAATCCGGGGGTGTCGAGCACCGCACCGTCGACGTCGTCACGGGTGACGGCGATGACCTGGTAGCCCCCGTCGCGCAGGTTCCGGCGTTTCTCGGCGTCGTCGGCGATGCGGTTGTGTGCCGGGGTCGCGTGGTAGGCCCACCCGTCGGTGAAGATCGCGGTCGGCGGGACGCCACCGCGAGCCGAGGTCAGCACGAAGTCGGGTTTGCTGCCGAGCACGTTCTCCTGCGGCCGCAGCGTCCACCGGTTGCTCGAACCGAGCGCGATGTCCCACATGATGCCGCGGTCGGTGGGCTTCTCGGTGATGGTCGCGCCGAGCGCCTTGAGCCGTTCGGCGAACTCGACCCGGAATCGCTTCTCGAGATCGGATTCGTTCTCGGTGACGTCGGGTTCGGTCTCGGTGACCGACCATGGCATCGTGTCGGGTACCTCCGGCTCGTCGGCCGGTCCGAACTCCTTGCCCGCCAGCAGGTTCGCCAGGTGTCGTTCAGCGGCGGACCGCGAGGTCCGTGGTACGTCGGGCAGGGCCGCGAACGGCAGCAGGCAGTTCTCGCACGCGAGTTTGCCCTCGTCGCGGCACCGACAGTCCTTCACCACCGCCCACGCCCGGTGCAGCATGTCCCACACCGTTTCCGGTTTGGTGAAGTCGGCGAGGTAACCGGTGCCGCCCGGCACCACATCGTGCAGCAGCAGCGCAGCATGGTCGGCGCCGTGCGGGGACGGGTCGACGGTGGGGGTGATCTCCAGGTGGTCGGGATCGCCGCCGATGTATTCCCGCAGGCCGAGCAGGATCGCGGCCGAGAGCGAGGGCATCGCGAACGAGTCCCCCAGCGTCACCGACGGTGGCAGGCGCAGCACCAGACCCTCGGTGGTCAGTCGGCGGGCCAGCGCCAGCGAGGTGATCGACTCCTCCATCGCGGTGCGCAGCGAGCACCACGGCCGGTGTTCGCTCGCCCGATTGGCCCCGGTGGCCGCATCGAGCTTGCCGCACTCCGAGCACACCCGAAACAGCGCGGCATCGGCTTCCTGCCCGGCGAGCAGGCGGCTGCCGCCCCCGGTTGCTGCTGCACCCAGGTTCAGCCAACGGATCTGCATGTGCCGCAGGTGTTTGGCACCGAAGCCCACCCCCTCGACGAACCAGCGCTTGCCGACGTGCGCGGGGTCGATGTCGGCGGCGGTGAGCACGGTGAACCGTTCCCGGTTGCGTTCGTCGCGGGAGTCGTCGATCGTCGCTTCCTCGCGCCGGATGATCGCCGACACCGTACTCAGTTCGGCGACCGGCAGACGCTGGCTGGTGTCGGCAATGGCGGCCGACCCGCAGCGTGGGCATCGCATGGGCGCATCCGCCCCGGCCAGGTCGGGGGAAAGTTCCTTGACGTATCCGCATGCGGGACAGCACGCCCACTGGGTGACGGCATCACCGTCGGCGCCGAGGTCCACCGCGTCGATCGCGATCGCGAAACCGTTGGCGTAGAAGGTGGAGCCGGGAGCGAAGTCGCGCAAGGCTTGCGCCGAGCCGCGGTGCAGTTCGAACTCGGAGTGCTCGTACTCCTGACTGTCCGGGTTGAGCCAGTTCACCGACACCGACAGGGTCACGGTGTCGTCGAGCAGGGTGTAGTTCGGCAGCAGCCCGAACGATTCCAGGGCGCTCACCCAGTACTCGGACCGCAATTCGGCGAGTTGCTTGTTGATCAGGCGTTTCGCAGCCTCCGCTGCCCGCAGGTCACGGCGGGTCTCCTCGGTCGCAGCCGGAGAGGTGGCCCGATCCTGCAGGCCGGGAAGTGCCTTGTCCACAGCGGCCTTGCGGTGCGTGAGCATCTCGATGCGGCGGTTCCACTCCGCCGACGCTCGGTGGCACCGGGCCGCGAGTTCGCTGGTGCCCGGGCCGGTCAACGGTTGGGGGAAGGCGCGCAGACGTGCCGCGACCTCGGCATCGAGGGCGGGGAATCCGGTGAGGAACTCCCCTGCGAGGTCGGCGGCCCGGCTTTCGGCCTCGGCGATCAGCGCACCCAGATACGTCCGGCGTCCGGTAGAGCGCAACGCATCCGCTGTGGTGCGTGGATGCGGCGCGCCGGCGCGGCGGGCGAGTACGTCCGCGACCGACGCGGTGAACTGGCGGCGCAGGATCTCCTCGGCGTCGAGGTAGGTGGCCGGCGGACGCACCGCACCGTTGATGGTGGCCTCGGGCCGGGTGAAACGCGGCAGCTGGTCACCGCGGGCGGTAACGTACGCCAGTGCGAGCGCGTTGCCGGTCAGTCGGCCGGCACGCCCGACGCGTTGCAGGTACGACGCGACCGAGCGCGGCAGCGACGACAGCAACACGGCGGACAGGTCGCCGATGTCGATGCCCATCTCCAACGTCGGGGTGGCGACCAGCACGTTCGGCGCGTTGGGCGGCGGGGTGGGCTGCTTGAACTGGGTTTCGTACTCGAGACGCACGTCGTCGGGCAGCAGGCTGGTGTGCTCACGGGCCACCACGCGCCGGATGTCGGTGGCCGCGTACATCTGCCGGTAGAAGTTGTCCTCGAGCTGGTGCGGCCGCAGCCTGCCGTCGCACCGGTCGACCAGGCACGGAGCGTCGCGCAGATCGCGAAGGGCCTCCGGGGCGCCGTGCAGGACGTCGCGGCAGATCGTGCAGGCCAGGGCGATGGCGCCCGACGCGAGTTCCGTGTCGGCGACCGGACGCACCACGATCGCACTTGCCGGCAGGTGGAAGGTCTGCGCACCGCTGTTCGAGGTGGCCTCGCCGATGACGTCGCGGCGGCGCAGCCGGGTGAACAGCAGCCGCGCCAGGACCGCGCCCTCCTGGCGACCCACACCGAGCGCCTTCGCGGTCCACTGGGCGTACCAGCCGCGCACCGACGCCACGGGTTCGAGGTCGGTGTCGCGCACCGACCCGCCGAGCACGGGGTAGCCGGGGGCCGAGTTCCCCCTGCCGAAGCCCGGCATGCCCTCGCCACGACGCCGTCCGCCGGTGATCCACCACCGGTTGCCATCCTCCTGGCGGAACTTCGCGAACCACTCGTGCTCGATCGCGCCCCGGCTGCGCATGCGTTCGAGAACACCGCGGACCCACGCGAGAAGGCGGGCATCGTCGACGGGCCCGAACAGGCCGTGCTGCACGTCGGGCGAGTCGACCGTCTCGCGGGCGCACGCGAGCAGCACGGTCGGCGCGATATCGAGGCGGGTGACCATGGTCCCGGTGCGTTCGAGGGTGCGGCCGACGCCGGACCGCAGTCCGAGTTCGAGCTGGATGTCCAGCAGCAGCCGGCGTCGCACATTGGTGCGTGTCTTCGACGGTACCCGGGCCAGTGTCGGCCGTTTCCAGAACTCGCTGAACGCGTCCCGGTCCGCCAGTTCGGGGGGCAGCACTCGGTAGCGGGCGCCCGGATCGTCGCCGGCGAGGTCGATGACGCGGTGCGCGAGCGAGTCGAGGTCGGACTCGCCGTCGGCGAGGGCCTGGCGCAGCAACGTGCGCAGGGTCAGGGCGTGCGAGCGGGCCTGCACGAAGCCGGCGCGGTGCGCGGCGTCCTGCACGCTGTCGGTGAACACCAGCGCCCGCTTCTCCCGGGCATCGAGATCCGGGCTGCCGAACAGGGTGGACAACGACACCGACAGCATGGTCGCGATCGCGGAGCCGAGGAAGCGGATGCCTTCGGGCTGCCGGCACGCGGGGCAGACGTCTTTCACCGAGTCCGATCCGGCCGAGTCGGAGCGGTGCACCAGCACCGGCAGTGCGCGGCCCTCGGCCAGGACGGCCGCGCCGGGCGGCGTGTAGGCGAGCCGGCGTTCGTCGACGAGCAGCCACGCCAAGCCCGACGGTTCATCGTCGGACCGGTCGGTCCCGGCGCCCTCGGCCAGTTTCGTCTCGAGTTCGGCGGCTTCGCCGGGGGCGTGGATGAGCGCGCGGAACCGGTCGTCGTTGCGCAGTGCCCGGCGCCGGATGGTGGTGTCGTCGGAGTCGAGGTCGGATCCGGTGGGCGCGAGGGCGATGCCCCATCCGGAGCGGTTGCAGTGCCGGCAGTACACGGCCGGCAGAAGCGGCTCGGTCGGAAGGTCGGGGTCCATGCTGTCGACGCGTACGCCGTCGTCGCCCCATGCGAACAGGGGTGCACCTGAGGCGGCCCGGTCGAGGCGGGTGAGTTCGCGCGTCCACAGGTGCACGTCGACCGATGCGGCCGCGCGACCGTGCCGGGCCCGCACGTGGCTGAGTACGCCGACCAGGGCGGCGGTGACGGTGCGCCGCACCGCCGCCCTGACGCTGCGCGCGGTGTCGTCGGGGAACAGTGCTGGCGTGAGGTCGTCGAGGTGGACGGCCTCGCGGGTGAGGGCGACCAGGCGGTGGAACACCGGGTGGGTCTTGACGAGGTCGAGCACGAGCGGGCCGTCGCCGATGACCGCGGCGGCGAGGGCCGCGTCGTCACCGCCGTCGTAGAGTCCGCGCAACACCGCGAGCGTGAGCGTCCGAGGGTCGGCCGGCCCGGCCGCCGCGGCGGCGAGGTCGGTGATCCGCTGGGGGTCGAGGTTGCCGGCACGCCACCCGGCGACGGATTCGCTCGTGGGCGCGTCGCCGACCCAGTCGTCGATGGACAGGCGCGACTCGGTGACGACCGCATCGACGGGAAACTCCTCACCGAAGACGGTGTGGGCGAAGGTGAGCATGGCGGCCGGGTCACCGCCGTCGCCGAGGGTGGCGGAGGTGGCGACGGGTGTGATACGCCCGAGCGGGCGGGCCCGATCCTCGGCCATGATGATCGGATCGTCTGTGGCCCAGTGACTTTTCAGGGTGAGGCCGAGTCGGCGCAGCAGCATGGAGACGTCGGTGCCCTGGGCTCCGTCGTAGGTGTGGAACTCGTCGAGCACCAGGTACTGCAGGCTGTGTGCGCTCTGCCGCCATAGGTCGGCGTCGGCGGGCCGCAGCAGCAGCTGGTCGAGCATCTTGTAGTTGGTGAGCAGGATGTCCGGGGCGAGGTCGCGGATCACGTCGCGGTCGGTGATCAGTCCGTCCGCGGTCACCCGGGTGCGTTTGTCCCCCGCCTCACCGGTGTAGAGGGCCGCGGTAATGCCACCGAGCGCGGCGTGCTCGGTAAGCAGGGCGGTGAGCCGGGACGCCTGATCGTTGGCGAGCGCATTCATCGGATAGAGAATGATCGCCTTCGTCCCGGTCACTCCGCGACGCTTGGCGCGCTGCACGTGATCGAGGATCGGGTACAAGAACGCCTCGGTCTTGCCGGACCCGGTACCGGTGGTGACCAGTGTGGGCAGCGGGCGCGGCCGCTCGGGCGTGAGGCGGTAGCTCGACAGCCGCTCGAACGCCACCGCCTGATGCCCGTACGGGGTGAAGCCCTCGTACCATTCCAGGCTGTCGCGCCAGCCCGGCGCGGCCGGACGGAACGGCAGCCGCAACCGCACATACGGCCCGCGGAACATCCCCGTCTCGGGATGCTGCAGGAACTCGTCGAGCACCCGGCGCGCATCGGGGTCGGCAAGCGCAAACGTAGTGCCGAGATAGTCGAGCAGGCTGTGCTTGATCGACTCGGCCTGCGCGAGCGGCAGCAACTCCGACATGCGCTACCGCTCCGCGGCGAGGCGCCGCTCGAACTCGGTGTACGCCTCCCGCATGTCGGCCTCCCGGTCGAGGAACCGGAACGGCAGCTCATAGGTGTAGGTCTTGCCGGCCGGATTGGTGGCGGTGCGCTCCTCCTCGGACAGCTTGTCGCCCCTGGTGCGCCACTTGACGAGAACCTCTTGCGGCACCAGCCGCCCTGCGTTGTCGTAGAGGTAGGTCTTGCGGTCGTACCCGTACAGCACCGGGAACTGGGTGCGGTACACCGTGCACAACTCGTCCGCGGTCAGGCCCAGGCCGAGGGCAACGAGCGCGTCGATCTCCACCAGCGCCTGCCGGCGGTCCGCGGCGATACGGAGAGGGGTGTCACGGGTCCACTCCAGGCCAATCTCGCCCAGGGGGCGGCGACGGGTGTGGGTGAAACCGCCGGTCCAGGAGTCGGATTGCATTGCTGGGTAGACGCATTCGTTCCATAGGCTGGCGTAGGCGGTGGTTACGCAGTTTAGACGAAGGGCGCGGCCGGCTATGGCCAATCGGATGCGCGAGTGGTCCACGAACGGGAGACGTGACACTGTGGTGGGAGAGATCGTCGCCTTTGGCGCGGACCTAACTCCAAAGTCTGCGATCAACGAACTCGCAACGCCAACAACTGTTGCAATTGTGCGAGTACTGTGAGGGATCGCGGCGGCGGTGAGTCCATGAATGTGCGCTGCGCCAGGGGGAAGAATGGCCGGTATGAGGGTGCGTTCTCCGGTGTTCGCGGCCATCATTCGCCAGGCGATGCGGTAGCAATCCCGGGCACGAACGGTCTCGACAATGCCGTCCTCGCCGGTGACCTCCCAGGAGGTGTAGTCGGCATCGTACTTCTCCGGTGCGCAGACGGGCTTGTACGAGGTCGCCGGGATCGCGTCGGCGGCGAGCGCCTCGAAATCGGTCGCTGACCAGTCGAGGTTGTTCCGCATCGTCGAGTTCGGCGTCTTGTACAGCGGGGTCGCGACGTGTAGGTGCGGGCCTTGGAGGATCACGTCATCCCATGAGTTTGCGACACCCCACTCGGCTTCGAAGTACCCCTTGGTGCGGTCGTTCTTCTCGTGCCAGCCCGCCGAGAACTGAAGTCCGAGTGCCCCGATTCGTGAAGTGGCTGTGAGCTTCTCGAGCACGCTCGCTGCCGATCGGTTCACCGTGTAGACCATTCGAGTCTGCCGAGCCGGCACTGCGGGAGCCTCGAGTGCGTTTTTCCACGATTCGAGTACTTCGTCGGTGACGGTGATGATCCGTGCCGCGTGTGGCCGCAGGTCCCATGCACCGGCGTCGTCCTTCAATCCGGGCTCCGGCCCCGTTCCTTCGTGTTGCAGCGAGCGCACCACGGTGTCGGGGTGGTACAGCGAGGCCGCGCTCAGAAAGTTCGGGTCGCGGTGCGGTCCGTATACGTGAATGCCGTAGGAGACATGATGGTCAATCTCGAAGAACTGGAGTTCGTTGATGAACTGCCAGTGCCGGCGCAATCGTCCGTACGTCGCTTCCCGCAGCACCCCCGCCTTCTCGTCGGTGAAATGCGTCTCGGGATGAATCAGGGACACCACGCCTCTGGCCGATATGTGTCGCCAGGTTTGCTCCATGAAGCAGCGGTAGAGGTCCGGCTGTAAGCCCACGAGGTGCGGATACTGGCGAGAGTCGCCCACGAACTCGGCCAAGGCGGCGACGTCCGCTGTCCCGTCGATGACAAGGTTGCAGATTCCTGGCAGTGTGAGCGTGGCCTCCCGTTTCGCTTTCACCTGTGCCTGAGTCGCCTTGATTGCGAGTTGAAACCAGGGATCGCCTTCGGCGAGAAGAGCGTCTACGTCCGTTATTGGCCGCACCCAGGGTGGATTTCCCACCTGCAAGTCGAATCCACCTCGGGCGAATACCGGCGCGAAGTCGAGCTCCCAGTGGAAGAACCCGTGCCGCTCGGCCAGCCGCTCGCACACCACCAGCCACGGGTGCGCTGTGAGCACGTCCTCGGGATCCTTCGCCTGTGCGAAGGCGAGGTCGGCGTCCTCGGCTTCGCCGAGTTCCGTCCATTCCGCGATGTCGGCGAGGCTGTGCTGTTGCTGGTCCTTCCGGCTCACCTTGAGGTCTTGGCCGAGCAGTTGCCGCAGGGCGTCGATCCAGTTGTCGATGGTCGGTGGCGTCACGAGTTCGCCGTTCACGGTGGCGGTGTCGTCGGTGAGGGGCCAGAACCAGAGTGCGCACCAGGCGTCCATGACGCGGCGTAGGCGCTGGTAGGAGCCGTGGGGATCGGCGAGGGAGGCTTCGATCTGTTCTCGGGTGACGGCGCCGCCGACGGGGAGCTGGTCGGCGCCCCACACGGGGATGTCGCGGCGGATCTGTGTCTCGGCGATCTCGAGCCGGCGCAGCGCCAGCGCCCACAGCCGGTCGGCGCGGCGTGCGAGCTCGGCGAGGGCTGTGACCTGTTTCGCGGTGAGCTTGGGCCGCAGCGACTTTCGCCAGTGTTTGAGGCGTTGCAGCGTGTCGGGTGCGAGTTCCTTGGCGTCCTTGGCGTCGACGGTGCTGCCCCAGCCGTCCGCGGGCAGCAGGAAGTGGTGGACAGCCCCGTTCAGATCCTCGCCGAGCCCGGCGATCGGCTTGTCGACTGGCATGGCGGTGATCCAGCCCGCCGCCTTGACCGCTGCCGAGGGCAGCACCGCGCGGCGCGCCCCAACGAGCGAATTACCGCGCCGCAGGTGCAGGCCGAACCACGGGGCCGACAGGCCTTCGCCCATGGTCGCCAGCCACAGCGAGATCTCGGCGAACTCGACCGCGGTGGCGTTGAGGTCCACTCCGTATACCTGGTGCAGCGCGATGTAGGCCTTCACCCGTTGCAGCGCGGCGGTGTACTTGTCCGGGTCGATCCGCTCGCCGCGTTCCTCCTGTGCCCGGGTCAAATACTGCTCGGCGAGTTGCTGCACCGCCTCGATCGCGAACGCCCCGGACCCGAGCGCGGGCTCGCACACGGTCAGGTCGAGGATGTCGCGGGCCGGGGTGCGGATGCCGTCCTGGTCGAGCAGTTCCTCGAGCGCCTGCCCGACCACGAACCGGGTGAGCACCTCGGGAGAGTAGTACGACGCGGACTGCTGGCGTTCGCGGCCGGCGAGCCGGAACACAAATGTGCCGCGCCGGTGGATCACCGGCTTGCATTCACCGGTGACCTCGTCGGGCGCACGGACGAAGTCGGCCTTCGCGATGCCCTCGATGCGGTCGTGCGGCACCACCCAGGAGCCCTTCGACGCATCACCGTTCTTCGCGACCTCGTACAAGTCTTCCTCGGCGAAGAATCCGGTGTAGCTCATCAGGCCCTCGTACACCGCGCCGAGCTGGTTGATGCCGAGCTGGGCGTAGGAGATGAAACCGCGGTCGCGGCCCTTGGCCTCCTTGCTCAGCAGCAGGTGCCGCAGCACCTGCTGCAGCGCGGCGTTGCCCAGCTTCACCTCGTCGATCAGCGCCGTCGTGACGGGCCGGAACAGGTCGGCTCGCAGCGACCGGAACGTGAGCCCGGCGAGCCCGGCCTGCTCGGCCTCGTCGGCCGGGTCGAATTCGGTGGGGTCGGTGTCGTCGGTCTCGTCCTCGTCGCCGCCGTCGTGCCCGCGGTCGACGAGCTCGAACAGCGCGGCGAGTGAGTCGTACAGGTGGGTGCCGGCCTTGGCGCGGGGGCTGGCGAGCTCGACGAGCGTCAGCTCACGCAGGCGGTCGAGGCTGTATCCACGCTCGTAGGCGTCGACGCCGACGGGGACCACGGCGAGCTCCGGGGAGGCCTCGGCATAGAGCAGGAACAGGATGCGGTACAGGAACCGCAGTGACTGGCGGGCCAGCGGCTGCGCCTGCCCGGCCGGCAGCGGATCGAGGCCGAGTTCGCGTCGGCGGGTGACCACCTCGTTGGCGATGATCTCGATGGACAGCCGCACACCCTCGCGCAGGTCCTGCGAGACCCCGACGGTGTGTTTGATCGATTCCTCGAGCACCTGGCTCCACCAGATGGTGCCCTCGGCGTCGGGGGCGAGTGACTCGGCCGCCAGGCAGGTAAGGGCGCGGTCGATCTCGGCGCCGCGTTTGTCGTCGTTGCGTTCGCCGACCAGTTGCAGGTCGACGGCGAGGTAGCGGCCCTCGAGCCACCGCTCGCGCTCGGTGACGAGTGCGAGACCGCCGGCGAGGACCAGCGCGAACTGGGGCCCGTCGTCGGCGACGAACAGCCGCGACAGCAGCGACGCGGTCGAGGTGATCGCCTCGTCGTCGGTGTGAAATTCGCGCAGCAGCGTCTTCTCGGTCTTGCCGAGCAGGTCGTCGATCGTCAGGTTGGCGCGCGCCTCGACGATCACCAGCGGCGCCGGACCGGTGAGTCCGCGGCTGCGGAACGCCAGCACCGGGCCGGGTTCGGTGTCCGAGCCGCCCAGACGTTCGCACTCCCACCGCAGTGAGGCGTCGAAACCGAGGATCATCCGTAGCTGCCGGTAGAGTTCATCGAGCAGGTCCTCGTCGGCCGCCTCGGAAAGGCCGTTGAACGTGCGTGTTAACGCGTTTCGGTGCTCGGTGTAGCGGGTACGTGGCGTCGCGTCCCCGTTGTCCTTGGCGGTGTCCCACTGCTTGCGGCGTTCGAGTACCTTCGCCTGGAACGACTGCGATTTCGCGTCGGTGCCGAAGTAGTGCTCGCTGATGAAGTCCTCGCCGAGAACGAGGGCATCCGACGGGGTCATCGTGGCTCCTGTGCCATGGGCGTGAAGTTCTGCGGGACCACCACGATCAGTGGCCGGGTCAGACGCCGATCGGGGTTCATGGCCTGCGCGAGGGTCTCTTCCTCCGTGATCCGGGCGGTGCGCCGCTTGAGGTCGGCGCGTTGCACGAGCGCGTCGGCCTCCTGCTTCCATCTTCTCGACCGCGCGATCCAGTCGTCCACTCGCTGCGCGGTTTCCTGCCGGATCGCGGTCGCCTGCTGGTCGGCCGCCGAATCGGCGGCGCGCACAGCCGCCGCGACCAGCGGTTGCAACGCGTCGACACCGGTCAGGTCACCGGCGTTGACCGCCGACAAGGCCAGCGTCGCCACGGCATCCGGTGCGCTCGCATGCGGCAGGGCGAGCCCGGACGGGGCAGTGGGGTCGGGGAAGGCAACGGTGTAATAGGACGCGGCGACCACCTGGCCACGCACATTGGTGTGCGTGACCTGCACCAACACGGTGGGGAAGGCGACGTCCCCGCGGACCGCGAAGATCTGGTCGCGGCCGAGTTCGGCGAGTGCTCGGTCGGCGGCCCAGTCGATGATCGGGTGCAGCGGCGCCAAATAGTGTGCTTCCGGCCAAGTGGAGGTCGACTCCCCGGACCGGGCCTGCCGCAATTCCTCCTCACCGCGCAGGGTGGTGTATGCAAGCTTGAACGACTCGGTGACCTTGCGGTCGCGCAGGTAGGACTGCGGCAGCACCTCGAGCCGTTGCGCCAGATCGCGCGGCGGGGTGAGGCTGGCGATCGACTGCCGCTTGTGCACCGTCCAGCTCACGCCGTTCGGTGGTGCTTTCTCGGGTGTCTTGATGAACTCGGCGAGGGCGTCGGAGAGGAAGGCGAATTCCGTTGGGTACACGCCGGTTCCGGCCTGATCCGGGATGGCGCCCACCGGTTCGGGGACGTCCTGGGGGATCTGGCCGGTGGCGAGGTCGGCGAACAGCGCGTCGAGGCCGCCGCCGGCACCGACCTGGTCGACGGTCTTGACCACGTGGTCGAGTTGCTTGTGGCCGGCGAGGACCTCGCGGATCGCGTCCTCCTCGGCCTTCACGTCGTAGGTGCCGATCAGCGAGGCGGAGTCGCCGAGCGCGGTGTGCGCCTCGTGCTCACGTTCGACGAGTTTGGTGAGCACCCGGATGTCGCCGCCGAACCGCTCGGTGGACGGGGTGAGCAACAGGGTGGTGATCTCAGGCCGATGACGCTGACCATAGCGGTCGATGCGGCCGTTGCGCTGCTCGATGCGGATGAGGCTCCAGGGGATGTCGTAATGCACCAGATGGTGGCACTGCGAGTGCAGATTCACACCCTCGGAGGCGACATCGCCGGTGACGAGTACTCGGATCGGTGACGACTCGAGCTTGAACGATTCCACGATGTCCTGCTGCTCGGTGTCGGACAGGCCGCCGTGCAGGACCGTTACCTGGCCGAGCTCCCTACCGCGCGTGGGGGTGAGCTTCAGGTCCTTCGCGAGGGCATCGGCGAGCCAGTTCAAAGTGGCGACCCGCTCGGCGAAGATCACCACGCGGCGGGTGCCGGTGCGGGAGACGCCGATCTCGGCGAGGTGCTCGCGCAGGGCATCGTACTTGGCCGAGCCGGCGTGGCGGGCCCGGACGGCGAGGCCGGCGAGCCGGTCGAGCGCGTCACGTTCGGGTGCGGTGGCCGGGTCGTCCTCGTCCAGCCGCCGACGGCGTTCACGGACCGATTCGACCAGCGCCGCCGGGGAGGAGAGATAGGCCTTGGCCAGGACCCACGGGAACAGCGAGGCGTTCTTGCCGGAATAGGGCGAGGTGCCCGACCCCGGCCACAACCACACCTGCTCGAGTTCGCGGGCGACCTCGTCCTCGAGCGGCGACGCCGGGACGGGGATGTTGCGGGGCGGCTGACGCTCGGCCCAGTCGGAGCCCACCTCGCCGGCGACGTCCGGGTGGTGGCGGTGGCGGCGGATGACCAGCTTGGCGACCTCGTCGAGGTCGAGCTCACCGGTGGGACTCACCGCGCTCGGGTCGAGCATGCGGACCAGCTCGGCGAACGATTCCGCGCGGCCGTTGTGCGGGGTGGCGGAGGCGAGGATCAGCGCGTCGGTGCGGGAAGCGAGCAGCCGGGCAAGCCTGTTGTTCTGCGAGGTGGAGTTGGTGACGTTGTGCGACTCGTCGATCACCACCGCATCCCAGGTGTGTTTGCGCAGGCTGGCGACGTAGCGGTCGCTCTTGAGGGTGTCGATCGAGATGACGACCCGTTTGTAGTAGGTGAACGGGTTGCGGTTGCCGGGCAGCACCCGGCGGATGCGCTGGATACCGGTCGAGTCGAGGCGGACGAACGGCAGCGCGAACCGCGTCCACAGTTCCATCTGCATCTGTTCGAGCACGTGCTTCGGCGTCACGATCAGAATGCGTTCGCCCCGGCCGCGGCGCACCAGCTCGGACAAGATCATGCCGATCTCGAGGGTCTTGCCGAGTCCGACGGCGTCGGCGAGCAGGATGCGCGGGCGAAGCTTGTCGGGGTCGAGGGCCTTGCGGACGGCCTTCATCTGATACTCGAGGTGGTTCGCGAGGCCACGGTGCGCGGTAGTCAGGCCCGGGTCGGCGACCGCGACCGGCGTCTTGCGCAGCATCGACTCGAGCCACAGCCGGGACCGCCGGAACTGGTCGGAGGTGTCGGCGACCAGCGCGACCTTCGTCGGATCGGCCTCGACGACATTGTCGATCGCGGTCGAGAACACGGCGTCGGTGTCACGGACCAGCTCGGACAGGCCCGTGACGTGCACGAAGAACCCGTCCAGCGTCGCCTCGACCTTGGTGACCAGCCAGTCCTCGTCACGGACGATCACGATCGAGCCGGGGGCGGCAGTAAATGGTTCTGCGGGCGAAGGATTCCGTGGAGCGGTAGAACACAATTCGGACGTCATCGTCGCCGCACACGCTCCCTGTCAGAAGCCGAAAACTCGTTGCCGGCCGCATGCTGTGCGTGGTGGGCCCGGGACCAACTGCGTTCCACCGATTCGTCCACCACACCGTCCTATATGCGTAACTGTTCGCTGCGCCGTGAGGTTATCACCGCGCTACTCGCGCGACATCAGCCAACCTGAGCATGTCCGCGTGGTGCAATCGGCTGGCAACAGTAGGGAAAACGAAACAGCCAAGCTGTAAGAGCGATCGCGTTCAAATCGTCAACCCATGTGGTGCGTGCCGTCGGAGAGCACTGGGGCGAGGAAGCCGAACGTTGCCGTCGGGGCGAGCAGGCAGGCGAGCCGGCCACATCCGGCACGTCGTAGGGTGCGAGCGTTTCCGTACGCCCCCAGTCCATGGATGAGTTCACGCTCTTGCTGCAGTATGTCGGCCGTTTACGGCGGTAAACGAAAAGGGCCAATTGGTATGGTTGTTTACCGCGGTAAACAACCTGATCCTGACCGGGCCGCACCGCGGAGATTCATCCGCACAGCACGGAGAGGGATCAGAGAAATGACCGCATGGGTGATCCGTGCTGGAAGGCACGGTGAGCGGGAACAGTGGTGTCTCGAGAACGGCACCGCCGGTGGCGGGTGGGATGAAGTCGGCGATCTCTCTCACTGCAAGTCCCGTGCGGATGTCCGGAAGCTACTCGACGACGCGATGCCGGGCACCACATCGGGCTTGCGCGCGAACAATGCGGGCCAACTCTGGGGCCTGCTCCATGTAATGCCGGGGGACATCGTCATCCTGCCCCGAAAGACGACGAAGTCCCTCGCATTCGGTATCTGCACCAAAGGTTACGAATACTGGCCGAGCGCCCCATTGAAACACGTCGTCTCCGTCAATTGGAAACGCGATGACGTGCCCCGGTCGGCCATCAAAGACGACTTGCTCTACACACTCGGCGCGATAATGACGATCTTCACGGCGAGCAGAAACGAAGCAGAGGTCCGATTCCGCACAGTCATTGAGACCGGGACAGATCCGGGGTCGTTAGCACTCGACGAGACCGCCAAGACGCAACAGTCGACCGGGGACGCGGCCGACTCCGACAGTGTCGTCGACCCCGTTTCCGTTCCCACATTGGAGACAATCCGGGACCGTGTTCGCACCCATGTGTCGGAGAACTTCAAGGGACATCGCCTCAGTGAACTCGTGGCCGACATCCTCAGGGTTCGCGGGTTCGTCTGTGACGTTTCTCCACCCGGACCCGACCAAGGCGTCGACATCCTCGCGGGTTCCGGCCCCTTGGGGCTGGACTCGCCGACGCTCATCGTCGAAGTGAAATCCGAGGAGGGACAGATCAAGGCTCCTGTGGTTCGCGGACTTCAAGGCGCGATGTTGTCTAACCGCTCAGATCAGGGACTACTCGTTGCCTGGGGTGGCATCACGAAGGATGCCAAACGGGAGATTCGCACCGACAGACTGACGATGCGAGTCTGGGATGCCGATGATGTGTTGGACCAGCTCTTCGACGTATACGAACAACTGCCCGAAGAGACCCGTCGCGCCATTCCCCTGAAGAGGGCATGGGTCCTCGACGAGGAAGCGGGATAACCCGTTGACGGCGAGCGGCAAGACTTTCGACTATGTCGCGACGCCACGGAACTGATGCGACACGACCCCTGACCTGAGTGACGGCATGGCGCTACCTCGAACGGATCGCCGCCGACGGCGCCGCGTCCCAGCTCCCCGGAGTACGGAAAGGCCGGCCGACCGCAGGTGTGGTACGAACTTCGTGGAAAACGGGCCGACGATGGCGTAACGGCAGCTCCCTTCCTGCGCGACGTACCGGGTGGGTCCGGCGACCGACGCCTCGGCCCCTGCAGGAGATGCCCATGAGGCTCCACACGACCATCCTGGCGATCGGTGTCGCTGCGACTGCCCTGCTCGCAGCATGCGCCACCACCGACGATCCGGCGACCCCGACAACCCCGGCCCCCGCGATACCGTCCGCGGCGGTTGCCCCCACCATCACGGCCGAGCCGTCGACCCGCATTCCGGGTCCCCTACCCACCCGGTCGACGACCGAGCCGCAGGCACCCGTGGCCGTCCCCGTGGAACCGCCTCGAGAGGCCTCCGCCCTCGAAGGAAAGGGGCTGTGTCTCGACCCGACGTCGGCACCGGTCGCCAGCGCGCTCGCAAGCCTGAGCGACGACGACTTTGCGTGGCAGGTGGAGGATGCGACCGACGCCGTCGTCGGACAGTGCCCTGCGCTGATGTGGCTGGTGGCAGTCGGCGGCAACAGTGCTGCCGCTCCGGAGCATGTGCTGTTCTTCGCCGACGGCCGCTATCTCGGCACCGGCACATCCGAGGCCTACGCCTACACGTCGGTCGCCGCCGCCACCGACACCTCCGTCACCGTCGAATACCGGTGGCTCGCCGGAGACGAACCGTTCTGCTGCCCGGCCGGTGGTCCCGCCGCCGTCACCTATACCTGGGACGGATCCCAGATCGTCATGGAACAGCCCCTTCCCCCGGAGATGCTCGCCTCCTACGGCGAGGGGAACTGACCCGGCCCTGTCCGACCAGGCCAATAGTCCGATCACTCCCGGTAGGCACCCTACTTCTCGAGGACCCACCGGGACTGCTCTGCCCGGACCGTGCCGGACTCGCACCACTGGCCGGGCGCTACGTGAACTTCGTTGTTGATGCGCCGTTACGACCGGACCCCTACTCCATGGGGTCTACGCCTTCGGTGCTGGTTGCGCGTGGCGCGTCGATGTCGGCGCGGTGCAGAAGTGACAGCTTCTTCGCCGGTCGGTGTGTTCTACGCGCTCGCGTTGAGCCGGTTGACATTTCTTACGCGGCGAATCCCGGACAGGCCCGATGGGGGTGAGGGAGGCGGACCTCGGCCTATCACTCGGCGCCCACCGCACGCCGCCACCAACCTCTACTCTCGCGCCGCCACCGGTTCGGGCGCTACGTCAGGCGATCCCACCGACTTTGCGGCCGAGCCGCCCCGGCACGGTCGAGTTCGGCGCGTTGTCGCCGTCCGAGGCGGCGTTATCGGAGCTGTCCGCATCCTCGGTCCGCGTCACCAGCCGTCGCACCGTCGAGGCCGACCAACTCGGCGATCGACGTCGAGGTCTCGCCCCGGTCAACGACCTGCGTTAGTGACTTGCCCGCCGCCAGTTTCGTGGCGGGTCCGGCGCACCAGCCCGGTGAAAGGCAGGATGCCTACAGCTCCTCCAGCACGGTGAGCAGTTCCTCGAGCAAGGCATCGGCACGTGCTTCGATGTCGTCGAAGACGTCGGCGAGGCCGTCGAGGCTGTCGCGGGCGCTGCGGCGGGCTGCGATACCGCGTTCGTAGTAGTGCGGATCGAGGTCGATCTCGGTCTCGAGCCGGACGTGCGGGTCGTCGTCCCGGTCCCCCTGCTTGCGCAGGGGCAGTGGGGTGCGGGGCCGTACCCGGCCGGCCAGGTGTTCCCGGACGATCGAGGCGATGGATTGGGCGGTCATCGGTTGGGGCATCAGTGGCAGGTGTCCCCAGCGGTCGATCGGGGACAGCAGGGGTTGCCGGGCCTGCCGGTCGGTGAGCACGCGATGTTCGACCTCGACGGGGTCGGTGAGGTGCTGGGCGAGCAGGTCGGTGTTCGGATACTGATCCAGGAATGCCTGGATCTCCGCCCACCTGTAGTACACCCCCACCGCCGGGCTCGCGCCGGCGCCGGGCTCCGGCGGCAGACAGAACCGTTCCCCGTCGGTCGTGGTGGCGACGAGGGCGCCGGCGGCGACGGTGACATCGCCGCGGCGCAGCCGAGCGAGCTGGGCGAACGGCATCCCGGTCGCGGCCAGGGTCAACAGGAGCCCGTCGCGGCGGCCGAACACCCCGCTCGGCCAGCCGGTGACCGGCAGCTCGGCGGCTTTGTGCAGCAGGAGCGGGGCGAGGCGGTCGAGGCGGGTGGCACGGGCGGCATCCAGCGGGCGGCGGACGGTTTCGCTGCGGCCGGGCGCCGGGTGGCCGTGGTGGGTGTGGACGGTGTTGATCGCCGAGAGCCGGCGCCGCTGGGTCGCGACCGCGGCCGGGTGCTCGCGCAGGAACAGGGCGAGCGCCTCCGGGGTGGCGGGGATGGGCCGGTGGTTGGTGGCGGTGCACCAGTCGGCGAACAGCGCCCAGTCGTGCCGGTACCGCGCCGGGATCCGCAGCCCCGCTGCCGTTCCGGGGTCACGGTAGTAATGGCGCAAAAAACAACGAAGTTCGCGTAGTGCCTGGTCAGCGGGTAGACGGACGCTCTTGTTGGTGGCCGCTATCGGTGGCTGCGGTCGGGGCCGATGAGGCTGGTGATG
>NZ_JAALEG010000051.1 GCF_011058165.1 Rhodococcus aetherivorans
CATTTCCTCGTATCGCTACCAGCGTCAAGGAATGTGACCGCCTCTTCATCAGGCGGCGGAAAGAGCAGGTCGCAGGGCTGCAATCCGTCGTCCGAACGGTTGCTGGTTCGAGTCCAGCCGGGGGAGCTCCAAGAAAACCCCTCCCACCCGATCTCGGGTGGGAGGGGTTTTCTCGTCTGCGCCGCCACGAAAGACGCTGGGTGTGACGGAAATTACAGGAGCCGTGTGGTGCCGCCGCGACGGGTCGGCGACAGCCCGCGCCGGGCGACACGGGGGTGACCCGCGACGCGGGCCGGCCGCCGCAGCCGGTAGCATTCGCCACACGTCGCGTACCTCCGGATGCGCGCGGACGGGGCGGTAGCTCAGTCGGTTAGAGCCGTGGACTCATAATCCATTGGTCGCGGGTTCGAGCCCCGCCCGCCCCACAATCGTCCCTGTTCAGGACGGTTTACGTCCGGCCTCGGTAGCCGAAACCTATGGATGTGGACGCCTTCGTCGCCGACGGCAGCTGCAAAGACGGCGCCCGGACTTGCGGAAGCTGTTGGAGTCGCTCAGCATCCCGGTCGACGAGGGAAAGGCCCAGATCGGCGACCGCTCGGCGATCGGGGACACACGGCGCTCGCGCAGAGCGTCGAGGGCAGCAGGTGGTCGACCCGGACCGGACGGCTGCTCGGGTGGTCACCGCGAGGTGGGGCGGTGGGTATGGACGGCATGGCCGGCGAGGTGGCGTGCGGTGTTGACCAACGCCACGTGGCTGAAGGCCTGGGGCACGTTGCCGAGCTGCCGACGGGCGTGGGGGTCGTACTCCTCGGCGAGCAGCCCGACGTCGTTGCGCACCGACAGCAACCGCTCGAACAGGGCGTGGGCGTCGCGAGTGCGGCCGGCGCCGTGCAGGGCGTCCGCGAGCCAGAAGCTGCAGGCCAGGAACGCTCCTTCCGGCTCGGCGATGCCGTCGACGTGTTCGAGCTCCGGCCGGTAACGCAGCAGGAAGCCGTCCCGGCTGAGCTCACGTTCGACAGTGGCCACGGTGCCCAGCACGCGGGGATCATCCCACGGCAGGAACCCGGTGCGGGGAATGAGCAGCGACGCCGCATCCACGCCGCGGCTGCCGTAGAACTGGGTGAAGGTGCCGCGGTGGGGATCGAATCCCTTCGTCAGGATCTCGGTTCGGATCTGTTCGCGCAGAACGCGCCAACGGTCGACCGGGCCGGGCAGACCGAACCGTTCGACCGCCCGGATACCGCGGTCGACCCCGGCCCACGCCATCACCTTGGAATGGACGAACGGGCGAGCCGGCCCGCGTACCTCCCACAGCCCGTTGTCGGGTTCCTGCCAGTGCCCTTCGAGAAAGTCCAGCAATGCCACCTCGATGTCCCAGGCCGGGTCACCGCGAAGGCCGCTCTGCCGGGCCAGGTGCAGACCGTCGAGCACCTCACCCCACACGTCGAGCTGGAACTGCCCGGCGGCGGCGTTGCCGATGCGCACGGGCACGGAGGCCTCGTAGCCGGACAGCCACGGCACCTCGTATTCCGGCACCCGCCGGGCCCCGTCGAGCTGGTACATCATCTGCAGGTCCGCCGGATTCCCGGCCACCGCCCGCACCAGCCAGTTCCGCCAGGCCCGGGCTTCGGCGACGAATCCGCAGCCGAGAAGGGCCTGCAGGGTGAAGGTGGCGTCCCGCAGCCAGCAGTACCGGTAGTCCCAGTTGCGGCTGCCGCCGATCTGCTCGGGCAGCGAGGTGGTGGCCGCGGCCAGAATCCCCCCGGTCGGCCGGTAGGTCAAGGCCTCGAGCGTGATCAGGGAACGGTGCACGGCCTCGGGGTACTCACCGGTGTAGTCGCACCGCTCGATCCACTCCGTCCAGTACGCCTGGGTGTCGGCGATCGCCTGCAGGGCGTCGAGCGGGCGGGGGGTGTGCCCGTAGGACAAGGCATAGGTCAGCACGAACGGGACGCTCTCGCCGGCGCGGACCTCGAACTGCGCGGTGGTTCTCATGTCGTGGCCGTGCAACGGCACCGGGGTGCGCAGCCAGGCCGCATCCGGCCCGGCGACCGCGGTCAGGGATCCGGGCACGCGGCGCACCCACGGGACGACGTGACCGTAGTCGAACCGCAGCCGCAGCTCGGTGTTCATCCGCACCGACCCGGCCAGGCCTTCGACGACTCGGACGACGTCGGCGGCCTCGGCCCGCACCGGCATGCAGTCGGTGACCCGCACCGTCCCGGTGGCGGTGACCCACTCGGTGTCCAGGACGAGAGTGTCGCGGCGGTACGCCCGCCGGGTGCACAGACCGCCGTCGGTGGGGGCGAGCAGCCATCGTCCGGCCTCGTCGTCACCGAGCAGCGCCGCGAAACACGCCGGGGAATCGAACCGGGGCAGGCACAACCAGTCGATCGAGCCGTCCCGGCCCACCAGCGCGGCGGTGTGCAGATCACCGATCAACGCGTAGTCCTCGATGCGCTGCTGCATCACCCGTCGACCTTCCCGATGTTCCGGCCCACGGCCCCTGCCGGTGCGCACGATGCCCGACCGTGGCCGCGGCGCCGCCGACCGGGGCGCGCTGTGCCCGTCCAGTATGCCGAGCCCGACAGAACCGGCGGGCGGGATCGGTCGACCTGGTGGCGGTACACGCCGGCGAGCCGATCATCGAAAGATGCTGCCTGCGATGATCGCCGGGGTGGGTGGCGCTCGGTACTCTCCGTGCAACCCCCCGCGCCGGTGAGGCCGATCGTTGCCACCGGATCCGGGATGGAATGGCGACGGCTGACCTTGGCAACCGTGACGCCCGGCCGGGCGCGTCACAAATCCAGGACCAGAGTGGGGCTGTGGGCGCGGGAGATGCACGGATACATGACCCCGAGCCGATCCTTGCCCGGGGTGTGCGGCACCGCGTCGAGATGCTCGACCTCGCCGGCCAATACCCGAGTCTCGCACGCCCCGCACACGCCCTCCCGGCACGAGGCCATTACCGGTACACGAGCGTGCTCGAGCGCTTCGAGCACGGACTGGCTCTCCGACACGTGCACGTGACGATTGCTGCGGCTGCAGGTGACATCGATCGGCCGACGCGGACCAGGGGACTGTCCCGGTGTCGCGGTGAACCGTTCGATGTGCAGGCGTGCGGGCGATACCCGGGCGACGACCTCGTCGGTCATCGCCGCGGGGCCGCAGCAGTACACCGCGCCGGCGGTGGCAGCGGCGAGGATGGGGGCAAGGTCGAGGCGGCTGCCGGTTTCGTCGTGGGCATGGATACTCACGTTCTGCGGCCATCGCTGCTCGAGTTCCTCGCAGAACGCCATGGTGGCTCGGCTGCGACCGAGGTAGATCAGCCGCCATCGGCGGTGCGCCGGCAGCGATTCGATCATTGCCTTGATCGGGGTGATCCCGATGCCCCCGGCCAGGAAGAGATAGTCGTGTGCGGGTTCGAGCGGAAAGTGGTTCTCCGGCGGGCCGACGTACAGGACCGTGCCGGGGCGGGCGCTGGCGTGCAACCAGGAACTGCCACCCCGGGAGTGCGGCGCCCGGTGCACCGCGATCCGGTATCGGGTGCGGTCGGCGGGGTCGCCGCACAGCGAGTAACGGCGCTGGAGGCCGTGGGGCAGGTGCACGGTCACATGCGATCCGGGTGTCCACACGGGCAGCTCGCCCCCGTCGCGGGCGGTCAGGTCGATGCCGACGATGCCGGAGGCCAGCAGATGCGTAGCGCCTACGGTCATCGGCTGTGGTGCCGACCGCGGCCGCCGCGGTGTCCGACGGGACGCGGGGGGCCGACCGCCACCGGTCAGAACACGCGTCAGCACGGCCACCATCGTCGAGACCACCAGGATCAACGCGACAAGTCGATATCCCCAGGCGCCGGCGTCGGTGCCGGACCATCCGGCGTGGAACGTCACGAGCACCACTGCGGCATAGCTGCCGTAGTGCAGGCGCTTCCACCACCGCGGCGACATGCGTGCCCGGAGCAGCGAGGACCCGTAGACGGCGAGCAGGAGATAGAACGCCACGACGCCCAGGGCTACCGGCCAGGGCCGGTAGCCGGCGGAGAGCGGGACGAGCACGTCGGTGAGGGAGAACCGGGACCACGAGTCGAGCACGAGTGAGAACATGTGCAGGCCGGTCATGATCAGGGCGGTGCCACCGAGCCAGCGATGCAGATCCTGCAACCACGCCGGGTTGGCGACCGTCTGCGGGATTCGCGTCGACAGCAGCACTCCCCACAGCACCGCGACGGTCAGGGTGACCCAGGCGACGAGGGCGCTGGCGCGGGTGACGTACCACCACAGGTGCAGATCGCTCATTCGAAATCGCTCCAGTTCACGGAACGCCGTTGTCGCCGGTCGGCGGACAGCACCAGGGCGGCACCGCCGAGACGCGGGACCTGCCCCAGCAGGGCCTCGGGTTCTCGGACGAAGGCGAGCTTGGTCAAGGCCTCGGCCCGTGCGCCGCTGCCGGCGACGACGGTGGCGGTCACCGTCGAGGTGACAGCGCTGACGCCGGTGGCCGGGTCGATCAGGTGGTGGGCAGGACCGGTGGCGCCGGTCCACATGCGCACCAGGCGGCTCGAGGTGGCCACGGCCCCACGCGTCAACCGCACGACGGTCAGCAGCTCACCGGTGAAAGGGTCCTCGATGCCGATGGTCCAGGCGCCGCCGTCGGGCGCGGCTCCGGCGACGACGAGGTCTCCGCCGACTTCGACGAGGACGCCGTCGGCGCCGCGGTCGAGGACGAACTCGGTGAGCATGTCGGAGGCCAGTCCTTTGCCGAGCCCCCCGGGGTCGAGGGTGGTGCCGACAGAAAGCCGCACGAGAGGACCGTCGATGTCGATGTCGGTCATGGATCCCGGCCAGGTGGCGGTGTCGGGCAGCATGGTAGTCCGGGTCGGGTCGGTGCTGCTGGTGGCGTAGCCGGCGGCGACCAGCTGCGGCAGCGTGGTCGGGTCGAAGGCGCCGTCGGTCAGCGCCCAAGCGCGGATCAGTTCGCGCACCAGGCGGACGGTGCAGGAGCGGACCTGCACCGGTCGCCCCTGCGCCCAGTTCAGCCGCCAGACGTCGCTGGTGTCGAGGAACCGGCTCCACGCCTGTTCGAGTTCGTCCAGCAATGCGAAGCAGTCGTCGACGAGACCCGGTGGCCCGCCGACCACCGTGATCGCCGCGGTGCCGCCCATAGCGGGGCGACGGTCCTGCCGGACGGCCCGCATCGTCGTCGCCTCGCTGCCGGCTCGGGCGCCGGCCGCGCCGGCATGCGGAGGAGAAGCCATCTCAGCCGCCTGATCCGCGGGAGACGCCGTGTGGAGCAGTCACGGCGCTGCGGCCGGTAGCCGGCGCGGGCACTGCGGCCGTGTCCGCTCGATCGGACACGCCGCCGGTAGCAGCGGTCGAGGAAGCGGCCCCGCTGACCTGGCCGGGGTCGGCGCCGGAGTCGGCGAAGCGATCGGGGGCATTGGCGGCCATGGCGGACACGATGGCGAGCACGGCACCGCCGGACAGGATCGAGGCGGTGATCTTGGACCGATGCGCCGGCGACCGCCCCGACAGGCGCGGGTCAGTCGTCGGGTTCATGCTCGGTCCTGTCCGGCTCCTCGTGATCCTCGCTCGACGGCGGTTCGTGTTCGCGCGTCGGTACCGCCGTGCGGGTCGACGTGGGGGTCGTTGCCGGAGTCGGGGCGGAGATGCTCGGTGCCCCGGAAGTGGGACTGCTGGGGACGAGTACCTCGTTCGCGCGTCCGATGTCACTGTTCGAGGAGGTGCTCAGGATCCGGGTGTTGACGGCCAGGGCGGCTGCTCCGATCGCCAGGACAAATAGCACGGCAACAGCCACCGCCACTTTCGATCTCATGTCTTCACCGTAGGGACGGATCGGCGAAGGATGGTCCCGCAAAGATCCAAGATTCGTCCAAGATCACTCGAGGGTTCGTCCCCCGGCGGTGGTCGGATCGACGCCCGGCTCGGTGCGAGCCGATAATTCGGGGCATGCAGGTGCTCGTGGTCGAAGACGACGAATCCGTCGCCGCCGGGGTGTGCGACGGGTTGACCCGTGCGGGGTTCGACGCCCGGTGGGTGGCTACCGGCGCCGATGCCGTCGCGGCGGTGTCCGAGTCGGGCCCGGAGTTCGTCCTGCTCGATCTGGGGCTACCGGACATGGACGGCACCGACGTCTGTCGCACCATTCGCGCCCGGTCGCCGATTCCGATCATCGTGCTCAGCGCCCGCGGGGAGGAAATCGACCGGGTTCTGGCATTGGAATTGGGCGCCGACGACTACGTGGTCAAACCGTTCGGAATGCGCGAACTCATCGCCCGTATCCGCGCCGTCGGACGGCGGGTCGGCGCACCCGGGGAGACAGCCCACGAGCACACCGGCATCCGCACGATCGGGGGCCTGACCCTCGACCGCCGTACTCGACGGGTGCACCTGAAGGAACGAGAGATCCACCTGACGCCGAAGGAATTCGATCTGCTCAGCTACCTGTCCGAGGATCCCGGTGCGGTGTACCGGCGCTCGGACATCCTGCACCAGGTGTGGGGTGCCAACTGGTACGGCACCACCAAGACCGTCGATGCCCATGTGGCCGCCCTCCGTAAGAAGCTCGGCGACCCCTGCTGGATCGAAGCAGTCCGCGGGGTCGGCTTCCGGCTCGGGGATCGTCCGTGAGATGGCGGTTGATGGCCGCGTTCATGGCCGTCACCTTCGTCGTGGTGGTAGTACAGGACGTCCCGCTCGGCAACTACCTGATGCAGGTCGAACGCGAACGCATCACCACCTCCCTCGAGCGGGACGCGTTCTTGCTCGCCGGCCGCAGCGAGGACACTCTCGAAGCCAGGACCGGAATCGATCCGGCACTGGCCGCCGACACCCGGCGCTATCACCGTGCCAGCGGCGCCCGGGTGGTGATCGTCGACGCCGACGGCACCGCCGTGCTGACCTCCGACGACGACCAATCCAGCGCCGGCGCCTCCTATCTGTCCCGCCCAGAGATCAGTGCGGCACTGTCGGGACAGATCACCTCGGGCCAACGCCGTTCGGACAGTCTCGGCACGGACCTGCTGTACGTGACGGTCCCGGTTCTCAGCGGCGAGAGCGTCGTCGGCGCTGTGCGGCTGACCTACCCAGCCCAGGTGGTGACCGACCAGGTCCACCGGCAACTACGCATGCTCTGGCTCGTCGCCGGCATCACCGTGCTCCTGGCCGGAATCGTGGCCGTCCTCATCGCCGGCCCCGTCACCCGCCGTTTGCAGCAGCTGCGCCGCACCACCGAACAACTCGCCGAAGGCGACCTGGCGGCACGCACCCCCGAGCACGCCGGGGCGCCGGAGATCCGCAGCCTGGCTCGCTCGTTCAACCGGATGGCCGACCGGCTCGAGTACCTGCTGCGCCAGCAACGCGCGTTCGCCGGCGATGCCTCCCACCAGTTGCGCACCCCGTTGACCGCCCTGCGCCTGCGCCTCGACAGCGCAGCCGACCTCGTCGAGTCCGAGCCCGATGCTGCCCGCAGCACCCTCGCCTCGGCCCAGGACGAGGCCCTGCGGCTACAGCACATCATCGATGCACTCCTGGTGCTCAGCCGCGCCGACGACGCCGGCACCGCACCCCAGCAGATCGACCTGGCCGAGATCGCGCGCACGCGCGTCGAACAATGGGCACCGCTCGCCGACGAATCCGACGTCCGGCTCACCGTGACAGCACCCACGGCCGCGCCCACGTTCGCCGTGCCCGGCGCCGCCGAGCAGATCATCGACAACCTCCTCGACAACGCCCTGGCAGTGTCCGACCCCGGCTCCACCATCGAGGTCACCGTCGCCCCGGTCGCCGCCGCCGATGTCGTCGACTTGCACGTCCTGGACCAGGGCCCCGGCCTGTCCCCGCAGGACTGCCTCCGGGCCTTCGATCGGTTCTGGCGTGCCCGCACCGACACCGAAGGCAGCGGACTGGGCCTGGCCATCGTCGCGCAACTTGCCCGTGCCAGCGGAGCCACCGCCGAGCTGCTACCTCGCACCCCGAACGGGGGCCTCGATGCCCATGTCCGGTTTCGTGCGCCCGCGTACCGTTAGCAGAACTGCACCACCGACCCCGCAGGGACCACGTGCATCGACGAAAAACGCGTGTGCACACCCTCGCACCACCGTGCCGGTAGCGTCGGTGACAGCGGAGCAGTGCGCCGTGGCGGCGATGGGCGAGAGCGTTCGAAATTCCACCGGTTTCCCACCATCCACATCGAAACCGGACATCGGAATCGGTGCCGCCCATTTCTCGCCACTGCCGTCCATCCAGTCCTACCGGCCTGCCTGGATGGTTCGGTGCCCGCCGGGAAAAGTCTGAATTCGCTTGCCTCATAATCGATTCGGTCGCGAATTTGGGCCCGCCCGGCCCGCCGTTTTCCCGGCCCGGAAGTCGGCACCGGGCGCTCGGGCCGGACGAAACGTGGACGGTGGCGGCGCAGGTGCCGGCGGACCCTCCGGGATTTCGACCGTCACACTCCCTGGAGCCGGATCTGCTGGAAGGCGACGGCGTGCTGCACGCCGATGCGCGCTCCGGCCGCCGCGGTGAACTCCTGCAGGAATGCCGCGGGATCGAAGTCCCGGCCCAGTCCGTCCAGATAGGACCGGTGGGCGCGCAGTGACTCGATACCGGCGTCGAGGCTCGCGGTGACGTCGACGGTGTGCGAAGGCTGGTTCGCGCCCATGAGGTACACGAGGCCGACCTCGTCCCACGGTGGCAGGTTCTCGTCGAGCAGCTCGGGGAAGATCCAGCGGTTGCCGGCGTCGCGCGCGGCGTCGAGCACCGCGACGCCCACGGCGCGGTGGTCGGCCTGGTTGATGATCCGACCACCGTTCAGGCCGTAGGTCGGCTCGTATGTGGCGGTGATCAACACCTCCGGACGGAACCGCCGGATCTCGCGGGCTATGGCGCGGCGCAGGTCGAGTCCGTATTCGACGACACCGTCGCGGTATCCGAGGAACGTCACGTCCTCGACGCCGACCACGGCGGCGGCGTCGAGTTGCTCGCGGCGTCGCAGCGGTGCCGCCTCGGCGGGAGTACGGCCGTCGATGCCGGCCTCGCCGTCGGTGGCGATGACGTAGGCCACCGACTTGCCCGACCGGGTCCAGCGGGCGATGGCGCCGGCGGCGCCGTACTCGAGGTCGTCGGGATGGGCGACGACGGCCATTGCGCGGTTCCAGTTCTCGGGCAGCGGGGCCAAAGTGGTGTTCATGACGGCACCTTTCGTGACAGTGGCTGGGTCTCCTTTCCGACGTTGCAGCGGCGCGAGGGACGCATCCTCGGGGCGCGGGTGCCGATGGGTGCGTCCGTCGGGGGCGGCAGTCGTCAGTAGGGAGGACACACGGTGACGAGAATCCGCGGTGGATTCCCGGCCGGTGTCCCGATTTCGAGGAGTGACCACCATGTCTGCTACCCGAGTCCAGCTCGCTCTCAACGTCGAGGACATCACCGCGGCGACCGAGTTCTACACCGCGCTGTTCGGGGTGTCCCCGCACAAACAGCGCCCCGGGTACGCCAACTTCGCGATCGAGGATCCCCCGCTGAAGCTGGTGCTGATCGAGAATCCCGGTGCGCGCGAACGCCTGAACCACCTGGGGATCGAGGCGGCCGGCTCCGAGGAGGTGTCCGGAGCGCTGGCCCGGTTCCGCGCCGCCGGTCTGACCGCCACGGTGGCCGAGCAGGATCTGTGCTGCCATGCCGTGCAGGACAAGGTGTTCGTCGACGCGCCGGACGTGCCCAACGGGTGGTGGGAGTACTACGCCGTCACCGACGACAACCCCGCCAACCCGGACGGGCTGACGGGCTCGGCGTGTGCGGTTGCGTGCGCGAGTGAGGACAGCCCGGTCGCGGGTGCCTGCTGCGGCTGACAGCACTCGCCCCGGTGGGCCGTCCTGCGACGGCACACCGGGGCGCGCCGGATCAGCGGGGGCTGCCGGCGCAGCGGCAGTCGGTCGGGGCGGTGTAGTCCATCGGCATCCCGTGGGCATCGAGGGTCAGCGCGCAGCACCGTCCGAGCAGCTCGGCCAGCTTCCGCCGGCCGCGTTGGACGCGGGACTTCATTCCGGACAGGGATACGCCTTCGAGGGCGGCGGCGTCGGCCTGGGTCAGTCCTTCGAGGTCGGTCAGCTCGACGGCTCGGCGCTGCTCGGGGGAGAGCCCCTCGAGCAGCGGGCGCAGGCAGGTGGCCAGCTCCCGCAGCGTGGTCGCCGCGTCGTCGTCCCATTCCTGCCCGGCCTGGTCGGGTGCATCGCCGGTGAGCGGCGCGAGCCGGTCCCGATCCCGGGCGGCCCGGCGGTAGTCGTCGATGATCGCGCTGCGGGCGATCCGATACACCCACCGGATCAGGTGCTCGCGGTCCTCGACACGGCCGAGGTTCTTGTGGACGCGCAGCAGGATCTCGCCGAGCACGTCGTCGGCGCGGTCCGGATCCGCGATCCGCCGGTGCACGAAGGCGCGGAGCTGCGCACCGAACTCGCGCCAGACGGCTTCGGTGGTCATGGCTTCGGTGGTCATGGCTTCGGTGGTCATGGCTTCGGTGGTCACGGCGTCCGCGCCGGCCGCGGAACTGGTCGATGCCCTGGTCATGGTCTGGTCCTCCGGGGAAGGGGCGCTGTACGGGCGGTGTCCCTCACAGACGACGGTACCGGCGAAAGGACGCAGGTCCCCTGCCGAAGTCGCCGGTGCCGGCACGCCCCGTCCGGGTCGGGTGTGCGTCCCCGCGGTGGCGGTGACGTCTGTGTGGATGCCAGTGCGGGGCACGGTCCCGCAACACCGGACGAAGGAGTAACCATGACCGGCACCGTGGAACGTGACGCCGACCGGGCGCTGAAGGCCAAGCACCGGGCGCTGTGGGCGGCCGGGAACTATCCGGCGGTCGCGGCCGACCTGATCCCGACGTTCGGCCCGACGCTCGTCGCCGCGACCGGGGTGACGGCGGGCCGGCGGGTGCTCGATGTGGGCGCCGGATCCGGCAACGCTGCCATCCCGGCCGCCGAACGGGGCGCGATCGTCACCGCCGCCGACCTGACGCCGGAGTTGTTCGTCGCGGGCCGCACAGCCGCGGCCGAGCGGGGCGTGGACCTCGAGTGGGTGGAAGCGGACGCCGAGGCCCTGCCGTTCCCCGACGGCAGCTTCGACGTCGTGCTCTCGAGCGTGGGGGCGATGTTCGCACCCCACCACCAGGCCGTCGCCGACGAGCTGCTCCGCGTGTGCCGGCCGGGCGGGACGATCGCGATGATCAACTGGACGCCGGAGGGCTTCATCGGTCAGCTGTTCCGGCTCATGGCCCCGTATGCGCCGCCACCGCCGCCCGGCGCTTCGCCGCCCCCGCTGTGGGGCGACGAGCAGCACGTCCGGGAGTTGTTCGGCGATCGGATCACCGACCTGAGCATGGATCGCCGAATCGTGGTGATGGACCACAGCGCGGATCCGACCGAGTTCCGCGAGTACTGGAAGCACAACTACGGTCCGACGATCGCGGTGTACCGGTTCAACGCCGTGGACCCCGACCGGACCGCAGATCTCGACCGGAAGTTCCTGCAGTTCCTCACCGACTGGAACCGGGCCGGGCAGCCCGGCCGGACCGCGTACGACGCCGAGTACCTGCTGCTCACCGCCCGCAAGAGGTAGCCGGCCCGGTCGGTGCGGGCGTTCACCGCAGCGCCACGCCGACCTCGTGCGGCCGCGGCAGTAGTGCCGAAGGGGAGAAGCAGCAGGGGTGCCGAAGGGGAGAAAACAGCAGGGGTGCCGAAGGGAGAAAGCGAAGCCCCGCCGGCTTCGCGCGTCGTCGCCGGCGGGGCAGGGCCACTGTGCAGGGGGGATAGCGGCCGGATCCGAGCCGTATTCGGCCTGCGGGGCGATGTGAAGTAGAACGGCCCATTCGGGTAGGGCATAAGGTCCCGATCGGTGCAATTCGGGCGACCGTCGGCGATGTGGCTCTCGCTTCGGGCTCGGTTCAACCCCGTTTCGTCCGCCGCCCCGCGTCGTGGACGTCCGTGTAGCTGTCCAGGATCTCGTGGATCTCGGCGATGGCCTTCCGGCGCGAGCCGGCATCCGCGATGCGCGCGAGCTGCTGTTTGAGGCTCACCGCAAGTTCGGCGTAGTCGTTCTGCCAATCGCGGCCGGTCAGGCGTGGCATATCCGCGCGGGCGGGGTGTATTCGCGTGGCCGGGGTGCCGGGCGCCAACAGGTAGCCTTCCCCCATCGCCGGGGTGATGATCGACAGCGAAGGGTCGACCTCCCGCACCAGTTCGGCCAGCGCAGCGACTGCCTCCGGTTCGCCGTGCGCGAGGAACAGGCTGCCCGACACGGGGCTGCGCGCCTTGATCCAGTCCAGCAGTTCGGTCTGATCGGCATGGGCGGAGTAGCTGTCGATCCGGCGGATCTGCGCTCGCACGTCGATGTCCTGACCCGAGATGCGGACGCGCTTCGCGCCGTCGAGGATCACGCGGCCCAGCGAGCCCTGCGCCTGGAAACCGACGAACAGGATCGTCGAATCCCGGCGGTGGAGATTGTGCTTCAGGTGATGACGGATGCGTCCCGCCTCGCACATGCCCGAGGCGGCGATGATGATCGCGCCCGACATGTCGTTGATCCGCTTGGAGACGGCAGCGTCGTCGACGTAGTGGATCGCGGGATGGCGGAAGATGTCCTTCCCCTCGAGGTCCTCGAGCTCGCCCGCATGCTCGGCGAACACCGAGGTGGCGCGGTTGGCGAGCGGTGAGTCGACGAACACCGGCACCGCGGGGATGCGGTTCTCGTCGGCGAGGTGTGCGATGTCGAGCAGCAGCTCCTGCGTCCGTTCCAGCGCAAAGGCGGGGATGACGAGATTACCGCCGTGCCCGACGGCCCGGTGGATCTCCTCTTCGAGCAGGTCGCGTCGCTGGTCGATCGTCATCCGCACCCGAGTCCGATTGCCGTAGGTGGATTCGCAGACGACATGGTCCGATCCGGATGGGCCCTCGGGATCGGGGTGGAACGCCTTCTGCGCGGGGCCGAGGTCGCCGGAAAAGAGCAGGCGCACGCCCCCCGCCTCGATCTCCGCCGATGCGGCACCCAGGATGTGCCCCGCGTTCCACAGTCGCGCACGAAAGCCCGCGGCGGGCTCGAACCACTCCTCGAGTGCGACCGCACGGGTCTGCCCCCACGCGGCGAGCGCATCCTCCTCGGTGTAGAGCGGGACGAACCGCTTCTCGCGCGTGCGATCGCGCCGCCGGTTTCGCCGCTCGGCCTCGAATTCCTGGATGCGCCCGGCATCGGCGAGCATGAATTCCAGCAGGTCGGCGCTCTGGCCGGTGCAGAAGATCGGTCCGTCGAAACCCTGCGCCACCAGCTTGGGCAACAGGCCGCAATGATCGATGTGGGCATGGGTGAGGACCACGGCGTCGATCTCGTGCGGCGCGAACGCGAAGTCGCCGTGGTTCAGCTCCTCGAGGCTGCGTGAGCCCTGGAACAGGCCACAGTCCACCAGGATCCGTGTGTCGCCGAGGGCGACCTCCATGCACGAGCCGGTCACCGTCTTCGCGGCACCGTGGAAGACGAGAGTCGGATGTTGCCTCACGCGCAGCTCCTACGGAATCGCCCGCCGAAATTGCAGGTACGACAGCCAAGCTATCCGAACATCCGGGTCGGGCAGCCCTGCTTGGAAATCTCGCGGACTCGGCGGCGCCGGTCGGGCCCGGAGGTCTTCACCCACGGCGTCACCCCGGGCCGTGAATATCACCCCGGCTATCACCCTCGTCGGCCGTTACGTCCGCCGGCGGCCGGTCGATGGACATCGTGGTGGCGCCGGGCACCCCGACGCTCGGCGTCACCGCATACCGGACGCCCCCGCCTCGAGCAGACGGGGCGGGGGTGTTCGTCGCGTCAGTCCCGCGAGTTCGCGCACACGCCGGTGCGGAGTCGCTCGCCGCGTGCCGCACGGTGCGGTGACCGCCGTGGCCCGTTCGTCCGCCGCGGGGCGGACCGCGGCGACCGGTGCTCGGCTCTGAGGGCGATCGCTGCCCCGACAATCGTGGCAACCACCGCAGCAACGGCCACCCACGCGACGAGCAGCGACGCGATCACGTTCATGCCGTCTACACCGCTGCCGGACGGCCGAGGGTTACGCGGTTCCCGAGCTTCACCCTGCGATTCACCCTGGTCCGAGTCCTGTTCGCGCGGTCGGTCCGGTTTGCCCCGGCCGGCGGGGAGGGTTCGGTGACGGTGGGCGGAGCCCTGGGGGGCGGTCCGGCTTTCGGCTGCCGTGTCCATGCGGAGTCCCCACCCGGGACCGGGCGGGGACCCGGCAGCGCGCCACACATAGAACCTGTTCCAATTTCGCCGTCTTGTGGCTATGGTCACATGCGTACACACGCACTGTGACGGAGGGCGATGCAGATGAAGACCAAGGGCGCGATCCTGTGGGGTCTCAACGAGCCGTGGTCGGTGGAGGAAATCGAGATCGGCGACCCGGTCGCGGGTGAGGTGCAGATCCGCATGGAGGCGGCGGGCATGTGCCACTCGGACCACCACATCGTCACGGGAGCGACGCCCATGCCGTCCTTCCCGGCGATGGGTGGCCACGAGGGGTCCGGTGTCATCACCAAGGTCGGCGAGGGAGTCGTGGGCCTCGAAGTGGGCGATCACGTCGTCCTGTCCTTCATTCCGGCCTGTGGCCGCTGCCCGTCGTGCGCCACCGGCCACTCGAACCTGTGCGACCTCGGCGCCGGCCTGCTCAGCGGCATGGCCATCTCCGACGGCACCTACCGGATCCAGGCACGCGGCCAGAACGTGATCCCGATGTGCCTGCTGGGTACCTTCGCGCCCTACATGACGGTCAACCAGACCCAGGTCGTCAAGATCGACAAGGACATCCCGTTCGAGCTGGCCGCCCTCGTCGGCTGCGGCGTGCCCACCGGCTGGGGGTCGGCCACCCACGTCGCAGACGTCAAGCCCGGTGAGGCTGTCGCCGTCATCGGCATCGGGGGTGTGGGGATGAGCGCGCTGCAGGGCGCCGTCGCATCCGGGGCGCGGCAGATCTTCGCGATCGACCCCGTGCCGTGGAAGCGGGAGCAGGCCCTGAAGTTCGGCGCGACGCACGCCTACGCGTCGATGGCCGAGGCGCTCATGCCGATCATGGAGACCACCTGGGGCCGCATGGCGGACAAGACGATCATCACCGTGGGCGAGATGCGCGGCGAATACGTCGAGGAGGCCCTGCAGCTGACGGCGAAGAACGGCCGCTGCGTGGTCACCGCGATGGGGCACATGACGGACATGGACGTGAAGCTGAACGCGTTCCTGTTCGCGATGCTGCAGAAGGATCTGCAGGGCAACATCTTCGGCGGCTGCAACGCGCGGGTCGACATCCCCAACCTGCTGGCGATGTACAAGTCCGGACAGCTCAACCTCGCGGACATGGTCACCCGCACCTACACCCTCGAACAGATCAACGACGGCTACCAGGACATGCTCGACGGGAAGAACATCCGCGGCGTCATCAAGTACACCGACGCCGATCGGTGATCGCGCGGTAGCCTGCGCCGTCTTCTAGGCTGGGTACGTGAACAGCCTCGACGCGATCTCCGACTGGCCCGTCGACCACGCCGCCGCCGCGGTTCTCACCCGCGGCGGCGGTGTCGTCGCCGGGCACGGCGACCAGTTGCGGCTCTACCGTCTCGCGTCGGTCACCAAGCCGCTCGTCGCCTACGCGGTCCTCGTCGCCGTGGAGGAGGGTGCGGTCGAGCTCGATCAGCCCGCCGGTCCGGAGGGATCCACCGTCCGCCATCTGCTGGCACACGCGTCGGGACTCGCCTTCGACGAACGCCGGGCGCAGGCCGAGCCCGGGCGCAAACGGATCTACTCGAGCGCGGGCTTCGAGATCCTCGCGGAGCTCGTCGCGGGTGAGACCGGCATCCCGTTCCCCGAATACCTCACCCAGGCCGTCTTCGAGCCGCTCGGCATGCGGGAATCGTCGCTGCCGGGACCCGCCGGGCACGGGGGACAGTCGTCGCTCGCCGACCTGACGCACTTCGCCGCGGAGCTGCTCGCGCCCCGCCTGGTGTCCGCGCAGACTCTCGCGGAGGCCACCCGGGTGCAGTTCCCGGGGCTCGACGGGATCGTGCCCGGATACGGCATGCACAAGCCCAACGACTGGGGGCTCGGGTTCGAGATCCGCGGCCGGAAGAACCCGCACTGGACCGGTTCGGCCAATTCGCCCGAAACGTACGGGCACTTCGGCCAATCCGGTACATTCCTGTGGGTCGATCCCCGCGCGGGGGTCGCGTGTGTCGCGCTGACCGACAGGGCTTTCGGCGACTGGGCCAAGCCGCGGTGGCCGGCCCTCGCGGACGACGTACTCACCGAATTCTCAAATTCCTCATCCGTTCCCTAGCGAAACAGGAGTAACACAGGCAGACTGTCCCCTGTCGCCATGCGCGACCGCTTCGATGTCAGGCCGTTGGGGAAGACGTCCCTCGTCGAAGTGGAGGTGTGTAGTGCGCGCGTCGAACCAGTTCGCGGATGCGACGACCGGGGTGGTCTACATCCACTCGTCGCCTGCTGCGGTCTGCCCGCATATCGAATGGGCACTGGCCGCCACCCTCGATTGCCGTCCGGATCTCACCTGGATCGGTCAACCGGTCGACGTCGGACAACTGCGCACGACTGTGAACTGGGCGGGTCCCGTGGGGACCGCCGCACGCCTCGTCGACGCCCTCCGGGTGTGGCCGATGATCCGCTTCGAGATCACCGAGGACCCCAGCGACGGCGTCGACGGCGAGCGCTACAGCCACGTGCCGGGACTGGGGCTGTGGCGCGGCAACACGAGCGCGAACGGGGACGTCGTGGTCGGAGAGATGCGGCTGCGGGCGCTGCTCGCCGGCGGCAACATCGAGGAGGAACTGACCCGGGTGCTGGGAACGGCCTGGGACGAGGCGCTCGAGCCCTACCGCAGCGGCGGCGAGGGCGCCGAGGTGACCTGGTTGCGCCGGAACGTGGGGTAGGCCGCTGCGCGGCCGGTGCGTCCTTTGGGCTGCTGGGGCAACCCGAAAGACGCACCGGCGGCGCAGCCGCCTACAGCGGGATGTTCTTGTGGCGGCCGCGGCGCGCGGGAGCCGCGGCCAGCGCCTGGGCGAGGGTGCTGCGGGTCGTCGCCGGATCGATCAGTTCGTCGACGACGCCGATCGACATCGCCCGGCCCACGCCGCCGGCGATGGCCTCGTGCTCGGCGGCGAGACGGTCGTGCAGTGCCTCCCGCTCCTCCTCCGGCGCCGCGGCCAGGGCCCGCTTGTGCAGGATGCCCACCGCCGCCTTGGCGCCCATCACGGCGACCTCGGCGTCCGGCCAGGCGAACACGGCGGTCGCGCCCAGTGCGCGCGAGTTCATCGCGATGTAGGCGCCGCCGTAGATCTTCCGGGTCACCAGCGTCACGCGGGGCACCTCGCACTCGGCGAATGCGTGCAGCAGCTTGGCTCCGCGACGGACCACGCCTTCCCACTCCTGGCTCACGCCGGGCAGGTAGCCGGGCACGTCGACGATGACGACGAGGGGAACGCCGAAGGCGTTGCACAGGCGCACGAAACGCGCGGACTTCTCCGCGCTGACGGAGTCCAGGCAGCCGCCGAGACGCAGCGGATTGTTCGCGATGACGCCGACCGTGCGTCCGCCGAGCCGGCCGAAGCCGGTGACGACGCTCCGGGCCCATCCGGCCTGCAGTTCCTCGAAGGTGGACTCGCCCTCGACGTTGTCGAGCAGCTCGTGCACGATCGGGCGGACATCGTAGGCGCGGCGGGGGGATTCGGGCAGCAGCGCCCGCAGGTCGGTGTCGCCGCGACGGGCGGCGTCGAGGTCGAACTCGCCCTGCTCGGCGAGCATCGACACGAGGCGACGGGCCCGGTGCAGGGCGTCGTCCTCGTCGTGGGCGGCGATGTGGGCGACGCCGGACTTCTTGGTGTGGGTGTCCGGCCCACCGAGGGATTCCATGTCGACCTGCTCGCCGGTGACGCTGCGCACCACGTCGGGGCCGGTGACGAAGATGCGGGCCTCGGGCGCCATGATGACGATGTCGGTGAGTGCGGGGCCGTAGGCGGCGCCGCCCGCCGCGAAGCCGAGAACCACGGAGATCTGGGGGATCCGGCCGGAAGCGCGGACCATGGCCTCGAAGATCAGGCCGACGGCATGGAGGGAGTCGACGCCCTCCGCGAGCCGAGCGCCGCCCGAGTGCCACAGCCCGACGATCGGGACGTCCTGTTCGAGGGCCGTGTCGATGGCGTCGACGATGTGCTTGCAGCCGTCCACGCCCATGGCGCCACCCATCACGGTGGCGTCCGAGCAGTACGCGACGGTCCGGACGCCGTCGATGGAACCGATCGCGGCGAGCATGCCGGACTTGTCCCGGGGGTGCAGCAGGCTCAGGGTGCCCGCGTCGAACAGTCGCTCGAGCCTCCGGAGCGGATCGCGGGGGTCGACGGCGGCGTCGCGCGTCTGAGCAGGTTCCAGGACGGTCATCGCGTTCTCCTCGGGCAAGGCAAGAGCGGGGGATGGGCGCCGGGGGTGGGGGTCCCGTGACGAGACCCCCACCCCGACGGCGAGCGAAGTCCGGTCGGGTCAGGCCCGGCCGAACGCGAGCGCAACGTTGTGCCCACCGAAACCGAACGAGTTGTTCAGCGCGAAATCGATCCGGCCGTAACGGGCTTCGCCCTTCACGACGTCGAGATCGATCTCTGGATCCTGGTTGTCCACGTTGAGCGTGGGCGGGATGACCCCGTCCCGCAGGCTCAGGACCGTCAGGACCGCTTCGAGCGCGCCGACCGCACCGATCGAATGCCCCAGGGCTCCCTTCGGTGCATACACCGCGGCATGGTTGCCGACCGCGGAATTGATCGCCTTCGCCTCGGCGATGTCGCCGATGGGTGTGGCCGTGGCATGCGCGTTGACGAAGCCGATGTCGGACGGCGACAGGCCGGCGCCATTGATGGCCTTCGTCATGGCACGCGCCGCGCCCGTCCCCTCGGGATCGGGTGCCACGATGTGGAATCCGTCCGAGGTGATGCCCGCACCGAGCAGGCGGGCGTGGATGGTGGCGCCGCGCGCCTTGGCGTGCTCCTCGGTCTCGAGCACCATCAGCGCGCCGGCCTCGCCGAAGACGAAGCCGTCGCGGTCCTTGTCGAACGGACGCGACGCCCTGCTCGGGTCGTCGTTGCGGGTGCTCAGCGCCCGCATCATGGCGAAGCTGGCGGTGGCGACCGCGTCGAGCTGACCCTCGACGCCACCGGCGACGACGATGTCGGCATCGCCCATCGCGATCATCCGGTAGGCGTGGGCGATGGCCTCGTTGCCGGACGAGCAGGCGGACACCGGCGTCAGCACGCCGGCCTTCGCACCGAGCTCGAGGCCCACCGTCGCCGACGGGCCGTTCGGCATGACCATCTGCACGGCGAACGGGGACACCTTGCGGTAGCCGTCGTTGCGCAGCTTGTCGACGGCGTCGATGAGCGCTTCGCCGCCACCGAGACCGGTGCCGATGACGACACCGAGGCGCTCGCGGTCGACCTCCGGGCTGCCCGCGTTCTCCCACACGGTGCGGCCGAGGCCCAGCGCGAGCCGCTCGACGAAGCTCATCCGGCGGATCTCGACGCGCGAGAGGGTTTCGTCGGGGCTGGTCTTGAGCTTGCCGCCGATGCGAACCGGCAGGTCGAACTCGTCGACGAAGCCGGTCAGCGTATCGATGCCGCTCTCACCGGCGAGCAGGCCCTTCCACGTGGCATCCACGTCACCAGCGATCGATGTCGTGGCCGCGAGGCTGGTGACGACGACGTTGGGGAATGTCCCGGTGCGGGGAGAGGCGGAAGTCACGGTTGAGCTCACTCGTTGTCGTTCGTGGCCTGGACGCCCTCGGCCTCGAGCTTCTGGATGTAGGCGACGGCGTCACCGACGGTGCGGAGGCCGGCGAGGTCCTCGTCGGGGATCTTCACGCCGTACTTGTCCTCGGTCTGCACGGCGATCTCGACCATGGACAGGGAGTCGATGTCGAGGTCGTCGACGAAGGACTTCTCGACGGTCACCTCGGAGGGCTCGATGCCGGTGACCTCTTCGATGATCTCCGCGAGACCGGCGATGATTTCTTCCTGGGTGGCGGCCACGTTGTGGCTCCCTTCTTCGTTTCGTCTTGCTGATCGGACCGGGTGGCGGATTCCGCCCGGATTCCGGGTGCCCGTCGAGGGCAGGTCCCGTACTGCGCGACGCGCGCGCAGCAAACTAGCCGACGCGGAGCGATTCGGCCAGCGCTGAGATCTCCTCAGGGGTCTTGAGTGCCGTGGTCGGCGTGCCGCGCATCTCCCGCTTGGCGATGCCGACCAGGGTGCCGGCCGGGGGAAGCTCCACGACCGCCGAGACCTCGGCCGCGCGCAGGGTCGCGGTGCACAGGTCCCAGCGCACCGGTCGGGTGACCTGCGCGGCAAGCTTGGTCAGTGCGTCCGCTCCGGATGTGACAGGTGCCCCGTCGGAGTTGGACAGCAGCGTGCGGGTCGGATCGCTGGGCACGATCTTCGCCGCGGCCTCGGCGACGGCTTCCTGGGCCGGGGCCATGAATACGGTGTGGAAGGCGCCGGCGACCGGCAGGGGCCGGATCCGGGCCTTCTCCGGAGCGTTCGCCGCGAGCTCCTCGAGTGCCGTGAGGCGACCGGCGGCGACGATCTGGCCGGCCGCGTTGATGTTGGCCGGCGTCAGGTCGAGTTCGGCCAGCCGGGCGAGCACGTCCTCTTCGTTGCCGCCGAGCACGGCCGACATCCCGGTCGGCTCGATCGCGCACGCCCGGGCCATCTCGGCACCGCGGACGGCGGCGAGCATGACCGCCTCGTCCGCGCTGATGACCCCGGCGATTGCCGCGGCCGCGAGCTCGCCGACCGAATGGCCGGCGACGATCGTGTCGTCCGGGACGAGGTTGCGGGCCCCGAGTTCCTCGTAGGCCAGCAGCGCCGTCGCGACGACCAGCGGCTGGGTCACTGCCGTGTCGGTGATCTCCTCGGCCGTCGCGGTGGTGCCGAGGCGTTCGAGGTCGAGGCCCGAGGCCTTCGACCACAGCTGGATGCGATCGCGGGCGCCGGGCTGCTCCAACCAGGAGGCGAGCATGCCGGGTGTCTGGGAGCCCTGACCGGGGGCGAGCAGCGAAATCACGATGATCAGAGAACACCCTGGACAGGGCCTTGCGAGATGTCGGTAGGGATGAACTCTCGCTTGCTGTTTTGTAGGGTTCCCACAAAACAGCACGTCGGCGTCCACCATCGACGGAACGCCGCCTCCCGTTACGTGCCCGGTTCGCGCAGTGTGAAACGGGAGACTGGTGGGACTGGAGTTCGTAATTCGTTATGACTTCGAGCCAGCCTTCCCACGGTGGCGGCTATCCGCAACACGTAAGCATCACGGGGATTCGTGGGGTCGCGGCCGGTGACTTCTGTGATCCGCTTGAGCCGGTACCGGACGGTATTTGGATGAACAAACAGCTGTCGGGCACAGGTCTCGACAGCACCCCCACAGTCGAGGTATGCGTCGAGGGTGTCGGCCAGCGCGGGACCCGCCTCGGTGAGCGGAGCCACCACGTCGTCCTCGAGCGCGGCGATCGCCCCCGCGTCGCCGAGCAGCGCCCGCTCCGGCAGCAGTTCCGCGGCGTGCACCGGCCGCGGCGCTCCTCGCCACCCGGCCACCGCCTCCATGCCGGCCATCGCCTCGACCGCGGACGCGTGCGCCGACGCGAGGGTGGGCGTGGTGGGACCGATCACCACCGGGTCGTCGGAAAAGCTGCGCATCAGCTCGGAGCGGAACGTCATCGCCTCGATGCTGCCGTGCAGCTCCCCGCTGACCACCATCACGAGCCGCTCGCCCTGCACCACTGCCAGCGCGGCGCGGCCGTGCTGCTGCGCGATCGAGTGCACGGTCGTCACGACCGACACACCCTCGTTCGGCGGGGGAGTGCCGATGATCACGGTGGCCGGCGCCGTCGCATCCCAGTTCAGCGTCGCGGCGCGCGAGAGCATGTCCGAACCGGTGTCGCCGCGGACCACCGCGTCGACGACCAGCGCCTCGAGGCGGGTGTCCCAGGCGCCGCGGGACTCGGCCGCGCTGGCGTAGACCGAGGCTGCGGCGAAGCCCAGTTCCCGGCCGTAGCGCAGCGTCGCCTCGGTCAGTGCGACGAGCTGTTGCTCGTTGCGCGCCAGCGCGGGCAGCCACTGCTCGAAGAACTCCATGGCGGCGCGGACCATGTCCACGGTCTGGCGCAGCGTCAGCCGGCGTGCCAGATCCTGCGGGATCACCTGGAACGCGTCCAGGCTGAACCGCAGATCACTGTCGGGGTTGCGCACCCATTCGAGGAAGTCGACGACCGCCGTCTGGATGATCAGCTGCACGTTGGACCGCTGCGACGCGTCGAGATCCGCGAAGAACGGCAACTGCTCCTGCATGGCGTGGACGGCCTCGGTGGACAGCCGCCCGGAGAACTGCTTGACCCGGCGCAGGAGCGCGTCGGGCAGGGGATCACGCTCCGGCCGCGCCGGCGGCACCGGACGCCCGGTAGGGACGCCCGGTGCCCGCCTCGGACGCGGCTCTGCGGGTTCTGCGACCATGGGACGAAACTACGCCCGTCGCCCGCGGCGGAGCGGGTCGGATCAGGCCACGCCGGGATCCGAGGTCTGCTCCGGAGCCGCCGCCACGTCGTCGATGCGGTACCGCCGGGCCGCCTCGACCGCCTGCGAGCGATCGATCGCGCCGTCCCGGCCGAGGGCGGCGAGCACCGCGACCACCGTCGACTCCGCGTCGATGTTGAAGAACCGGCGCGCGGCCGGGCGGGTGTCGGAGAACCCGAACCCGTCGGCGCCGAGCGTCGTGTAGTCGCCCGGCACCCACTGCCGGATCTGGTCCGGTACCGCGCGCATCCAGTCCGAGACCGCCACGAACGGACCGGCGGCGTCGGCGAGGACCTTGGCCACGTACGGCGTCGGAGCGTCGGCACCCGGGTCGAGCAGCGCCTGCCGCTCGCACTCGACGCCGTCACGGCGCAGCTCGCCCCACGAGGTCACCGACCACACATCCGCGGCCACGCCCCATTCGTCGGCGAGCATCTCCTGCGCCCGCAGCGCCTCGGGCATGAGCACACCGGAGGCGAGGATCTGCGCCTTCGGCCCGGAGCCCTCGCCGCGGCGGTACAGGTAGATGCCCTTGAGCAGGCCCTCGACGTCGAGGTTCTCCGGCTCGGCCGGCTGCACGTACGGCTCGTTGTAGAGGGTGATGTAGTAGAAGATGTTCTCGCCGCCGAACCCGTCGACACCCTCCGTGCCGCCGTACATGCGGCGCAGACCGTCCTTGACGATGTGCGCGAGCTCGTAGGAGAACGCAGGATCGTACGACACCACCGCCGGGTTGGTGGACGCCAGCAGCAACGAGTGCCCGTCGGCGTGCTGCAGGCCCTCACCGGTGAGGGTGGTGCGGCCGGCCGTCGCGCCGAGCACGAAACCGCGGGCCATCTGGTCGGCCGCCGCCCACAGCCCGTCGCCGGTGCGCTGGAAGCCGAACATCGAGTAGAAGATGTACAGCGGGATCATCGGCAACCCGTGCGTGGCGTACGAGGTGCCGACGGCGGTGAACGATGCGGTGGAACCGGCCTCGTTGATGCCCTCGTGCAGGATCTGCCCGACGACGCTCTCCTTGTAGGCGAGCATCAGTTCCGCGTCGACCGACGTGTACAGCTGGCCGTTGCGGTTGTAGATCTTCAGCGACGGGAACCACGAGTCCATACCGAAGGTGCGGGCCTCGTCCGGGATGATCGGCACGATGCGCGGACCGATCTCCTTGTCGCGCAGCAGCTCCTTCATGATGCGCACCAGCGCCATGGTGGTGGCCACCTGCTGCTTGCCGGAGCCCTTGCGGATCACCTCGTAGGCCTTGTCGTCGGGCAGCGTCAGCGGGGCCTTGGCGGTGCGGCGCTCGGGCAGGAACCCGCCGAGCGCGCGCCGCCGCTCGAGCATGTACTGGATCTCCGGGGAGTCGTTGCCCGGGTGGTAGTACGGCGGCATCTTCGGGTTCGCCTCGAGCTCGGCGTCCGAGATCGGGATGCGCTGCAGGTCGCGGAAGTACTTGAGGTCCTCGAGCGTGAGCTTCTTCATCTGGTGCGTGGCGTTGCGGCCCTCGAAGTGCTTGCCGAGGGTGTACCCCTTGATCGTGTGCGCGAGGATCACCGTCGGCTGGCCCTTGTGCGCCATCGCCGCCGCGTACGCCGCGTAGATCTTGCGGTAGTCGTGGCCGCCGCGCTTGAGGTTCCAGATCTCCTGGTCGCTGAGGTTCTTGACCAGTTCCTTGGTGCGCGGGTCGCGGCCGAAGAAGTGCTCGCGGACGAAGGCGCCGTCGTTGGCCTTGTAGGTCTGGTAGTCGCCGTCCGGCGTCGCGTTCATCAGGTTGACCAGCGCACCGTCCTTGTCGGCGTGCAGCAGGGCGTCCCACTCACGACCCCACACCACCTTGATGACGTTCCAGCCGGCGCCGCGGAAGAACGATTCCAGTTCCTGGATGATCTTGCCGTTGCCGCGGACCGGACCGTCGAGGCGCTGCAGGTTGCAGTTGACCACGAACGTGAGGTTGTCCAGACCCTCGGTCGCCGCGACGTGCGCGAGACCCCGCGACTCCGGCTCGTCCATCTCGCCGTCGCCGAGGAACGCCCACACGTGCTGGTCGGAGGTGTCCTTCAGGCCGCGGTCGTTCAGGTAGTGGTTGAACCGCGCCTGGTAGATCGCGTTCATCGGGCCGAGGCCCATCGATACCGTCGGGAACTCCCAGAAGTCGGGCAGCAACCGCGGATGCGGGTAGGACGGCAGGCCGCCGCCCTGGTCGGCGTGGCTGGCCTCCTGGCGGAACCCGTCGAGCTGCTCGGCCGGGATGCGCCCCTCGAGGTAGGCGCGGGCATAGACGCCGGGGGAGGCGTGACCCTGGATGAAGATCTGGTCGCCGCCGCCGGGGTGGTCCTTGCCGCGGAAGAAGTGGTTGAAGCCCACCTCGTACAGCGCCGCGGAGGAGGCGTAGGTGGAGATGTGGCCGCCGACGCCGATGCCGGGGCGCTGCGCGCGGTGCACCATGATCGCGGCGTTCCACCGGATGAAGGCACGGTAGCGACGCTCGACCTCCTCGTCGCCGGGGAACCAGGGCTCGTTCTCGGTCGGGATGGTGTTCACGTAGTCGGTCGAGGTCAGTGCCGGGATCGAGACGTGGCGCTCGCCGGCACGCTCGAGCAGGCGCAGCATCAGGTACCGGGCACGCGCAGGACCGGCGGACTCGAGCAGCCCGTCGAAGGACTCGAGCCACTCCGTGGTCTCGGCCGGGTCTATGTCCGGCAGGTAGGAGGCCACGCCCTCGCGGATGACCCGCACGCGGCCGTCGGAGGCCCCGCTGGTGTTCGGCGAGGATCCCGCTTCCGAGGCGCCTTGTGTGGCGGCGCTCGTCGAGGAATCGGGCTCGTGGATCAGGTCTGTCAACGTCTGCTCCTCATCGTGGTGGGGCGCGCAGGTGTGGCGCCCGCTCCGTAGGCCGGCTCTTGTGGGAGCCGACTCATCGACATCTGAACGAGATGCACTGCTCATCTTCCCCCATCGCGCGGTGGGAGGCATCCCCCCGGGTGTGAAGCGGCCGCGAGGCGGGTATCCGGACCATTCGACTCCGCGCGGCAGAATCGGCGGTGCGGAGCTCCTCGCGGTAACGTCCCCGGAAGAATGTTGTGACTTTCCTTGCGATTCGGCTTGCGTTGAGCCCCCCGAGGATGTTCGCTTTGAAAAATCGCTCGTGACATCCGGTACGCGGCAGGCCCGCGGCCCAACCGAAGGAGGACACCACCGTGGTCGCCGCGGCGGACGCCCAGAACTACGTTCAGAAGCTCGGTATCACCCACGACCAGGTGGTTCAGGAACTCGGTTGGGATGAGGACACGGACGACGACCTGCGGGCCGCCGTCGAGGACACCATCGGATCGGACCTGCTCGACGAGGACTCCGACGAGGTCGTCGACGTGGTGCTCCTCTGGTGGCGCGACAGCGACGGGGACCTCGTCGATGCGCTCATGGATGCGATCGGTCCGCTCGCAGACGAGGGCGTCGTCTGGGTGCTGACCCCGAAGACCGGCCGCGCGGATCACGTCGAGCCCAGCGAGATCGCCGAATCGGCCACGACCGCCGGCCTGACCCAGACCTCGACCGCCAACCTCGGCGACTGGGTGGGCAGCCGGCTGGTGCAGCCGAAGGCCGCCCGCACCAAGCGCTGAGCGCACCGCTCAGTTCACCTCCACCGAAGTAAGGACGACCGACGCGATGGCGATCGAGGTGGGTGCCGAGGCGCCCGATTTCACACTCAAGGATCAGAACAACCAGGAAGTGACCCTGTCGAGCTTCCGCGGGCACAAGAACGTGCTGCTCGTGTTCTACCCGCTGGCGTTCACCGGGGTCTGCCAGGGCGAGCTGTGCGCCGTGCGGGACGACCTGCCGACGTACGAGAACGACGACACCGCGATCATCGCCGTCTCGGTGGGGGCCTCGCCCACGCACAAGATCTGGGCCGCCGAGCAGGGCTACACGTTCCCGCTGCTGTCCGATTTCTGGCCCCACGGCGCCGTCGCCCAGGCCTACGGCGTGTTCAACGACAAGTTCGGTTTCGCCAACCGCGGCACGTTCGTCGTGGACAAGGACGGCATCATCCGGTTCGCCGAGGAGAATCAGCCCGGCGAACCCCGTGACCAGGGCGCTTGGGTGCGAGCGCTGGCCGCGCTAAAGTCCTGAGGCACAGTCCGGCGGCGCGAGCCGTCGGATTTGCGGGCGTGTAGCTCAGTGGTAGAGCTCTGGTTTTACACACCAGCGGTCGGGGGTTCGAAACCCTCCGCGCCCACAAGAAAACGCGCAGGTGAGAAGGGTTATTTGCCCCTCACCTGCGCGTTTTGCGTTGTCACGGCCTGGTCGAATGATCACAACTTGTCACAGCTCGCGGGGAACTCGCGTGACTCATCTGCTCTTGACCAGGTCTCCGAGCGTCTGCGCAGCCGCCACGAGGGCGTGCGGCTGGTTGTGGACATACCGCGCCATCGTGAACGACGGCGTGGCATGACCCAGCCAGGCCGACACCGTCGGGACCGGCACGCCGTTGAGGATCATCAGCGTGGCGCAGGTGTGCCGCTCATCGTGGAGATTGATTATCGGCACTCCAGCGCGCTCACAGGCAGCCTTCCAGCGGTCTGTGAGGTAGTCGGGGTACATCGCCCTGCCTAACGAGTCCACGAAGACGTAGCCGCTGTCTTGGTACTTGTCGCCAGCTTCCAACTTCTCCCGTTGCTGGACGGCTCGCGCGTGCAGGAGCGACGTGTACACAGGATCGGGGATTGGAAGCACCCGGCCGGAGCGTTCAGTCTTAGGCTTGCCGATGACGACCTTGCCGTCCGCGATGGTCCGCGTCCGCACGATCCGCATCGTGTGCGCTTCCATGTCGATGTGCTCCCACCCAAGGCCGGCAAGTTCCTGTTTGCGGAGTCCGAGCGATCCAAGCTGATGCTGATGTCCGTCTCGGTCGTTCGCGGTGATGTCGAGAACCCGCTGCAGCTCCTCGACGGTGAGGGTCTGGCGCTCTGTGCTGTCGAGCTTCGGCGTATCGACGAAGTGGGCCACGTTCCGGGGGAGATGCCCCTGCTTTACCTCGCTGTCGAGCATCTGCCTGATCGAGCTGAGGATGTTCCGTCGTGACTGCCCGTTCGAGGGGCGACGCTTCTTGCCATCGGGCCGGGGAATGTCACCGGACTCTAAGCGGGCCATGAGGGTGTCGATATGCGCCTTCTTCAAGTCCTGGATCGGTAGGTCGCCATAGAGCGCCACCAACGGCTTGAGGCGGTTGCGGTGCCCTGTGAGGGTCGTTTCCTGCCATCCGGTGCGACCAGCGAGCCACTGTTCGACCGTTTGGGCGACAGTGTCCTTGCGACGGCCGACGTAGGTCCCTGACGCCCGCTGGTCGATGATCTTGGCAAGTTCGGCCCGTGCTTCGGCCTCGGTCTCGAAGCGCTTGCGGTACTGCTTCCGCTTCCCGTCGACATGCCCTACATCGACTGTTAATTGATAACGAATCTCTTGCCGGCCGTTCTTGCGCGTTGAAAGCTCGACTTTCTTGATTTGCGGGGGTAGCTGGATTCTAGGCATGGGCCACCTCGGAGAATGGAAGGGGAGTGTCCCATTTTACCGGATTGGGTAGAACGGCGCTTTTATCCTGGCGAGGTACTTCGCAATAGTCGAAGTTTAAGACCGCGTACTCGTCATGGAGTGCCGAGGCATAGCAGTCATACATGTAGGCTGCCTCTAACTCATCTACGAAAGAGCCGATGTTTATGCGAGTTCCGCCAGATTTGATGGCAGCTAAGAACTTTGCTCTATCCTTGCGTCGATATACACCTTTGTGGATCGAACTTGACCCAATGGCAGAAGCCTTGTTTGTATTGTTCTGAGCTTTAGTGACGATGCGTAGATTGCTGCGTCTGTTGTTCCATGGAACCCTGTCGTGATGGTCAACCAACTCGCGCGGCGATAGAGCGCGGCCTAGTATCCGTTCCATCAGTGCTACGTGGAGCCTTAATTGACGTTGGGGCGATCCGTCTCGTGCATGAATAGTGCGGGTCGCATAACCCTTGGCGCTTCGGCACCACAAGAAACTATTGGCCCATTCATAGTCCTCTGGGCTCACTACGGTATATGAGCTACTGGATAGTGCTATATAGCGCGATACGCTGGTATCTTGTGGCAAGATGCACTGCTGTCGTCTATGGACGGCTGGTCCCAACTTTCTACATGCGATGGAGCAGTAGTTGCCTTTTCCTATTCTGACATACCGTGTCTGCGCCTTAAAGTCACTTCCGCACCAGATGCAGACTGCATCTACTGTTTTTTGCATTGGTTGTTCCTCCTATTCCCGAATGGAGGCCAACGCGATATAATCGAGACATGGCCCCGAACTACGACTTCGGGGTTTTTTGTTGTACTACCATTTTACTAAATTCTGTCCTTTACTTGAATACTGGACTATGTAATTAATTAGATACCGCGATAGCCATTCCCGGCAGACGCGACGTTCTTTTGAAGGGAGGTGGATCACATGGCTTTCAAGCAGGTTCGTGTATCGGATCTGACCGGCAACGAGATCAAGGACCACGAGGTCGTGACGGTTGTCATCCGCTCCGAGAACAAAGTGTTCGACGCAACTGCCGAGGAACTGTCCTCGCTGAAGCGTCTGTCCAACGTCATCGAGTTGGAGTACAAGCACGCAGACGGCTCTGTCGAACAGGTCATCTGCACCCAGGCCGAGTTTGCCAAGCTCGTGCCGGCCGAGAAGCTCGCTGAGTTCGATTCGGCGAGGGGGCGTCGGAGTGGATTCTCCCCGCGCTCTTGACCAGGGAGAGTGATCCGATCTACACAACTTCATCAACTGAACAACCCGCGACTACACCTGATCTCAGCATCGGTGTAGGCGCGGGTCTTTTAATTGGCAAGGAAAAACCCGCCACTGGCTGTGACGGGCTATCAACGATCAGGCCGCAACCACGCGGCAGTGCGTAACGAGCCTCCACCGTGTGGCGAGGTCCAGCACGGCATGAGCTGCTTCGAAGTACTCCTCGAACTCAAGCCGATTCCCGGCCCAGGAGTCGCCACCGGTTTGAACTTCGGTGCGATACTTCGCCGTACGGAAGAGCAACTGGAACAGCTCCATCGGCATCGACTGGGTGTCGCCTTCCTCGTCCGGAAGGCCGGTGATGAAGACATCGCCTCGGATGTGGTCGCGGAAGCGCCAGCGCGGGTCAGATAGCCACAAGAACATCGAGGCCCTTGCGTTGATCGGGAGGCCGAGGTTCTTGCTCTCCTCGTTGGCCCACATGGTCGCCTGGTAGTCGTTGAGGTCGATGGCTTCCACCAGACCGCTTACCAGGCCCTGCATCGCCGACAGGTCGCCGGCGTAGAACTCCATGTGGCCGACTTCGGCATCCATGTCTGCGGGGATAACCGCACAGAGAACCTTCTTCATGAGACTCACGTCCTTCTGATCGTGGGTACGACCTGCGTCCGGTTGGGCGCAGGATGATGCCCGCGATCTAGGACTTCTTCGTCCACTGGGGAACGCCTGTGCGCTCGATATGGTGCTTGCGACATAGGTATCGCAGGTTCTTCACGTCGTAGCGGAGGTGGGGGTGAGAGCCGCGTCCTTTGATGTGGTCGACGTCCACCTTCGTCTCGTTGCAGCCAGCGACGCTGCACACATGCCCGTACTTCTTATCCAGGTAGGGGATTGCCACCTTGTCCCGGAAGGTCTCCCACATGCGAGCTTGTTTGCCGCGTTGGGGGATCGGCTTAGCGTTCTTGACGCTGCAGTCCCGACACTTGTTCTGGATGGTGTTGTAGACCGTGATCTGCTTGCCGCAGACCTTGCAGTTACGAACTAAGGGCATCACCAGCCTCCGGCTCTCGCCTTATCCCCAGCTTTCTCCCCAGACGTGCAACTTGGTGATAGGGGTCTATGGCGTCTGGCAGGCGGTTCGCCAGGTGGAGTGCCGTGATCGCCAGCGCACCCTCGATGAGTCGGCGCTTCAGTGGGTCGGAGAGGTGGATATCTAATGCCTCCGACAACGTATGTCCTGGAGGACAAGCCACCTCATACGCTGCGACCGCGCTCAGCCCGATCAGCCATGCTGCTTCGCCTACTTTGCGGCGCTCCGGGAGGGGTAGGTGCTCACCCATTGTCCTGTTCAAACACCCGCAACCGACTGCTCACGTCGATCTTCCTCGCTCGTGACTTCTCTGCCTCACCCCAATCCACTAGGACAGATTCGCACTGGCTGGCCAACTCGATCAGCTCTTGCGCCCTACGCAGGGCATACGCGCCGATCTCCCGGACGTGCTCTGGCGTCTGTAGTTCCAGGAAGTCACGCTCACGGCCGATGACCAGTTGGTCCTCGGTATCTACGTACTCCGGAATGGGTGCGGGGATGTCGTGGGTACGGTTGGTTGCTAGTTTTTCTGTCATATCACCTCCTGATCTGATTTGTCGGTGGCAGCCTGCTCGCGACGATGCTGCTCCTCCTGCAAGTCGCTTACCAGCTTCTGTATGCCTTCGTCGGATAGGCCGCTGAATCGAACCTCTAGTTGAGCGTCGCGGATAGCGCGGGTGCGGTCTGCCTTGAGAAGTGCATCCATATTTGCCCTCCAGCCGTACGGGCCTTCGAGAACATCCAACAGATCGGTTAGTTCCTTATATTCATTCATAATCACCCCTTCTTCTTTGCTTTCGTTGGTCCTGGCGGTAGCGCTCCCACATTCCTGCAAGTGCGTCTTGAATGAGCCGCCAAATGATGTAACAGGCCAACGTATTGTGCTTAACGGGACTAGGGGTTCGGTCGCTCATGTCAAACCATCTCCACGCAAGATCCCAGGAGCCGCCGCCTGCATGTACTCGATCGCCTCTTCCCGGGTGATAAGCCGTTCGTCGGCCGCGCCGAACGCGTCTTCGAAAACTAAGTACAAGGCAAGCTTGGCTACCTCCTGCGAGGTAAACTCACGCGTACTGTCCAGCTCGTTCGTGCAAGGTTGATTCCGTAGGCTCTCTGGTCCGTTGTAGGACATGTGATGAATTCCTGTTTAGTTGTTGATCCGGATTTGCATCCTGAACCTGTCACAATCACTCGTACTAGCCCGACTGTCGATTGCGGTACGTGGGATTACGATTCACAAAAAAGGAGACATCAGCTGCGAGCCTGCAGGGCAGGCATGGAAGTCGCAGCACAGTACAGAAAAGGAGCGATAGGTGCATGACTGTGAAAGGTTCAGGATGGGCGACCGGCGCGGTCGCCCTGACAGCGCAGACGATCCAAAAAAACGGAACCGCGCAGGTCCCATCGTCTGCCCAGTACCGCTCAGGTAAGGGTGGGCATCACCTGAGCGGTACTAGTCCGCCGGATTTCGATGCGCCGGCGGAGAACTGTAGAACAGGCAGTGCCAGCTGTCAGCGACTGGAACTGCCGGGAATGAGGTGCGAAGCGCACGAACGGCTGTTAACTGCTATCGATGTTCATGCGCCCAATTCCAGTCAGGTAAGGGTGGCATCACCTGACCAGAATTGGTCTTCGACGCCGCTCGCAGGTCGGCGTCGAAGACTCATGCTTTCAACTATGTAGCACACCAGTAAGCACGTTAAGCTTGCTAGCTGCGCTCTCGGTGCTTTGATTCATGACTCAGGCGGTATTCTTCGTGTTGCAGGGTCAGTGGTTCCGCTCCGCCATCTGGGAGTGACTGTTTTCCGATTTCCGTACCTAGGGATGCCTCCCGTCTCGGTTCGACCTGCTCACCAGCGTGCTACATAATATCTTGCTTGTAAAGGTTCTAGTGGGACTGCCCGCTTGCCACCGAGGTTCGCTCAGTACGGACAGCGCCGCTGCTAGTCACTAGGGCTATTCTGCGACGAAGGGCAACCGGTATTACTCCCTGTACTCGCGGTCCATCTCGTCTGGGATGACCTTCGTCATCAGCAGGAGAGAAATGAGAGGGGTTGCGACGAGAATGGACGCAATGGTCAGGTAGAAGGTGATGTTATCCATGAGACCGTAAGTCCCCCTCCTTGGCTTTGCGAGCGGCCCGCGCCCGGCGCTTGGTCTTGTACTGACCGATCAGCTTCAGGAAGCCAATGTCGTCGCCGCGCTCGTACTCTAGTTTAAATTGGGAAAGTTCGCTCTGCTCTTGTTGATTTGTTCTCATTGCTTTCTGTTGGCCACTCCTTTTCGCTTTGTTCTGTTATTAGTATGACAAAAACGGAATGATTTGCAATACCTTTTTCTGCTGGTTTTATCCACATGTGGAAAACCAAGTCCGACATGTGTCGAACATGGTTTGCCATCAAGCGCGCTTGCTGAACACGTAGATCCGGCCGTCATCTGTCTCGGCTGTGACGATCTCGCCGGCCACCTCCCACGCCTTGCCCAGTGCTGCGTAGTCGAAGTGGATGTACTCACGTAGGTCGTCCGGGATAGGTGCCTCGTCAAGTGCTCGCAGCATGTCGCCGCCGCTGATAATGGCCTGTGCGTAGGCCGCCAGGCTGGCAAACGTCCCCAGGTAGCGCTCATTGAACTGCGCCAGAAGTGCCGGGTCATCACCGAACAGTTCGATGTAGGCGGATGTGGGGGTGGTCTCCGGTTCGTCAGTGTTCAGCGGACACTCGGGGGAGTGCGGGCTACTCCAGTGGTTGCCGCAAGCCGCACAGTTGTCGCCGGGTTCGCGTTCGGTATCGGGTGCTTGAAGCCACAGGTCACTCCATCCCTCGACTGCGCCAGTGTCTTCACGGTTCATCAGGTAGCGCGAGAGGGCGGCGAGGTGGTCACGGTCTGGTTCCTCGGCGTCGGCAATCTCCCTGGCCAGCTCGATCTGAATGCCGTCACTGATTTCGCCGGTAGACACGAAGCTATAGAGGTCGCTCGCCTGGCCGCCATGCCATTGACTGGCGATGACACGGGCCGCCGCGTCGGAGATGTCCCGCTCTTCTTCGGACGCCGCTTCCAGTTCGTGGTCGATGAGGTCGGCGTCGGTCCAGTGGTGTTCGTGCTTGTCGGGGAATGGGTTGTATTCCATGTTTAGTTGTCCTGCTTAGGATTTGGTACTAGTTACGCAGATTGTCGCTGACGAATCAAGCGCATCATAATTTCATTGAGCCTGCGTGGCGTTCACTAGGGCAGGAGGCCCTTGATGCTATTGGCAGGTGCTTATTCACATCACGCCACAGTGCGCCTACATGTGCCAGATCAAGACGGGCAGTATCAGGATCGACACGTACATCACCATAGCTGCCAGAAGGATGAGGCCGGCACCGAAGGCGATGGTGGTCAGTGCTGACTTTGCACGGTCGCGCCAGGTACGTCGGGGGATCTTCATGATGAGCGCTCCCGGTAGATCCAATAGCCGTATTTGTAGACGTGTCCTAGATATGGGTTGCCCTCACCCTCACGCTTACGTTCAATGGTGGTAAGCCAATACCAGTGATCACCGACTACAATCGGGTACCAGGCGAACCAACGGTGCCACCCACGCTCATGTAGTCGCTTGTAACGCGCTTCATCAAGTCCTTCCAGCGTCGGCCACTTCATGCGCCCTGTCCTCTATAGCCGGCTCGACGTTCGATCTCATGGGGATCAAGGCCGCCCCAGATGCCATGTTCGGGCAGCGTCTTGAGTGCGTAGTCCCGGCAGTCTTCGAGGATCACGCAGCCTTGGCAGATGCGGCGAGCCATCTTGGCGGCGGCTGAGTTGTACCGACTAGGATGCCAGTACGCGTCAGCAGTCTCGGCGTCCACCTGGCGGCAACTGGCTTCCCGGAAGTTCGGGTGGTCAGCGATTGAGGGGATGTTCTCGGGGTTCATATTCAAATGTTCCTTGTTTAACGGTTATCGTTTCAGTCCGAAGTCCTTTTTCTTTATCTTCACCATGTCACCGTTAGGTCGGTGCCAGACGACACCTTCGATGTCCTTGTCAGCAAACCACGCCTTCAGCTCGTCAAATGCTCGGGGCGCATCGAGTACTTGGGTGCCGTGGCGGACGAGTTCGTGCTCCTCAAACTGCTCCGGATTGCCCTGTACTTTCGGACCCACCAGTTCATACGTCCCGTCTGGCAAATCTCCACAGTTGTCGATGGCTTCGCGAAACCACTTGTCTTCCGGGCCATCTCCGACTGTCAACCAACCCGGCCAGTGTCCCGTAACGGGGTCTGGGTCTTGTGCGGCGATGAAACCGGCTGGAGGAGTCTTGCCCTGCTTAGAATCGAAACGCTTGTAGAGCGTGCCGCTCTCGATCTTGGCGCAGGTTCCGTCCCACTTTCGAGTGGCAATGCCCTCGCCTTGGAGCACCCATTCTGCTCCAGGTACAACCTCGTCGTACACAAGGTGGGTACCTTCATAGTCGCGTTTGAATAGACTGATTATCTTCTTCATGTCCAGTTGTTCTCCTTATTAAGTTGTTCAGCTTCACCAGCTCGGCCGGACGACAAGCGCTCGTACACTACTAATCGTTGTGATTGTTAGTACGCTGGTCATCCAGGCGAGCCGGCGATAGTCAAGGGCGACGCTGCCTGTTTGACGTTCGTTGATGTCGATGTGCTGGCTACCTGTGGAAAAGTCGGGTGTTTCGTCGCGTCGCGGCGTTCGCTTGACAGTCACTTGGTTCTGATGGTCTAGCCATGAAAACGCGACTACTACGCAATGTTAGCTGGTTTTACGTCAAGTGGCGGAGTGCCGAAAAACATTGTCTTGCTGTACTTCTTTCAGCTGACCTCTGTTAGATCGCCCAAACACGGGTCGTACAATCTGTCATCGGCGAAGTGCCTCGTCGCGAACTTTCGTATAATAGGCCCATATGGCATTACCACGCGTCTTCGATCTCGATGAACTGCTCGCAATCGCGCAGGCTGGTGACTGGCGCACCGTTCCCGAACTCATGGAGCAGGCCGGTATACCACGCGAGCATCTGCGTACTGTCCAGAAGGCGGTTAACAAGTACCTCGGCCCACGTCCCCCGCGCCCTAAGGCTGTGGCGGGCGATAGGCTCCGACGCCGCGTGGTCGCCTGGATGGTCGCTAATGGCCTGGACGAGCACTACTGCTTCCAGTGCCAGAAGTGGTCGGCCTTCCCGTGCTCAATTAGAGAGCTACGGCAGGACGACGATCTAGGCAGCTTGGCTTTCGTCTGCCGGCACTGTGTCCGTGCCGGCGATGTGTAGGTGCTGGTGTCCAAAACGGCCTCGGCACCGAAATAGCAGCTGACTGGTACTGTCCCTCCGACATCATCCGTAGGAAGGACTGCTCATGAGCCGCGCCCAGCTCGACCTGTTGATCCGGAAGTACCAGGAATCGCCGGACGACGCCCTCAGCAACAAGATCAACGAAATCGCTCGCGACCTGGTCGACAAGGGCGAGCTCAGTCCCAGCGAGGCTTCTGAGATCACGAGCGCCATCTAACCGATCGATTATTTCCGCTAGGTCCGGTTCGGTTCGGCGTCTGCTTGGCGCTTGCGACGCCGGCTGATCCGGCCACCCTTAGCGCCAGCTATCCGGGCGAGTTCAGGGTCGGCGGCAAAGCCTCCGGTACGTCCTAGGCGACCACCAATGGCGCCGATGCGCTTATAGAAGTCAGCGCCATGCTTGGCAATGTTCGTCGCGGCAGCCTTCTTACCGCCAGCTTTGGTCCCGGCCATCGCTACAGTCCCTCCTTTCCGCGCCCGAACATGCGCCGCCACCACGATTGATTCTCGTGAACCGTTCGCCGGACATCCGCCCGCTGGAGGCTTGCCGTCGCGTGCAGCAGTGTCCGCATAGAGAGCTTGATATCAGCCAGGTCCTCTCGGACATCGACCAACGCCGTGGCGACCTTCTCGTACTGCTCCTTGGACTCCAAGTAAGCGTCGTTGAGTACGTGCAGGCTCACAGGAGGGATGGCGTAACGCGGGTCCTCTTCAAACACGGGCTTCTGGGGCTGTGGAGTAGCAGTCACTACGGTTGGAACGGTCGCGGTCGAGGAACGCCGAGACTTGGCCTCGCGGACCTTTGCAGCCTTCACGGCTTTACGACGTAGGTGTTCTTCCCAGGTCTTCTCTTGGCGGATCAGCTTGACAGACGACTTGGTCATGCCGGCCTGGATCGCGATGTGCTCGAGGTCATCGCTCTTCGAGAGCAAATGGATGACGGTGTTGAATCGTTCCTGGGTGATCATTTGTTTCTTTGGTCGGTACCTCACGGGTATGTTCTCCTGCGGCCTCCGCCGCTCTAACTGTTATTAGCAGACGCTCGAGACCTTCGATGATCTGCTCTTTGGTGTCCCATAGGTGCGCTTCCTCAAGCGCCGCCTGTGCCACTTCCGACGGCGCCCGGCATGGCTTACTCACCACACGCCTCCGCCGCGAGCAACTTGCCTAATACGGCGATCGTGGCGCGTTCGCTTTCAGTGAGGGGGAGGGGATTCTCGATACGTGCCTCTTCCTCCATCTCTTGCTCCCGATGCACGCGAATGTCCGAGAAATCCATCCTTAGGCGGCCTCCACTGGAGGGACGATCTCTGGATCGAACCAGTCGCGGGGTAGCTTCTTCTTGCCACTGAGGATGTCGTCGAGCTCTTCAGCGAGCTTGAACAGATCTTCGTCGTTGCAGTTCTTGAGGAACGGCTTTCCGGTCACGTTGCGGATCAGCTCTCGTACGCGCTTCTCAGGGATCGGTAGCTGGGTTAGGCGTTTAGCAATATCTTGACGTGTCGAGTCTTGTTCCGAACTCGACGTATCTACGGGGATGACCTGGTCGCGATCGCCGGTGAACACCGGAGTCGCCGCTGCCTCTTGGTTGACCCGTGCTGCCTTCTCGGATATCAGCTTGTGCAGATTGTTGATGGCAACGGTGGCTTGGTCTTCGGTCCTTAGGGAGGCGATGCGCGCTTCCATCTGATCCTTCGGGTACTTCAGGTCGATGCACAGCTGCTTAATCTCTGACAACTGCTCAGGCGTTGGCTTCGTCTGACGATTAGCGGCCTTGTTGCCATCGTCGTCGTCCTCACCGACCAGTCCGAGGATCGCCATCACCCCGTAGCGGCGGGCATAAGTCATTGATGACCCTTGGCCCTGCGAGTCCTTCCGTGCCATTAGAAGCTCTTGCTCGCCCTGGATAGATGAGCCTGACTCGTGCATGAGGATCGTGATGAGGAACGTCTTGTCGTCGCGTGTCAGCGGCCACTGGGTGATACCTAGTTGGTGCTCACTCAGGAGCCTTAATGCTTCACGCATGACCTCCGAGAGAGGGACGTAGGAGTTCTTAAAGTGCGCGTTCTCGGCCGTCTTCTCCAGTGGGGCGACCTTCGCCTGGATAGCGACGATTGCCTTCGCGATCTCGGGCGGGATCACCGCTGTTTGGCCTGGCTGCAGCAGGACGCTTCGTGGAGCGGTTGGAACTGCAGTAGTTGCATCGATTTGGATGTTGGCCGGTGCCTGCGCCTCACCCTGCGTATCTACAGCGCCCATGCAAGCCCTCGTACACCACCTTTAATGATCTGGCGGATCGTTTGACCGACCCGGACTGTCGGCGCTGTAAAGTCGCGCCGGGACGGTGCAGTAGTGCGCTGGGCGAGTTCGTAGCGGTGCCGGCGGATCGCTCGCACCTGCGCGCTATACCTTGTCGATGCCGTTCCTTTTCTTCGTGCCATGTTTTGTCTCCTTATTCAGTTGTTCTTCGGCTGCGGCTTCCTTGATCTCGCGAATGACGTCTGGGTCCTTGGCTAGGATCTCATCAGCCACCACGCTTACCGAGGTGTACTTACCGCGCAGCCTGGTAAGTTTAGCTGCCAGCCGCCTAACTCCGACGTCGGTATTGTTCTCGATCCGTAGCGACAGTCGAGCCTTGGTGATTCCACGTTTCATTGGGCGGGTTGCGTATCGTTTCATTGGGTAGTGTTCTTTCTTTGATAATTGTGTTGTTGCCCCCGTTTCGTTTGTCGTAGTCCGTATGTGTTGTAAGGCGCTTGGTCTGTCCGGCCCTATTCTTGCCGCGTCCACCCCGCTTACTGTGAATTAGTATGACAAATGACTATTGTTTTTGCAATACCAATTTGACGCAATTGGAACGCGCTTGTGGAAAACTATGACCGCTTACCACGTGTGATTAAATATTGGAAAGACATGCGTACCACTACCTATCCAGAACCGCCGCTCAACGTGCCGCATCGCGGTACGCCTGCAACTGCTCTGACCAGGGAAGATGAGCCGCGAGCGCCCGCCGCTAAGTACCTGTACTTTGGTTCCATGAGACTTCTCCCGCGGGATGTGCAGATCCTCAAGCTGGTGGGCAGGTTCGGGCAGCTTATTGGTACTCACGTGGATGCGTTGGTCTTCCCCAACCACACTGCCGACCGACCTAGCCGGCGCTCGCTCAAGCGCCTTACGGAAGAGGGATTACTAGCGCGTGTACCGGGGCGGGTTCCAGGCGGTGAACTTGGCGGCAGTCCGGCCCACGTCTACCAGGTAGGACCGGAGGGGTGGCGGCTGTACTGGTCGGGGAAGTATCGGCCGATGCGTGCGGTTAATCTGCATACCCTCGCTATTGCGGATGCGTACGTCGCGGCAAAGCGGGCGGAGCAAGCGGGATTGCTGAAGGTACTTCACTATGCGACGGAGCCGGACAGCTGGATAGATGTCGATGGTATGGATATCCGTCCGGACTTATTTCTGGATGTCGGCATTATATCGACTGGACGTCGGCGTCTGACGTGGCTTGAAGTTGACCTAGGCACTGAGCGGCAGAAGCAGATACTGGAGAAGGTGGAGCGCTATATCTACGCGTACCACCACCAAGACAAGTTGCCGCTGGATGCGGCCCCCGCAGTGACATTCCTGACGTTAGATGACGAACGCACGCGCGAACTGACGCGGATGCTGCGCGGTGTCCGTGACGCCCCACAAGGATTGTTTTCAGTCCATCATGCGCGGGAGTTTCCACAGGTTTTGATGTAGGTTGCACAACCTATTGCGCTGTATTTGTCTTGCAAATTAACAGGGGTAAAGTTAATATAGTTATAGGGGTATGGAAGCCCCGACAATACAACTAAATACAGGAGCAACTATAGTGAGCGAATTAGAAACAAAAGCAACGCCTATCAAACTAGCGGGATTGCCGCTGGTGCGTCAAAAGTCCGAACGCGACTCTATCACGTGGTACTTCCAGATGGACGGCCAAGTGGACGGCTACGACAAGCTACGTATAAGCCTGCACTACACCAAGGGCGGCACTAACTGGGCGACTGGCGATATCAATCCGCGTGGCTACTACGTGAGTCTGCAGCCCGTAAGTCTGGCGGAGACTCCGTGGGGCGTATCAGAGTCCTGCACGCTGTTTGACACGCGCTCTGGCAAGGTAAAGCTTGAAGAAGCTAACCGCTTTAGCGCGGCCAAGATTCTGACGCTACAGGCGAAGGCACTCGAAGAGATTGAGCCGTATGCGCGGGCCGTAGCGCTTGAAGCGGCTGGAGTAGCGGCGTAATGGGTCGCTACTACTCCGGTGACATTGAGGGAAAGTTCTGGTTCGCAATTCAGAACAGTGATGATGGCGAACAGTTCGGCGCGTACGAAGACAATAGTCATATGCAGTACGTTGCCCACGACGCGGACGCGGCGCTGGAACGCTTGCAGCAGATTGCCAGCGAACTGGCGGCAGACATCGACTTTGACACCTTCGACCCGGAGAAACTATACACGCTTATGCCCAAGGAGATTGCCGGGTCAATGGGATACGACGAGATGCAGAAACACGCCAATGCGTTGAAACTTTGGGCCTCGTTAGAACTGGGCTTAAAGATTTATCAGTGCATCAAGCGTCAAGGGTGGTGCAGCTTCGAAGCGGAGTTCTAGCCCCTAGTGCCTCGCGGGCGGCGTTGTAGCCCGCACTAATCGCTAAACGGATACAACTGAAGATGAATTATATTACTGATACCAAACGCCGCTGCTCCGTCTGCGGTAAGCCTATGCGCGAAGGCTTCTACTGCTGCGATGAGTACTACTGTTCGCAACCGTGCCTAGATGGGAGCTTTGAAGGAACCGGCACGACGTGGGACGAACACTATAGCGACGACGGCGACTGCTACTGGACAGAGTGGCCGGACGATGGAGCAGACGCATGACGCGGCCCTCCAGCATGGTCGATACCCGCACTGGCGAGATAATCGAACTCGCCCCGCTACGAAAAGCGCCGCCTAGCATCACCAGACGCCGCGTCGTGCGCTCCAGGCGCAAGTCAGACCCGATAGCCGACTCCGTGTGGTTCGTCGGACTGATGGGCCTGCTGATAGGCGCGATTGGCATCACCAAGTAACCAGAACAAGAGCGCACCGCCTCGTGATAGGCGGTGCGCTCTTTTTGAATGTTTGTTTTGCTGGAAGGTACGCAAGGAGGCTGTGGATTCCTTGTGCTTTCAATATAGCGTTAATCGGCAGCGCCGGCCATAGTAGACCGGCGCTTTTTGTTGTGGCTTGCCTGCGGGGGCGCATGCGTACCACTGAGTGTATGTATCGACACGCTACGGACGGGCGTGCCGTGCATTGTCTATATTACAGTATGAGTTACATGGCGTCCGCTCATTTGATACTCCGACCCCTGTCATTAACGGCTATAGCTCTATAGAAGAAATTGCCGTAGCAAGCTACTTCATCAATAGAGGGATTGCAGTGAACTATCCGACAGCACGGTTGTAAAATAGTTCGCATTGTAGTTAACTGGGAGTATGCAATTCCGCTTCAAATTCCAAGCTGCGGCGTTGCGGGCATAAGTTAGTTAGATGCTATTGTCACGTGGGGCTGTTTTTGATACTATTAGGTTAGGAATTTGAAGCGGAGTCCTCCTGGCAATAGCTGGGAGGTTTTCTTTTATGGGTGAACGCGTAGGCGACCTATTACCAACTATCATCCGTCCGCAGATGGACACCACGCCGTTCGTCGTGCGCGAAACGCACTTAGAGACGTCTGGCGAGCTTCCAGGGGACGTCATCGACCTTGTAGACAATAAGGCGTATCTGCCACGTCATAGGAAGCTGCAGCGCGAGCATGGTGACAAGGTCTTGCTGAAGCTGGCGGAACTGGCGAAGACGAAGGGTAAGCCCTCGCGGTGGTATGCCACCGTCACGAGCGTCGCGAACTGGGGCCGAACTCTTGCAATGGTCAAGGAACTTCTAGCGACTACCAGGCGTGCTGTCGAGGTAATGGCGAAACTCGACGCCGATCCCACGTGGCTGCGCTGGTACGTAAAGACAGTCGCAACCCACAGCGAGGCGCGCATCGCGCAGTGGGTTGAGCGGGCGCAGCGTGGGAGACGTCCGGCGAGGCTATTCGCGCATCTGGCGGGAGGTGTGTCATGAAAGAGTGCTCGAACAAGATATACCTAGACGAGTGCCACTTTTGCAAAGAGTCGAAGGCCGCGATCAAGCACAGTCAGTCGATAGGTGATCCCATCTTTTGCGGCGCAGTCGACTACTTTGGTGAATGTATATGGGAACGTGAACGCCATTGCTTCGTTGTCACACAGAAGATGCTGGACGACGAGAAAGCCCACGACGAACTGATTTGTCAACAGATGGGCGACATGGCTGCCTGGATTGATGCAAATGAGAAGGAGGTCGCATGATCGTCGGCTTCGACTACTGGCAAGTCATCAGCCACTACCCGGACTACTTCCGCCAGCTCGCGGACATGCACCGAGAGGCCGGCTGGAAGGTCGTCATCATCTCGGCTGTGGGGGATAGGACTGCCGGCACCGTGGAAGCGGACGTACGGCGCCTTGGGTTCAGCAGTGCCATCCAGGTGCATGAGGTGAAGTTCAACCACCCGCGCGAGTCACCGGAACTGAAGCTCGCCAAGTGCAAGGAGCTGGGCATCTCCGTGTTCTACGACGACCGGGACGACGTGTGCGCGTTGCTGCAGGCTCACGGGATCATGACCCTTCGGGTGACGCGGCGGGATGGGTCGACGTATGACCTGCGGTCGGAGCGGGAGTAGCAATGCGACAGTTGCTGGTCGTGGCTTCGCAGCCTAGGTGTTGATCAGACGTGCTGGCCGTCTGTGGATGTCAGTAAGCGATGAATCTCGGACATCATCGGATCGCGCAGCTTGATAAAACCGTTGATGGTAGCGGGGAAGGTCGAGACGCCTGCACCGCCGCCATTGTTGATCGCAGCTTCCTTGTACAGCATGGCGTACCGCATATGGTCTTCCACTCGGTCGCGAAGCGTGTTGAGTTGACCCCGGATGACCTGGTCCTCAATCAGCATCTCGGCGACCGCTATAGCGCCTTGGACGTCAAGGTAGTGAGTCCACCATGTCGTGTAGGCATTCGACACCTTGGAGACCAAGGGTTCTCGGGCTAGGGTATCTGACGAGATCTTCTGGTAGAAGGCGTTGTGCTCATCAATTCTCTGGGCGAGCATGAGCGTCGGCACGGTGGCCTTATTGACCGTTCCCCATAGGTCCCTTACGACCTGAGCTTGTTCGCGGTACCACTCGGCTTTAATCTGTCTGTCCGCTCGTGCATTTGCTGCCTCGAGCTCGCGTGCGTGCCGGTCCTCGGCTACTTGCGTATCGTGCGCGCTCTGGGCTGCGGCAGCGTCAAGCTGTGCCTGCAAGCGATTCTCGGCGGCTTCGATTTCTTCCCTATGCCGCTGAGCCGGGATCCACCGCGGGTGTGACGGTGTGAGCGTGTCGTAGAACGCGAGAGCCCCTGCCGGGCAGGAGAATCTGAGTTACCACACAAAGATTCCGGCACCAGAACAGAGGCATCTCGCAGGTGAA
>NZ_JAALEG010000052.1 GCF_011058165.1 Rhodococcus aetherivorans
GCACGCGCTCGGCGACGGTGATCTGCTGCTCGCGGGTGGCCTGGTTGGCGGTCGCCGCGTATTCGCCGCCGCCGTAGGCGTTCCACGTGCTGGGGGAGAACTGCAGGCCACCCTGGTAGCCGTCGCCCCGTCGGCGCCCGTCGCCTGCTGCGCCGCGCCGCGATCGTCGTGCTGGTGCTGATCGCCCTCGTCGGCGCCGGTGCCGTGTACCTCGACGGCGAGCTCACCCGCGTCGACGCGCTCGCCGACTACGACGACCGCGTCGGCGACACCCCGGGCACCAACTGGCTGCTTGTGGGGTCCGACAGCCGCACCGGCCTCAGCACCGAGCAGGAGCAGGAACTCGCGACGGGTGGGGAGACCGGCCCGGACCGCACCGACACCGTCATGCTGATCCACGTGCCCAGCGGCGGCGGGGCCACCACGATGGTGTCCCTCCCCCGCGACTCGTACGTCCCGATCCCGGGCCACGGCCAGGACAAGCTGAACGCGTCGTTCGCGCTGGGTGGTCCGGCGCTGCTGGTGCAGACCGTCGAGGGCGCCACCGGCGTGCACATCGACCACTACGCCGAGATCGGGTTCGGCGGCTTCGCCTCGATCGTCGACGACCTCGGGGGTGTGGACGTCTGCCTGCCGCAGGCCATCGACGATCCGCTGGCGGGGATCTCCCTGCCGGCCGGCTGCCAGGAACTCACCGGTCCGCAGGCCCTCGGCTTCGTGCGCACCCGCGCGACGGCGCTGGCCGACCTCGACCGGATGAACAACCAGCGGCTGTTCATGTCCGCCCTGCTCAGCAAGGCCACCGGCCTGAGCACGCTGCTGAACCCGGTGCGGATGTGGTCGCTGGCCTCCGGGGTCGCCGGCTCGTTGCGGGTCGACGAGAGCGACCACATGTGGCACCTGGCCCGGCTCGGGTGGGCGATGCGCGGCGAGACGGTGACCGCCACCGTCCCGGTCGGCGGCTTCGAGGACGTCTCCGGGATCGGCAACGTGCTGCTGTGGGATCGGTCGCGGGCCGTGCCGTTCTTCGACGCGTTGGCCCAGGACCAGCAGATTCCGCCGGAACTGCTGACGCCGCCGTCGTGAGCCCGCTCGCCCCGAGCCGAGCGAATGTATCGCTCATCTCCGTAGGCCGACGGAACGATACATTCGCTCGGCCCGGGGTCGGCCCGGGGTCGGGCCGGGGTCGGCGACGGGACGGGTCAGCGCAGAGTGACCTGACGACTGCGCAGGCCGTCGCGCGAGCGCCGCTCGGCGGCGGTGAGCGGCGCGTCGACCGCCAAGGCCTCGTCGAGCCGCGCACCGAACTCGGCGGTCGGGCCGACCCACTCGTTGGGGTGCCGCTCGGGGTCGAGATCGAACACCGGCACGAGCAGGCCGTGGGTGCGGAACGACCCGGCGAACCGCGAGCCCTCCCCCAGGTGCAGTCCGCCCGCGGCGTGCACCCGCGACAGCGCGGACATCAGGGTGTCCTCGTCCTCCGGACGCACCCAGCGCAGGTGCGCCTTCTCACCGGCATCCACCCACCAGGCGGCGACGACGCCCTCGCCCTCGAGCCGTGCGGACGGCATGATCGCGTCGTTGGCGTGCTTGACGGTGTGCGCGACGTCGGGTGAGACCTCGACGCCCTCGGGGATCCACCAGTCGAAGTCCTGGTGCACGGTGATCTCCGGGACGACGTCGACGTCGATCAGATCGTGCAGGTGCGGCTCGTCCGGTCCGGGTTCGGCGACGGCGAGCGACGACCCGGCCTCCGCCTCCCGGGCCCACGCGATCGCCGCGCCGAGCTCGGCGGCCGGGTCGGGGCCGGCGGCGGCGAGCTGCAGCCCGACGTACGCGGTGGTCTCGTCGCCCTCCTCGCGGGCGAGCGCGGCGACGGCGCCGGGCAGCACGGTGGCCGCGCGGACGGCCCGGCCGGGCGTGGTCAACGGCAACGTGAACACCGCCGACGGAACGAACTCGCGCAGGGCCACCAGGTCGCACTCGAGGGCGAGACCCTCGAACGGCCGGGTGACCGTGGCAGCCTCGGCCTCCCGGGCGAGCCGGCGCTGCTCGAGCTTCGCGGCACGGTTGCTGCCGGGCTTGGGTCCGCTGTTTCTCTTACTCTTCTTGGCCACGGCGCAAAACTACACGCCGCGCGAAGCGCCGAGCAGAAGCTTGGTGCGCCCCGGATGATTGGTGGCCACCCAGCCGACGCCGAGGTCGCGGCACAGTTCGACGTCGGCGGGATCGTCGACGGTCCAGCAGTAGGTGGCACGGCCCGCGGCAGCCGCCTTGTCGACGAGTTCGGGGTGCTGGCGCAGCGTGAGGATCGAGGGACCGATCGCGGTGGCCCCGACGGTGGTGGCGGCGCTGCCCCCGAGATAGCGGGAGGTGTCGCCGAGGAGCACCGTCGGCAGCAGCGGCGCCGACCGCCGCACCCGCCACACCGCGGCCGCCGAGAACGACATCACGACGACGCGGGAGAAGTCCGCGGAGGCGGGGGTGGCGAGCCGGAAGCGGGCCAGCTCGGCGAGGAGTTTGGCCTCGACGAGCCCGCCGTAGCGCACGGGGTGCTTGGTCTCGACGAACAGCTTGACGGGCCGGCTGGTCCAGTCGAGGGTCAGCTCGATCAGCTGCCGCAGCGTCAGCAGGCACGCCGGCTCGCCGGGGGTGCCGTAGTCGAGCTCCCCGAGCTGGGCGAGGGTCATCTCGCTGACCAGGCCACTGCCGGTGGAGGTCCGGTCGACGGTGCGGTCGTGGATGCACACGAGATGCCCGTCGCGGGTGAGCCGCACGTCGCATTCGAGGCCGTCGGCGCCTTCCTGCAGCGCGAGTTCGTAGGCGGCGAGGGTGTGCTCGGCCCTGGCGGCGGAGGCCCCGCGGTGCGCGACGACGCGGGGTTCGCCGGCCGCCGTCACGAGGCCACCGCCTCGTCGGTGCGCGCGCCGACCGGTTCGATCGGCGCGATGGGTTCGTACTTGGGGCCGGTCGCCACGGTGCGGCGGGGCAGGCGGCGGGGACGGCCCCGCAGGTCCTCGTCGTCGAACAGCCGCACCACATGCAGTGCCGCGACGGCGACGGCCGCGGCGAGTGCGGCGGTCACCGCGGCGAGCAGCACCCCGTCCGCCTGCGCCTGCAGGGTGTCCCTCTGCCGCCACAGCACGTTGACGACGAACAGCACGCCGCCGAGCGCCCACAGCACCCACCACGTGCGCACGGCTCGCCGTAGCCGCGGGTCGTCGGGACCGGTGATCTCGGTGAGGAAGACGCCGGGCATCGCGAGGTTCACGCCGGGCACGAGGCACCCGAGCAGCAGCGAGATCCGGCCGCGCGGGTCGGCGGCACCGCGGGCGGCGAACAGCCGTCGCCGCACGCGGATCAGCCGCAGCGTCGCCGCGACCCCGGCGGCGAGGGCGACGGCAGGGCCGCACAACTGGGTGGCCCACACCAGGGCGTCGGACGCCGCGAGAGCGAGCGGGTCGACGAGGCGCGTGCGGTTGTACAGCAGCAGCCCGTAGCGGACGGCCTCTGCGACGGCGGCGAGGCCGAATACGACGGCGGTTCCGGCGAGCAGGGTCGGGGCGAGATCCGCGAGGGTTTCCTCACGCGACGGGGTCGACGGCTCGCCGGCCGGGCGAGGATCGGCAAGGCCCCAGCGCGGCACCTCGTGGTAGCGCGGAGCCGGGCCCGCCGGCCGCCGTCGCGGCCGGGGACCGTCCTGGCCGGAGCGGGCCTGCGGCGGCCGTGCCACCCAGCGGAAGTTGCGGCGCCCCGGTGGAACGGGGGCCGCGGTGTCGTCGGGGGACAGCAGCAGCCCGCGGCAGCCCGGGCACCACTGCCGGGGCTGCCAGGACACGGGCCAGCGGTGTCCGCAGCGGACGCAGATCTGGTAGGCGGCCATCAACAGATCTTCGCCGAGGCGTCGCCGTCGTGCCCGAGATCCCGTTCGCCGGCCTTGCGCACGTCGAGCAGCACGACCTCGGGACCGATCGGCGGCACGTCGGCGACCGTGACGGTGGGCACGTCGGGGAAGCTCACACCGTCAATACTGGCACGCCGCTGCGGCGCATGCAGCGACCACCGGGGATCCCGCCCACCCCACGGAGAAGGGCCGCCCGCCCGATTCGCCCCGTCCCGGCGGGGTCGGGTGAAAACGCCTCCGCCCGGGAGTTATCCACAGTTTCCACAGCTTCATCCACAGAGGGCTCAGTTTCCACAGCGGCACATCGCCTCACTCCGGGAACATTTCGGCGGTGAGCGGCCGGGCTGCTCGCGTCATTCGTTGCCCCACAGGCATCTTCTGCACCACCACCGCGCACGGTTCACGGCTTCCGGCGCACCGTCGGCGGCGAGTGCGCGCTTCGACGCAGACCGACGTGGTCTCCGGCAAACTGAAATGATCGACGGCATGGAACTACGGATCTTCACCGAACCTCAGCAGGGTGCCACCTACGACGACCTGCTCGCCGTCGCGCAGACGGCCGAGCGGCTCGGCTACGGCGCCTTCTTCCGTTCCGACCACTATCTCGCGATGAACTCCGCCGGCCTGCCCGGCCCGACGGACGCCTGGATCACGCTGGCCGGCCTGGCCCGGGAGACCTCCACGATCCGGCTGGGCACCCTGGTGACCTCCGCGACGTTCCGCCACCCCGGCCCCCTCGCGATCACCGTCGCCCAGGTCGATGCCATGAGCGGCGGCCGGGTCGACTTCGGGCTCGGGGCAGGCTGGTACGAGGAGGAGCACCTCGCCTACGGCATCCCCTTCCCGGCGCTGAAGGAGCGCTTCGACAAGTTCGAGGAGTCGCTCGCAGTGATCACCGGGCTGTGGCAGACGCCGGTCGGGGAGACCTTCTCGTACGAGGGTGCGCACCACCGCATCGTCGATTCACCGGCGCTGCCCAAACCGCACCAGCGCTCCGGTCCGCCGATCGTGATCGGCGGCGGGGGCAAGCGCCGTACTCCGGCCCTCGCGGCCCGGTACGCGGACGAATTCAACATCCCGTTCCAGTCGGTGGAGGCCACCGCGGCCCAGTTCGCCCGCGTGCAGGACGCGTGCCGCGCGGCCGGCCGCGACCCTTCCGAGCTGACGTACTCGAACGCGCTCGTGCTGTGCTGCGGTAGCGACGAGGCGGAGATCGCCCGCCGCGCCGCCCGGATCGGGCGCGAGGTGGACGAGCTGCGGGAGAACGGTCTCGCCGGCACGCCCGCCGAGGTGGTCGACAAGATCGCCCGCTACGCCGAGGCCGGGTCGCAGCGCATCTACGTGCAGGTGCTGGATCTGGCCGACCTCGACCACCTCGAACTGGTGGCGCGGGAGGTCATGCCGGAAGTGTGACGACGAGGCGCGGTCAGTGGCTGCTGGTGGAACCGAGGAAGGCCGCGATTTCGCGGCTCCATTCCCGGTTGCGGGTGCGATCCAGCCGCCACCGGCCGTAGCCGAACACCGCGGCGGCGAGCAGGGCCGCGGCGAACCAGAGCGAAAGCCCGACCAGGACCGAGGAGATCTTCGCGCTCGTCGCGCTCAGCGGCGCGAGCGCCTGTTCGCCGTTCGGATCGACCCAGATCTGCACGTCGGCGCCGGCGGGTGTGCCGTAGTCCACCGTGACGTCACCCCGGCGCTTCTCGTCGCCCCAGGCCCAGGTGGCGGGCGCGGACGCGGAGGCCACCATCGTGAGCTCGCCGGCAGTGGCGTCCGTGGTCTCGGCCGCAGCCTGCGTCTTCGCCGTCACGAGGGTGCGTTCGGCGGTCTGCTGCACGGCGAGGGCCGACTGGGTGTCCCAGGTGCGGGCGCCGACCCAGCCGGCGAGGGGGATCGTCGCCAGGACCAGGAGCAGCACCGCCACGGCGAGTCGCGCCTCGGCACGGTCGGTGCGCCGGATCAGCGGGTGGCGGCCGCGCAGCCCCCGCCGCAGGACCCGCAGGTATCCGCTCGTGTTCCGCATCATCTCGGCCTCGATCCTCTCCCCCGTGACAACTCCCTCTTTCCAGAGTGATACGCACAGCTAACGACGGCAAGGCGTTCCGGCCAACGTCACACAACCCGGAAGTCGCCGATGCCGATCCGTTCGGGACCGAGCGCGGCGCGGGGCGTGGCGTCAGGCGCCGAGGCCGACCGGGCAGCTCACCCCGGTGGCGTGGACGGGGCAGTAGCCGTTCGGGTTCTTCGCCAGGTACTGCTGGTGGTAGTCCTCGGCGTAGTAGAACTGCGTGAGCGGCGCGATCTCGGTCGTCACGGCGCCGTAGCCGGCCGCGGCGAGCCGGGCGCCGAAGTTCTCGGCGGTGGCCTCGGCGATCTCGATCTGCCCCTCGTCGAACGTGTAGATCGCCGAGCGGTACTGGGTGCCGTGGTCGTTGCCCTGCCGCATGCCCTGCGTGGGGTCGTGGTTCTCCCAGAACTGCTTGAGGACGCCCTCGTAGGAGATCACCTTCGGATCGAACACGACCAGCACCACCTCGGTGTGCCCGGTCCGGCCCGAGCACACCTCCTCGTAGGTGGGATTCGGGGTGTATCCCCCGGCATATCCCGCGGCCGTGGAGTACACGCCCTCGAGCCCCCAGAACTCCTTCTCCGCACCCCAGAAACAGCCCATGCCGAGAACGGCGGTCTGCATCCCCTCGGGAAACGGCGGCATGATGCGGTGCCCGTTGACGTAATGGGTGTCGGGAACGGGCAGCGGCTCGGCGCGGCCGGGCAGCGCCTGCTCCTGCGTGACCATCACCGACTTCGAACCCGCACGGGCGAGGATGTCGTCGAACCAGGACATGCCTCGATGCTACGCGCGCGGCTTCTCCACGGGTTCCGTCTCGGCCGCCACCTGGGGCGACGGGCGTGGCGACAACCACCGGGCGGTGATCCAGCGGGCGGCCGGCACCTCGACGCCGCGGTAGAGCAGTTCGGCGACGGCCGCGCACACCACCACGAAGGCGAGCACGGCACCGGTGCGGCCGAGGTGGGCGACCGTGTTCTCGTACACCCGGTAGAGCACCAGCGTGTGCACCAGATAGATCGCGTAGCTGCGGGTGGCGGTCCAGTGCAGCACCCGCGAGCGGGCGAACCGGCCGTCGATGCGGGAGAGCAGGACCACGCACGCGGTGACCACGACGATGGTCCACAGGTAGCGGCTGCCGGCCCAGTAGACCTGGTAGTCGGTGGCCAGGTGCACCACCTGGACCTGGGCGAGCAGCGCGACGATCAGCCACCGCCGGGACGTCAGCCGCGCCCAGCCGAGGTACACGATCTGGCCGAGGAACACGGTCGGCATCGTGGCCGCGACCTTGGACAGGAACGGCACCGTGTACGGCTCGGGCAGGTACAGGTTGTACAGCAGCACCAGCATGCACACCACGGCGCCGAGGACGGGCACCACGATGGGCCGGGTCCGCAGGAGCGGCCGGGCGGCGACGCAGTACAGATAGAACGTGATCTGCACGGCGAGGGTCCAGGTGACCCCGAGGACCGCGACCTCGGGCTTCAGGAAGAACCCGCCCAGGAAGAAGCTGAGCACGGCCTCGACGCCGGAGACGCCGGTCTGGCCGCTGAACATCCCGTTGATCCCGAGCCGCACCAGCAGGATCGCGGCGAGGATCGCAACCCAGAACGCCGGCAGCAGCCGCGCGCTGCGGGCGACGAGGAAGCGCCGCGGTTCGTCGCGGATCGCGGAGCGGGTGATGAGCAGCCCGGTCAGGGTCATGAACATCGCGACCCCGAGGAAGGACAGGTGCTGATTGAGGCCGGCGCCCTCGACGAGCACCCGGTACACGACGTCGATGACCCACCAGCCGGTGCCGAGGTCGTCGATGAGATAGAAGGAGATGTGCGAGTACAGCACCGCCAGGACGGCGACGGTGCGGAGCAGGTTCACACCGGGCAGGTCCACACGTGGCGCCGGGGCGTCGTGCGTCCCGTCGCTCGCGAGGGGCCGAAACACCCGACGATGTTAAGGGCCCGTTCACCCGCCGGCCGAATTGTCCGGCGTTTCCGCAGGTAGGTCGTCGGTCCCTTTTCGGACGCCGCCGCGACACCCTCCGCCGCCACCGCCGCCCCGCACAACCGGCTGCGCGGGCGGTATTGCAGAGGGTGTACTTATGGGTTTGGGTGGAAACCCAGAAGTACTTGAAAATCACGCACGGGCCCCGCCGGGCCCGAAGAGAAGGGATCCTTCGTGGCTGAGTACACGCTTCCGGACCTGCCCTACGACTACGCCGCGCTCGAGCCGCACATCTCGGCGAAGATCATGGAGCTGCACCACAGCAAGCATCACGCGACCTACGTCGCCGGCGCCAACACCGCCCTCGAGAAGATGGCGGAGGCGCGGGAGAACGGCACGATGGCGGCGCAGGCCACCAAGCTGGAGAAGGACCTGGCCTTCCACCTCGGTGGCCACACCAACCACTCCGTCTTCTGGAAGAACCTGTCGCCGGAGGGTGGCGACAAGCCGGACGGCGAGCTCGGTGCCGCGATCGACGATGCGTTCGGTTCGTTCGACGCGTTCCGCGACCACTTCTCGGCGAACGCGAACTCGATCCAGGGCTCCGGCTGGTCCATCCTGGCCTGGGACTCCATCGGCCAGCGGCTGATCATCGTCCAGCTGTACGACCAGCAGGGCAACATCCCGATCGGCCTGACCCCGCTGCTCATGCTCGACATGTGGGAGCACGCCTTCTACCTGCAGTACCAGAACGTCAAGGCCGACTACGTCAAGGCCTTCTGGAACATCGTGAACTGGGCGGACGTGCAGGCCCGCTTCGACCGCGCCCGCACCCAGACCGCCGGTCTGCTGGTCTAGTCGCGTCGCACTTCGCGAAGGGGATGCCGGATTCCGGCATCCCCTTCGCGGGTTCCGGAGGGGCGCGCGACGGGGCTGGCACTCGGGGGCTCTTGTGTGCCAGCGGACGAAACGGTCATTCTTCACCTACCCAACGGCGTGTATCGGTCATCGACTGTCGTCACACCGAGGAGGTAGCGGGATGAGTGGGAACGAACAGATCGGCCTCGCCGCCTTCCACACCGGAGGATCCCTGCGGGGATTCGTGGTTTCGGGGCGGTGGCCGGAGAGCACGCGGGAATGGGCGCAGCTGCTCGCGGTGACGGTGCGGGTGGCGTCGCTGCCCGGCCTGCTGACCACGTCGACGGTGTTCGGGGTACGGGAGGAACTGCCCGACGACCCCGCGCCGGGCACGGTGGGCCTGGTGCTCGCGGAGGGTCCGGTGATCGGCGACGAGGCGGTGGAACCGGGCCGGTTCGCGGCGCACCAGCCGCCCGCCCTGATCATGCTGCACCCGCCGTCGGAGACGCGGCCGTCGCTGCCGGAGTGCACGGGTGCGGCGTCGGGGTGCGTGCTGCTGCCGGGGCTGCCGCACCTGGGCCTCGAGCACCGGGCCGCGTGGGTGGAGGCGGAGGCCGACGGGACGGTGACGTCGCTGGTCAGCCGGGTCGGAGTCGATCCCAACAGCGATCCCGACACCGCGGTTCTGGCCATGCTGCTCGCCGCCTGACCGGAACCCGCACCTCGAAGTTCGGGTTTCCAAACTTATTGCCGCCTTTGCCTTTTCGTGCAGCCCACGTTATCGTTGCCTAAGCGAAGGGGAGTAGCCCACAATCGCCCGGTCGACATACTGGCGTTCAGCCCGGCCCGGCGAACCGGATTCCGCACCGGTGGGCGAGACCTTCGGCCGCGACGCACCCGCGTCGCCCGGCCGGAGGAAGGTCCCCACCTCCTCCACACCGACACGCGAGGAGGAGGAACCCCCGGTATGTGGTCCGCCCTGGTCCTGAGTTTCGCCGTCGTGTTCGTCGCCGAACTCGGCGACAAGTCGCAGCTCATGGCGATGACGTTCGCCTTGCGCTACCGCTGGTGGGTGGTCCTGTCCGGCATCCTCGCGGCCACGACCGCGGTGCACCTCGTCTCCGTCGCCGTGGGCCACTACCTGGGCCTCGCGATCCCCACCTCGGCAATGGCGATCGTCGGCGGCCTGGCCTTCCTGTTCTTCGGCCTGTGGACGCTGCGCGGCGACTCCCTCGACGAGGACGAGCAGGGCAAGGCCGCCCGCGTCACCCGTTCGGCCTTCCTCGCCGTCCTGTCGGCCTTCTTCCTCGCCGAACTCGGCGACAAGACCATGCTCGCCACCATCGCCCTGGCCGCGGACAACGACTGGGCCGGCGTGTGGGTCGGCTCGACGATCGGCATGGTCGCCGCCGACGCGCTGGCCATCGTCGTCGGCGCCGTCCTCGGCAAGCACCTGCCCGAGAACGCGATCCGGCTGGCGGCGGCGGCGCTGTTCTTCGGGTTCGGCGCCTGGATGCTCGGCGAAGGCCTGGCCCCCGGCACGCCCGCCGGCCCGGTCGCGGGCGGGGTGACCCTCGCCGTCGCGCTCGCCGTCGTGACCGGCCGGGCGCTGCTGCGCCGCCGGACCGAGGTCGCACGGGTCCCCGTCGCCGTCGAGGAACCCGCCGAGCGGTAGAGCACCGCGCGGGTGCCTCCGCGTCCGCCTCCCCAGGAGTATGCTTGCCGATAGGCAAGTAAATGGAGGTGGGCATCACGACCGCACACGACCGCTTCGACGAGGAAGACGTCAACCGCCTGCGCGTGGCGCTCGGCCGCATCGCGCGCCGCGTCGACCGCCGCACCGCCGGCGCAGGTGGACTCACCCGGTCCCAGTTCTCGATCCTCGCCACCGTCGCCCGGCGCGAGACCGTCGGCGTGCGCGAGCTCGCCGAGATCGAGGGCCTCAATCCGACGATGCTCTCGCGGATGCTCGGCAAGCTCGAGGACGCCGGACTCCTGACCCGTTCCCCGGACCCGGACGACAAGCGCGTCGTCCGCGCCCACATCACCGAGGCCGGTGCCCGTACGTTCGCCGACCTGCGTCGCATGCGCACCGCAGTGTTCACCGAGCACCTCGCGGAACTGTCCCCCGAGCGGCTCCACGCCCTGCACGACGCCCTGCCGGCGCTCGAAGCGCTCGCCGAGCAGATGTGCCGTCGCTCCGCGGAGGAGCGCCGATGACCGTCCTCACCGACCTGCGCGGCCAGACCTTCGCCGCCTTCCGCGGCGCCAACTTCCGGCGCTACATCAGCGGCCAGGCGGTCTCCCTGATCGGCACGTGGATGCAGACGGTCGCCCAGTCGTGGCTGGTGCTCGAGCTCACCGGCTCCGGCACCGCGATCGGCCTCGTCCTGGCCCTGCAGACCGTGCCGATGCTGCTGCTCGGCCCCTACGGCGGGGTGGTCGCCGACCGCGTCGACAAGCGCCGGCTCATGATCGGCCTGCAGTCCGCGATGGGTGTGCAGGCCCTGATCCTGGGCCTGCTCACCGTCACCGGTGCCGTCCAGCTGTGGCACGTGTACGTCCTCGCCGTGGTGCTCGGACTCAACCAGTGCTTCGAGAACCCCGCCCGCCAGTCGTTCATGCTCGAACTCGTCGGACCGGAGGACCTGCGCAATGCCGTGAGCCTGCAGTCGGTGCTGGCGTCCGTCGCGCGCCTGATCGGCCCGGCCGTCGCGGGCCTGATCATCGCCGTCGGCGGTCTCGGCGTGTGCTTCCTGCTCAACGCGCTCAGCTTCGTCGCCGTCGTCGCCTCCCTGGCGAGCCTGGACCTGTCCCTGCTGCGCCCGTCGCCATCCGCCGCCCGCGCCCGCGGCCAGCTCCGCGAGGGGCTCGCGCACGTGCGGCAGACCCCGGCACTCGCGGTGCCGCTGCTGACGATGGCGCTGGTGGGCTGCCTGGCGTACGAGTTCCAGGTGGTGCTGCCCGTGGTCGCGCAGCAGACCTTCGGTGCCGGCGCCGAGACCTACGGCTTCCTCACCGCCGCGATGGGCGCCGGCGCCGTCGTGGGCGGGCTCGCCGTCGCCACGTGGGGTCGCACCGGCACGACCGCCGTGGTGGCCACCTCCGCGGTGTTCGGCGTGGTGCTGCTCGCGGCCGCGGTGGCGCCCACGCTCGAGCTCATGCTCGCCGCGATGGTGCTGGTCGGCGTCCTCAGCGTCGCGTTCACCGCCACCACCAACAGCTCCCTGCAGCTCGCCGCGGCCCCCGGCATGCGCGGGCGCGTGATGGCGCTGTTCGCGGTGGCCTTCCTCGGCTCCACCGCGATCGGCGGCCCGATCGCCGGGTGGGTCAGCGAACAGTGGGGCGGCCGGGCCGGACTGCTGCTCGGCGCCGCCGCGTGCCTCGTCGCCGCGGGCGTCGGCGCGACGCGCCTCGGACGCGACGGCGGGCCGGAGTCGTGACCCCGGCCGCCCGGTGCCGGGCGGCCGCGCCAGGGCCCGCTTCAGTCGAGCAGATCGGGCTGGGCGGCGACGATGCGTTGATACAGCGGCTGGAACTGGAACCATCCGGCGTACTCGAGTCCGACCTGGTCGTACGTCAACTTCGCGGTGGCGGCGTCGAGGGGGCGGGGGGTGCCGGCGGCCATGGCGATCAGTTGGGCCTGGCACGACCGTTCCATGGTGATGAACCACCACGCGGCCGAGTCGACCGTCTGACCCACGGTGAGCAGCCCGTGATTGGCGAGCACGACGGCCTTGTTGTCGCCGAGGGCGGTGGCGATACGTCGGCCCTCCTCGACGTCGAGCACCACACCGGTGTAGTCGTCGAACACCGCGTGATCGTCGTAGAAGGCACAGGCGTCCTGCGTCAGCGGTTCGAGTCCGATCTTCAGGCTCGACAGCGATTTGCCGTAGAGGGAGTGCGCGTGCGCGGCGGCCACCGCGTCCGGACGCGCAGCATGGACCTGGGAATGGATGGCGAAGGCCGCCCGATTGACGGGCCGGTTCCCCTCGACGATCTCGCCCTCGTGGTTGACCAGGATCAGATCGCTCGCCCGGATCAGGCTGAAGTGCACTCCGAAGGGGTTGACCCAGAAGTGGTCGGAATGCTCGGGATCGCGAGCTGTGATGTGGCCGGCGACGCCTTCGTCGAAGCCGCATGCACTGAACAGCCGGAACGCTGCGGCCAGGCGCTGCTTGCGGTGCAGGCGCTCCTCGTCGACCGAGCCGAACGTCGGTGGCCGTGGCACCTCGATCCCCGGACCTGTCTGCGCTGCGTCGGTCATGAGCACTCCTTCCCGAGGGCCGATCTTGTGTCCCGGTTCATACTCGGCCTTCGCTTCGCCCGTGACCATCGGCAACAGAGCCGAACTTCGGGCATCCTGTTCGGCAATTTCACGAGAGCGCCGGCGCGACCATCGACCGGACGAGCCCGTCGACCGTGCGCAGATCCCACCCGGTCAACTGCTGCCAGCGTTCGAGCCGGTACGCGAGCGAATTGGGATGCAGGTGCAGTCTCCGGGCGGCCGCGCTGGCCGAGAACCCGCTCTGGGCGAACGCCGAGACCGCTTCGGCCAGGTGCGGGTGCCGGGCCGCGATCTCCGCGCCCTTCGCCAACATCGGCGCCAGCTCCTCCCGGTGTTCGAAGAGGATCGCCGGCAGCCAGCACTCGTCGAAGTCGGCGGTCTGTGCCCGGCCCCGCACCAGCGCGAGCGCGCGCCGGGCGTCACCGATGCTCGTTGTCGCCCCCTCCAGGCCCCGACGGGCGAGCCCCAATCCCACCGACATGTCGGGGCGCACGTGCCGGATCGCGTCGACGACCACCGAACTCGCGACCGTCTGGAAGACGGTGACGACCGTGGTGCCGCGTCGGCTGCACAGCGCCGGCGCCGGTCCGTCGTCCAGGGCGTGCTGCAGTCCCTGCAGCTGCACATCGGACCACGCCTCGGACGGCGTGCATGCGGCTCGGAACATCCCGTCCGGGTCCAGCCCCAGCGCAGCGGCCAGCGTTCGGGCCTCCTCCGTCGGGTGTCCCTGCTCGAGCAGTTCGAACAGCAGCGCGCGGCGATTGGCCCGTACCGCCTGCGCCGTGCGGGTGGCGTCGTCGTGTCCCATCGCCACCGCGGTCGTCCCCGCATGGACGAGGTCCCACAGCAGCCCCCCGGCGTGCAGCAGTTCCGTGGTGGGCTCCGGCGCGTGCTCGACGAGAGCGCGCCACAGTTCTCGCGACCCGATGTGGAAGGACTCGATCACATTCGCAAGGGTCAACCCCTGCAGTGCCCGTTGCCTGCCGAGTTGCCGGGCACGCTCGAACTCGGGGCCGGCCGGGTGCGTGTCTGCGGGACGATCCGCGAGCAACCGGAGGGTGACGAGGAACTGTTGCCGGGTCGATTCGCGGTGCTCGTCCGGCGGCACCACCAGGTAGGTCGGCAGACGTTCGCGGATCCGGTCGACCGCCTCGGCCGACAACGCGTCGAGGTCGGCGATCACCGCGTCACACAACCCGGCGATCGAACTGTCGGATTCCACGGTGCCCCTCCTCCGCTACCGGGCGTTACCGTGGTCGACGCTAGTCGCCGCACGACAGCTCCGGCGCGGGACGGCCCCACCACCGCTGCCGATCCGCACGAGCTAACGCGCGCTAAGGTGCGAGCGTCGACAAGGCGCACGCCGGACGGTGGCGCCACGAAAGGAGCACGGCAGTGGAAATTCAGGGAACCGCCGCACTGGTCACCGGCGCGGCCTCCGGTCTCGGCGCAGCCACCGCCCAGCGTCTCGCCGACGCCGGCGCGACCGTCTTCGGCCTCGACCTCGCGCAGTCCATCGAGCGCGTCGGCGACAAGGCGCCCGCCGGCGTCACCCTCATCGCCACCGACGTCACCAGCGCCGACGACGTGCAGGCCGCCGTCGATCAGATCGTCGCCTCGGGCCTGCCGCTGCGCCTCGTCGTCAACTGCGCCGGCGTCGGCTGGGCCGGCCGGGTGCTGTCGAAGAACGGCCCGCACGACCTCGAGCTGTTCCGCACCGTCATCACCGTGAACCTGCTCGGCACGTTCAACGTGCTGCGCCTGGCCGCCGACGCGATGTCCAAGACCGAGCCCGTCGACGAGTACGGCCAGCGCGGCGTCATCATCAACACGGCCTCCGTCGCCGCGTTCGAGGGCCAGATCGGCCAGATCGCCTACTCCGCCTCCAAGGGCGGCGTCCACGGCATGACCGTCCCCGCGGCCCGCGACCTGGCCCAGTACGGTATCCGGGTCAACACCATCGCCCCCGGCATCGTCGACACCCCGATGCTCGCCGGCGTCACCGACGAATACCGCAAGGGCCTCGAGGCGGGCGTGCCCTTCCCGTCCCGCCTCGCCCAGCCGTCCGAGTACGCCCAGCTCGTGCAGATGATCGCCGAGCACGACTACCTCAACGGCGAGACCATCCGCATGGACGGCGCGCTGCGCATGGCGCCGCGATAGGCGGCTCCGCCGCCGTGGTGTCCTTTCGGATCCGCCCGGATCCGATAGGACACCACGGCACACTGGTGCCATGCGCCTGGTGTGGCTCGTGGTCGCGGTCGTCGCGGTGCTCGCGTCGGCCCTGTGGTTCGGGCAGCGCCGGCTGATCTACCTGCCCGACAGGTCCCCGCCGCCACCGGCGCAGTCGCTGCTGCCCGGCGCCCGCGACGTGCTGCTGACCACCTCCGACGGGCTCGAACTCGGCGCCTGGTACGTCCCGCCCCGTGGCACGGCGCGGGGCTTCACGGTGCTGCTCGCCTCGGGCAACGGCGGCAACCGCGTCGACCGCGCGCCGCTGGCGTCGGCGCTCGCCGAGGCCGGCTTCGCCACTCTGCTCTTCGACTACCGCGGCTACGGCGGCAACCCCGGCCGCCCGAGCGAGGACGGCCTCGCCCGCGACGTGCGCGCCGCCCGGCAGTACCTCCTCGAGCACGAGAACGTCCGACCGGACCGGCTGCTCTACCTCGGGGAGAGCCTGGGCACCGGGGTGACGACGGGGCTCGCCGCCGAGCATCCGCCCGCCGGCATGCTGCTGCGCTCGCCGTTCGTCGATCTGCCCACCGTCGGCCGGCACCACTACCCGCTGCTGCCCACGGGGCTGATGTGGGACCGCTTCCCGGTCGCCGAGACCGTCGCGCGTCTCGACGTGCCGATCACCGTCGTCTACGGGACCGCGGACACGATCGTCCCGCCCGGGCAGAGCGAGGCCGTCGCCGGCGCCGCCCGCCTGCTCGTCGAGAAGGTGGCCCTGCCGGGCGCCGAGCACAACGATCCCGTGATGTTCGGCCCGCCGGTGGTCGACGCCCTGATCCGGCTCGCCGAGGCGGTGACGCCCCCGCAGGAGTGATCTACAGGTCGGAGATGTGCGGGATCTCGTGCACCGCACGCTCGCTCATCCACTCGCGGAGCACCTTCGTGGCGATCACGTCGTCCTCGTTGTACTCGAGCAGGCGACGTCGCTGCTGCGGGTCGGGGTCCCCGTCGTAGCCGACGGCCTCGCGGTACCAGCTCATCGACGCCTCCCCACCGGCCTCCTCGTCCCGCCAGCGGTGCCCGGCGATCGGCGCGATCTTCTTGAGTCCCTTGCCGTTCGGGCACACGAACTGATCGGTGACGACCTGGTAGATGTCCACCCACTGCGGCGAGTCGATGAACTCGCGCACCTCGTCCTCGGTCGGTACCCCCGGGAAACCGGCGAACCGGCGGGCCGAGCCGAGCAGCCACTTGTCCTCCGCGGTACGCGAATAGCAATAGGCGGCAAAGGTTTTCCCACTCGCGGCGGCGGCGGCCCGTTCCGCGGACAGCCACGTCCAGAACTCGGCGAAGGAGCGGGCCTCGTCGTCGGTGGGCACCGGATCCCAGCTGACGAACGCCCGGTACGCGGAGATCCCGCCGACGTTGAGCAGCGTGCCCCACAGGTACGCGCCGTGCTCGTGGTAGCTCTCCATGTCGATGTCGATCTCGATGTCCGCACGCCGCACGTGCACGTGGTCGTGCCGCCGCACCAGCGGCGCACCCGCCAGCCACGCCTTGGCCACCACGACGGTGTCCTCGAACGAGCCCTGCGGCCAGGTCTCGGGCGGGTCCCCCTCCCAGCGGGCCAGCTGGTCGATCGTGTGCACGCCCAGCTCGCGCAGCACCGCCGCGCGCTGCCCCGGCGCGACCAGCGACACGTCGTGCGTCGCACTCAGCTGCTCACGGCACCGCGGCCACCACGGGCAGGTCTTGCACTCCCCGATCTGCAACGGTTCCGTCGGCGTCTCGCCCCGGGCGATCGCGAGCCGGTCGGCCAGCCGCGCGTCGTAGTCCTCGAGGACCGCACTCAGGTCGTGCACCAGGATGCAGTCCCCGCCGTACCCGATGGCGCCGCCGACCTGCGCCGGGCTGGCCAGACCGTGACGCTCGAGCATCCGGTACAGGTGGGCCACCCGCATCTGGTCGCGCACCTGGCTGCGCACCTTGCGGGTCTCGTCGACCACCGGCTCCCACGCGAACAGCCCCGACGTCGTCGCGCCCCGGCCCGGGTCGGTGACCTTGTGATTGACCACGATCACCGGGATGTAGCCGCCGCGCTCGACGTCGCGCAGCAGGATCTCGGCCCGGCCCCGCCGGCCCGAGTCCGGCTCCGACGGCAGGACCGCGCCCCAGATCCGGTTCGCGCCGCGACGGCATGCGTCGAGGGTGGCTTCGGCGCGCCGCCACGCCGGCCCCTCGGGGTCGATCCGCGCCCAGTCGCCGGGGGTCGCGTCGAGCAGCCGCTGCCGCACGGCCTCGCGGTGGGTGGCCGCCGCCTCCTGCCGCTGCTTGGCTCCCGGGTGCTCCGGGGCCGCGGCCAACTCGTCCGGAAAGGCCGCGTCCAGATGGACCCGGTGCCGGCAGCGGGTCAGCGCGCTCGCCTCGATCAGGACCGGCGAGGTCCGTCTCTCGCTGGATACGTTCACAGTGAAGAACAGTATTCGTCCACCTAGGGTCAACCGGAAACCCCCGTCACGGATAGGCTGACCCGTGGCGCCGTGGGCGCCGTACACCGAATGGAGGGTCCTGTTCGATGGCGTTGTTCAAGAGGCGGAAGCGCCGCGCCACCCGCAAGGCGGAGGCGAAGGCTCTCAAGCACAAGGCAAGGCTCGAGGCCAAACTCAACGCGAAGAATCAGCGCAAGCGCGACAGCCGCCTGACGAAGGCCGAGATCAAGGCGGCCAAGGCCCAGCTCAAGGCCGACAAGGCGCTGATCGAATCGCAGACCCGGGTCGAGAAGCAGCAGCTCGCCACGCTCAAGGCCCAGGAGAAGGCCGCCGCCCAGAAGGGCTTCACCGCGGCGAAGGTGCGGCGCTACCTCGCCGTCGTGCGGCTGCTCGCGCCGGTGCTCGTGCCGCTGGTGTACCAGGGCGTGACCGCGCTGCGCGGTCAGCTCGACGCCGCGCGCGCCCAGCGCATGGGCGTCGCCGTCGACCAGCTCGGCGAGTACACCGGTCACGGCGCGCACCTGAGCGCCCGCATCGCCGGGGCCGAGAAGTCGCTCGGCGAGATCCTCGAGCGCCATCCCAAGGACGCCGAGACCCAGAAGTTCGCCGACGCCATCCGGGGCCGGCTCTCCGACCTGACGGCCGCGGTGCACGCCGCCGAGCAGATGCCGGCACCGCGCCGCAAGGCCGCGCACGCCGGCATCTCGCGGGAGCTGGACGGTATCGAGGCCGACCTGCTCGCCCGCCTCGGCGTGCGCTGACACCAGCGTGACGCCCGGCTCGACCCTGCGCGGCGCCGCCGCGGGAGCGCTGACCGCCGCCCTGGCGGTCGCCGCGCACGGCGGCGCCGGCGGCGGCGTGCCCGGCAACGCGGCGGTGGCGTTGCTGCTCGCCGTCGCGGCCGGGGTCGGGCTCGTCGCCGCCCACCTCCGCGCGGTGCCCACCGCGGTGCTGCTCGCGGCCGGGCAGGGGGCGACGCACCTGGTGCTGGCCGCGGTCACGACCGGCCACCTGCACGCGTCGGCGCCGATGCTCGTCGCGCACACCGTCGCGGTCGTTGCGTGCGCGGCCCTGTTCGAGGCGGCGCAACGCCTGTACGGGCCGCTGACCCGGGCGGTGCGGGCGGCATGGACCGCGGCGCCCCCTCGCATCGAGGCAGCCCGGACGGTGCTGCCGGTCGTGGCGGGCCGGACCGTCGCGTCGGCCCGGCCGGCACCGTGCATCTCCCGGCGGGGGCCGCCCGTCGCGGCGTGACCGCGACCCACCCCACCGGAGAGAGAAACCCATGAACATCCCGAACACCGTCGCCGCACGCCGGCGACAGACCCCACTCGTTCTCGCCCGGCTCGCCGGGCTCCTCGGCCTCGCCCGGCTCGCCGGGCTCCTCGGCGCGGTCGCGGCGGCATTGCTGTTCGCGGCCGGCCCGGCCGCCGCGCACTCGGTCGTCATCGCCAGCACACCCGCGCCGGGCGAGCAGATCGCGCAGGGCCCCGAGCGCGTGAGCCTGACCTTCAACGAGGCTCTGCAGGAGTCCTTCGCCGCGCTGACCGTCGTCGGCCCGGACGGCAACCTGTGGTCCAAGGGTGATCCCCTCGTCGAGGACGCCACGGTCTCCGTGGCCGTCGGCGATCTCGGCCCGGCCGGCGAGTACACCATCGCCTACCGCGTGACCTCGGCGGACGGCCATCCGGTCACCGGCACCCAGGTCTTCACCCTCACGCAGGACGGTCCGGGCGCGCCCGGCGCGGCGGCCGCCGCCGGTGCCGCGGCGCCCGCGGCGGACAGCGACGAGGACAGCGGCCCGGCCGTGTGGGTCTTCGTCGTCGTGGGCGTCGCCGTCCTCGCCGGCGTGCTGTGGTTCGTGCTGCGCAAGCCGAAGAAGGCCTGACGCCGGTGGCGGGGCGTTGACGACGAGCGGCACCGGCACCGCCGCGCACCGGGCGTGGCTGCTCACCGCCGGCGTCGGCGCCACCGCGGGCGTCGCCGCCGGATGGCTGCTGGCGAACCCGGCCGCGTCGAGCTGGGTGCGGGCGCTGTCGCTGTGCGTCGGCGCGACGGTGCTCGGCCTGGCCACGCTCGGTGTCATGGTGCGCGACGAGCGGCGGCCCCCCGTCGCCCCCGGCGACGTCTGGCGTGCGATCGCCGGTCTCGGCGGGCTCTGGGTGCTGGCGGAGGTCGTGCAGCTCGTGCTGCAGGCCGCGGACACCACGAACGTCCCCGTGTCGCGGCTCGGGGTGTCGCGCTTCGCGGAGTACCTCGGCAGTGCGGGCGCCGGCCGGATCGGCGTGGCCGCGCTGCTGTGCGTGCTGGTGTGCACCCTCGTCGCCGCCCTCGCGTATCGCCGGTCGGCGGCGTGGCCCACGGTCCCGGTCCTCGTCGCCGCGGCGCTGGCGCTCATCGCCCGGCCGGTCACCGGCCACATGTCCCAGCAGGCCCTCGGATCGCTGCTCGACGCGGCGCACGCCCTGGCGGCGGCGCTGTGGTTCGGCACGCTCGTCGCGCTGGCCCTGACCGTCCGGTCCCGCGGCGCGTGGGCCCGGCTGCTCCCCCGGTACTCGGTGCTCGCGGTGCGATGCGTCGCCGTGCTCGCCGCGACGGGCGTCGTCGACGCGGCGGTACGGCTCGGCTCGGTCACGGCGCTCGTCGACACCGGATACGGCCGCATCGTGCTGGTCAAGACGCTGACCCTGACGGCACTGCTGGCGCTGGCGTGGTGGTGGCGGCGGACGTGGGTGCCGGCCGCGGCCGCGCACCGGGTCACCGCGGAGGCGTCGCTGCGCAACGCGGTACTCGAGGTTGCCGCGACGTCCGTCGCGTTCGGGCTCGCTGCGGCGCTGGCCACCAGCGCCTGAGCTGGCCCCGCGGCGTCCCGGCGTCTGGATTGCGGGAGTATGACCGCGCACAATGGGAGGTGTCGAGAAGAGTGCGACGAAACGGACAGGCACAACGGACGGGACGGTTGCCGATGTCCGAAACCGGTGCTGTGACGACCCGCGTCCGGCCGCACCCGGGCCGCCCGTGATGACCACCCGGACCTCCGCACTGCGGGTGGGATCGGCGATGCCCGATCCGCCGTTCGAGTTCTACGAGCGTGGCGGGCCCGTGGGGTTCGACATCGACCTCACCCGGGCTCTCGCCGGGCACCTCGGGCTGCGGTGGGAATTCGTCCCGCACGAGGGCGACGACTTCGAGACGATCTTCGACGAACTGGCGGCGGGGCGCTTCGACGTCGTCGCCTCCGGCACCACCGTCACCGAGCCGCGCCGCGAGCGGGCCTCGTTCTGCGCGCCGTACTTCGTGTCCGGGCAGTCCCTGGCGGTCGACACCGCCCGTCACCCCGCGGTGCAGGGGGTGGCAGACCTGGCGGGCCTGACCGTCGGGGTGCAGCAGGGGAACACCAGCGAACCGGTGGTGAAACGCCTTCTCGCCGAGGGACGGATCGGCGGGATCCGGGTGTACGCGTACCACGAGATCGACCGTGCCCTGGACGAGCTGTCGACCGGCGGGTGCGACGCCTTCATGAAGCTCGGTCCCGTCCTGACGTGGCTGACCCGCGACCGGACGCACGTCGACGTCGTCGAGTACGACATCACCCGCGAGGAGATCGCCCTGGCGGTGCGCCTCGGCGACGCCGCGCTGCGCGCCGATCTCGAGGAGGCGCAGCGCGCCCTCACCGCGGACGGCACGCTCGGCGCGCTGGTCTCACGATGGCTCTCCCCCGCTCGGGGCGACGGCACGTCGTCCTCCTGACGCACCGCGAAGCGATGCCGGCCGGGTGCGGCGGACGAGCAGAACGACCGCCAGCACCGCGACCCACAGCACGAACGCACCGAACATCACGCGTTCGACCGCGCCCATGCCGGGGGTCGGCTCGGCGGCGGCGACCGCCGGCACGTACCGGCCCGTCCATGCTCCGAACGCCAGGATCGTCGCGACCGTGACCGCCGAGTACACCCGGAACCAGGTTCCGAAGGCAGCGGCCGCGAACCCGATCATCGCGCACCACAGCGAGACCGTCACCGCGCTGAGAACCAGGTGCATGGTGTCGGCGAGCGGCATGGCGGCCCCGGCCTCGATGTCCTCACGTCCGGTCATCGGAAACGGCAGCCACAGGGGTCCCACGAATCCGTAGGCCACCAGGAGAACTCCCGCGATGCGCAGGGGGCGGACGCCGCGGCCCGTCCGCCACACGCCGATTCCGAAGGCGACGATCAGCACGTCGTACACGAATCCCACAGCGGTCAGGGGCGCCCGGGTCGGCGCGCCGACCGACGTCAGCTCGCTGATCGCCTGATCGAACCGGCTGTAGCCGTCGTAGAGCGCAGCCGCGAGTATCTCGTGCGCAACCACGTACAACAGCGACGACACGACCCCGCAGGCGAGCAGCACCGTCGACGCCGTGCTCGGACGGTGCGCCCCGTCGCGCCGGGCCTGGGATGTGTGCGGAGCAGGGGTGGACACCGTCGACCTCCCCGGACGCCGACTCGGCGGTGCGGGCGCCCGATGGGTCCAGCATGATCCGGCCGGGGAGGCGACGCCAGAGACCTTCGGCCCCGATCCCCGCGGAGTGTGAGCTATCCGTCGCCCGTATCCCCCGCCACGGCCGGTGCCGCATGCCACGCTGACGCACCGAGCCACGGACGCGCCGGGGCGGAAGGGACGAGGGTGTATCGGAAGATCGAACTGCGGGGCCGGCAGGGCTTCGAGGCGATGGCCTCCGATGCCGGGAACCGCACCGAGCTGTCCGTCCCCGACGTGACGCAGTTCCGGTTCCGGATGGAGATCTGCAACGTCGGGGCGATCAGTGTCGGCCGGGTGCAGATGTCACCGCATCGTGCTCTGGCCGGCGTCGTCGAGGACGGCGAGGTCGCGAACCTGTTCCTGATGCTCACCGGCGAGCGGGTGGTCGACGACGGCACCACCCGGGTACACGTCAAGAGCGGCCGGATCGTCCTGCAGGTCGGGTGGAATCGATACGAGGCCGCGGATGCGGACGGCTCGGACCTGCTCCTGGTGCGCATTCCCCGGCACCGGCTCGAGGAACGCGGACTCGATCTCGAGGAGACGGCCGTGACGTTCGGGCCGGCCAAGCCCACCATGTCGACGCACGCGCTCAACGCGGTGGGAATGGCCATGCTCCGCGAACGCGGTCGTCACAACACCACCGCGGCCCCGCGCGGCGTGGAGAACGCCCTGATCGAGCTCGTGGTGGGGCTGCACCACGAATCGCTCGGCTACGGCGCCGATTCCGGCGAACTGTGCGGCAGCGCGTACACCCGCGCCCTCACCCTCGTCCGGGCCCATCACAGCGACCCGAGGCTGACTCCGACCGTGATCGCGGAGCGGCTGCAGATGTCGTTGCGGAGCCTGCAGCGCGCCTTCGCGGCCCACGACACCACGGTCGCGTCCCAGATCCGGCGACTGCGCGCGCACCGCGCCGCAGTGCTCCTCCAGGAACCCGCCTATGCCCGCACCACGGTCGCCGAGATCGCGGCGATCGCCGGTTTCGCGTCCAGCGCCGAGCTGCGTCGCGCCCTTCGCGCGGTGCGCGGCGTGAGCCCGAGTGAGTTGCGACCGCACTGAGCTCGACCACACCGGGCTCGACCGCACCGGGCTCGACCGCACCGGGCTCGACCGCACCGGGCTGCGACCACGCTGGGCCTCGACCCGCACCCCGGAACGATCGTGCTGCATTTCGCGTCACCACGGTGCATTCTGCGCCGCCGTGTTCCGGTGCCCGGCGAAGACCGTGTACCTGTTTGCGTCCGGGTGTCCTTTCCGTCCGTTTCCCGGGCACCTCCGAACCGTGAAAGGCGTGTGCGTGATGCTGGATTCGTTGTGGGACCTGTTGTGGTACACCCTGGTCGTCTTCGCGTTCGTCGCGTACCTGCTGATCCTGTTCCAGGTGCTGACGGACCTGTTCCGTGACCGTTCCACGTCCGCCGTGGTCAAGGTCGTGTGGATCATCTTCCTGGTCGTCCTCCCGTACCTGACCGCCTTCGTCTACCTGCTGGTGCGGGGCCGCGGCATGTCCGAGCGGCACGCGGCCGCCCACGAGGCGGCCCAGCACGCGGCCGACGACTACATCCGCAAGGTGGCCGGACGATCCCCGGCGGCCGAGATCGCCGAGGCCCAGGCACTGCTCGAGGCCGGGACGATCACCGGCGACGAGTTCGACCGGCTCAAGGCCAAGGCCCTGCGCTGACTACCACCGCTGACGTCGAGCCCGGCCGGGTGGTCACGCCGCGCGCTCGGCTGCTCGGCTACGGGCGCCGGTTCCACCCGATCGGTCTGGGCTTCGCGCTGGTGTTCTTCGTCTGGTCGATGACGCCGTCGTTGCTGCCGCGGGTGTGGTATCTGCAGGGCGTGGCGTCGGGGCTGAGCCTGGTGACCGGCTACGGGATCGGCTGCCTGCTCGCCTGGGTGGTCCGGCGCTGCGGCGTCGATCCGCAGTGGTCGGAGCGGACCCGCCGGGTCGGCTGGTGGATTCTGGCCGGGGCGGCGCTGGTGCTGGTGCCGGTGTTCCTCGTGCTGGGGTCGTGGTGGCAGCAGATCATCCGGGACCTGGTGGGGGTGCCGCGGGCCCAGCGCTCGTTCTATCTGCTGGTGCTGCTGATCGCCCTGGTCGTCGCGCTGGCGCTGCTGGCGATCGGCCGGGGCCTGCGTGCGGGCACGAACCGGTTGACCCGGCTGGGCCGGCGGTACGTGCCCGGACCCGTCGCCCGGCTCGGGGCGGTGACCCTCGTGGTGCTCCTGAGCGTGTTCGTGCTCGACGGCGCCGTCCACCGGGGTGTGCTGGGCGTGGCGGAACGCTCATCCGAGGTGGCCGATCAGGGCACCGCACCGGGTGTGGTGCAGCCCGGGCTGCCGGAACGATCCGGATCCCCGGCCTCGAACGAGGCGTGGGACACCCTGGGCCGGGAGGGCCGCACCTTCGTCGCGGGCGGGCCGAGCGCCGAGCAGATCGAGACCGTCACCGGGGCGCCGGCGCGCACCCCGATCCGGGTCTATGCCGGCCGCGAATCCGCCGACACGGTCGAGGGCATCGCAGACCGGGTCGTCGCCGAGCTCGAGCGCACCGACGCATTCGACCGCCGGGTGCTGGCGGTGGTGACCACCACCGGCCGCGGCTGGGTCAACGCGAACGTCGCCGGGGCCTTCGAATACGTCGCCGGCGGGGATTCGGCGATCGCGGCCATGCAGTACTCGTTCCTGCCCAGCGCGTTGTCGTTCGTCGCCGACCGGGAGACGCCCCGGCTGGCGGGGCGGGCGCTGTTCGAGGCGGTGTATGCGGCGTGGTCGGCGCGGCCCGAGCCGGAGCGGCCGACGCTGGTGGTGTTCGGCGAGAGCCTGGGCTCGTACGGCGGTCAGGCGGCGTTCGCGTCGGGGCCGGACCTGGTCGCCCGGACCGACGGGGCGCTGCTGGTGGGTACCCCGAACTTCGCGCAGCCGTGGGGGGAGATCACCGCGGACCGCGACCCGGGGTCGCTCGAGCGGCTGCCGGTGGTCGACGCCGGCCGCCACATCCGGTTCGCGTCCCGCCCGGACGATGCGGACCTGCCCGGGCCGTGGCAGTTTCCGCGGGTGGTGTTCTGGCAGCACGCGAGCGATCCGATCACCTGGTGGTCGTTCGAGCTGTTGCTGCGGGAGCCGGACTGGTTGCGGGAGCCGCTCGGCCCGGATGTGGATCCGGGCATGCGGTGGCTGCCGTTCGTCACGTTCTGGCAGGTCACGCTCGACATGGTGTTCTCCGCCGACGTCCCGTCCGGGTTCGGCCACGCGTACGGGCCGGAGGCCGCGCAGTTGTGGGCGGACATCCTCGCCCCCGACGGCTGGGACGAAGCGGCCACCCACCGGGTGCAGAACGCCCTCGCCGGGACGGCGTCCGACGACTGAACCGCTATGGGTACCGAACAGCTGTAGGTACTGAACAGCTGTAGGTACTACAGCACCCCGGCGGCCACCCGCAGATCGGCGACCAGCCCGGCGAGGGCCTCGTCCCGCTGCTCCGCCGGTCCGCGCAGGATCGCCGACGGGTGGATCGTGGCGACGACGGCCGGAGCGGACGGAATCTGCACCTCCCCGTCGAGGTGCAGGATCTCCCCCCGGTGCGCGGTCACCCGGAACGACGGGCCGAGCAGCGACTGGGCCGCGGTGGCGCCGAGGCACACGAGCACGTCGGGCTGCACGGCCCGCAGTTCGGCGACCAGCCAAGGCCGGCACGCGACGACCTCGCCGCGTGCCGGTTTCTTGTGGATGCGACGCCCGCCGGCGGCGGCCCGCTCGAACTTGAAGTGCTTGACCGCGTTGGTCACGTAGACCTCGCCGCGGTCGATCCCCGCCTCCTCGAGGGCCCGGTCGAGCAGCCGCCCGGCCGGGCCGACGAACGGCTCCCCGGCCCGGTCCTCCAGATCGCCGGGCTGCTCGCCGACGAGCACGAGCCGGGCCGTGGCCGGGCCGGCGCCGAACACGGTGCGTTCGGCGTTCCGGTACAGCTCGCATCCGCGGCAGCCGCCCGCCGCGGCCGCGAGCTCGGCCAGGTCGGTGGTCTCCGGCACGAACTCCTCGGCTCCCGGTTGCCTGCTCACCGCCACCTCCCTTCGGTGACGGACGGGTACCCACCGGCGCTCAGGACATGCGCAGCCGCGACACCCAGGCCCGTGTGTCGGCGGGATCGATGACGTCGTCGAGTTCGAAGATCGTCGCGGCCTGCAGGGCCTTGCCGTGCTGGTAGGCGGCGGCGACGAGCTGCGCGAACAGCTCGTCGCGCGCGGCCCGGTCGGGTGCGGCCTCGAGTTCCTTGCGGAAGCCGAGCCGCACCGCGCCCTCGAGCCCCATCCCGCCGATCTCGCCGGTGGGCCACGCCACGGTGAACTCGGGTGCGTGGAAGGACCCGCCGGCCATGGCCATGGCGCCGAGGCCGTAACCCTTGCGCAGGATGATCGTGCCGAACGGGACGGTCAGGCGCGCACCGGCGACGAACAGCCGGCCGAACCGGCGCACCGTGGCCTCCTTCTCCGACTCGGGTCCGACCATGAATCCCGGTGTGTCGCAGAGGCTCACGACGGGCAGGCGGTGCGCCTGGCACAGCTCGAGGAAGTCGGCGGCCTTGTCCGCGGCCTCGGCGTCGATCGCGCCGCCGAGGTGGTGGCTGCTGTTGGCGAGCACCCCGTACGCCGCGCCCTCGACGCGGACGAGGGCGGTGACGATGCCGACACCGTAGTCGCCGCGCAGTTCGAGCACGGAACCGACGTCGGCGATCGCATCGATCGCCGCGCGCACGTCGTAGGCGCGCAACCGGTTCTCGGGAACGACGTGGCGCGCCAGCCGCGGGTCCGGGGCCGCCCACTCGCCGGCGGCGGCGGTGAAGTAGCCGAGGTACTGCCGGGCCAGTTCGACGGCGTGCGCCTCGTCGCGTGCGGCGAGGTGCACGACGCCGTTGCGGCGCTGCACGTCGATCGGGCCGATGTCCTCGGGCCGGTACACGCCGAGCCCGCCGCCCTCGATCATCGCGGGCCCGCCCATGCCGATGTTGGTGTCGGGAGTGGCGATCAGCACGTCGCACACGCCGGCGAGGGCGGCGTTGCCGGCGAAGCACCGCCCGGAGACCACCGCGACGGTGGGGACGCGCCCGCGCAGGGCGGCCATCGCGCGGAACGTCGACAGCTCCAAGCCCTGTCCGGGTCCGGCGTCGACGTCCCCGGGCCGTCCGCCGCCGCCCTCGGCGAACAACACGAGCGGCACCTCGCGGCGGGCGGCGAGGGCGAGCAGCCGGTCGGTCTTGCTGTGGTTGCGCATGCCCTGTGTGCCGGCGAGGACGGTGTAGTCGTAGGAGAGCACCACCGATTCGGCACCGTCGATACGGGCGAGACCGCCGACGAGCCCGTCGGCGGGGGTGTTGGCGATCAGGTCCTCCTCGCTGCGCCGGCTGCGCTGCGCGGCGAGCACGAGCGGCCCGTACTCGACGAAGGTGCCGTCGTCGACGAGGTCGGCGATGTTCTCCCGCGCGGTGCGACGGCCCATCCGGTGCCGCTTGGCGACCGCGTCGGGCCGGGCGGCGTCGAGGGTGCGGGCGTGCCGGTTCCGGATCTCGGTGAGGTCGTCGCGCACGGCGTCGAGGTCCCGCTCACCCCCGTCGCCGGTGGCCGCGTCGCCGGACCCGGCGCGCACCACGGCGAGCACCTCCCCCGGCTGCACGGTCTGCCCCGGCCGCACCAGCAGGCGCACCACGGTCGCCGGTCCGGAGGCGGACACCACGTGCTGCATCTTCATCGCCTCGAGCACCGCGACGGGTGCGCCCGGCGCGAGCGCGTCGCCGTCGGCGGCGGTCTCGACGACGGTGCCGACCATGTCGGCGCGCATCGCCTCCTCCCCCGCGTGCAGTTCCGGCGCGACGGCCGGTGCGCCGTCGGGGCCGGCGACGGCGAGGTCGGCGATCCGTTCGTCCAGCCACGACGTGTGCACGTCGGATGCCGCGAAGTCCTTGTCGCGCAGGATATTCTGCAGAAACTCGGCATTGGTGGCGACACCCTCGACGAGCAGGTCGCCGAGCGCCGCGTCCGTCTTGCGCAGCGCCGCCGCGAAGTCGTCGATGCGGGTGTGGGTGATCACCTTGGCCAGCAACGAGTCGTAGCGCGGGCTGGTCGTCAGCCCGGGACGGCCGTAGGTGTCGACGCGGACGCCCGGCCCGGTGGGCGGCGTGAACACGGTGAGCGTGCCGGAGGCGGGTACGGCCCGGCCGTCGGGGCGCATCGTCTCGGTGTTGACGCGAGCCTGGACGGCGATGCCCTTCGCGGCGGCGGGCTCGCCGCGCACGCCGGCGCCGTCGGCGGTGACGCCGCCGGGCAGGCCGAGTTCGTCGAACCGGGCACCGCGGGCGATCGCGATCTGCGTCGCGGCCAGGTCGACGCCGGTGACCTCCTCGGTGACCGTGTGCTCCACCTGGATCCGGGGGTTCACCTCGAGGAACACCGCGTCGTCGCCGGCGACGAGGAACTCGACGGTGGCCAGACCCCGATAGCCCACCGATGCGCACAGCCGCGCCGCGGCCTCGTGCAGCGCGCGGCGCACCGTCGCGCCGAGCCGTTGCGCCGGAGCGATTTCCACGAGCTTCTGGTGGCGTCGCTGCACGCTGCAGTCCCGGTCACCGAGCGCGAGGGCCCGCACCCCGCCCGCGCCGTCGGGGGCCGCGACGACCTGCACCTCGATGTGCCGGGCCCGAGCGCACAAGGCCTCGGCGAACAGCGCGCCGTTGCCGAAACCCAACTCCGCCTCGGCCGTACACGCGCGGAAGGCGTCGTCGAGGTCCGCGGCGTCGCGCACGATCCGCATGCCGCGGCCGCCCCCGCCGGCGAGCGCCTTCAGGACGATGCCGCCGGGGTGGGCGGCGAGGAAGTCGCGGGCCGCGCCGGCCGTGACGCCCCCGTCGGTGGCGGGCAGCACGGGCACCTGTGCGGCGACGGCGGTGCGGCGGGCGGCGGCCTTGTCACCGAAGATCCGCAGCACCTGCGGCTCGGGTCCGACGAACGTCATCCCGGCCGCGGCGCACGCTTCGGCGAATTCGGCGTTCTCGCTGAGGAATCCGTATCCGGGATGGACGAGGGTGCAGCCGGTCTCGGCGGCGGCGCGCAGCAGCGCCTGCCCGTCGAGGTAGGCGGCCGGTCCGGCACCGGTCAGCGCGACGGCGCGGGTGGCGGCGGCGACGTGCGGGCTGTCCGCGTCGTCCTCGGCATACACGGCGACGGTGTCGAGGCCGAGTTCGGTGGCGGAACGGATGACCCGCAGGGCGATCTCGCCGCGGTTGGCTACGAGCAGCATGGGTGTCGGGGGTCCTGTCGGTCGGGGCCGGTCAGCGGAAGCCGATGAGCCGTTCGGACATCGCGATCATGTCGTCGATGTAGGACTGCTGTTCCTGTCTCGGGGCGCCGAGCAGGCGCAGGGCGCCGGCGCGTTGCGCGTCGGCGAGGGTGCGGGCGATGCGTTCGGGTGGCGCGCACGGGAGCACCTCGCCGGTGGCGTTGATGCGTTCGACGAACCGCACGTAGCGGCCCACGAGGCGTTCGCGCACGCTCTCCCACTCGGCGCCGACCTCGTCGTCGAGGCGGGCGCGGTGTTCGATCAGCTCGAGGATGCGGCCGTTGACGTAGACGGACTCGATGAAGGCGCGGGTGGTGGTGCGCAGCACCCGGCGCAGGTCGTCCACCGCCTGCCCCTCCATGTGCTGGGCGTCGAGGAACTGCCGGCACACGAGGGTGGCGAGCGCGCGGAACACCTCCTCCTTGGAGGAGAAGTACGCGTAGAAGGTGGCGCGGGAGACGTCGGCGCGGCCGGTGATCACCGCGACGGTGGTGCGCTCGTAGCCGAGTTCGCCGAAGCAGTCGCGGGCGGTCTCGAGCAGGGCCCGCCGGCGCGGGCCGTCGCTGTCGCGCCGCGCGGACCGGGCCCGTTCCTGGGCTTCGCTCGTCGTCACCCGCACAGCATGCGTTGACGTTGACGTCAATGTCAACGGCGGAGGCCGCGCTCGTGTCGCTCCGCGCCGCCGGGTGGGCGGGCTCAGGACCCGCTGCGGCCCTCGGGGTGGGACGGGGACGATCCGGGCGAGCTCACCGGCCGGGGCCAGGGGTGCCCCGCCAGACGCTCGAGGTCGGTGTCGAACCGTTCGAGCCAGCGGGCGAACTCGGCGACCTCGGCGGGATCCCAGTCGACCAGCACCCGCTCGAGCCCGGCGACGGAGCGGGCGCGTTCGTCGTCGAGGCGACGGACACCCTCCGCGGTGATGCGGAACTTGCGCGCGACGCCCCCCTCGGGGTCGGGGATGCGCTCGACGAGAGCTGCGCCGGCCGCATCCGCTCGTGGACCTGCGGGCCACCGCCCGGCCCCCGGTGCTGCCGACCAGCGCCGCCTCGGTCGTGGTGGGATTCGGGATGTACGCGCAGTCGCTCATCGTGCCGCAGCTGCTGCAGCTGCCCGCCGAGACCGGCTACGGCCTGGGCCGGTCGATGCCGGCCATGGGACTGTGGATGGCACCGGGCGGCCTGGTGATGATGGCCGTCTCACCGATCGGCGGAAGATTGTCCGCGACCCGCGGCCCGAAGGTCACCCTGTTGATCGGATGCCTGGTCATCGCCGCCGGCTACGGGGTGTCCCTGCTGCTCATGGGCTCGATGTGGGGCTTGATGCTCGTCGTCCGCATCTGCAGCGCCGGTGTCGGCTTCGCCTACGGGGCCATGCCCGCGCTGATCTTGGGTGCGGTGCCGCAGTCCGCGACGGCGTCGGCGTCAACTCCCTGATGCGCGCAGTGGGCACCTCGGTGTCGGCGGCGGTGGTCGGCGTGGTCCTGTCGCAGATGAGCGTGCCGGTCGGCGGCTACAGCCTGCCGACCGAGGGCGGGTTCCGCACCGGGATGCTCATCGGCTGCGGTGTCGCCCTCGTCGCCGCCGCCGTCACCCTCGCCATCCCCGTCGCCCGGCGGCCGAGCCTCGAACCGGTGCGCGAGCCCGCCGCGGCCCGGGTGTGAGCCGACCCGGTTTACGCAACACGGGTGTTCTCGAAATACACCGCACACCAACGAAATCCGCTCGGCCACTACCCTGTTCGCACACCCGCCGCACCACTACCATGGTCTGCATCCCATAGTGGACAACCGTCCTCCGGAAGGATCGATCATGACCACGATGGAAATGCCGCACGTCACCGAGTGCAGCGTCGGCACCTGCTCCTACAACCACGACGGCTGCCACGCCTACGCCATCAACGTCGCCGGGCACAACGGCAGCGCCGACTGCGAGACGTTCATCCCGCTGTCGACCAAGGGCGGCCTGGACACCGTCACCAGCAGCATGGTCGGCGCCTGCCAGCGCGCCGACTGCGTGCACAACCAGGATCTCGAGTGCACCGCGAGCGAGATCCGCGTGGGCGGCACCGGCAGCGGAGAGCACGCGGCCAACTGCCTGACCTACCGAGCCCGGTAGGTTCCGCCGACCTCACCGCCGCGGCCGCATCAACGCGCGCACCGCGTCCGTCAACGCGGCCGCCGACAGCTCGGGACTGATCGCGCGCTGCAGGCCCAGGCCGATGCCGAGCCCGAGCAGCATGGCCGACGCCTGCCCGGGATCCATCGTGGGCGTGACGTCGTACCGGTCGGCGAGCGAGCGGATCAGCTCGGCGATGAGCGTGCGCACCCCTTCGGCACCTGCCGCGATGCGGGACCGGATCGCCTCGTTGTGCCGGGAGCGCACCGAGAACTCGATCTCGAGCAGGGTCCAGCGCCGGTCGCCGATGGTGCGCTCGGCCCACACCCCGAACGCGGTCACCACGTCGTCGAGCGACGCACCGGCCGCGAGCGTCGCGGCGATCTCGCCCATGCGCTCGGCCCGGATCCGGTCGAGCACCGCGAAGCACAACTCGTCCTTGTTGCGGAAGTTGGAGTACACCGCGCCCTTGGAATAACCGGCGTCCTCGGCGATCTGGTCGAGGGACGCCGCGGCGTAGCCGCGCTCGAGGAAGTGCTCGGCCGCCGTGGCGAGCAGATCCTCACGGGTGCGTGCCTGGGTCTCCTGGCGGGTCGGTCGTGCCACGACTCGACGGTACCGGAGCGGCCGAAGTTCGGATACTGTGGTTATCCGGATACCGACGGTATTCGAATGGGGATCACGGGAGACGAGGGGACGACGCGATGGACGAATACCGGGTGGTGGTGATCGGCGCCGGGATCTCCGGCATCGGCGCGGCGATCGCGCTGCGACGGCGCGGGATCACCGACTTCGTCGTCCTCGAGAAGGCCGGGACCCTCGGCGGCACGTGGCGCGCCAACACGTACCCCGGATGCGCCTGCGACGTGCCCTCGCTGCTGTACTCGTACTCCTTCGCCCGGAACCGGGACTGGAGCCGAATCTTCGCCGGGCAGAACGAGATCCGAGACTACATCGAGCACACCGCCGACGCCCGCGGCGTGAGGTCCCACGTCCGGTTCGGGATCGAGATGCTGCGCGCGGACTGGGACCCGATCGACGCGCGCTGGACCCTCGAGACCACCGGCGGGACCGTGCGGGCGCGGTTCCTCGTCGCCGCCGCGGGACCGTGGAACGAACCGCTCGTACCCGACATCCCCGGTCTGTCGCAGTTCCCCGGCGAGGTGTTCCACTCGGCGCGCTGGAACCACGACTACGACCTGCGCGGCAAGCGCGTGGCCGTCGTCGGCACCGGAGCCTCGGCCGTCCAGTTCGTCCCCGAGATCGCGCCGGACGTCGCGCGGATGCACCTGTACCAGCGGACGGCGCAGTGGGTGCTGCCCAAGCCCGACCGTCGGCTGTCGGGGTTCGAGCGCCGGCTGCTCGCCCGCGTCCCGGGCGCGCGACGACTGGTCGAGGCGACCGAGTACGCGCTCATGGAGGCCCTCGGCCTCGGCTTCCGGCACCCGTGGCTCATGCGGCAACTGCAGTGGATCGGCCGCGCCCAGCTGCGGGCGCAGGTCCGCGACCCGCGGCTGCGCCGCGCCCTGACCCCCGACTACACCCTGGGCTGCAAGCGGCTGCTCATGTCGAACACCTACTACCCCGCCCTCACCCGCCCCCACGTCGAGGTCCACCCGAGCGCGGTGCGCGAGATCCGCGGCTCCACCGTGATCGCCCAGGACGGCAGCGAAGCCGAGGTCGACGCCGTCGTCTTCGGCACCGGCTTCCACATCCTCGACATGCCGATCGCCGGCCGGATGTTCGACGGACAGGTACGCAGCCTCGACGAGCACTGGCAGGGCAGCCCGCAGGCGTACCTGGGGTCGTCCGTCGCGGGCTTTCCCAACGCGTTCGTCCTGCTCGGCCCCAGCCTCGGCACCGGCCACACGTCGGCGTTCCTCATCCTCGAAGCCCAGCTCGAGCACGTCGCGACCGCGATCGACACGGCGGTGCGCCGCGGCTGGCGCACCCTCGAGGTGCGGCGCGACGTCCAGGACGCCTTCAACGACGAGGTCCAGGCCGCCCTTCCGGGCACGGTCTACAACTCCGGCGGATGCCGCAGCTACTTCTTCGACGTCAACGGCCGCAACAGCTTCAACTGGCCGTGGTCGTCGGCCGCGCTCCGTCGCCGGGTGTCGGCGTTCGACCCGGGCGTCTACGCCGTCACGCGCGACGACGAACCCGTGCCCGCCGGGTGAGCGGTGCGCCCGGCGGTCCTCGGTGCCCGGATGGCCGGCGTACCGTCGGGGCATGGCCCGCAGGTCCGCCACCCGCCGCCGTCCGCCCCCGTCGGACGGCTACCTGTACGAACCCAGCGAGCGGCGGGTCCGCGGAACCTGGGCCGGTCACACCGTGGTCGACACCATCCGCGCGCTGCTCGTGTGGCCGCCCGGCCATCCCGTCCCCTTCTACCTGTTCCCCCGCGACGACGTGCGCACCGATCTCCTCGCGCCCGCCCCGGCACCGGGCGACAGGAACGACGTCGCGCGGTGGTTCGATCTGACCGACGACGAGACCCGGGCGCCCGCCGCGGCGTTCGTGCTCGACGTCGCGGGACTCGAGGAGTACATCGGCTTCGAATGGTTCGGCCGCCGGGGAGCGGGCATCGAAAACTGGTACGAGGAGGACACGGAGATCTTCGTTCATCCCCGCGACCCGCACCACCGGGTCGATGCGCTGCCCAGCAGCCGGCACGTGCAGGTGTCCATCGCCGGCACGGTCGTCGCCGAGACCCGGAACCCGGTGCTGCTGTTCGAGACCCACCTGCCCGTGCGGTACTACATCCCGCCCGCCGACGTCGACTTCTCGGTACTCGAGGAGACGGAACTGCACACGTCGTGCCCCTACAAGGGTACGGCCCGGTACTGGAGCTTCACCGGAACGCCGCGGGCCGAGAACGTCGCCTGGTCGTACCCGGATCCCCTCCCCGCCGTCGCACCGATCGCCGGCCACGTCGCGTTCTACAACGAGGCGGTGGACCTCGTCGTCGACGGCGTTCCCGTCGCGCGTCCGGGCGGCTGACCGCGCCGGCTCACCGCTCGAGCCGGATCCACGGGCCGCCGTCCCCCGCGGCCCGCAACCGAGTGCCGAAGATCGCCGACGACTCCTCGAGCGCCGCGCGCAGCCAGCGCTCCTGCGACTGCGTGACGTGTTCGAGCCGCATCCGCCGCGCCCGCACCGGCATCATCCGCAACTCCCGCAGCTCCCGCGAGTCCGCGTCGAACGAGACGACATACAGCAGGCGCAACTCGTCGCGGAAGCGCTCGTAGCCGCCGATGCCCTCGTAGTCGTTGATCAGGTCGCCGCACCCGTACAGCACCGGCTTGCCGCGGTAGACCTCCAGCGGCCGCGGGTGATGGGACGAATGCCCGTGCACCACATCGACGCCGCCGTCGATCAGACGGTGCGCGAACCGCACGTGCTCGTCCGGCACCGCGTAGCCCCAGTTGGATCCCCAGTGCACCGACACCACCACCACATCGCCGGCCGCGCGGTCGGCGTCGATCCGGGCGAGCAGCCCGTCGGCTCCCGCCTCCGACACCTCCGGCAACAGCGCCACCCCGGGCCGCGTCGCCGTCGCGGCCCACCACGGGGCGATCCCGCTCGACACCGCACCGACCGACCACACCCGCACCCGGCCCGCCCCGACCGGGACCGTCGCCGGCCGCCACGCCAGCCGATCGTCGCCGCCCGCGCCGGCGAGCCGCAGTCCCGCCGCCGTGAGGACCTCGACGGTCTCGCGCAGACCACGGACGCCGAAGTCGAGCACGTGATTGTTGGCCAGGGTGCACACGTCGACCCGTGCGACGGTGACCACCTCGACGTTCGCCGGATTCATCCGGTAGTGGATGCCCTTCTCCGGCGCGTAGTCCCGCGACGTGGTCACGGACGTCTCGAGGTTGACGATCCGAACGTCCGGGGCGCACTCGTCGAGCACGGACAGCGCGATACCCCACGGCCAGTCGTATCCCGCGGGCCGCGGAATCGCGCCGCTGCGGGTCTCGGCGAGTTCGACGTAGTCCCGGGCGTCCTTCACGTAGGACTCCCGCAGCGTGGGACCTCCGGGGTGCAGGAGGATCTGGTCCACACCCCGGCCGGTCATCACGTCTCCGGCGAGGAAGAGCGTCACCGTGCCCGGCACACCTGCGACAGTAACCCCCGGCACCCGGATCCGTCGCGCGTCCACGGGCACAGGTCAGCCCGACGCGTAGCTCGGCTGCTCGGTGACGTCGCCGAGCACGACCAGCGTCGCGAGGGTGTTCTCCCACCGGATCCGGACGGCGCCGACCGTCGCCTGCACGACGGTCCCGTCCGGGCGGCCGAACTCGCACAGTTGCCCGGTCCGGTCGTGCAGCGAGCGGACGGTGACGGAACCGTCGGGCCACGTGCCGCCGGTGAAGATCTCGTGCAGCGCCCGGTTCTCCACGTCCCGGGCGTCGACGCCGAGCAGCGCCGCAAAGGTGGGATTGGCGTAGGCGATGGCGCCGCCGTCGCGCACGGCGATGATGGGGACGGGCAGCAGATCGAGGACGGCGGGCAGGGGCAGCGGCGCCAACCGATCCGGCAGGTGCGCCCAGGTCGCGGCCTTGGCTCGATACAGATCCATGTCGGCGTCGTGGTAGAGGTCCATGGGGTCGCTGACGACGCCCGCCGCGACCCCGAAGCTGACCGGCACGGGATTCGCGCGGACCATGTCCTCGAGCACCGCGCGCCCCTCCTCTTCGTCCGTGTCCGGGAGCACGACGAGGAATTCGTCGCCGCCGAGACGCGCCAGGATCCCGCCGCGCGGCACCTGCTGCGCCCACGCCCCGGCGGCGTCGCGGAGCAGTGCGTCACCCGCGGGATGCCCGTGCTCGTCGTTGAACGCCTTGAATCCGTCGACGTCGAGCAGGCCCAGGCAGACCCGGGTGCCGCGGTCGCGCGGCCGCGAGCGCAGTTCGAGGTCGAGACCCGCGCGGTTGCGCAGGCCGGTGAGCGGATCGCGGGTCGCCGCGTTCACCAGCAGCCGTCCCACGGCCCCGAAGATCGCCCCGGACCCGAGCAGGGCGGCGGCGACGATCACGTAACCGACCCACAGCAGGCGCGTCGGGGCGACGGCCGCGGCGCCGAGGGTCGCCGCGGTGAGCGCCCCGATCCACAGGACGGCCTGCCGCGGTGGCCAGAACGCCGAGAGATACATCGACAGGAACATCGATCCCATGACGCTGATGAGGATGCGGGAGGGATCGACGTGGAACGCGATCACCGCGGGCATCGCGACGACCGCGCACGCGGTGGCGGCGACGATGGGGGTGCGTCCCGGACGCCGTGGCGCCCACCGCAGGATCACCAGCCCGGCGATGCCCAGCGCCAGCGCCGAGGCCATGCCGGCGAAGCTACCGGATCGGGCGATGGCCGGATCGAGCAGGGCTGCAACGATTCCTACCGCGACGAGCCCGGTGCTGACTGCCAGGTACCACACGAGCAGACGGCGCCGCTGGACCCGGAGGTTCTCCGTCGCACCGTGCAGCACCTGGCGATCGCCCACAGCCGGATTATCGCGTTCGTCGCACCGCGTGTTTCCGGCTCTGCGAAATGCCGGCCGTCACCGGCCCGGCAGCCACTGCATCGCCTTGACGAAGGGCGGCATCACCTTCGACCACAGCTTCGGCGGAACCCCACGGGGCCCACCGAGATTCATCACCCGGGTCGTCGCGATCGTCTGCGGCTCGGTGTACTTGATCAGGCCCTCGGCGCCGTGCCGGCGGCCCATACCCGAGATGCCCATGCCGCCCATCGGCGCGTCGGTGCTGCCCCACGCCGGCGCGTAGCCCTCGTCGACGTTGACGGTGCCCGCCCGCACCCGCGCCGCGATGGCCTCGCCCTGCGCCTTGGTGCCCGCCCACACGCTGGCATTGAGCCCATACTCGGTGTCGTTGGCGCGACGGATCGCCTCCTCGACGTTGTCCACCGGGTACACCGACACGAGCGGACCGAACGTCTCCTCCCGGTAGCACTCGGCGTCCTCGGGGACGTCGGTGAGCACCGTCGGCTCGTAGAACAGGGGGCCGAGATCGGGCCGGGTCCGGCCGCCGGCAACGACGGTGGCGCCCTTGGCGACGGCATCGTCGACGTGCCCGGAGACGGCCTTGACCTGGGTCTCGTTGACCATGCTGCCCATTTCGACGCCGTACTCGTAACCCGGCCCGAGGGTCATGTTCCGCACCCGCTCGCCGAGCATGCGGAGGAACTCGGGGGCGACGGACTTCTCCACGTAGATCCGTTCGATGGAGATGCACAGCTGCCCGGAGTTGGAGAAGCACGCCCGCACGGCCGCGTCGGTGACCTCACGCAGGTTCGCGCCGGCGGTGACGATCATCGGGTTCTTGCCGCCGAGTTCGGCGGAGAAGCCGATGAGGCGGCGGCCCGCCTGCTCGGCGAGGAGGCTGCCGGTCTGCGAGGAGCCGGTGAACATGAGGTAGTCGGCGTTCTCGACGAGGGCGGTGCCCACGACGGAGCCGGGCCCGGGCACCACGGCGAACAGGTCGCGCGGCAGCCCGGCCCGATAGAGCAGTTCGACGACGGCCAGCGCGCAGTAGGGGGTCTGGCTGTCGGGCTTGAGGACGACGGCGTTACCGGCGAGCAGGGCGGCGATCGCGTCGGAGACGGCGAGGGTCATCGGGTAGTTCCACGGTGCGATGACCCCGACGACGCCCTTCGGGTGGTAGCGCACGGTGGTCTTCGTCAGGCCGGGAAGCATGCCCGTGGCGCGGCGGGGACGCAGCAGCCGGGGCGCGGTGCGCGCGTAGTAGCGCGCGGTGAGGGCGATGTCGAGGACCTCCTCCTGCGCCGACGCGCGGGCCTTGCCGGTCTCGGCCTGGGCCATGTCCATCAGCTCTTCGCGGTGGGCCAGCACCAGGTCGTGGTAGCGGTGGAAGATCTCGGCGCGTTGCTCGACGGAGCGGCGGGCCCAGTCGGCCTGCGCGACGCGGGCCCGCTCGAGGGCGGCCCTGGCGTCGTCGGCGGTGCCGATGGGAACCGTCGCGAGTTCACGACCGGTGAAAGCCTCCACGACCGAGCGGGTGGGACGGCTCGCTGCGTCCGGGATGGCGATGAGCTCGGCCAACCGTGCGAAGGTGGCGGCGCTGGGAGCAGGCATGTCGTACCCCTACTGGTGAGTAGTTCTTGCAGTTACACCAACCTACCGCGCAGCGTGGTGCTTGTCACAGAGCGGGCTGTTCGCCGCCCGGCAGCCCCGCTAGCCTGAGGAGATGGACCCACCGGTCACCCGGTATCTTCCGCGCGACGGCCACGGCCTCGCGTACCAGGTGGTGGGTGAAGGCCCGGTGGACGTCGTGTGGTTCCTCGAGATCCAGACCCACCTGGACCTGATGTGGACCGACCCCCACCTGCACTACCTGATCGAACGCAACGGCACCTTCGGCCGCTCGGTGTACTTCCAGCGCCGCGGGATCGGGCTGTCCGATCCGCTGGACCGGGTGCCCAGCCTCGAGGAGCAGGCCGACGACGTGCTGGCCGTGATGGACGAGGTGGGGATGCGCCGGGCCACCCTCGTCGGCGTCGCCAGCACCTGCGGACCGCAGTGCCTCGTCGCCGCCCGCGCCCCGGACCGCGTCGCCGGCCTGGTCCTCGTCCAGCCGTTTGCCGAGCGTCTCCTCGGCGGCGACGGTGAGCCGCACGGATGGACGCCGGTGCGGCGGGCGGAGTTCGTCGACAACTGGCGGACCGTGGGCCGGGAGTGGGGTTCCGGGGCCTCGGTCCGGATGTGGGAGCACCACGCCGACAACCCCTACAACCGGCGGCTGATGGCGATGCTCGAACGGTGCTCCGCGACACCGACCACGACGCAGGCGCACCTCGAGTGGATCTTCCGGCTCGACTACTCCAGCGCCCTGCCGTCGATCCAGTGCCCGGCCCGGGTGCTGCTCCCGGCCGCCAGCCCCGTGCCCCGCGCCGCCGCCGAGTTCGTCGCGCGGCAGATCCCCCGCGGTTCGTTCCACCTGTTGCCGAACGCCCTGCCCGGCGCCTCGCTCGGGGAGGCGTGGCGGCCGATCCTCGACCACGTCGAGGAACTCGCCACCGGGATGCAGCATCCGGTCGACGCCGACCGCAGCCTCGCGTCGCTGCTGTTCACCGACATTGTCGGCTCGACGAAACTGCTCGCCCGTATCGGCGACGGCGCCTACCGCGACCTGCGCGCCGCCCACGAACGACGGGTCCGGGCCGAGGTGGAGCAGGCCGGCGGCCGGCTCGTGAAGGTCACGGGGGACGGGACGCTGAGCCTCTTCGACGGCCCGGCCGCGGCCGTGCGCTGTGCCGCGCGGATCCGCGACGACGCCCGCGGCCTCGGCATCGAGATCCGGGCCGGCGTCCACACCGGCACCGTCGAGCACGCCGGACCCGAGCTGACCGGATTGTCCGTGCACATCGGGGCGCGCATCGGCGCGACCGCCGGTCCCGGCGAGATCCTGGTCTCCCGCACCGCCCGCGACCTCGGCACCGGCTCGGGCCTGAGGTTCGCCGACCGGGGCCGGCACCGGCTCGCCGGGGTGCCCGGCCGATGGCAGCTGTACGCGCTCACCGACGCGATCACGGACCCGCCCCCGATCGCGCACCGGTCCCTCGACCTGTCCGTGCTCGACCGGGCCGTGCTCCGCACCGCCCGGCGCGCACCGCAGGTGCTGCGGGCGGTCGCGGCTCTCGCCCACGCCCGGCAGCACCGGCAGGCGCGGTGATCATGGAACGGAAGACCACGATCACCCGTGCGTGACCCTCGTGTGAATCAGCAGGCGAGGTCTCGGTGGCGGGCTCGGCCTGCCAGGCTTCGGTTGTGATGAGGCCGGAACCGGGACGGCGCTACCGATCCGGTTCCCCAAGATCCGGCCCTGCGAGTCAGCACTGAGCAGGATCGCCGTCGGTGGCCGCGAGCGACTCGGCGGTGCCGGGCGAGACAGCCAGTAGATCGTTTCCTGCAGTGATTCCAGATCGTCGACCGACATCAGGACCGCGGCCGGTTTGCCGTGCCGGGTGATCGTGATGATGTCGTGCGTGGCTTCGTCGCTGTCGACCAGCGCCGAGAGCTTGTCCTCGGCTTCGCCGAGCGGCACGTCGTGCCCGAATATTGCCCTCATGCGCACCCGGTAGCAGGATGGCGGCGACACCGCGCCCCGCCGCCGCCCAAACGGCTGGTCCCCGAACGCCGAACCGTACGGAGCCGTTGTCGTGCGTTATTCAACGAAGACCATCGGTCAGTTCCGGACGGTCTCGACGACCTCGCCTCACTCGGACGCCCCCTGCACCGACGCAGAGCCGACGTGCTCGCCTGCGTCGACCACCGCGCCTCGAACGGACCCACCGCGGCAATCAACGCCCGACTCGAAGCACTGCCCCGTCACTCCCTCCGATTCGGCAACCCGACCCCCACCGGATCCCGTCACTGCTGCACTGCGGCAACCTCACCCGCGCGATCGAGGCACTCCAGGACCGGAAGAGCCCGTACAGCGGCACCATGGGGCCATGGACACCGCGCCGGAACCCGCTATGCCCGACACTCGCGACTGGACCTTCGTGCTCGACGGAGGGTGCCCCGAGTGCGGGTACACGCTGCACGATCCGGCCACGACCGGTCAACGCTTGCGCGCCGGCGTGCCACGCTGGCAGGCCGTGCTGCGACGGCCGAACGTCGCCGAGCGTCCCGCTCCGAGGGTGTGGTCGACGCTCGAGTACGCCTCCCACGCGCGCGACCTCATCGCCGTCCTCGGACAACGAGTGCGGGCAATGATCACCGAGGACACCCCGACGTTCGCCGATTACGACGGCGAGGCCGAGGCGATCCGCCGGCGGTTCTGGGCGGCAGATCCCGCCGCCGTCGCCCAGCAGATCGCGTCACGCACCGACGAGACCGTCAAGATCGTCGAGGGCGTCGAGGACTGGTGGCGCGACGGCCTGCGCAGCGACGGCCGCCGGTTCACCATCGCGCAGTTGTGCCAGTATCTGCTGCACGACGTCGAGCACCATCTGCACGACGTCGCGGGCTGATCCGGCCGAGCCGCGTAGTGGTGGGGTCCAGGACCGAGCGGCGCGGCGGTGGTGTACCGGCAGCACCGAGCCGACCTGCTCCGTGCGCGCGACCCGTGACCGAACCGTTATAGTCGGCGTCATGACGTCGGTTCTCGGTGTGTCGGTCGGGGCCAGCGCTGTGCGCTTCGCGTGCCGCGACACCGAGAGCCCCCACGGTCCGCTCTTCCGATCACGGTCGGTGACCGCGACCCTCGAACGGCCGGGAGACCCGGCCGCCGCATCCCTCGACACGGTGCTCGCCGAAACCGACGAGATCGACGAGGCCCAGGCCATCGGCGTCGCGTACCGGAACCAGGCGCAGGCCGGTGCCGTCCAGGCCGCGATGACCCGACTCGAGATCGGCCACTTCCACTTGGTCCCAGAAGTGACGGCCGCGCTCGAGAGACTGGAGACGTCCGGGGATCTCGGCGACCACGAGACGCTCGTGTTCTACGACCTCGGCAGTTCCGGCCTCACCGTCACCGTCGTCGACCGCCCCACCGGGCTCGTGCTGAGCACCGCACGCTCGGACCGGATCAGCGGCGACCTCCTCGACCGGCTGATCTACCACCATCACCTGGAACTGCACCGCTTCACCCCGCCGGCCGACCCGGCAGCACAGCTCGCCCTCACCGCCCGGTGCCGCGACGCGAAGGAGCAGCTGTCCACCCACGGCGCGGTGTGCATGCCCGGGGAGGGCGGTCTGCTGCTGCTCTCCCAGGACAGCTTCGATTCGCTCATCGACGGCCCCGTAAAAGCCTCGGCCCACCTCACCCGGGAGGTCATCCGCCGCTCCGGCCGCACCCCCGACGCCGCGGTGCTCCTCGGCGGCGGTGCGCACATCCCGCTGGTCACCTCCGTGATGCAGTCCCGGCTCGACCTCCCGGTGATCGTGCCCGCACAACCCGAACTCGTCGCGGCCGAGGGTGCGGCGCTGCTGGCCCGCGCCGCCACCGGCGAGGCGGGCGGCACGGTGATGTCCCCGACAACGGCACCCGCGCCCCACCAGACGAGCAACACCGTCGACACCGCCGACACCCGGCACACCGTCGAGACGACCGCACCGCCGCGGACACCTCGACGCCTCCTCCTCGCCGGCAGCGTCGTCACCGTCGTCGCGGCGATCGGCCTCGGCCTCGGCACCGACCTGCTGCAGGGTTCCGAGCGGGACGCACAGCCCACCGCCCCGCCAC
>NZ_JAALEG010000053.1 GCF_011058165.1 Rhodococcus aetherivorans
GCGCCGGCGGTTTCCGCGGCGTGCAGACCCGCGTCGGGGAGGTCATCGGCTGGCGCAACCTGTTCTGGTCGCTCACCGAGTCGATGGCCCGCGACCCCGAGCCGTGGATCGGCGACACCGTCATCCCCAAGCTCGAGTACGGCCTGACCTACCGGATGTTCGCGATGCAGGGCTACCCGCGCATCAAGGAGATCATCGAGCAGGACGTCGCGTCCGGCCTGATCTACCTTCCCTCGTCGGCGGCGGACTTCAAGAATCCCGAGGTGCGCCCCTACCTGGACAAGTACGTCCGCGGCTCCGACGGCATCACCGCCGTGGACCGGGTCAAGGTCATGAAGGCCCTGTGGGACTCGATCGGCTCCGAGTTCGGTGGCCGCCACGAACTGTACGAGCGGAACTACGCCGGCAACCACGAGAACGTCAAGGCCGAGCTGCTGTTCGCCGCAGAAGGCCGTGGGGACGTGTCCGCCATGAAGGGCCTGGCCGAGCAGTTCATGAGCGAGTACGACCTCGACGGCTGGACCGTGCCCGACCTCGTCGGCAACGACGACGTGTCCCATTTCCGCCGTGCCTGACCACTTCCCGGGAGACACCATGACCATCACCGAAAACCCCACCGCTGCCGCATCCGGCACCGCCGCCACCGACAAGTTCAAGGGCGAACGCTGCACCGCCGACACCTCACCGGAGCGTCTGTCCGCCATCGCGACCGAAGCCCTCGCGGGATTCGGCGCGCTCATCCGGAAACATGCCGTCACCTACGACGAGTACCGCGTGCTCAAGCAGTGGCTCATCGACGTGGGCGAGGGCGGCGAGTGGCCGCTGCTGCTGGACGTGTTCGTCGAGCACGAGATCGAGGACGTCAACTCCCGGAGGTTCCGCGGCACCAAGGGCAGCATCGAGGGGCCGTACTACGTTCCGGGCGCACCGGAACTACCGGCGCAGTGCACACTCCCGATGCGCGACGAGGATCGCGTCCACCCCCCGCTGGTCCTGCGCGGACAGGTCGCCGACCTCGACGGCCGGGGCCTCGGCGGGGCCCGGATCGAGATCTGGCACGCCGACGACGAAGGCTACTACTCCCAGTTCGCCCCGCACCTTCCGCAATGGAATCTGCGCGGCACCGTCGTCGCCGACGCCGAGGGCCGCTACGACATCACCACCATCGAGCCGGCTCCGTATCAGATCCCCACCGACGGGCCCACCGGACAGTTCATCGAGGCAGCCGGATGGCACCCGTGGCGCCCGGCGCACCTGCACCTGCGGGTGACCGCACCCGGCAGGCAGCCGATCATCACCCAGCTGTACTTCGCCGGTGGTGAGTGGCTCGACGACGACGTCGCGACCGCGACGAAACCGGAACTTGTCCTCGAACCACAGGTCGACGACGCCGGCCGCAAGGTGGCCACGTACGACTTCGCGCTCGACCCGCTCGCGGACTGACGCGGCTGCGCCGCCGGTGCGTCTTTTGGGTTGCTCCCACCGCCCAAAGGACGCACCGGCGCAGCGTTAGGGTGTGAGCCATGAGCGCCGCCGCCGAGTCCGTGTCGAGTATCTACATCGCTGCGCCGGAGGGCGACACCGGCAAGTCCACCGTCGCGCTCGGCCTGCTCCAGGCGCTGTGTGCCTCCGCCGCCCGGGTCGGCGTCTTCCGCCCCATCGCCCGCTCCGACGGCGACACCGACTACATCCTCGAACTGCTCCTCGAACGCATCACCGTCGACCTCGACTACGACGAGTGCGTCGGCGCCACCTACGACGACGTGCATGCCGATCCCGAGGCCGCCCTCAGCGAGATCGTCGTCAAGTACCACGCCGTCGCGGACCGGTGCGACGCCGTCGTCATCGTCGGCAGCGACTACACCGAGATCGCCAACCCCAGCGAGCTCGGCTACAACGCGCGCATCGCCGCGAATCTCGACGCGCCCGTTCTGCTCGTGTTGCGCGGCTCCCGGCGCACCCCCGACGAGGTGGCGCAACTGACCAGCGTGTGCACGGCCGAACTCGCCGCCCAGCACGCCCACCTGACCGGAATCGTCGTCAACCGCTGTCCCTCCGACCGGCTCGACGAGATCGCCGCGGCCGTCGGGGACCGGGGTGTGCCGCTGTGGACGCTGCCGGAGGTGCCGATCCTCGTCGCGCCGACCATGGGCGAACTGCTGACCGCGATCGACGGCGAACTCTACAGCGGCGATCCCGAGCTGCTGCACCGCGAGGCGCTGCGCGTCATGGTCGGCGGCATGACCGCCGAACACATCCTCGAACGCATCACCGAGGGGGTCGTGGTGATCGCCCCCGCCGACCGCTCCGACGTGCTCCTCGCCCTTGTGAATGCCAATGCCGCCGAAGGATTTCCGTCGCTGGCCGGCATCATCATGAACGGTGGGCTCCTGCCGCACCCGGCGATGGCGCAACTCGTCGCCGGACTCAGGCCCAGCCTGCCGATCCTGACGACCACCCTGGGGACGTTCGACACCGCGTCGGCCGCCGACCGGACGCGCGGCCGCATGGCGCTCGGCGCGCACCGCAAGATCGACACCGCCGTCGCGCTGATGGAACAGCACGTGGACACGGATCGGTTGCTGAGCCGCCTCGACGTGCCCCGGCCGTCCGTCACGACCCCGCAGATGTTCGAGTACCAGCTCATCGACTGGGCCCGCCGTCAGCGCCGGCACATCGTGCTGCCCGAAGGCGACGACGACCGGATCCTGCGCGCGGCGGGCCGCGTCCTGCAACGCAAGATCGCCGACCTGACGATCCTCGGCGACGAGACGCAGGTGCGGCGCCGGGCGGCCGAACTCGGGGTGGACCTGAGTGCGGCGACCGTGCTGGATCCCAGGTCGTCCGAACACGCCGAGCCGTTCGCCGAGGAGTATGCCCGGCTGCGTGCCCACAAGGGGATGACGATCGAACGCGCCCGCGAGATCATGAGCGACATTTCGTACTTCGGCACGATGATGGTGCACCTCGGCGTCGCCGACGGCATGGTCTCCGGTGCCGCGCACACCACCGCGCACACCATCCGGCCGTCCTTCGAGATCATCAAGACCGAACCCGGCGTGTCCACGGTGTCGAGCATCTTCCTCATGTGCCTGTCGGATCGGGTGCTCGCCTACGGTGACTGCGCAGTGGTGCCCGATCCCACCAGCGATCAGCTCGCCGACATCGCGATCTCCTCCGCCGCCACCGCCGCCCGCTTCGGCATCGAACCGCGCGTCGCGATGCTGTCCTACTCGACCGGCGAGTCCGGTTCGGGCGTCGACGTCGACAAGGTCCGCGCCGCCACCGCCCTGGTGCGCGAGCGCCGGCCGGACCTGCCGGTGGAGGGACCGATCCAGTACGACGCCGCGATCGAACCGTCGGTGGCCAGCGCCAAGCTTCCCGACTCGGAGGTCGCCGGCCGGGCGACCGTGTTCATCTTCCCGGACCTCAACACCGGCAACAACACCTACAAGGCCGTGCAGCGCAGCGCCGGAGCCGTGGCCGTCGGTCCGGTCCTGCAGGGCCTGCGCAAGCCCGTCAACGACCTGTCGCGTGGGGCGCTGATCCAGGACATCGTGAACACGGTGGCGATCACCGCCATCCAGGCGCAGGAGGCCGGCGAATGAGCTCCCAGACGGACGGCACCGTGCTGGTGCTCAACTCCGGCTCGTCGTCGATCAAGTTCCAGCTCGTCCACCCCGAGACCGGAGACTCGGTGGCGCACGGGCTCATCGAGCGGATCGGTGAGCCCGAGGGCAGGGTCGTGTTCCACCACACCACCGGCACCGAGGAACACGTCGGTCCCATCGAGAACCACCGCGCCGGACTGCGGATCGTCCTCGACTGGGTGGAGGCGCTGGGCCGCCCCCTGCGCGAGGCCGGCATCATCGCCGTCGGCCATCGCCTCGTACACGGCGGCGAGGTGTTCCACGAGCCGACCCTCGTCGACGACGACGTGGTGCGCACCGTGAAGGAACTGGCCGTTCTTGCGCCGCTGCACAATCCGGCGAACGTCATCGGCATGGAGGTCGCGCGGGAGGAGCTGCCCGGCATTCCGCACGTCGGGGTGTTCGACACCGCGTTCTTCCACGCCCTGCCCGCCGCGGCCGCCACCTACGCGATCGACCGGGACGTCGCCCGGGCGCACGGCATCCGGCGGTACGGCTTCCACGGGACGTCGCACCAGTACGTGTCCGAGCGCGCCGCCCGGTTCCTCGGACGTGAACTGTCGGAACTGAACCAGATCGTGCTGCACCTCGGCAACGGTGCGTCGGCCTCCGCGATCGCCGGCGGCCGGCCCGTCGACACGTCCATGGGGTTGACCCCGCTCGAAGGACTCGTCATGGGAACCCGGTGCGGCGACATCGATCCCGGCGTGCTGCTGCACCTCAACCGCAGCGCCGGGATGGACGTCGATTCCATCGACGATCTGCTCAACCGGCGCTCCGGGCTCAAGGGCCTCTCAGGGGTCAACGACTTCCGCGCCCTGCTGCGGCTCGTCGCCGAGGGCTCCGAGGACGCGAAGCTCGCCTACGACGTCTACGTGCACCGCCTGCGCAAGTACCTCGGCGCGTATCTCGTCGAACTGGGCGGCGTCGACGTCGTCGTGTTCACCGGCGGGGTGGGAGAGAACAACGTCGACGTCCGCCGGGACGCCCTCGCCGGCCTCGAGCGTCTCGGCATCGCCGTCGACGAGACCCGCAACGCCGCCTCCGCACGCGGCGAGCGGCGCATCTCGGCGGACACGTCGCAGGTGGAGATCCTCGTGATCCCGACCAACGAGGAGCTCGCCATCGCGCGCGCGGCCGCGGCGCTGGTGTAGGCCGAAGGGGGCGAGGGCGCGACATCGTACAGGTGCCACTCCCGAAGGCCGCCCCCTCGAGGTGGTACCTGTGGACAGCTCCGAGTTGTCCACAGAGTGGCGTGAGCGGGCTTTCCCGGCCGCGGCGCGACCAGCATGCTGCGCGCATGACTTTCTCCGGTCGACCCTTCCTCGGCACGGAAGCTGTGGCTTCGGGCCGGGTCACTGCTCACGATCTGCGCTGCCGGTTCGATCGCATCCATCGCAATGTGTACGTATCGAAGGGCACCGTGCTCGACGCGGTCGGCCGTGCGCACGCGTCGTGGCTGTGGTCGGGACGGAAAGGCGTACTTGCCGGCATGTCGGCCGCGGCGGTGCACGGCACCAGATGGATCGACGACGAAGTGCCCCCAGAGTTGGCGTTCGGTGCTCACGTGCGGGCGCCCAAGGCAATCCTCGTGCGGAAGGCCGACCTGGCCGCACACGAGGTGTGCACGATCGGCGGCTTGATTGTCACGACCCCGGCACGCACCGCGTTCGATCTCGGTCGCGCGCTCGTCTTCGACCACGCCGTGGAAACCCTGGACGCCCTGTGCAACGCCACGGGGTTGCCGGTGACGGACGTATTCGACGTGGCGGCAAGTCGCGGAGCCGCCAGGGGCGTGGCACAGCTCCGGCGCGTGCTGGCCGTCGTCGACGGTGGAGCCGAGTCTCCACCCGAAACGCGAACTCGCCTCCTGCTCGTTCGACACGGGCTGCCTGCGCCCGAAACGCAGCTGATCATCCGAGACGGCTCCGGACGATTCCTGGCGAGAGCGGACATGGGATGGGGACGGTGGAAGGTGATCGTCGAATACGACGGCGAGCACCACTGGACCGACCGGCGGCAGCGAGCGCGGGACATCGATCGATATGCGGTCCTCGAGGAGAACGGTTGGAGAGTTGTGCGGGTGGGCGCCGTGCTCCTCAGGGAACGGCCGCACATCGTTGTCGAACGTGTCCGCCGAGCTTTGGACGCGGCTGGTGCCCGTTGGTGACGCGCGAGGGGGCGGTTGTCGGGAGTGCTACTCGCCCGATGTCTTCATAACGACCCCTTCAACGTTCGGCGCGGAGACGGGCTACAGGATGCTGCGGGGGCGGATGGCGTTGGCCAGGTCGACGAGGGTGTAGCGGTGCGTGCGGGCGGGGGCGTTGCGGGCGAGGGCGCGCAGGCCGGACTCGGTGCCGGCGCGAAGTCCCTTCTCGGTGAAGGGGACGTCGAGGATCGGGTCGAGTTCGCGGCGGGCGGAGTGGCCGGCGCGCACCCAGTCGAGTGCCGTCGACAGCACCAGGGTGCGCATCTGCAGGAACCGGCTCTCGTCGGGCGACAACGTCCCCACCCGGCGCGCGGCCTCGCGCAGGTCGGCTTCCTCGAGTTCGTCGATCGGCCTGTCGTGCAACAGGATCAGCACCGTGGTCATGCGGGCGACGGCGTGGTGCCGGGAACTCGCGGGTACCTGGTCGAGCGCCGCGATCGCACCGGCCCGGTCGCCGCGGCGGGTGAGCTGCCGGGCGAGGCCGAACGCCGCGCTGACCACGTTGTGGTCGGTGCGCCACACGGTGCGGTAGTAGTTCTCGCAGAATCGGCGCCAGGCCTCGGGATCGTCGCTCTCCCAGTGCTGCAGGATGAGTTCCGCGGTTGCGGCGAGCGCCAGCTTGGGTGCGGTCTCGCCGGGCATCGCCGCGAGTACCTTCTCGAATCTGCCGAAGGAGGACTCGAATTCGCCGTTGACGAGTTCGGCCAGTCCGGCATACCAGTCGATGCGCCAGTCCGCGCCGAGGTCGCGTTCGAGCTTGCGCAGGATCTCCGCGGCGCGGGTGCCGTGGCCCAGGTCGAGATGGGCGCGCACCTCCGCGAGGGTGATCTCGCGGGAGAACGAGACGTCCGCGGTGCCGACGACGCGTTCGAGCCCGTTGTCGCGCGCGTGCCGCAGCGAGTCGAGGGTCTGCTGGGGCTCGCTGTGCACCGCGGCGGCGAGCAGCGCGGCGCTCGGATCGTTGGGGTCGAGCAGCGGCACCGGCAGCGCCGCCGCCACGTCGCGGGCCGAGAGGTTCTCGTCCCGCGCGACGCCGTCGACGATCGAATCCGTGCGTCCGACGGCCTCGTCCGTCCCGAACGTCGTCCGCTGGCGGCTGAAGACCGACGACAGGCCGGGATGCTCCTCGCCGGTCTGCTGCGACAGGATCTCCCGCAGGACCCCCGTCAGCTGGCTCGCCATCTCGTCGGCCGACCGGAACCGCTGCTGCGGATCGGCGTCGGTCGCCCGCAGCAGCAGCCGGTGGTACGACTCGTACTCCGCCAGCAGCGGTGCCTTCTCGGGGGTGGGCAGGCCGTCGGCCAGGCGGCCCTGCTGCCACGGCATGTCGAGGGTGAGCACGGCCAGGGTCCGGCCGACGGTGTAGATGTCGGTGGCGACGGTCGGGCCCGTGCGCACGATCTCCGGGGCCTGGTAGCCGGGCGTGCCGTACAGGTAGCCGTAGTCCTCGACGCCGGTGACGGCCCCGAGGTCGATGAGCTTGAGCTGCTCCTCGGTGACCATGATGTTCTCGGGCTTGAGGTCGTTGTAGACGAGTCCGATCGAGTGCAGGTAGCTCAGCGCCGGCATGATCTCGAGGACGTACGCGATGGCCTGTTCGACGGGCATCCGGGCCGGCTCGGGACAGCTGTCGAGCACCTCGCGCAGCGAATGCCCGCCCACGTATTCCATGACGATGTAGCCCATCGGGGTGCCGTCCGGGCGCGGGTGCTCGATGAAGTTGAAGATCTTCACGATGCTCGGGTGCGTCACCTCGGCGAGGAACTGCTTCTCGGCGACGGCGACGGCCTGCGCCTCGGCGTCGCCCGAGTGCAGCAGGCCCTTGAGCACGACCCACCGGTCGCTGACGTTCCGGTCGACGGCGAGGTAGATCCAGCCCAGCCCGCCGTGCGCGAGGCAGCCCTGCACCTCGTACTGCCCGCCGACGATGGCGCCGGGCGGCAGCATCGGGACGAACTCGAACGGGGTGCCGCACGAGGGACAGCGCCCGGAGGTGGGGCCCGGTCCGTTCGGCGTGCTGCGGCCGACCGGCTTGCCGCACTTCCAGCAGAACCGCTTGCCCTCGGCCACGTGCGGATCCGGGAGCACCACGGAGGCCGGGTCGACGGGTGCGGGGACCGGGATGTCCACGAGCCCGGCGAGGCGCCGCCGCGAGGGCACGCGCGGCCGGGACCGCCGCGACGACCGCTGCGACGGGACGCTGCCCCGGGAGGGGGCGCTGCGCTGGGCGGCGGGTGCGGTTTCCGGCGGGGCGCTGCGCTGCGTCGCGGGTCCCGTCTCCGGCGCGGCGCTGCGCTCGGTGGCGGGCCCGCCGTCCGGCGGGGCACTGCGCTGCGTCGCCGCGCCCGGGTCGTGTTCGGTGTCGGACATGCGGCCTCTCAGTCCACGTACGTCGGGGTCGGCGGCGCCGGGGCGGGTCCGAGGACGAGGAGCCAGCGGTTGTAGAGCTGCGTCCACGTCCCGTCGCGACGGATCCGCTCGAGGGTGCCGTTGACGAACCGCACCAGGTCCTCGCGGCCCTTGGCGATGCCGATGCCGTACGGCTCGCTGCCGATCGACGTCCCGACCAGCTCGAGGTACGGATCCTGCGAGGCGAGGCCGGCGAGGATCGTGTCGTCGGTGCTCACCGCGTCCACCTGACGCTGCTGCAGCACCACGAGGCAGTCCGCCCACGTCGGGACGGTGAGGATCGCCGCGGACGGCTGCAGCCGCCGGAGGCGGTCGAGCGACGTGGTTCCCTGCACGACACACACCCGCCGGCCCGCCAGGTCGGCGACGTCGCGGACGTCGGACCCCTTGACCACCAGGACGCGCTGCTGGGCCCGGAAGTAGACGGTGGAGAAGTCGACCCGTTCGCGGCGGGCACACGTGATCGTCATCGTCTTGGCGACGATGTCGACGGTGGAGTCCTGCAGCGCCTGCTCGCGGTCCGCGGAACTGAGGATCCGGAAGTCGAGCAGGTCCGGGCTGCCGAGCAGGTCCCGCGCGATCTCCCGCGCGACGTCCACGTCGAATCCGGTGATCCGGCCGGTCGCCGGATCCCGGAAGCTCATCAGGTTGCTGCCGGTGTCGAGCCCGACGACGAGCCGGCCGCGCGCCCGGATCGCGTCGAGGGTCGGTCCGGTCGTCGCGCCGTCGGGACGCAGACCGGCGGTGGGGTCGCCGCAGTCCGGTTCCGGGGGGACGGGCGCCGCACTGGGCGCGACGGTGGCGCGTTCCGGCAGGGGCGGCTCTGTGTAGGACGGGTCCGGGTCGGCGAGGATCTCCGGCGGTGAGGTCGCGCAGCCGCCCGTGAATGCGGCGACGGCGACGACCGTCGCGGCGACGAGACGACGCACGTTCACCGGTACTCCCGCAGGCGCGGCCACAGCCCGACGACGATGCCGAGCAGCGCCAGCCCCGTCAACGCCGTCGTGGCGGGGGCGAGCGCGGACAGGGTCTGCGCGGCGCGGTCCTCGTTGCCGCGCAGTTCGGCGCGGGCGAGGTCGATGCCGCGTTCGAGGGCGCGGTCGAGGGTGGCGAACTGGGCGACGGCCTCGTCGGGACCGGGACCGGTCGCGAGGATCGCGGCGGCCGGGAAGTCCCCGCGGTCGAGCGCGGCCTGCATGCGATTGTGCGACGCCAGCCATGCGGTGCGTGCCTCGGCGGCACGCACGGCGGGATCGGTGACGATCTCCACCTCCTCGCCGGACGCATACCCGGCGAGCAGCTCGCCGAGCCGGGACATGCTCTGGTCGAACGTCGCGTCGTACTCGCCGGTGGCGTCGCGGCGCACGAGCTGCAGGGTCTCCGCGGTGCGTGCCTGCTGCGCGAGGATGCGGCTGTCGGTGAACACCCCGAGCGGCTCGGCCCCGTGCACGATCGCCCGCTCGGTCGCGCTCGACGAGATCAGTCCGGCCACGAGCAACCAGCACAGCAGGATTCCCGTCGCCGCGATCGACAGCAGCAGACCGGGATTGAGGGTGCGACGGCTGATCCGGGAGATGATGACGTGCACCGCGGTGAGCGCGACGACCGTCACCAGCAGCAGACCGATCGACGTCCACGGTGGCTGCACCGACGCGCGCTGCGTCGACGAGACCGCCGAGACGCTCTGCGTGTACAGCTCCTGCGCCATCGGCAGCAGCGCCGACTGCATCAGGTTCGACGCCTCGCCGAGATAGGCGGCACCCACCGGGTTGCCGACGCGGTTGTTCGCCCGCGCCGTCTCGACCAGGCCCGTGTACACGGTGAGGCGTTCGGCGATGCCGGACAGCAGCCGGGTGCCCGCACGGTCGCCGGTGGGAATCCCGCCGGCGGCGGCGACGAGCTGGGCGGACGCCTCGCCGACGGCCTGGGCGTAGCGGTCGCGGACCTCCTTCGGCTCGATGCCGCCGGAGATGAAGCCGGTGGCGGCCGCCGCGTCCGCGACCGACAGTGCGCTGTAGAGGTTCTGTGCGGCATCGGCGAGCGGTTCGGTGGTGGCGAGCAACCGATCGTGGGTGGCCTTGCGGCCGGTGACCGTCTGGCCCGCCGCGACCCCGGAGACGAGGAGGAGCACGGCGAGCAGCACACCGAGGGTGACGAGCTTGGCGGGGGTGGAGCGCAGCAGGTCGCGCACCTCGTCGGAGGGGCCGGCGTGGGCGGTCGCGGCGGCCGGCACGTCGTTACGCTGGAGGCGACTCCCCACCGCACCGAGCGTGGGGGTCACGCGCACGTCCACGAGAGCACCCCTTCCGATGTGGCACTGTGTGTGGCGAGCATATAAGCAGTAACGGGATGTTGTTGCCGTCCGAGGACGGTGGACGCCCGGCTCGCGGTCGGCGGTCGGGCGGCAGGGAGGCGGACGCGATGCGAGGTGACGGGGACGGCTGGGCCGTGGGACCCGACGGTGATCGCCGGTGGGGCAGATTCGGCGCGGCCGGACTGCTGCTGCGCGCGCCGCTGCCCGACGGCACGCCGGCCGTGTTGCTGCAGCACCGCGCGGCGTGGAGCCATCAGGGCGGCACGTGGGCGCTACCCGGCGGCGCCCGCGACAGCGACGAGAGTCCCGTCGCCGCGGCCGTGCGGGAAGCGAACGAGGAGACCGGGATCGACCCGGCGGCGCTGAGCGTGCGCACCGAGCGGGTCACCTCCGGGGTGGCCGGGGGGTGGACGTACACGACGGTCGTCGCGGACACCCCGAGCCCGATGGAGACGACCCTCAACGGGGAGAGCACCGAACTGCGCTGGGTGCCGGAGGCCGACGTCGAGACCATGCCGCTGCACACCGGGTTCGCGGCGGCCTGGCCGGACCTGCGGACCCGTGCGGTGCGGATGCTGCTCGACACCGCCAACGTCCTCGGGTCGCGGCCGACAGGCTGGTGGCGTGACCGCCCGGGCGCCACCGCACGACTGCTCGCGGAGCTGGCGGAGGCATTGCCCCGCACCGTCGAGCTGCCCGACGGGTGTTTCGGCTGGGTGAGCCGCATCGAGGCGGTCCTCGAGGGGCAGGCCCGCGCGGCGGTGATCCACGACGACCGGACCCCGGTGCACACCGCCGTCGGCAGCGGGGACGACGAGCTGGCCTCCCTGGCGACGGGCACGTCGGCCGTGCTGGACCAGGTGCTCACCGTGGTGGTGACGGCCGACCGGGGACTGCGCGCCCGGCTGCCCGGGGACGTGCCGACCCTGTCGCCGTCGACGGTCCTGGGCTGGCTCTAGCGGACTGCCGGCCGGCGGGCCGGCTCCAGCGGACTGCCGGACGGCTGGCCGGCTCCAGCGGACGGTCAGCCGGGCAGCGCGGCTTTCAGCGCCGCCGCCGCGGCCCGCGGATTCGGTGCCGCGGTGATGGCCCGGACCACCGCGATGCGGGTGGCGCCGGCGGCGAGCACCTCGGGCAGCCGCTCGGCGTCGATGCCGCCGATCGCGAACCACGGCCGCTGCGGCTGCGACCGGGCCACCTCCCGCAGTACCTCGAGTCCCGCCGGGGTGCGCCCCGGCTTGGTGGGGGTGGACCACACCGGCCCGTGGGCGAAGTAGTCGACGCCCTCCTCGATGTCGGACAGGCTCGCCTGCGCGCGGCTGCCGGTGGACCGGCCGATCACGATCTCCTCGCCGAGGATCTGCCGGGCGTACCGCACCGGCAGGTCGCCCTGACCCAGGTGCAGGATGTCGGCGCCCGCGGCGAGCGCGATGTCGGCACGGTCGTTGACGGCCAGCAGCGCACCGTGCCGGCGGCACGCCGCCGCCAGCACCTCGAGTGCCGCGAGTTCCTCGCGGGCCTCGAGCGGGCCGAACTTCTTCTCGCCCGCCGAACCCTTGTCGCGGAGCTGGACGATGTCGACTCCGCCCGCGAGCGCCTCCTCCGCGAATCGGGCCAGGTCTCCGGTGTCGCGACGGGCGTCGGTGCACAGGTAGAGCCGGGCCTGCGCGAGGCGTTCCCGGGGGGCGGGATGGTTGCCGCGGTAGGTAGTCACGGCGAAGACGGTAGTCTCTGCACTGAACGAATCGACACGGGAGTCCCGGGGATCGCGGGGCTGAGAGGGGGCCTGCCGGCCCCGACCGTCAGCACCTGAACCGGATCATGCCGGCGCAGGGAGTGAGGTGGACGAACTGTGGGAACCGTATCCGTCGTCGGCGGAGGCGTGATCGGGCTGTCGATCGCGTGGCGCGCGGCCCGTGCCGGCTGGACCGTGACCGTGCACGACCCGTCCCCGGGGGCGGGGGCGTCGTGGGTGGCCGGCGGGATGCTGGCACCGTTGTCGGAGGGCTGGCCGGGGGAGGAACACGTCCTCGAACTGGGCGCGGCGTCGCTGGCCCGCTGGCCGGAGTTCGGCGCCGAGCTGTTGCGGGAGACCGGACTGGACCTGTTCACCGCCGACGCGTCGCTGACCGTCGCGCTGGACGCGGCCGACGCGGCCGATCTGCGCACGATCGCCGAGTGGGTCTCGGCTCAGGGGCACGAGATGCGCGTGCTCGGTCGCGCCGAGGTGCGCGAGCTCGAGCCGTCGCTGGGGCCGCGCATCCGCCTGGGCCTGCTGGCCCCGGACGAGCTGGCCGTGGACAACCGGATCCTCGTCGATGCGCTGCGGCGGGCCGTCGCCGAGGCCGGTGTGGCCTTCGTCGATGTGCCGGTGCGCGACGTCGCGGACCTGGACGCCGACCGGGTGGTGCTCGCGGCGGGCGCGGCGTCGGCCCGCCTGTGGCCGGGCTTGCCGGTGCGGCCGGTCAAGGGGGAGATCCTGCGGTTGCGGACCCGCCCGGGTGCGGCGCCCGCCCCGCACCGGACGGTCCGCGGCAGTGTGCACGGCCGGCCGGCATACCTGGTGCCGCGCGCGGACGGCCTCGTCGTGGGCGCGACCCAGTACGAGGCCGACGACACGCAGGTCACCGTCGCGGGGGTGCGGGACCTGATCGCCGACGCCGAGGCGCTGTTCCCGGCGATCGGCGAGTACGAACTGCACGAGGCGAGCGCCGGGCTGCGGCCCATGAGCCCGGACAATCTGCCGCTCATCGGCCGGCTGTCCGAACGGGTGATCGCCGCGACCGGGCATGGCCGCAACGGGGTGCTGCTGACCCCGGTCACCGCGGACGCGGTGGTCGCGGAGCTCGCGGACGAACCCCTCGCTGTCTCGAAACATGCTGATCCACAACGATTCTCGAAGGGGAAAAGGTCATGAACGGTGCGCCGACGGTGGGTGTCACGGTCAACGGGGAGGAGCGCTGGTTCGCGCAGGCGCCGACGATGGCCGAACTGCTCAGTGAACTCGGTCTGCCCGACAAGGGCGTCGCCGTCGCCGTGGACGGTGCCGTGTTCCCGCGGGGGCGCTGGTCCGAACGCGTCGAAAAGGGCTGGCAGATCGAGGTTCTCACGGCGGTGCAGGGTGGCTGAGCACAACACCGGCCGCGACCCCGGCCACGACCTGCCGCCGCTGACGATCGCCGGGCGGACCTTCTCGTCGCGGCTCATCACCGGCACCGGTGGGGCCGCCAACCTCGCGGTGCTCGAGGAGGCGCTCGTCGCCTCCGGCACCGAGCTGACCACCGTGGCGATGCGCCGCGTGGACGCGGCGTCCGGGACCGGCGTGCTCGATCTGCTGCGCCGCCTCGGCATCGCGCCGCTGCCCAACACCGCCGGCTGCCGCGGCGCCGCCGAGGCGGTGCTCACCGCCCGACTCGGGCGCGAGGCCCTCGGGACGGACTGGGTCAAGCTCGAGGTCATCGCCGACGAACGCACCCTGCTGCCCGACGCGATCGAACTCGTCTCCGCCGCCGAGCAGCTCGTCGACGACGGGTTCGTCGTGCTGCCCTACACCACGGACGATCCGGTGCTGGCGCGACGGCTCGAGGACGTCGGCTGCGCCGCCGTGATGCCGCTCGGCTCGCCGATCGGGACCGGACTGGGCATCGCCAACCCGCACCACATCGAGATGATCGTCGAGGCCGCCGGGGTGCCGGTGATCCTCGACGCCGGCATCGGCACCGCCTCGGACGCCGCGCTCGCGATGGAACTCGGGTGCGACGCGGTGCTGCTGGCGACCGCGGTGACGCGGGCGAAGGACCCGGCGCTCATGGCGTCGGCGATGCGGCACGCCGTCGAGGCGGGCTTCCGGGCCCGGCACGCGGGCCGCATCCCGAAGCGGTTCTGGGCGCAGGCCTCCTCGCCGCTCGAACCGTAGGGCGACCCGAGGGAACGGTGACCGGGTGGTCGCTCGACGTGCGTGTGGTGCCGCACGGGCCGCGGCACCACACGCGCCGTCAGGCGGCGGAGAGCAGCCGTGCGAGGGTGGCTCTTCCCTCGGGTTCGAGGGGCAGCAGCGGCGCTCGGGGATCCCCGACGTCCGAGCCGAGGATGCCGAGGCCCGCCTTGATCGTGGTGGGGAGGCCGCCGGCGACGATGAACTCGAGCAGGGGCCGCAGTTCGGCGTACAGGGCCTGAGCGCGGGCGAGGTCGCCGTCCTCGACGGCCGTGTACAGCGCGAGACACGGCTCGGGCCGCAGGCACGGCGCGGCGGTGCACCAGCCGGACGCCCCGGCCCTCAGCGCCTCGAGCACGAGCGGGTTGCTGCCGTTGTAGAACGGCAGGCGGCCCTCGCTGAGCTCGGCGATGCGCTGCATCCGGGACAGATCGCCGGTGGACTCCTTGACCATGGTGAGGTTGTCGATGGTGTCGAACATCGACACCAGCAGTTCCGGGCTCATGTCGATGCCGCTGGTGGCGGGGTTGTTGTACGCCATGACGGGAAGGTCGATCGCCGCACCGACGGCGGCGTAGTGGCAGGCGATCTCGCGATCGGTGAGCTTCCAGTACGACACGGGGAGCACCATGACGGCCGAGGCGCCCGCCGTCTGCGCGCGACGGGCCCGGCGGACGGTGTTCGCCGTCGTCAGGTCGGACACTCCGACGACGACGGGGACGCGGCCGGCGACGGCGGCGATCGTGGTGTCGAGAACGGTGTCGAACTCCTTCTCGGTGAGATAGGCGCTCTCGCCGGTACTGCCGAGTGGGGCGACGGCGTGCACACCGTCCCCGACGAGGCGGTCGACGAGCGCGGTGAGCGCGCCGGTGTCGACCGTCGCATCGGCGCCGGAGGTGAACGGGGTGATCGGGTAGGCGATGATGCCTTCCAGTGTGGTCAAGGCAGAGAATCCTTTTCGTCTCGTGAAAGCGGGGGCGAGCAACCTCGCCGAGTGCCGGTGGGCGCTCAGCCGGCGATCGCGTCCGGGTGCCGGGCCAGGGCGCGACGTGCGTAGTAGGCGAAGTTGGCCTGGCTGCGTTTCGGGGTGAGGGTCCAGTCGTGCGCCTCTCGCGCGAGCCGGTCCGGAAGTTCGGCGATCGTGCCGGCCGCCATGGCGGCGAGTTGCAGCTCGGCGCCGCGTTCGATCAGCACGGCGAGCGAGCACGCCTCCTCGATGCCGGCCCCGGCGACGACGTGGCCGTGGTGGGCCAGGAGGATCGCCTTCTTCGAGCCGAGCGCGGCAGTGATGATCTCGCCTTCCTCGTTGCCGACCGGCACGCCGGGCCAGGCGGGGAGGAAGGCGCAGTCGTCGTAGAGCGGCGCGATGTCCATCTGGGACACCACGAGCGGGACTTCGAGCATGGACAGTGCGGCGACGTGGAACGGATGGGTGTGGACGATGCACTGCACGTCGGGGCGCGCGCGGTAGATCCAGCTGTGGAACCGGTTGGCGGGATTGGCCATCCCGGAGCCGTCGAGAACCTGGAGATCCTCGTCGACCAACAGCAGGTTGTCCTCGGTGATCTCGTCGAACCCGAGGCCCAGCTGCTGGGTGTAGTAGGTCCCCGGTTCTTCGGCGCGGGCGGTGATCTGGCCCGCCAGGCCGGAGTCGTGCCCGGCGTCGAACAGGATTCGGCAGGTCAGGGCGAGCTTCTGGCGCGTCGTCCAGCCGGACTCCGCAAGGTGGGTCCGCATGCGGGCCTGGGCCTGGTGCATCAACTCCGCTTTCGTAGCGGTGAACGTCCCGGACATCGATCGGCCTCCTCGATCTCGACTGTGGTGGACACGAGGGAGACTATAGGACACTTTGTGTCATGTACAGCTACTTTCGTCGGGAGAGCCCTCGACAGGACACTTTGTAGACTCGCCGTGTGAGGGGTGACGACGGAAGGACGGGGCCGTGACCGCGCTGGTGCGAGCGTTACGCAAGGAGCGGGGGCTCACGCTCGAGGCCCTCGCGGCGCAGACCGGGTTGACCAAGAGCTACCTGTCCAAGATCGAGCGCGAGCGCAGCACACCGTCGATCGCGGTGGCGATGAGGATCGCCCGCGCCCTCGACGTCGACGTCGGGCAGCTGTTCGCGGACGACGCGTCGCGTTCGCGGATGACGATCGAGCGCGCCCCCGCCCGGGCCGGGGCGGACCGCTACCACCCCGTCGCCGCGGGAATGCTGGGGAAAGCGATGTCCCCGTTCGTCGTCCGGCCCGGACGCGACTTCGCCGACGACCCGCACCCCGAGCACAGCGGCCAGGAGTTCGTGTTCGTCGTCTCCGGATCGATCGAACTCGACCACGGGGGGACGATCGTCACCCTGGACGCCGGCGACTGCGCCTACTTCGACGCCTCCCTCGATCATCGGCTCCGCAGCACCGGCCCGGTGGACGCCGAGGTCCTCGTCGTCGCATGCAACGACAACCACTGATCGAGACGCCTGCAGGACCGTAGGGCGACCCCGCGCGGCGCGATCCGCCCGAATCGGGCAGGCTGTGGGTCATGATCGAAGTGACCGGACTGACGAAGACCTTCGGTTCCACCGTCGCCGTCGACGATGTGACGTTCACGGTCCGGCCGGGGATCGTCACCGGATTCCTCGGCCCCAACGGCGCCGGGAAATCCACGACGATGCGGATGATCCTCGGCCTCGACCGGCCCACCGCCGGGACCGCGCTGATCGACGGCGTCCCCTACCGGCAGCTGAAGCGGCCGCTGCGGACCGTCGGTGCGCTGCTCGACGCGCGCTGGGTACACCCGAACCGGTCGGCGCGGGCACACCTGCGCTGGCTCGCCGCGTCCAACGGCCTGCCGAACTCGCGGGTCGAGGAGGTGCTCGCGCTCGTCGGCCTGACCGAGGTGGCCGACAAGCGCGCGGGCGGTTTCTCGCTCGGCATGTCGCAGCGGCTCGGACTGGCCGGTGCCCTGCTCGGCGACCCGAAGGTGCTGCTGTTCGACGAGCCCGTCAACGGCCTCGACCCCGAGGGCATCGTGTGGATCCGGCGGTTCATGCAGGCCCTCGCGACGGAGGGCCGCACCGTGCTCGTGTCGAGCCACCTGCTGTCGGAGATGGCGCAGACCGCCGACCACCTGCTGGTGATCGGCCGGGGCCGGCTCATCGCGGACACGTCCGTCGCGGAGTTCGTCGAGCGGGCGTCGGAGGCGACGGTGCGGGTGCGCAGCCCACAGCTCGACACGCTGCGGACGGCACTGACCGGGCAGGGCCACACCGTCCGGGACGACGAGGGCGCGCTGATCGTCAGCGGCGTCACCACCGCGCAGGTGGGTGAGGTCGCAGCTGCGCACTCGGTGGTGCTGCACGAGTTGGCGGGCCAGAACGCGTCGCTCGAGGAGGCGTTCATGAAACTGACCGGAGACGACGTGCAGTACCAGGGAGCCGTGGCCGGGGGCCCGGCTGTGCAGCCGATGAAGGGGGAGCTGCGATGAGCGTGGCCGTGGACAACGCCGGCACGACGAGCGTGGTCGTGGACACCGTCAAGGCGGAACGGATCAAACTGACCTCCACCCAGTCGCCGTGGTGGTGCACCGTCGTGATCGTCGCGCTGGGCCTCGGCCTCGCGGCGATCCTCGGCGCCGCGTCCAAGGCGAGCATGTCCGTCGACGAGGAGGTCGGCCGGTTCTACCCGACCGTCGACGTCGCGGTCAGCGGCGTCGCCGGCTTCGGCGTGCTCGTGCTGATGATCCTCGCGGCGCTGTCGGTGACCAGCGAGTACCGGTTCGGGGTCATCCGTACCACGTTCCAGGCCATGCCGAACCGCAGCGCCGTCCTCGTCGTCAAGGCGCTGCTGATCGGGGTGTTCGGCGCGGTACTGACCGGCGTGCTGGCCCTCGCCTCGTTCTATCTCGCCAAGGCCCTCGCCGGCCCGGAGGCCGGGCGGGACCTGGTGCTCGAGGGCGACGATGCGTGGCGGTCGATCTACGGCGTCGCGATCTACGCGCTGCTGTGCGCGGTGCTCGCCGTCGCGGTGGGGGCGCTGTTGCGCCAGTCCGCCGGCACCATCGCGCTGCTGCTGCTGCTGTGGCCGCTGCTGATCGAGTCGCTGTTCGCGCTGTTCGGTTCGTTCGGCCGGCAGGTGCAGCCCTTCCTGCCGTTCGCCAATGCCAACCACTTCCTCGGCAGCGAGCAGGGCATCGACTTCCACTGGGGGCCGTGGGGTTCGCTGGTGTACTTCGCGGTGTTCGTCGCCGTGGTGTTCGCGGCCGCGCTGGTCGTGGTGAACCGGCGCGACGCGTGAGTATTCTCGGCGGATGAACCGGGGAGCGCGGGTACGGGCCGGGGGCGCCGTCGCGGCGATCGTGCTGCTGGTGGCGGCATGTTCGGACGAGCCGCTGGCGCCGCCGCCGGTGGACCCGGCCGCGCTGGCGGGGGCCGTGGGAATCGACGCGGTGGTCGGCCACCTCACGGAACTCGAACGCATCGCCACCGAGCACGACGGCAACCGCGCCGTGGGCACCGCCGGCTACGACGCGAGCGTCGACTACGTCGCCGGCCGGTTGCGCGACGCGGGATTCGACGTGCAGACCCCGGAGTTCGACGTCCGCAGTTTCGACGTGGAGACCGAGACCCTGACCGTCGCCGGCGCGCCGGTGCCGGTCCGGGCCCTCGAGTTCTCGCCGTCCACCGGTCCGGACGGACTCACCGCCCGGCTCGTGCCGGTGCCCGCCGACGACACGCCCGGGTGCGAGGCCTCCGACTACGACGGTCTCGACGTCTCCGGCGCCGTCGTGCTCGTCACGCGCGGGGTGTGCCCGTTCTTCGTCAAGCAGCAGGTCGCGGCCGAACGCGGTGCGGCGGCGCTCCTCGTCGCCAACAACGAGGACGGTGCGCTCGCCGGCGCCACCCTCGGCGAGGAGGGCAACGACCTCGTGCCCGCCGCGGGGATCAGCGGCGCCGACGGCCGCGCGCTCGCCGCCGCACCCACCACGGTGACCCTCGTCCTCGACACCCGCGTCGACAGCGTGCGCTCGCGCAACGTGCTCGCGCAGACCACCACGGGCTCGACCGACGACGTGGTCGTCGTCGGCGCCCACCTCGACAGCGTCCCGGAGGGACCGGGCATCAACGACAACGGCACCGGCGTCGCCGCGGTGCTCGAGACGGCCCTGCAGCTCGGCAGCGACCCGGGTGTCACCAACGCGGTGCGGTTCGCGTTCTGGGGCGCCGAGGAGGTCGGGCTGGTCGGCTCCACCGACTATGTGGCCTCCCTGGACGACGCCGCCCGCGAGGACATCGCCCTGTACCTGAACTTCGACATGCTCGGGTCGCCGAATCCCGGCTACCTCGTCTACGACGGCGACGACTCCGACGCGGTGGGCGCCGGACCGGGACCGGAAGGCTCGGCCGGCATCGAGCGCACCTTCCTGGGCTACCTGACGTCGCGGGGCGTCGCCGCGGACGGCACCGACTTCGACGGCCGCTCCGACTACGGGCCGTTCGTCGACGCGGGCATCCCCTCCGGGGGCGTGTTCTCAGGTGCCGACGACCGCAAGACCCCGGAGCAGGCGGGCAAGTGGGGCGGCACCGGCGACGCGCCGTTCGACCCGAACTACCACAGCCCGCAGGACACGCTCGCCAACATCGACCGGGCCGCGCTCGCCGTCGCCGCCTCGGCCGTCGGGTACGGGGTGGGCACGTATGCGCGGACCGTCACGGGACCGGACGGGGTTCCCGTCGGGCCGCAGCGCGCCGAGGTCCGCTCCGATGGATGAGACGCCGGCCCCGGGCTTCGGTCGTCGCCTCGCGGACCGGTTCTCGGCCGTGGACCGGCGGCCCGAGCTGGTCCGGCTGGCCCGGCGGCTGCGACGCGCGCTCCCCGGCGATCCCGGGTTCGGCGATCCGCTGTCCACCGCCGGGACCAGCGGGCCGCAGGCCGTCGCCCGGCTGGCCGGACGGTGGCGCGACGTCGACGAACCGAGCGCGGTGCACGAACTCGGATTCGGCGTGCTGCAGGCCTGGCAGGCGCTGCTCGAACGCGCCGGCGCCGGCCGCGGCGACCGGGAGGTCACCGTGGTCTTCACCGACCTCGTGGGGTTCTCGACGTGGTCCCTCGCCGCGGGCGACGTCGCCACCCTCGACCTGCTGCGGCGCGTCGCCCGGACGCTGGAGCCGGCGTTCACGGACCGCGGCGGCACCGTCGTCAAGCGGCTCGGCGACGGTCTGATGGTGGTGTTCGACCGGCCGGAACGGGCGCTGGACGCGATCTTCGCGGCCCGCGCCGCCCTGACGGCGGTGACCGCGGACGGCTACCGGCCGCGGATCCGGGTCGGCGCGCACACCGGTCGGCCCCGGCGGATCGGCAGCGACTGGCTGGGCGTCGACGTCACCGTCGCGGCCCGCATGATGGAGCTCGCCGGGAACGGGCACGTGGTGGTGTCCTCCGCGACGCTCGACGCACTGCCGGCCGGTGCCGTCGACACGCTCGGCCTCGAGGTGCGCCCGCACCGGCGCGGGCTGTTCGCGTCGGCCCCCAAGGGTGTACCGCCCGAACTCGGGATCTGGCGGATCAGGACTGCAGTCGCCACAGGGGGTTGACCGGGCCGTGCCCGGCGCCGAGGTCGTACGACCACTCCAGGCACCGGGTGACCCACTCCTTGCCGAACTCCACGGCCTCGGGCACCGACCACCCGTGGGCGAGGGCCGACGCGATCGCCGCGGCGAGCGTGTCGCCGCCGCCGTGATCGTTGCCGGTGTCGATGCGGGGGCTGGTGAACTCGAGGAACCGGTCCCCGTCGAACAGCAGGTCGGTGCTGACGTCGGAGGTGCGCAGGTGCCCGCCCTTGACGATCGCCCACTGCGCGCCGAGGCCGTGCAGCGCCTCGGCGGCGCGTCGCGCGGAGGCGTCGTCGACCACCTCGATGCCGGTGATCAGCCGCACCTCGTCGAGGTTCGGCGTGACCACCGTGGCCTGCGGTATCAGGGTGTGCCGCACCGCGTCGAGAGCCTCCGCGTGCAGCAGGGGATCGCCGTGCATCGACGCGCACACCGGGTCGACCACGAGCGGCACCGGCCGATCGCGGCCGATGCCGACCTCCGCGCACACCGCGGCGACCGCCTCGATGATCCCGGTGGAGGCGAGCATGCCGGTCTTGGCGCCCGAGACCCCGATGTCCTCCACCACGCACCGCACCTGCGCGGCCACCGTCTCGGGCGGGATCTCGTGAAAGCCGCTGACGCCCACGGAGTTCTGCACGGTCACGGCCGCGACGGCGACGCAGGCGTGCACGCCGCACATCGCCATGGTGCGCGAGTCGGCCTGGATGCCGGCCCCGCCACCCGAGTCGGTTCCGGCGATGGTGAGGGCACGGACCGGGGTTCGGCCCTTCGGGGCCAGGGGCAGCAGCTTCACGGCTGCGACCCTACCGATTCGATCGGGACGTAGACCTGGCCACCCGCGCCGGCGAATTCGGCGGCCTTGCCGGCCAGCCCGGCCCGCACGTCCGCGGAGATCCGCATCGAGCAGAACTTCGGGCCGCACATCGAGCAGAAGTGGGCCTTCTTGGCCGGCTCCGCCGGCAGCGTCTCGTCGTGGAACGCGCGGGCGGTGTCCGGGTCGAGGGACAACGCGAACTGGTCGTGCCACCGGAACTCGAACCGGGCGCGGGAGAGCGCGTCGTCGCGTTCCCGGGCGCGCGGGTGGCCCTTGGCGAGATCCGCCGCGTGGGCGGCGATCCTGTACGCGATCACCCCGGTCTTGACGTCGTCCCGATCGGGCAGGCCCAGGTGCTCCTTCGGCGTGACGTAGCAGAGCATCGCGGTGCCGGCCCGGGCGATCATCGCGGCGCCGATCGCCGAGGTGATGTGGTCGTAGGCGGGAGCGATGTCGGTGGTGAGCGGCCCGAGGGTGTAGAAGGGGGCCTCCTCGCACAGCTCCTCCTCGAGCCGCACGTTCTCCTCGATCAGGTGCATCGGCACGTGTCCGGGACCCTCGATCAGCACCTGGACGCCGTGCGACTTCGCGACGCGGGTGAGTTCCCCGAGCGTGCGCAGCTCGGCGAACTGGGCGGCGTCGTTGGCGTCGGCGACGGAGCCGGGACGCAGGCCGTCGCCGAGGGAGATCGTCACGTCGTAGCGCTGCAGGATCTCGCACAGCTCGGCGAAGTGTGTGTACAGGAACGACTCCCGATGGTGCGCCAGGCACCATGCGGCCATGATGGCGCCGCCGCGCGAGACGATGCCGGTCACCCGGTGCGCGGTGAGCGGGATGTGCCGCAGCAGCACCCCGGCGTGGACGGTCATGTAGTCGACGCCCTGCTCGCACTGTTCGATCACGGTGTCGCGGTACATCTCCCAGGTCAGCGCGGCCGGATCGCCACCGGCCTGCTCGACGGCCTGGTAGATCGGCACCGTGCCGACGGGCACCGGCGAGTTGCGCAGGATCCACTCGCGGGTCTCGTGGATGCGCGGGCCGGTGGACAGGTCCATGACGGTGTCGGCCCCCCACCGGGTCGCCCACACCATCTTGTCGACCTCCTCGGCGATCGAGGAGGTCACCGCGCTGTTGCCGATGTTCGCGTTGACCTTCACCCCGAACGCCTTGCCGATGACCATCGGCTCGAGCTCGGGGTGGCGGTGGTTCGCCGGGATCACGGCCCGGCCGGCGGCGACCTCGGCGCGGACCGTCTCGGCGGGTACGCCCTCCCGGGCGGCGCAATAGCGCATCTCCGGGGTGACGACGCCCGCACGGGCGGCGGCGAGCTGCGTGCCCGGGTGCCGCGGCCACCCGGCCCGCAGTGCCGGCAGGCCCGCGGCCAGGTCGACCACGACGTCGGACTCGGTGTACGGCCCGGACGTGTCGTACAGGTCGTGGTGCTCGCCGGTGGTCAGGTGGACCCGGCGTACCGGGACCGACATCCCCGGTTCCCCGGGCACGGCGACGTAGTGCTTGGTGCTGCCCTCGATGGGGCCGGTGGTGACGGCGCCCGCGCCGGACGCGGACGAGCCGGATACAGCTGTGCTCACGAGATGATCTCCCTACGCCGGAATTACCCGGTCAGGTTCTACGGTCGACGGCCCCGAGCCGTCCTCTCAGCCCGCTGGTGCGAGCTCCCGTGTGGTTGCGATGTGCGGTGCCACCATAGCGCAGCACCGTGCCGGGGGCAGGACGGCACCGCGCGGGGGGTGGCAGGGCAGCACCGTGCCGGGGCAGGGCAGCACCGTGCCGGGGGCAGGGCAGCACCGTGCCGGGGGCAGGGCAGATATTTGCCGCCTACGTCTCGGCGGATACACCCTGCATGCTCTATAGTGGCGTAGGTCACAGTTCGGTTACGGCACCACGGAGGGGATCATGCTCGTCAACTCGCCGCGTACCGAGGTGACCGACAACAAGGATCAGAACCGCTTCGAGCTACGCCTCAACGGGGATCTTGTCGGGATCCTCGGGTATTTCGACACGGATCGTCCCTCGGGCGTGCCCGGGCGCAACCATCCCGTCGTCGATTTCCTGCACACCGTCATCGTCGAGGACTTCGGGCACCGTGGGCTCGCGGGGGTGCTCGTGGGCCACTCCCTGGATCTCGCGCGTCAGCGTGGCTGGCGGGTCCGGCCCGTGTGCACCTACGTGCAACGGTTCCTCACCGCCCACCCCGAGTACCGGGACGTCGTCCTGCCGCTCGAGCCGACCGCCGGCCGTCGCTGACGCGCGGATTCCGCCCCGCCGTGACCGGGTCGCCTCAGTCGGCGAGGTCGACGACGACGGGCGCGTGGTCGCTCGCGCCCTTGCCCTTGCGCTCGTTGCGGTCGATCTCCGCGCCGGAGACCCGCGCCGCGAGCGCGGGGGAGCCGAGGACGAAGTCGATGCGCATGCCCTGGCGCTTCGGGAAGCGCAGCTGGGTGTAGTCCCAGTAGGTGTACACACCCGGGCCCGGGGCGTGCGGGCGCACCACGTCGGTGAAGCCGCCGTCGAGGAAGGCGCGGAACGCCTCCCGCTCCGGCTCCGACGTGTGCGTCCGGCCCTCGAAGAACGCCGGATCCCACACGTCCTCGTCGGTGGGAGCGATGTTCCAGTCACCGACGAGCGCGATCTGCTTCTGCGGGTCGGCGGCGAGCCAGGCCTGTGCGTCGGCCCGCAGCTTCGCCAGCCACTCGAGCTTGTAGACGTAGTGGGGATCGGCCAGCTCACGCCCGTTGGGCACGTACAGGCTCCACACCCGCACGCCGCCGCACGTCGCGCCGATCGCCCGGGCCTCCTGTGCCGGGTCGGCGTCCGGGTCCTTGGTGAACCCGGGCTGGTCCTCGAACCCGACCTGCACGTCGTCGAGACCGATGCGGGAGGCGATGGCGACGCCGTTCCACTGGGAGAGCCCCACGTGTGCCACCCGGTAGCCGAGTTCTTCGAACCGCTCGTACGGGAACTGCTCGTCCTTGCACTTGGTCTCCTGCATGGCGAGCACATCGGTGCCCGTCCGCTGCAGCCAGTCGAGGATCCGGTCGGTACGGGCACGGACGGAGTTCACGTTCCAGGTAGCAAGACGCACGTCCCCACTCTAGGCGAGCGGACCGACAGGTTCCGTGGCGTACCGGTAGCGGTGGTGCTCGACGAATCCGAGCGCCCGGTACAGGCCCCGGGCGGCGGTGTTCCCCGCCGCGACCTGCAGGTATGCGTGGGTGGCGCCGTGGTCGCGACCCCACTGCAGCAGGGCCCCGCACACGAGCGTGCCGAGGCCGTTCCGGCGGTGCGCGGCGGCCACCTCGACGGCGGTCAGGCCCACCCAGCGGCGGCCGTCGGGGGCGTCGGTGACCGCGGCCCGGGCGATCGCCAGGGTCTCCGTGTCGCCGCCGATGCGGCCGAAGCCCAGGACGCCGCCCAGGACGGACTCGACGACCGCCCGGCCTTCGGCAGGCATCGGCGCGCCGCGGTAGCGGTACAGCGACAGCCACCCGGGGTCCGGGCCGGCGCTCACGGTCACGGGGGTGGCGACGCCGGGCAGCGGCACGTTGTCGAGGTCGGCGGCCAGCACCTGCACCTCGTCGCTCGGTGCCCACCCGTGCGGGAGCCGGGCGAGCCGGTCCGGCAGCAGGAGCCGCAGCGGCAGGCCGCGGACCGCGAACCACTCGCGCATCCGGGCGTGCACGTCCGGATCGAGGGGGTCGGCGACCGTGCCCGGGTCGCCGAGCGGGGTGGCGGAATTCGCGCGGCCGGTGAAGCCGGCGCCGGCCCGCAGGAGCCAGCCGTCGATCCAGCCCTGTTCCAGCCCGGGCCAGGCGGCGGCCGCGGCGTTCTCGAGGGCGCGGATCTCACCGGTGCGGATCGGCCGGGCACCGAGGGCCTTGAGCGCGACCACGGCCTCGGGCGCGACCTGCACGAGGCGGCCGCCGGCGGTGCGCACCACCACGGCCGGTTCGAGGGAGACCAGCTCGCCGATCACGTCGGTCATCGGGTGGCTGTAGCCGGCGGGCAGCCGGTAGCGCAGCACCACCCGGGTGCCGACGGGTACGGACTGCTCGGTCGTCACCGGCGCGTCAGTCCTCGTCGTCGTCGTGGCCGAACGGGTCCTCGACCGTCCCGGGCACCCAGCTGAGGCCGGGCACGCCCCACCCCGCCCGCTTGATCGTCTTCTTGGCGGCGCGGGCGTTGCGTCCGATGAGCTTGTCGACGTACAGGTAGCCGTCGAGGTGGCCGACCTCGTGCTGCAGCATCCGGGCGAAGAAGCCGTGGCCCTCGATCTCGATCGGGTTGCCCTCGGCGTCGGTGCCGGTGACCTTCGCCCACTCGGCGCGCCCGGTGGGGAACTGCTCGCCGGGGACCGACAGGCACCCCTCGACGTCGTCGTCGGGGTCGGGCATCGTCTCCGGGATCTCCGACGTCTCGAGCACCGGGTTGATCACCTCGCCGCGGCGGCGGACCACGTTGCCGGCCTCGTCCAGGTCGGGGCAGTCGTAGACGAACAGCCGCAGGTCGACACCGACCTGGTTGGCGGCGAGACCGACGCCGTTCGCCGCATCCATCGTCTCGTACATGTCGGCGATCAGCTGGGCCAGCTCGGCCGGCGACTGGGTGACCGGTTTCGTCGGGTGATGCAGGACGGGGTCACCGACGATCCGGATCGGAAGTATTGCCATGGTGCAAGAGGATAGTGGGCAGGACTCGCCTGTCCGTTGAGCCGGTACCTGTCGTACCACCGTGGTTGAATTGCCCTCGGAAACACCCGGGTCCGATCGGAGCTCGGCGTGATTCGAGGCAGTCGAGGAGTGAGATGGACGGCGCAGCAGCGCAAATCGGTAACGTATCCGAGCAGGTTTCCGACCGGAGCAACCACGCCGAGAACAACCACGCCGAGAACAACCACCCCGCGGCCGGCCCGGACGAGGCCGGCACGGACGGTCTCTCTCGCCGGGAGCGCGACATCCTCGCCTTCGAGCGGCAGTGGTGGAAGTACGCCGGTGCCAAGGAAGAGGCGATCAAGGAACTCTTCGGTCTGTCCGCGACCCGCTACTACCAGGTCCTCAACGCGCTGGTGGACCGGCCGGAGGCGCTGGCGGCCGACCCCATGCTCGTCAAGCGGTTGCGCCGGCTGCGGGCCAGCCGGCAGAAGGCCCGCGCCGCGCGCCGGCTCGGCTTCGAGATCACCAAGTAGTACGAGTACGACGGTGATCCGGCGGGCGCGGCAACTAAGGTCGAGAGCGTGAGCACAACCTCGGAATCGTCGGGTCCGCCGCTGCGAGCGCTCGCGATGGTGCTGATCTCTCTCGCCATCCTGTTCGCCGGCCTCGGTCTCGCCTCGCTCGGAGGCTCCGATTCCGAGAGCCCGGCTCCCGAGCCGACGACCGAGCCCGCGGCCGCGCCGGCGACCACGTCCGCGACGTCGGCGCCGCTCGCCGCGACGTCGGCGAGGACGACCGCCCCCGGTGCGGCTCCGTCGGCCACGACGACGGTCTCCGCCACCACGTCGGCGGGGGCCGCCGCCCCCGTGCGGGTGCTCAACAACAGCAACGTCTCGGGCCTGGCCGCCCAGACGGCCGGCCTGCTCGAGGACGAGGGATTCACCGTCGCGGAGACGGGCAACTACAGCGACGGCGTGATCGAAACCACGTCCGTGTACTACGGCACGGGCCCGGGGGAGCGGCAGACCGCGGAGGCGGTGGCCGAGGCGCTGGGGGTGACGGCCCAGCCGCGCTTCGCCGGGATCCGGGACTCGTCGCCGGGCGTCATCGTCATCGTCACCTCGCCGTGAGGGCTTCCGCCCCCCGGCTATGATCAGGTGACTTTTCGCCACTTCGAAGGAGCGGTTTGATGGCCTCGAGTTCCACCCGTCGCATGTCCTGGCGTGCCCTGGCCCCGATCGTCGCGATCGCTGCGGTGGGCCTGAGCGCGTGCTCGAACAGCGAGGAGCCGAGCGACACCCCCGGCACCACCCCGCCGGTGTGGACGGGTTCCGCGGCGCCGGAGGGCGCCGACGAGGCCCACGGCGGCAGCGCTGTCCCGGGGGAGGCCACGACGGGCGCGGCGGGCGGCACCGGCGGCGCGGAGCACTCCGCCGAGCTGCGGACCCCGGCCGGTGCGGCCGCCGGCACGGTCACCTTCACCGAGGTCGACGGAGGCGTCGAGGCGACCGTCGAGCTCGAGGGCATGCCGGTCGGCTACCGCGGCGTCCACGTCCACGAGGTCGGCAAGTGCGAGACCAACTCCACCGCCCCGACCGGCGGCGAGCCCGGCAACTTCCTGTCCGCGGGCGGGCACCTGCAGGCCGGCGGCAACACCAGCATCCCCGAGAGCGGTGACCTCGGTGCGGTCGTGGTGCGCGAGGGCGGCTCCGGATCGCTGACCGTCACCACCGAGGCGTTCACCCTCGACGACCTGCAGGGCGGGGACGGCACGTCCGTCGTCGTCCACCAGGAAACCGCCGGCGGCGAGCGTCTCGCCTGCGGCGTCGTCTCCTGACGGCCACCTCCCGAAACTCTACTTGCAGGGCCCCGGCGACCGGCGACGGTCGCCGGGGCCCTGTGGTTGGATCGATTCGTGCCTGTACCGTTTCCCGGTTCACCCCGCCCGACTCTCGGCGTCGAGTGGGAGATCGCGCTGGTGGACAAGAAGACGCGCGACCTGTCGAACACCGCCGCAGTCGTCTTCGACGCGGTCGAGCAGCGCGCCGGGCAGACCCCGCGGCTCACCAAGGAGTTCCTCCGCAACACCGTCGAACTCGTCACCGACGTGCACGACACCGTCGCCGAGGCCGTCGACGACCTGGCCGAATCCCTCGACCTGCTGCGCACCGCCGCCGATCCCGCGGGGGTGGATCTGATCTGCGCCGGCACCCATCCGTTCGGGCAGTGGACCGACCAGGTCGTCACCCGGTCCCCGGACTACGACGAGATGATCGAGCGCACCCGCTGGTGGGGCCGGCAGATGCTCATCTGGGGCGTGCACGTCCACGTCGGTGTCTCGTCCGCGGAGAAGGTCATCCCGATCCTCAACGCGCTGCTGGTGAAGTACCCGCACATGCTGGCACTGTCGGCCTCCTCACCGATCTGGGCGGGCGTGGACACCGGCTACGCGAGCAACCGTGCCCTGATGTTCCAGCAGCTGCCGACGGCCGGACTGCCGTACCACTTCGAGAGCTGGGCCCAGTACGAGAGCTTCATCGAGGACCAGCTCAAGTCCGGGGTCATCACGAAGCCGGGCGGCATGCACTGGGACATCCGCCCGTCGCCGCGGTGGGGCACCATCGAGGTCCGGGTCTTCGACGGCATCACCAACAAGGCCGAGCTGGCCGCCCTCGTCGCCCTCGTGCACTCGCTCGTCGTGTACTACGACGAGCGGCTCGAGCGGGGCGAGCAGCTGCCCACCCTGCAGCCGTGGCACGTCAAGGAGAACAAGTGGCGCGCCGCCCGCTACGGCCTCGAGGCCGAGGTGATCCTCGACCCGGTGTGCCACGAGCGCCTCGTCACCGACGACCTGAACGACCTGCTCGAGCAGCTCACTCCCACGGCGGCGCGGCTCGGCTGTGCGGACGAACTCGCCCAGGTGGCGCAGATCCCCGTGCGGGGAGCCTCCTACCAGCGGCAGCGCCGGATCGCGGAGCAGACCGGCGGCGACCTCGTCGCGGTGGTGGACTCGCTGGTGGAGGAACTGCGCGCCTGAACGATCGGCCCCGTTCCCGCACAGTTCACACGCTGTTTACCATGTACCGGTGTCGATCCGAGGGGTGGAGCGCCCGAAGGCGCAGCCGGCGCATGTGCCGCAACTGTTCGTTCCCCTCGCTCTGACCGGCGCGATCCTCGGTGTCCTCGTGGCCGAGGCGGTCGCGCGGTACAGCGGGTTCCCCGGGCCGCTCCCCGGACTCGTCGGCGACGTCGTCGCGATCCCGAAGTCGGCGTCCGTGCCGTGGGCCGGTCTCGCGCTGGCGATGGTGGGCCTGACCGCGCGCCTGCGGTACGTAGCCGTCGGTGCCGCGGTGCTGCTCGACGGGGCGTTCGCGGCCGAGCGGTACCTCACCGGCGGCCCCCTGACAGTGGGGAACGGGCCGACGATCGTGCTCGTGCTGCTGGCCGGATACGCCGCGGTCGCGTTGCAGGGCGGCCCGCGCCGCGGTGCGCTGCGCGGCATCGCGCTCGGGGTGCTGCTGGTGCTCTCGGTCAAGATCGGCGACACGTGGCTCGAACTGACCGCACGGACCCGGCCGGACGTGCTCGACGAGTACGTCCAGCTCGCCGACCACGCCCTGGGCAATCCGTCGTGGCTGGCGGGCCGGGCTCTCGAATGGCTCGGGCCCGGCGTGTACGCGGTGCTGCACTGGGTGTACATCGAGCTGCCCGTCGCGGCGATCGTCGTCGCCGTGTACCAGCTCCGCAACGTCGGCGGCGGCCGCCCCTGGCCCGCACACCACCTGGTGCGCACCTTCCTGCTCATCGGCCTGGTGGGGCCGCTGGTCTACATGCTGTTCCCGGTGGTGGGCCCGATCTTCGCGTTCGGCGACCACGGCGCGGGCTGGCAGGTGGGGACCTTCTGGCCGGCTGCGGTGCCGTGGAATCCCGACCCGCAGCCGATCCCGTTCGACGCGGTCACCCCGCGCAACTGCATGCCGAGCCTGCACACCGCGTGGGCGCTGGCGCTGTTCCTGCACACCCGCGGCGGCCCCGGTTGGCTGCGGCTGCTCGGCACCGGGTGGCTCGGCTGCACCCTCGCCGCCACGCTGGGCTTCGGCTACCACTACGGCGTGGACCTCGTCTCCGGCGCGGTGCTGTGCCTGACGCTCGAGGCCGCGCTGCGCGACCCGGACCGCGGCTGGGGCTGGTTCCGCATCCGCCTCGTCGCGGGCGGCACGGCGGTGCTGGCCGCGCAGCTGGCGGCCTACCGGTACCTGCCGGGTCTCATGGCGGAGCACGCACCGCTCGCCGGGCCCCTCCTGCTCGGTTCGCTGGTGGTGGTGGCGGTGGCCTTCCACGTCACGTTCCATGCGGCCGACGGCGATCGCCGGCCGGATGCGGTCAGCTCCCGTCCGGCGACTGCTCGTCGCCGCTGAGCAGACCGTCGCGGCCGAGCTGCTCCCGGTAGGCGAGCCGGCCCACCCGGTGGGCGATGACGGGAGCGGTCAGCACCATGAACATGCCCGCCAGCGCCAGCATCCAGATGTCGACGTTGCCCCGCAGGATGAGCATCGCGCCGCCGAGCACGAACAGCAGGCCGACCACCTGCGGTTTCGTTGCCGGATGCATGCGCGAGAGGGTGTCGCGGAAGCGCACGATGCCGACCGCTGCGGTGAGGGAGATGACCGAGCCGTTCAGGATGAGGACGTGGCCGACGAGTTCCAGCACGGTGGTCACTGGTCGTCACGCACCCGGAATCGTGCCACCGATACCGAGCCGATGAATCCGACGAGGGCCAGAGCGACGACGGCCGGCACGATCGTCGTATCCCGGCTGTGCACCGCCCACGCGGCGAGCCCGCACATCGCGATGGCCAGCAGTGCGTCGAGGGCGATCAGCCGGTCCAGCGAGGTGGGGCCGGCCAGCACCCGGTAGGTGATGAGCGCGGCCGCGACCACCAGCAGAGCGCCCGAGAGCGCCAGTATCACCGTCATCACGCCTCCTCCCGGACGACCCAGGGGCTGGGCTGCCATTCGTTGTTGCGTTCGAACGTCGAGATCAGCAGGCGTTCGATGCGCCGCGCGGAGCGGTAGAAGTCCGCGACCTTCCGGTCGGTGCCCACATCCAGGACGTGGACGTGGACGATCCGGCGGGCCTGGTCGATCTCGAGGACCATCGTGCCGGGGATGTTGTTCATGATGTCCGCCCACAGGGTGAGCACCAGGTCGGACTTGATGGTGAGCCGGCACCGCAGCACACCGGTCACCGGCGGCGGCGCCGGCCGGATCGCGAGCCACCCGACCGAGACCGTGGACTTCATCGTATCCACGAAGATCACGGCGGCCAGGCGCACGGCGGACAGCACGTGCAGGCGGCCCTCGACGGGCACCCGCGGCAGCGGCAGCATCACTGTGACGATCACCGCGACGGCGATCCCGCCGAGCAGGTTCGCGGCGCTGAAGGTGCCCCACAACAGCACCCACACCAGCGTCATCCAGCCCAGGACGAACAGGCGGAGCAGATTCGACCGGCTCGTCACGGCTGACCTCCCAGCACGGCTTCGATGTAGACGGACCGATCCCGCAGGTTCTCGGCGGCACGGTCGCTGATGTCGACGAGCGGGCCGGCGAACACGGTCAGGGCCAGGCCGACGACGACGAGACCGATCGTCGGAACCAGCATCGCCGGGGGCATGCGCCCGACGTCGGCCCGGTCCGAGAAGGCGACCTCCATCCCGGATTCGTCGATCAGCGCGGACGGGGCGGCGTCGGCGAGGCCGCCCTCGGGGGCGTCGGCGCGGGCCCGCCAGAAGGCCTTGGTCCACACCCGGGCGACGACGTACAGGGTGAGGAGGCTCGTGACGGTGCCGCCCGCAACCAGCACCCACGCCAGGACGGATCCGTCGGCGGCGCCGGCCTGCAGCAGGGCCACCTTCCCGATGAACCCGGAGAACGGGGGGATGCCCCCGAGGTTCAGCGCCGGGACGAGGAACGCGATCGCGAGGACCGGGCTGGCGAGGGCGAGTCCGCCGAGCCGCCGCAGCGACGCCGAGCCGGCCTGCCGCTCGATCAGGCCGACCACGAGGAACAGCGTCGTCTGGACCAGGATGTGATGGGCGACGTAGTACACGGCGCCGGACAACCCCGCCTGCGTCGAGAGGGCGATCCCGAACACCATGTAGCCGATGTGGCTGACGAGGGTGAACGACAGCAGGCGCTTGATGTCGTTCTGGGCGATGGCGCCGAGGATGCCGATCACCATCGTCAGCAGGCCGGCCACCAGGAGCACGTTGTCGAGCTCGCCGCCCGGGAACAGCAGCGTGTGCGCCCGGATGATGGCATAGACGCCGACCTTCGTGAGCAGGCCGGCGAACACGGCGGTGACCGGCGCCGGGGCGGTGGGGTACGAGTCCGGCAGCCACGTCGACAGCGGGAACACCGCCGCCTTGATGCCGAACGCGACGAGGAGCACGCCGAAGATCGCGGCGCGGGTGCCCTCCGGCACGTCGTCCATCCGCACCGCCATCTGCGCCAGGTTCAGGGTGCCGGTGGCGGCGTACGCGAACCCCATGCCGGCCAGGAAGATCAGCGACGAGACCATCGAGACCATCACGTAGGAGACGCCGGCGCGGACCCGGTCCGCGCTCGCCCCCAGGGTGAGCAGCACGAACGACGCCGCGAGCAGCACCTCGAACCCGACGAAGAGGTTGAACAGGTCGCCGGCGAGGAATGCGTTGCACACGCCCGCGGTCAGTGCCAGGTACGTCGGCAGGAAGATCGACACGGGCTGCTGGTCGTTGCCGTCGTGGATGCCCTGTCCGACCGCGTACAGCATGACGGCGAGCAGCACGATCGCCGACACCACCAGCATCAGCGCCGCGAGCCGGTCGACCACCAGGGAGATCCCGATGGGGGAGTCCCATCCGCCGACCTGCACGACCGCGATGCCGTCCCGGTCGGCGAGGTACAGCAGCAGGCCCGACACCACCAGCACGGCGACGAGCGCAACGAGGGTCACGGCCCGCTGAGCGCGGGGCCGGCGCCCGAGGATCAGCGTCGCGGCCGCCGCCAGCATCGGGATGAGGACGGGCAGCGGGGTCAGCGCCGTCGCGGACAGGATCATCGGGTCCTTCCTCCCCGGGACGGTGCGTCGTCCCCGCGGGCCGTCTCACCGTCGCTGTAGGCCGAATCCGTCTCGTCGTCGAAGTCGCCGTCGTGCAGGTCCTCGTAGGATTCGAGGTCCTCCAGGTTGACGAGTTCCTCCAGGGGGATCGGGTTGCCGGCCGCGTCGAACGCGTCGCCGCTGCGGCTCGGCAGGCCGGTGAGCGGATCGTCCGAACGGTCGCGGTCGGGGGCCTCGGCGGGCGAGCGCCGCTGCGACACCTTGGTGTCCTCGGGGTCGTTCTCGACCTCGTCGCGGGCACTGAGCGTGAACGACCGGTACGTGAGCGCCAGCACGAAGCCGGCCACGCCCATGGTGATGACGATCGCCGTGAGGATCATCGCCTGTGCCAGCGGGTCGGCCATGTTCTCGTGCAGGTCGTTGCGGGCACCGACCACGGGCGGGCCGCCGGCCGGCCCGGCGAGGGTGAGGATCAGCAGGTTGATGCCGTTGCCGATCAGCAGCAACCCCAGCAGCATCTTGATGATGCTGCGCTCGAGCAGCAGGTACACCCCGGAGGCGACCAGCACCCCGACCAGAGCGAGCATGGTCAGATTCGCGCTCATCGCTTCTCACCCACGATCTCCGCATCGAGACGCGCGCCGAGACTGCGGAGCACGTCGAGTACCAAGCCGACGACGATCAGATACACCCCCAGGTCGAAGAACAGTGCAGTGACGAGCTTGATGTCGCCGAGCAGCGGCAGAGTCATCTCGACGGTCGCCGACGACAGCGGCGGCGCACCGAGGAACAGGGAGACCAGGGCGGTCCCCGCCGAGAACGTCAGACCCAGGCCGAGGATCTTGCCCGCGTCGATGGGCACCGCCTCGCCGAGCTCGTAACGGCCACCGGCCAGATATCTCAGCACCAGCGCAAGCCCCGCGATCAGGCCGCCGGCGAAGCCGCCGCCGGGCGCGTTGTGCCCGGCGAAGAAGAAGTAGACCGACAGCACCATCATCGTCGGGAACACCAGGCGGGTCGTGACCTCGAGGACCAGCGAGCGGTGCCGCGGGTCGATGAGGTCCCCGCCGCGCAGCCACGTCGTCTCGGTGCTCGACGACATCGCGTCGAGCTGCGCCGCGGGGGCGTCCGAGACGCGCGGCGCCGAACCGAAGCGGCGGGTGCGGAACACCAGGCTCGCCACACCCGTCGCCGCGACGAGCAGCACGGAGATCTCCCCGAGGGTGTCCCACGCCCGGATGTCGACGAGCAGCACGTTGACCACGTTCTTGCCGTTGCCGAGTTCGTAGGCCGCCTCCGGCAGCAGCAGCGCGATCGGGTCGGCGGTGCGGGCGTTCGTGGCGAACACCCCGATCGTCGTGACCGCGACGCCGACGGCGATGCCGAGCAGGGCGCGCGGCAGCTTCCGGCCCACCACGTGTTCGGGACGGGACTCGGCGGGGAGCTTGCGCAGCACCAGCACGAAGATGACGAGGGTCAGCGTTTCGACGAGGAACTGCGTGAGCGCGAGGTCCGGGGCGCCCTGCAGGGCGAACAGGAATCCGCACCCGTAGCCGGTCAGGCCCACGAGCAGCACGCCGGCGAGGCGGTTGCGCATCACCGTCGCGGCCAGGGCGCCGCACATGATGATGGCCGCCGCCGCGAACTGGACGGACGAGTCCCACCACCGCACCGCCATGTCCCGCTCGGGGCCGAACACCAGCAGCAGCGTGGTGGGCAGCACCACCAGGGTGACCAGGATGATGCCCTGGGTCAGCGGCAGCGAGCCCCGCTGGGTGGAACCGGTCAGCCGTATCGACACGGTGTCCATGAAGCGCAGCGTCGCGTCGTACATGCGGTCGGCGTTGCCGAACAGCTGACGCTCGAACTTCACGCGGGAGATCGCGCGGTGGGCGAAGTACAGCGCGGTGCCACCGGCCACGACGACGGCGGTCAGCACGAGGGGGAGGCCGACGCCGTGCCACAGCGCGAGGTGGTAGGGCTTGTCCAGGGTGCTGGGCAGCGTGTCCGCGTAGGGGGACAGCAGCGTGTCGAGCCACGGCGCCGCGAGTCCGGCGGCCAACCCGCCGAAGGCCAGGACGGTCGGGGAGAACAGCAGCAGCGGGCCGGCGGCGTGGAAGTTCTGCACGGCCGGACTCGGGCGCTTGAGCTGCTTGCGTCCGAAGGCGCCCCACACGAACCGGATGCTGTACGCCAGGGTGAGGATCGACCCGGCGACGATCGCGGTGAGTACCGCGATCCGGGCCCACGGGCTCAGCAGGGTCGTCACCTGCACGGCCTCGAGGGCGGCCTCCTTGCCGACGAACCCGATGAACACGGGCAGGCCGCCCATGCTCATCGCGGCGACGGCCGCGACGGCCGCGAGGAACGGCGCCCGCTTCCCGAGGTGCGCGAGCTTGCGGATGTCGCGGGTGCCGGCGCCGTGGTCGACGATGCCGACCACCATGAACAGGCAGGCCTTGAACATCGCATGGGCCACGACCATGGCCATGCCGGCCAGCGCCGCCTCCCGGCTGCCGATCCCCACCAGGGCGATGAGGAAACCGAGCTGGCTGACGGTGCCGAACGCCAGGATCAGCTTCAGGTCGAAGGCCCGGAACGCGCGCCAGCCGGCGAGCAGCATCGACGCCAGGCCGAGGGTGACGACGATGGGCCGCCACGGCGCCGCATCGGCGAACGCCGGAGCCAGCCGCGCCACCAGATAGATGCCCGCCTTCACCATCGCGGCGGCGTGCAGGTACGCGGAGACGGGGGTCGGGGCTGCCATCGCGCCGGGCAGCCAGAAGTGCAGCGGCACCACCGCGGACTTCGACAGGGCGCCGACCAGCACCAGGGCGACGCCCACCCCGGCCAGCCAGCCGCTCGGGGCGGCCGCGATCACGTCGGAGAGGTTGTAGCTGCCCACCAGCTGCCCGAGCACGATGATGCCGACGAGCATCGCGAGGCCACCCGCGGTGGTGACGAGCAGGGCCTGGGTGGCGGCGCGGCGGCTCGACGCCCGCTCCGCGTAGTGGCCGACCAGCAGGAACGACAGCACGGTGGTCAGTTCCCAGAACGTGTAGAGGACCAGCATGTTGTCGCTGGTCACCAGGCCGAACATGGCGCCGGCGAAGGCGACCATCTCGGCGGCGAAGATCCCCAGGCGGGGCTCGTCGTCGGTGAAGTACCGGGCGCAGTAGAGCAGGATGAGCGCGCCGATGCCCAGCACCAGCGCCGACATGATCGCCGCGAGGGAGTCGAAGCGCATGTCGATGTTCATCGACAGGCCCGGCGCCCACGCGATGTGCAGCGTGCGTTCCGTGCCCCAGTTGCCGATCACCCAGCCGAGGCTCGCCAGTGGCACGAGCGCCAGCGGTAGGAACGCATTTCTCCCCATGACTCTGACCAGAGGCGGCGCAACGAGAGCGGCGACCGCGTGGGCGATGAGTATGGCGAGCAAAGGCACTCCGTCGGGGTCGGGCCTGGCGGCGGGGTGTAACAGGCTTGCAAGTGTTGTGCAGCACCCACAGGGGGCGATGCCCGAGCCGCGCGGACCCGGGAAATCCCGATGCACGTGCTGCTCTGCAAATGGACAAATCGGATTCGGTGTCAGCTTACCGGCAGCATTCGCACGGTTGCGAATCGGCCGCCGACGCTCCGATGTCCGATTCCCATCGTAGAGTGCCCCCATGCCCGAGACCGGACCGATCCGTACCGCCGCGCTCGCGTACGTCCGCGACGGACGCCTGTTGCAGACCCGTTCCGCCGGCAAGACCGCCTTCTACATGGCGGGCGGCAAGATCGATCCCGGCGAGACCCCCGAGCAGGCCCTGCACCGGGAGATCCGCGAGGAACTCGGCGTCGGCCTCGTCGACGGCACCGTCGCCGAGGTCGGGATCTTCGAGGCCGAGGCCTTCGGCCATCCGGTCGGCACTCGCCTGCACATGACCTGCTTCACGGCCGAGCTGGCCGGGGAACCGCGCCCGGCGGCGGAGATCGCCGAACTCGGCTGGTTCACCGTCGCCGAGTACGCTGCCCTGCCCGAGGTCGCGCCGGGTTCGATGCTGGTGTTCGAGCACCTGCACGCCCTCGGTCTCGTCCGGGCCGAGTGAGACCGGCCACGTCAGCTCCGGCAGCGCCACGCGCATACCGCGCCCGTCGCCGCCAGCGCACCGGTGAGCAGCCGCGGGTCGGCGGGTAGCGCCCAGACCGCGGCCACCGTGGCGGCCGCGACCGGCAGCACCAGGCCCATCGCGGCGATCGGTGCCGCACCCGGCAGCGCCGCCCCCAGCGCCAGGCCGGTGCCCGCGGCGACCAGCGCCACGCGCACCAGCAACTGCGGGCCGTCCGCCGCGGTGTCGGGCCACAGCGCCGCGGTCAGCGTGACGACCAGGGCCACCCCCAGGCCCAGCTCGACCCGCGGGACCCGCCACGCGAGCGCGGCTCCCGCCGCGACCGCCAGCACCCCGGCCGCGGGAACCCACGCGGACACCTCCCTCCCGGCCAGGTCGTCGACCAGCGGGTACGCCGCGGCCGTCGCCCCGATCGCGGCGACGGGGAACCGGCCGTCTGCGAAGGGCAGGAAACGGCCGACGGCCTCCGCACCGAGCACCGTCGCGGCGAGCACGGCCGCGGCGGCCAGCCACATCCACGCCGCAGCCGAGGTGGCCTGCTCGCCCACCCAGCCGGCGAGCACGTGCATGCCGACGGTCAGCGCCGCCGTCGCCCCGACCGCGACGATCGGCAGCCGCGCCTCCGGCCGCTGCACCCGGGCCCCGGCCCCCGCGACGAATGCGGCGAGCACCACGGCCCCGGCTGCGACGGCGAGCGGCCACTGCAGCGGCGACGGCAGCGCCGACGACTGCAGGGACGTCCCCATCGGGCCGGCGAGCAGGAACACCGCCCACGCCCCGACGACCACCGCCCACTGCCCGATCGGTTCGCCCCACGCCGCGGCGACCGCCGCCCCGAGCAGGATCCCGGCGGCTCCCGCACTGATCAGGGGCAGCACGGTGAGGGTGTCGGGGTCGGCGGCAGGTACCGCGAACCGCACCGTCCCCAGCACCACCGTGCAGCCGGCCGCCAGCAACCACGCCGTACGGCGCGACCCCGAGCGTTGCAGGCCCGCGACCGCCAGCACCGCCGCCACCGCGAACACGATCGGCCCGGTGGCGCTGCCCGTCGCGGCGGGGAGCGCCACCCCGTCCACCGCTACGGCGAAGCCGGCGAGGGCGCCCGCGCACAACGCCGCGAGACCCGCGACCGGCTCGTCCAACCGCACCGTCGCCGCCGGCATCGTCAGCGCCCCTCGGCGTAGGCCCGCAGGTGTTCGACCTGCGCGGCCTCCAGCGACGGGCGCACCGCCTTCCGCGCCGCCGCGACGTCGTCGGCGGTGACGGCCGCGGCGTCGACGCTGCGGCGCATCGCCGCGAGCGCGGCCTCCCGCAGGAGCGCCGAGCAGTCCGCCGCGGAGTAGCCGTCGAGGTCCGCGGCGAGGGCGCCGAGGTCCACATCGTTGGCCAGCGGCACCGACTTGCCCGCGGTGCGCAGGATCGCGGCGCGCGCCTCGGCGTCCGGCGGCGGCACGAACACCAGCCGCTCGAGCCGGCCGGGGCGCAGCAGGGCCGGATCGATCAGGTCGGGCCGGTTGGTGGCGCCGAGCACCACGACGTCGCGCAGCGGTTCGACCCCGTCGAGTTCGGTGAGCAGGGCGGCCACCACCCGGTCGGTGACGCCGGAGTCGGAGCTCTGCCCGCGGCGCGGGGCGAGCGCGTCGATCTCGTCGAGGAACACCAGCGCCGGTGCGGAGTTGCGGGCCCGCTGGAACAGCTCCCGCACAGCCTTCTCCGAGGCGCCCACCCATTTGTCCATCAGCTCGGCGCCCTTGACGGCGTGCACGCTCAGCTGTCCCGAGCTGGCCAGCGCGCGCACCAGGAAGGTCTTGCCGCAACCCGGTGGCCCGTAGAGCAGTACACCGCGCGGCGGCTCGACGCCGAGGCGGGCGAACGAGTCGGGGTGGTGCAACGGCCACAGCACCGCCTCCGTGAGCGACTGTTTGGTGTCGACCATGTCGCCGACGTCGTCGAGGGTGACGCTGCCGATGGCCAGCTCCTCGGTGCCCGATCGCGACAGCGGGCGGATCACCTCGAGCGCACCGAGCAGGTCATCCTGAGTGAGCCTCGGCTCGGTGTCGTCGCGGCTCGCCCGCGCCGCCGCCCGCAGCGCCGCCTCCCGGCACAGGGCGGCCAGGTCGGCGACGACGAAGCCGGGCGCGCGGGCGGCGACGGCGTCGAGCGAGAGGGTGTCGGTGGGCACCCGGCGCAGCAGCACGTCGAGCAGGGCGCGACGGGTGGCGCCGTCGGGCAGGGGCAGGGCCAGTTCCCGGTCGCAGATCTCGGGGGAGCGGACCCGCGAGTCCACCTCGGTGGGGTGCGCCGTGGTCGCGACGAGCGCGACCCCGACGGTGTCGACGGCGCGGCGCAGCTGGTCGAGGATCAGCGCCGACACCGGTTCGGGGTCGGCGGGCAGCAGGGCGTCGATGTCGGTGACGAGCAGGACCCCGCCGGGGGCCAGGTCGGCGACGGCGGTGGTCACGCGGCGCAGCCGATCGTCGGCGGCAGTGGCGCCCACGCTCGGCCCGTCGAGCTCGACGACGCGACGGCCGGCGAGGACTGCGCGGGCGAGGGTGGCCTTGCCGACGCCGGCGGGCCCGGTGATCAGCACTCCGAGGTGGGGGGAGGCGCCGAGGGTGCGCAGCAGTTCGGGCTCGTCGAGGGCCAGCTTCAGCCACTCGGTGAGCCTGCCGGCCTGGGTCTGCACGCCGACCAGGTCCTCCACCGGTGGTGGCGGCGGTGCGGGGATCGCGGGCCGGGCCGACGGGGCGGCGGCCGGGCGGGGGCCGGCGACGGCCCGCCCGGCCGGGGTGGTGCCCCAGCTCACCGCGGTGTTCGGTTGCACGCTCACCGGTGCGGCGGGGTCGACGGCGGTGACGGTGAGCAGTTCCGTGGTCCAGGCGATCCCGAACGTGCGGGACAGGGTGCGCGTGGTGGGGGCGGTGCTCGTGCCCGGTCCGAGATCGCGGGGCAGCAGCGAGACCGCGTCGCCGACGGTGAGGACCTTGCCCAGCAGTGCCTGGCGCAGGGTGACGTCGTCGATCGTGTGGGTGGCGAGTGCCGATCCGGTGACCGCGACCGTGCGGGCGCCGTGGACGACGACCGGGCCGACGAGGACGGTGGCGTCCTCGCGCAGCCCCACGTTGGAGAGCGTCACGTCGTCGAGCAGGATCGTGCCGGTCGGCGTGCCGGCGGGGGCGAGGCCGGCGACGGCCGCGGTGCGGCGCCCCCCGATCAGCGCGATCGCGTCCCATTCGCGCAGGCCCAGCGCGGTGAGCACCTCCGGGTGCACGCGGACGACGCCGCGGCGCGCATCGGCCGCGGAGGTGTTGAGGCGGACGGTCAACGCGAGTTCGGGGCTGCTCACCCCGCCGAGCCTAGAGCGTCGTCAGCGTCCGCGGGGGCGGCGCAGACCGAGTCGCGCGGCGGACTGCCGGGGCTGCGGGGCGCGCCGGATCGCGACCCGCCGTGGCCTGAGGGCGCGGTGCTCGGCGCGCAGGGCGCGCCGCTCGGACGGCTTGATGTTCCATGTCTCCGGCCGCGCCGCCACCCAGCGCTTGGAGCGGATCGCGAACGGGATGTGCGCCAGGTACAGGCCGATGAGGACGAGCATGAGCACGTACGGGTAGGTGACCAGCGCGGCCGCCGCGACCGCCACGAGTACCAGGAGGATCACCGCGTAGCGGGGCGGCACGGACACCGACTTCATCGCCAGGGTCGGTATCTGACTGACGACGAGGGCGGCGGTGAGCAGCGTCCAGGCGGCCACGACGGGGTAGGAGTCCCACCAGCCCTCACCCCACTGGATGTGCGCGGCGACCGGCGCCAGGGCGACGAGGGCGCCGGCGGGGGACGGCACGCCGACGAAGTACTCGCGGGCGTACGCGGGCACCGTGTCGTCCTCGAGCAGGGTGTTGAACCGGGCGAGGCGCAGGACGATGCTGACCGCGTACAGCAGGGAGATGATCCAGCCGAACGGGCTGCCGTCCAGCAGCGTCACGTACAGCACGAGGGCCGGGGCCACGCCGAACGCCACCGCGTCGGACAGCGAGTCCAGCTCGGCGCCGATCTTGGTCGTGGCGTCCAGCAGGCGGGCGATGCGCCCGTCGAGGGAGTCCAGCACCGCTGCCGCGCCGATCATGCCGAGGGCGGTGCCCAGCTGGCCGTCGAGGGCGAACTTCACCGCGGACAGGCCGGCGGAGAGCGCGAGGATCGTGATGACACTCGGCAGCAGCCGCACGGCCTGCGGGCGACCGCGGCGTTTGCGTTCCGGGGCTGCCGGGGAGGCGGCGGACGGGCTCACGGCAGCTGGGCGATGACGGTCTCGGCGCCGATCGTCTTCTGCCCGCGTTCGACGAGGAGGGTGCTGCCCGGGGGCAGGTAGGTGTCGACACGGGAACCGAAGCGGATCAGGCCGTAGGTGTCGCCGATCGGCAGCGTGTCGCCCGCCTTCGCGTCGCACACGATGCGGCGGGCGAGCAGCCCGGCGATCTGGACGACGGCCACGTCGGCGCCGTCGCGGGTCTCGAGGAGCATGCTGTTGCGTTCGTTGACCTCGCTGGCATCGGCGAGGTCGGCCGAGAGGAACTGCCCGGGGCGGTGCACGACCTTGGTGACGGTGCCGCCGACGGGGCTGCGCTGGACGTGCACGTCGAGCACGGACAGGAAGATGCTCACCCGCGGCCGCGGCTCGGTGCCCATCTCGAGTTCGGCGGGCGGCACCGCGGTGTCGACGAGGGCCACCTCGCCGTCCGCCGGGGCCACGACGACGCCGACCCGGTTGGGCGGCACCCGGTGGGGGTGGCGGAAGAATCCTGCGGTGGCGGCGGCCGAGACGAGGCCGGCGCGACGGACCCACTTGCGGTTGCGGCCGAGCGCCGCGACGGCGAGCGGGGCGGCGACGAAGGGGATGCCTGCCGGGTGGAGCGGTGGAATCGTCTTGCGGACCAGTTCGAGAA
>NZ_JAALEG010000054.1 GCF_011058165.1 Rhodococcus aetherivorans
GCGGCGTGACCCCCAACGCCCGGCTAGACGACGGCCTCGAAGGACCATAGTGGCACGGCGTCGACGGGCGACCACCACACCATTTTCACCCCGGAACGGGCGTCCCGACAGGGACATATTGGCTAGACGACGGAAGCCGCCCGGTCCGAGGGACGGGGCGGCTTCCGGAGCAGAGCTTGCGTTCTACCTCAGAGTCCGTTGGCGACCTTGGCCAGGGCGGACTTCTTGTTGGCGGCCTGGTTGGCGTGGATCACGCCCTTGCTGGCAGCCTTGTCGAGCTTGCGGCTGGTGGAGACGAGGAGCTCGGTGGCCTTGTCCTTGTCACCGGCGGCCGCGGCCTCGCGGAAGGAACGGATCGCCGTGCGCAGCGAGGACTTGACCGACTGGTTGCGGAGTCGGTTGCGCTCGTTGGTGCGGATCCGCTTCACCTGGGACTTGATGTTGGCCACGCGTAAAATCCTGTCGTCTTGCTGGTAGTTGGTCGGAAAGCTCTGGGCGCACTACGGCACCGACGGACCACGATACCAGCGGCCTGTCGCAAACCCCAAACCGGGCGCCGGAACCGCCGGTGGTGACGGGCAGGTGACAAGCGGGTTTCCGGCACTGCACAGCCCGGCATCCTGTAGCAGGATTTCGGGCATGAGCAGCCGAACAACCGTCGCCCGACCCCCCGACCGCTCCCGCTCGCGCAGGCGTTCCGACGGGGTGTTCGACGGCTATCGCGACGTGCCCGGCTACACGCTCGCGTTCGACGAGATGTTCGACGAGACCGGTGGGGTGCGAGCCCCCTACCGGCGGCTGCACCAACGGTTCGTCTCCACCGGCGCCGACGAGCTCGCGGCGCGCACCGAGGCCCTCGGCCGCGCCTTCACCGACCAGGGCGTCACCTTCTCCCTGTCCGGACAGGAGCGGCCCTTCCCGCTCGACCTGATGCCCCGGGTCATCGCGGCGGCGGAGTGGGCCCGCCTCGAACGGGGCATCACCCAGCGGGTGAAGGCGCTCGAGATGTTCCTCGACGATGTCTACCGCGAGCAGCACATCCTCCGCGACCGCGTCATCCCCAAGCGGCTGGTGACCTCGTGCGAGCACTTCCACCGCGAGGCCGTCGGCATCGTCCCGCCCAACGGCGTCCGGATCCACGTCGCGGGCATCGACCTGATCCGCGACGAGAACGGCACGTTCCGGGTCCTCGAGGACAATCTGCGCTCGCCGTCCGGGGTGTCGTACGTCATGGAGAACCGGCGGGTGATGGCCCGGATCGCCCCGGACCTGTTCCGCGAGCACCGGGTGCGTCCCGTCGGCGACTACGCCTCGCACCTGCTGCGGGCGCTGCGGGCGGCCGCCGCGCTCAACGCCGCCGACCCGACCGTGGTGGTGCTGACCCCCGGCGTGGCCAACTCCGCGTATTTCGAGCACTCCCTGCTGGCCCGGCAGATGGGTGTCGAACTCGTCGAGGGCCGGGACCTGTTCTGTCGTGACAACGCGGTCTACATGCGCACCACCGAAGGCGAACGGCAGGTCGACGTGATCTACCGCCGGATCGACGACGCCTTCCTCGATCCGATGCAGTTCCGTCCCGACTCCGTGCTCGGCGTCGCCGGCATCCTCAACGCCGCCCGCGCCGGCAACGTCGTGATCTCGAGCGCCGTCGGCAACGGTGTCGGCGACGACAAGCTCGTCTACACCTACGTCCCCGAGATCATCGACTACTACCTCGGCGAGAAGCCGCTGTTGCCCAACGTCGACACGCTGCGCTGCTGGCTGGACGAGGAATGCGAGGAGGTGCTCGACCGTCTCGACGAACTCGTGATCAAGCCGGTGGAAGGCTCCGGCGGGTACGGCATCGTGTTCGGTCCCGACGCCTCGCCCGCCGAGCTGAAGACCATGACCCGCAAGATCCGCAACGACCCGCGCAGCTGGATCGCCCAGCCCGTCGTGCAGTTGTCCACCGTTCCCACCCGGGTGGGGGACCGGCTCGCGCCGCGTCACGTGGACCTGCGGCCCTTCGCCGTCAACGACGGGGAGGAGGTGTGGGTGCTGCCCGGCGGTCTCACGCGCGTCGCGCTGCCCGAAGGGTCGCTCGTGGTGAACTCGAGCCAGGGCGGCGGCAGCAAGGACACGTGGGTGCTCGCCGCGCGCAGTTCCGGGGAGGAACGAGAACTCGGCGGCGCCCAGGTGGTCGACCGGCCGGCGCACGGCGCGCAGGTCGAGCACGGACCCGACATCGGCGGCCCACAACAGCAACAGCAACAACAGCAGCAGCAGAGCGGGCTCGGGGGTGGGCGCTGATGCTGGCCCGCAATGCCGAGTCCCTGTTCTGGATCGGCCGCTACGTCGAACGCGCCGACGACACCGCCCGCATCATGGACGTCGCGGTGCACCAGCTGCTCGAGGACTCCACGGTCGACCCCGACCGCACCTGCCGGCAGCTGCTGCGGGTACTCGGATTCGCCGAGCCGCCGGGCGTGCTGGACGTGTCCACCGTGGTCGACCTGATCGCGTTCGACCGGCAGGGGCAGGGGTCGATCGTCGATTCCGTCGCGCACGCGCGCGAGAACGCCCGCGGCGCCCGCGAGGTCACCTCCAGCGAGATGTGGGAGTGCCTGAACGCCACCTACAACGGTCTCGCCGAGCGCAAGCGGGCCGCCCAGCGGCTCGGACCGCACGAGTTCTTCCGGTACGTCGAGGAGCGTGCGGCGATGTTCGCGGGCCTGGCGGACTCGACGCTCAGCCGCGACGACGGCTATCGCTTCCTGCTGCTGGGCCGGTCCATCGAACGCGTCGACATGGTGGTACGGCTGCTGCTCTCCCGGGCGGGCGACCGCCCGGGCTCGCCGACGTGGGCGACGGTCCTGCGGTCGGTCGGTGGTCACGACACCTACCTGCGCACCTACCGCGGTGCCCTCGACGCGAGCCTGGTGCTCGAATTCATGCTGCTGGACCGGCTGTTCCCGCGGTCGGTGTTCTTCGCCATCAGCGAGGCCGAGCGGTGCCTCGGTGCGCTCGACCGGCATCCGCACAGCCGGATCGGTGCCCGGGACGAGGCGCAACGTCTGCTCGGCCGTGCCCGCAGCGAACTCGAGTTCCTCGCCCCCGGACGGCTGCTCGAGGATCTGCAGACGCGCCTGCAGTCGCTGCAGGAGATGTGCCGGCAGGTCGGCGAGGCGATCGCGCTGCAGTACTTCCACGCAGCGCCGTGGGTGGCCTGGACCGATGCCGGCGCGGCACAGGGGGAGACGATCGTGGAGGGTGAGTTGTGACCTGGCGGATGCGAGTGGTCCACAAGACGGGGTACGCGTACGACGCGCCGGTCACCTCGTCGTACAACGAGGTACGGCTCACGCCCCGCGCGGACAGCCGGCAGACCGTCGTGCTCAACCGGGTCGAGACCACCCCGGCGACACGGTCGTACCGGTACGTCGACTACTGGGGCACGGCGGTGACCGCGTTCGACCTGCACGCGCCGCACACCTCGCTGGAGGTGACCGGACTGTCGGTGGTGGAGACCGAGGAGACCGCGGTGCCCGACGAGGCGATCGGATGGGACGAACTGCGCAGCGAGGAGAACCGGGACCGCTACGACGAGGTGCTGCTGCCGTCGCGGTACGTGCCGGCCGATCGCGGTCTCGCCAGGGTCGCCCGGCAGATCGCCAAGGGTGCCGATCCGGTGGCCGCGGTGCTGGCCGCGGCGCAGTGGGTGCACGACGAGATGTCCTACGTCCCCGGCACGACGGGGGTGCACACCTCGGCCGTGCAGGCCTTCGAGGAACGCGAGGGGGTCTGCCAGGACTATGCGCACCTGACGCTGCTCCTGCTGCGCGGCATGGGAATTCCCAGCCGGTACGTGTCGGGTTACCTGCATCCGACGGCCGCTGCCCCCGTCGGGGCGACCGTCGCGGGGGAGTCGCACGCGTGGGTCGAGGCCTGGACCGGTTCGTGGTGGGGTTACGACCCGACCAACGCCACGGTCGTCGGTGAACAGCACGTGTCCGTCGGTACCGGCCGGGACTACGCGGACGTGCCGCCGCTGAAGGGCATCTACTCCGGCGGCGGTTCGACGGCACTCGACGTTGTTGTGGAGGTCACCCGGCTTGCGTAGTGTCCGCTGTGTCTTGTTGCGGTAGTGCTGTGCGGCCTGTGAGCCCGTCTTCGACCCGCGGTGCTCGCCAGTGCCGAAGTTCGACACATCGGATCCGGTCCCGCGGGACCGCACGACGCGAGGTGGGCGCATGACGAACGAACGCGAGACGGGCCACGAGGGCCGGGCGGCGGACCGGGCACCCGGGGCCGCCGAGCACGAGACCGAGCACGAGACCGCGCTCGAGGCCGTGGAGAAGGACGAATTCTCGGACGCCAAGAAGTACGCCGCGGAGGCGATCGGCACGTTCGTGCTGGTCTTCTCCGCGGTCGGCACGGCGGTGTTCGCCGGGGACAAGGTCGGCAATCTCGGCGTCGCGCTGGCGTTCGGGCTGACCCTGCTGTTCCTCGTCTACGCCATCGGGCCGATCTCCGGATGCCATGTGAACCCGGCGGTGACGGTCGGCCAGCTCGCGATCGGCCAGGTCACCCTCAAGCGGGCGGTGTTCTACGTCGTGGCCCAGGTCCTCGGCGGCCTCGTCGCGGGCGTGACGATCTACTCGGTGGCGCAGTCGCTGCCCACCTACGACCGGGCCGCGCAGGGGCTCGGCGCCAACGGCTGGGGCCCGCACAGCCCGTCGGCGGTGGAGGGCCCGCTCGGCGGTGTGCTCGTCGAGGGTTACGGGATCGGGGCGACCATGGTCGTCGAGGTGCTGCTGACCGCGCTGCTGGTGTTCGTGGTGCTCGCCGCGACGGACCAGGCCTCGGACGTCCTGCTGGCCGGGGTGTCGATCGGATTCACCCTGGCGGTGATCCACCTGGTCTCGATCCCGATCGACAACACCTCGGTCAATCCGGCGCGGAGCATCGCGGTCGCGCCGTACCAGGACGGCGCGCTCGGACAGCTCTGGCTGTTCATCCTGTTCCCGCTGATCGGCGGCGCCCTCGGGGCGCTGGTCTACCGGTCGCTGTTCGGGCGGTTCGCCGGATTGCGGCCGTCCACGGCGCGGGTGGCGGGCGCCCGCCGGCGGTAAGGCGAGGGCCGGCTACTGCCAGCCGTACTCGGCGCGAAGGCGCGTGGCGACCTGCTCGAACCGGGCCCGGTCGAGCACCGCGCCTTCGCGCCGGATGCCTTCCTCGGGCACGTCCAGCACGCGGTCCAGGCGGACCCAGCTGGGCCGGCTGCCCGCGTCCCAGCTGCCGTTGCCCAGGGCCAGCCAGTCGCGGTGACCGTCCCGGTCGTTGTTCGACGACAGCATCAGGCCGAGCAGGGTGCCACCGTTGCGTCCGACGACGAGCACGGGCCGGTCCTTGCCCTGGGTCGCGTCCTCCTCGTAGGCCACCCACGTCCACACGATCTCGCCGGGGTCCGCGCGGCCGTCGAGGTCGGGGGCGTAGGCGATCCGCCGGGCGCGCTGCGCGGTGGGAGCGGTGTGGGAGGTCACCGGGCGGCCGGGCTTCGGGACCGGCCGGGCGGTGTCGGCGGCACCGGAGCCGAGCGCGGTCCGGGCCCGGTCGAGGGCGCCGGAGCGCTGCACCTGCTCGAGCAATCGCGGTCCCTGCTCGACCGCGAGCCGTCCCAGTTGCCTGCCCAGTTTCTTCCATGTGCCAGCCACGTCGGCGAGCTTAGCGGCGTGCGGGGCCGCGCAGGTGCGGCCGCGGGACCGGACCCGCCGCGACTTGGATATTCTGCAGGGGTGACCGCGTCCCGCCAGGGCCGCTGCCCGTCCGAGTCAGGAGCCCGACATCAGCACCTTCGCCGACACCACGTTCACGGACCCCGCGAAGATCCGGAACTTCTGCATCATCGCGCACATCGACCACGGCAAGTCGACGCTCGCGGACCGCATGCTGCAGCTCACCGGTGTGGTCGAGGAGCGCCAGATGCGGGCCCAGTACCTCGACCGGATGGACATCGAGCGCGAGCGCGGGATCACCATCAAGGCCCAGAACGTGCGGCTGCCGTGGCAGGTCGACGGCGAGGACTACGTGATGCACCTCATCGACACGCCCGGGCACGTGGACTTCACGTACGAGGTCTCCCGTGCGCTCGAGGCATGCGAGGGCGCGGTGCTCCTCGTCGACGCCGCCCAGGGCATCGAGGCGCAGACCCTCGCGAACCTCTACCTCGCTCTCGACAAGGATCTGACGGTCATCCCGGTCCTGAACAAGATCGATCTGCCCGCGGCCGACCCGGACCGCTACGCCGCCGAGCTCGCCCACATCGTCGGCTGCGAGCCCGAGGACGTGCTGCGCGTGTCGGGCAAGACCGGCGTGGGCGTGCCGGAACTGCTCGACGAGGTGATCCGGCAGGTGCCGCCGCCGGTCGGCGACCCCGACGCGCCGGCCCGCGCGATGATCTTCGACTCGGTGTACGACACCTACCGCGGCGTCGTCACGTACGTGCGTGTGGTCGACGGCAAGATCGTGCCCCGCGAGAAGATCAAGATGATGTCCACCGGCGCCACCCACGAGCTGCTCGAGGTGGGCATCGTCTCGCCCGAGCCGAAGGCCACCGCCGGTCTCGGCGTCGGCGAGGTCGGCTATCTCATCACCGGCGTGAAGGACGTGCGCCAGTCGAAGGTCGGCGACACCGTCACCTCTGCCCGCGGCGGCGCCGCCGAGCCGCTCACCGGCTACCGCGAGCCCCGCCCGATGGTCTACTCCGGCCTGTACCCGGTGGACGGGTCGGACTACCCCGTCCTGCGCGACGCTCTCGACAAGTTGCAGCTCAACGACGCCGCGCTCACCTACGAACCCGAGACGTCGGTGGCTCTGGGCTTCGGATTCCGGTGCGGCTTCCTCGGCCTGCTGCACATGGAGATCACCCGGGAGCGGCTCGAGCGCGAGTTCGGCCTCGACCTGATCTCCACCGCCCCCAACGTGGTCTACCGCGTGGTGCTCGAGGGCGGGCAGGAGCACATCGTCACCAACCCGTCGGACTGGCCCGAGGGCAAGGCCCGCGAAATCTACGAGCCGATCGTCAAGTGCACGATCATCTCCCCGAGCGAGTTCATCGGTTCGATCATGGAACTGTGCCAGTCGCGGCGCGGCGAGCTCGGCGGCATGGACTATCTGTCCGAGACCCGCGTCGAGCTGCGCTACACCCTGCCGATGGCCGAGATCATCTTCGACTTCTTCGACTCGCTGAAGTCCCGCACCCGCGGCTACGCCAGCCTCGACTACGAGGAGGCCGGCGAGCAGGAAGCCGCGCTGGTGAAGGTGGACATCCTGTTGCAGGGTGAGGCCGTCGACGCGTTCAGTGCGATCGTCCACAAGGACGCGGCGGCCGCGTACGGCAACAAGATGACCACCAAACTCAAGGAGCTCATCCCGCGGCAACAGTTCGAGGTCCCGGTGCAGGCGGCGATCGGGTCGAAGATCATCGCCCGGGAGAACATCCGCGCGATCCGCAAGGACGTGCTCGCCAAGTGCTACGGCGGCGACATCAGCCGCAAACGCAAGCTGCTCGAGAAGCAGAAGGAGGGCAAGAAGCGGATGAAGACGATCGGCCGGGTGGACGTTCCGCAGGAGGCGTTCGTGGCCGCGCTCTCGTCCGAGGCGTCTGCCGACAAGCCGAAGGGGAAGTAGCCCACCGTGCTCGAGACCTGGCTCACGCGCACCCTGGGCATCACCGTCCCGCTGCTCGGCGCCCCGATGGGAGGCCGCGCCGGCGGCCGGCTGGCCGGCGAGGTGACCCGCGCGGGGGGCCTCGGTCTGATCGGAGCCGCGCGTTACAACACCCCGCAATGGCTGGCGGCCGAGTCGGCGGTGGCCCGCGAACTCGGCGGCGGGCTGCTCGGTTTCGGCCTGATGACGTGGTCGCTGGCCGCCGACGACAGTCTTCTCGACGCGGTGCTGGCCGAACGGCCCCGGGTGGTGTCGCTGTCCTTCGGCGATCCGGCGCCCTATGTGCCGCGCGTGCACGCGGCGGGCGCCCTGGCGATCTCCCAGATCAACACGATCGAGGACCTGCGGATCGTCGAGGCCGCCGGGGTCGACGCGGTCGTCGCGCAGGGACACGAGGCCGGCGGGCACACCGGCCGCATCGGGACGCTGCCGCTCCTGCAGGAGGTGCTCGAATCGACGTCGCTGCCGGTGCTCGCCGCCGGCGGCATCGCGTCCGGACGGGGACTGGCCGCGGTGCTCGCGGCCGGCGCCGAGGGCGCGCTCGTCGGCACCGCGTTGCTGGCGAGCCCCGAGACGGTCGGCCCGGAGTATGCCCGGGACAGGCTCGTCGCGGCGAGCAGCACCGACACCGTCTACACCGACGTCTTCGACCGGGCCCGGCACCAGCCGTGGCCGGCGCGGTGGGGCGGCCGGGCCCTGACGAACGACTACACCGCCGAGTGGCACGGGCGCGGCGCCGACGAGGAGACCCTCGCCGCCGCGTACGACGGCAACGACCCCCGGCTCGGCGTGGTCTACGCGGGCGAGGCGGCCGGACTCGTGCGGGAACAGCGGCCCGCCGGCGAGATCGTCCGCGACATCGCGACCCGCGCGGAGGAACTGCTGCGCCGCTTCGGGTAGCGGGTCAGGGCGCCGGACGCGCGGGCAGGAACTCCCCGGCCGCGATCTGTTCCTCCGCCCGGATCACGTGCACGACCGCGTTGATCTGCGCCAGGTGGGTGAAGGCCTGGGGGAAGTTGCCCAGGTGCCGGCCCGAGCGCGGGTCGATCTCCTCGGCGTAGAGCTTGAGCGGGCTGGCGTAGCCGAGGAGTCGTTCGCACAGGGTGCGGGCCCGTTCCACCTCGCCGATCTCCACCAGGGCGGAGACCAGCCAGAACGAGCAGATCGTGAAGCTGCCCTCCTCGCCGGTCAATCCGTCGTCGGTGGAGTCCACCCGGTACCGCAGGACCAGGCCGTCCTCGGTCAGTTCGTCCTCGATCGCCAGGACCGTCGCCCGCACCCGCGGGTCGTCGGCCGGCAGGAACCGCAGCAGCACGACCAGCAGCGCGGACGCGTCCAGGGAGGGATGACCGTAGCGCTGGGTGAACACCCCGCGCTCGTCGACGCCGTGGGCGAGAATGTCCGCCTTGATCTCGTCGGCGACGGCGTCCCACCGCGCGGCGTGGTCCGGGCGGCCCTGCATGCGCGCCAGTCGCGCGCCGCGATCGAGGGCGACCCAGCACATCACCTTGGACGAGGTGAAATGCTGCGGCTCTCCCCGGACCTCCCAGATGCCGCGATCGGGCAGGCGCCAGTGGTCCTCGGCCTGGCCGACGAGCCGCTGCACGGCCGGCCAGAAGGTCTGGGGCATGTGCCGGCGGGTCCTCGCGTGCAGGTACACCGAGTCGAGCATGGCGCCCCAGATGTCGTGCTGCGTTTGGTGATAAGCATCGTTGCCGATCCGCACCGGACGGGCCCCGTCGTAGCCGCACAGGTGGTCGAGCTGCGATTCGGTGAGCACGCGCTCCCCACCCACGCCGTACATCACCTGCAGCGGCTGCAACCGGCCGTCCTCGCTGCGGGAGGCGTCGGAGATGAACGCGAAGAACGCGTCGGCCTCCCGGTCGAGGCCGAGGGTGTACAGGCCCCACAGTGCGAACGTGGAATCCCGCACCCACGCGTAGCGGTAGTCCCAGTTCCGTTCTCCGCCAGGCGTTTCCGGAAGAGACGTGGTGGCCGCCGCGAGCAGGGCGCCGGTCGGTGCGTAGGTCAGGCCCTTGAGGGTCAGGGCGCTGGCCTGCAGGTAACTCCGCCAGGGGTGATCGGGGAAACGGCCCGTGGTGATCCACTCGCGCCAGAAGTCGGCCGTCTCCGCCATTTTCGCGGCGGCTTCCTCGAACGTGGCGGGACACTGCACATCCGACCACGACAGCGCGACGAACGCCTTGTCGCCCTTGACCATCCGGGTGCGTGCCCGAGCCTCGCCGCCCTCGAGCCCGAGCCGGAGGTCGGTGGTGAGCCGTAGTTCGGGATGCTCGCCGGGTTCGCCGCCGGTGCAGAACGCGGTGGCCTCCTCGTACACCTTGCCCGTGTACTCCCAGCGCACCGGGGCGCGGTGGTAGTCGAACGCCGGCGCGCAACTGACGTCGAGTTCCACCGTCCCGCTCACGCAGCGGACGGTGCGCAGCAGAATGTGCTCGGCGTCCCAGTCCGTCGGCGTCCGGGTGTGAGTGCGCGATCGTTCCTGGACGGCGTGCCAGGGCCCCATCACCAGCGCGTCCCGCACCACCATCCATCCCGTCTCGGTCTGCCACGTGGTCTCGAGGATCAGTCCGCCGGGCAGATACCGGCGTGCAGCGGGCACGGTGCGGTCGTGCGGTCCGACACGGAAGTACCCGGCGCTGCGGTCGAGAATCGCCCCGAACACGCTGGGCGAGTCGGGCCGGGGCAGGCACATCCATTCCACCGCCCCGTTGCGCGCGATGAGGCATGTCGTTTCGCAGTCCGACAGGAACGCGTAGTCGTCGATCGGCGGGTACGGGCTGCGGTGTGGCGGGTGGGAATGCGCGGAGGAGATCCCGGACCCCGGAAACGTCTGTGCCATCACCTCATGATCCCGGCACCCGGCCGTCGGCGTCCACCGAAACGGCGACGACTAGGGTGGGGGCGTGGATCGGGTGGCATCGTGGTGGGACGGCTTCGAGTTGTGGCTGGCCGGCCTTCCCTTCGTCCCGCAGGTCGCGCTGGTGCTGGTCGTCATGGTGCCGTTGTGCGCCGGCGTGGCCTGGCTGCTCGACCGCGCCCTCGCGGGCGTGCTCGCGGCCGTCGGACGCAGAGAGCCGGCCGCGTCCGAACGGAAGACGGAGGATCGCTGACATGCCACGCTCGCGCGTGACCCTGGCCCTGCTGGCCCTGCTCGTTCTCGTCGTCGTGGCCTGGCTGCTGACCCGCTGACCCTGCGCCGGAGGTACGTCGTGAAATCTCGTCCGGGCCGGCGCGTCGCGGCGCTCGCCTCGATCGCGGCCGTCGTGCTCACCGCGTGTTCGGCCGGCTCCGGCGATCGCGGCGACGCGGCCGAGGCCGCCTCCGGGCCCACCGTCGACCTGTACGCCCACGAGGGTGCCCGGGCGGCGCTGGACACGGTGATCGCCGCGTTCGGCGCCACCGAGGCCGGCGAGGACGTCCGGTTCGACGTCGCGTCCGGTCCGTCCGCGCAGCAGGCCGTCGCCGTCGTGGACGGCGCCTCGGCCGATTTCGTCACCTTCGCATCGGTGCCGGACCTGACCGGCCTCGTCGACGCGGGACTCGTCGACCCGGACTGGAACGCGGGAGCGTACCGGGGAGTCCCGTACGGGTCCGTCGTCACGATGGTCGTGCGGGAGGGCAATCCGCGGGGTGTGGCGGGCTGGGACGATCTGCTCGCGCCCGGTCTCGAGGTGATCACCCCCGACCCGTCGGCCTCCGGTGCGGCGAAGCTGAACCTGCTCGCCGCGTACGCCGCGACGAGCGACGGCGGTGCCGATCCGCAGGCGGGGCTGGACTACCTCGCCGCGCTCGTCGGTGACCACGTCGAAACCTCGCCCGCGAGCGGCGAAGAGGCCGTGGAGGCGTTCGTGCAGGGTGCCGGCGACGTGCTGCTCCTCTCGGAACAGGAGGCGTTGCGGCTCGAGCGCGACGGCGCCGCCGTCCGGCGTGTCCCCCTGACCACCACTCTCCGGATCGACAGCCCCGCCGCGGTGATCGACAACGCACCCGACGTGCGGGCGGCCCAGGAGTTCAACGACTTCCTCTACACCGGGGAGGCGCAACGGCTGTGGGCGGCGGCCGGATTCCGGCCCGCCGACCCGGGTGCCGCACGCGAGTTCGCCGACGACTTCCCGGCTCCCGAAAGACTGTGGACCGTCGAGGATCTCGGTGGCTGGAGCACGGTCGACGCCGAGCTGTTCCGGCCCGGTACCGGCAGCATCGCCGTGATCTACGCCGGCGCGGCGAACTAGGGCGACGGAGCCGGGGATCCGCGCGCCCTGCGGACTGCTGCGCTCGAAATTCCTTGCGCGACCGGAGGTCACGGCCGCATGCGTCACTCGCGGCAGATGAGTACCGGGCAGCGGGAGTGATGGAGCAGGCCCTGGCCGGTGGAGCCGAGCAGAGCCGACGCGATCGTGCTGCGACCGTGGCTGCCCACCGCGACGAGTTGCGCGTCGATGGAACGCTCGATGAGGGCCACCATCGCGCCGCGGCGCTCGAGCTCCGTCCGCAGCTCGACGTCGGGATACCGCTCGCGCCAGCCGGCCAGGCTCTCCGCGAGGTCGGCGACCTTCTGCTCCGCGTACGTCGTCCAGTCGACGAAGCGGGCGGACTCGTCGTAGCCCCGCAGGGTCGACTGCTCGGTCCATGCGTGCACGGCGATCAGCGGTACGCCGAGGAACGACGCGAACTCGAACGCATGCTCGATGGCAGCGTTGCTCAACGCGCTGCCGTCGACGCCGACGACGACCGGCCGGGTGTCCACCTCCTCGTGATCGCCCTCGCCCCGCCACGCCACGACCGGGCAACGGGCGTGGTTGGCGACGCGGACGACGTCGGAGCCGGCGAACATCGAGCGCAGTTCGCCGGTCGTGGTCCGGCCCACCACCAGCAGGCGGGCGGTCTTCGACAGTTCGACGAGGGTCTTCGCCGGCGGTCCCGGCCGGCTGCTGCATTCGACCGTCACGTCCGTGCGGCCGTCGAGCGCCGCCCGGCGGGCGCGTTCGAGCAGCCGTTCGCTGTCGGCCTGCAGGAGCTTGGCGAACTCCTCCTTGGATCTGCCGCCGGTCGCGCTCGGCGCATCGGGCAGCACGTTGACGAGGTGCAGCGGCTCGCGGAAGATCCGGGCGGCAGATGCGGCCCAGTGGGCCGCGGAGAACGAGCCGTCCGAACCGTCGATGCCGACTACGATCCCGTGCCGAATCGGTGCTGTGGCCATGACGATGCCTCCTTGCCTCGACTCCAGTCTGTCCCGATAGGACCGGCGTGCGCCAGAGGCAATCGGTGGTTGTCAGGCGATGTGGCGCGCGGCGGTCCCGGCGTGCACGAGCGACTGCCGGTAGCGCTCGTCGATCACGAGCCCGACGGAATCGGAGGCCGCGAGGGTGGTGGCGCAGCTGACCTCGGGGAACGCCGCCCGGGCGGCGGCGACGGCGCGGTCCCACAGCAGGCCGGGGGCGAGCATCCACGGCGCGAGCACGAGGGTGGTGGCGCCGGCGGCGCGCAGGGCCGCCAGGGCGTCGACGACGGTCGGTGCCGCGGCGGTGGCGAAGCACGTCCGGCCCCACGCCCACGACGTGCCCCGCAGCAGGCGCGGGGTGATCGCGTCGGTGGCGGCGTTGGCGTCGTGGCGGCGGGATCCGACCGCGCACAGCGCGACGCCCACCGTCGGGTCGGTCCGGGAGACACCGGTGGCGGCGATCGCCTCGCGGGCCGCCGCGACGAGACGGTCGTCGGCGCCGAGGACGTCCGCCTGGATCACGTCGAGAAGCGGGTGCCGGGCGCGGGCCTCGGCGAGCAGCGCGGGCAGATCCACGCGGGCGTGGAAGGCGCTGCCCAGCAGCAACGGGACCACCACCACGCGGCGGTGTCCCTCGGCGGCGACGGCGTCGACGACCTGCCCCACCGACGGGGTGTTCAGGTCCAGGAACGCAAGCCGCACGTCCCGGCCCGGGTGGCGTTCCCGCAGCGCCGCGAGCACGGCAGCCATGGCGCGCGCCGAGCGCGGGTCACGGCTGCCGTGCGCGACGGCGACGAGCGGGATCATGCGGGGACGCGGTCCCCGAGTTCGATCTCGGCGAGGCTGTTGCCCACCAGGCCCGCCGCGAGGGTGTTGCCGCCCGCGGGATCGATGAGCAGGAAGCTGCCCGTGCGCCGGTTGACCTTGTAGTCGTCGGCCGCGATGGGCTCGGCAACCCGGACGGTGATGCGGGCGATCTCGTTGAGCTCGAGCGACTCGGGGGTGGGAACCGAGGTCAGGGTCTGCTCGTCGAAGCGCTCCTCGAGCGTCCCGACGATCGCCTGCGTCGTGCGGGTGCCGTGCTTGAGCAGCAGCCGGGCACCGGGCCGCAGCGGCTTCTCCGCCAGCCAGCACACCGTCGCCTCGAACTGGCCGATCGGTTCCGGGGCGGCGGCCGGGGCGGCGATGACGTCGCCGCGGGAGACGTCCACGTCATCCGCGAGGATCAGCGTGACGCTGCGGCCGGCGTGCGCGACGTCGAGCTCGCCGTCGGCGGTGTCGATCCGCTCGATCGTGGTCCGGGTGCCCGCGGGCAGGATCACGACCTCGTCGCCGGGACGGACACTGCCCGCCGCGACCTGTCCGGCGTAGCCGCGGTAGTCCGGGAACTCGGCGGTGCGGGGCCGGATCACGTACTGGACCGGGAACCGCAGCCCGATCTCGTGACGGCCGTGGACGTCGGCGTCGACCGGGACGGACTCGAGGTGCTCGATGAGCGTCGGACCGTCGTAGTATGGCGTGTTCTCCGAACGGACCGCGACGTTGTCCCCGTGCAGGGCGGAGACCGGGATCTCCTGCACGTCCTCCGGGGACCAGCCGAGCGACCGGGTCAGGGCGTTGAACTGGTCGCAGATGTCGGCGAACACGCGCGCCGGGTCGTCGACCAGGTCGATCTTGTTGACCGCCAGGACGAGCTTGGGCACGCCGAGCAGCGCGAGGACGGCGGCGTGCTTGCGGGTCTGCGCGATCACGCCCTTGCGGGCGTCGACGAGCAGCACCACGAGCTGGGCGGTGGACGCACCCGAGACGGTGTTGCGGGTGTACTGCACGTGTCCCGGGGTGTCCGCGAGCACGAAGCTGCGCCGGGGTGTGGCGAAGTAGCGGTACGCGACGTCGATGGTGATGCCCTGTTCGCGCTCGGCGCGCAGGCCGTCGACGAGCAGGGACAGGTCGGGGGTGTCGAGACCCTTGTCGACCGAGGCGCGGGTGACCGCGTCGATCTGGTCGGCCAGCACGGACTTGGTGTCGTACAGCAGCCGGCCCACGAGGGTGGACTTGCCGTCGTCGACGCTACCGGCGGTGGCGAGTCGAAGGAGGTCGCTCATGATCAGAAATATCCCTCTCGCTTGCGGTCCTCCATGGCCGCTTCGGAAACGCGGTCGTCGCCGCGGGTCGCCCCGCGCTCGGTGAGCCGCGACGCGGCGACCTCGGCGAGGATCGCCTCGTTGTCGGCGGCCTCGGACAGGATCGCGCCGGTGGTGGAGCCGTCGCCGACCGTGCGGTAGCGCACCGACCGGACCTCGAGTTCCTCACCCTCGGCCGGGCCGCCCCAGACGCCGGGCGTCATCCACATGCCGTCGCGCCGGTACACCGGGCGCTGGTGGGCGTAGTAGATGCCGGCGAGTTCGACGTTGTCCCGGGCGATGTACCGCCAGATGTCGAGCTCGGTGAAGTTGCTCAGCGGGAAGACCCGCACGTGCTCGCCGGGGGCGTGCCGGCCGTTGTACAGGTTCCACAGCTCGGGCCGCTGCCGCTTGGGATCCCACTGGCCGAAGGCGTTGCGCAGCGAGAAGATCCGCTCCTTGGCGCGGGAGCGCTCCTCGTCGCGGCGGCCGCCGCCGAACACCGCGTCGAAGCGGTTCTCGGCGATGGCGTCGAGCAGCGGCACCGTCTGCAGCGGATTGCGGATCCCGTCGGGCCGCTCGGTGAGGCGGCCGTCGGCGAGGTAGTCCTCGACCTTCGCCACGTGCAGCCGCAGCCCGTACTTCTCGACGACGTGGTCGCGGAACTCGAGGACCTCGGGAAGGTTGTGCCCGGTGTCGACGTGCAGCAGCGCGAACGGCAGCGGCGCGGGCCAGAAGGCCTTGAGCGCCAGATGCAGCAGGACCGTCGAGTCCTTGCCGCCCGAGAACAGGATCACCGGGCGCTCGAATTCGCCGGCGACCTCGCGGAAGACGTGGATCGCTTCGGACTCGAGCGCGTCGAGGGTGTCGAACCTGTCGCCGTCCGACTTGCGCCGGGATTCGGAGAAATTCGTGTCGATGAGTGTCATGAGGCGTGCAACCCGCATTCGATCTTGGCTCGGCCGGCCCACCGTCCGCTGCGCGGATCGGCTCCGGGTAGTGGTTTGGCGGTGCAGGGGGCGCACCCGATGGACGGATAGCCCTCGTCGACCAGGGGATTGACGAGGATCCCGTGCTCGTCGATGTAGTTCTGCATGTCCTCGTCGGACCACGCGGCGATCGGGTTGATCTTCACCAGCCCGAAGGCATCGTCGAAGGAGATCAGCGGGGCGTTGGCCCGGGTGGGGGCCTCCACCCGGCGGATGCCGGTGACCCACGCCTGATAGCCCTTCAGGGTCTCCTTCAGCGGCACCACCTTCCGCAGGCGGCAGCACTCGTTGGGGTCCCGCGCGAACAGATCCTTGCCGAGCAGTGCGTCCTGCTCGGCCACCGTCTGCTGCGCCTTGGCCTCGACCAGGTTGACGCCGTACACCTGCGCCACGGCGTCACCGGTGCCGAGGGTCTCCGCGAAGTGGTAACCGGTGTCGAGGAACAGCACGTCCACGCCGGGATGCACCTGCGCCGCGAGGTGCACGAGCACCCCGTCCTGCATGTTCGACGCCACGATGTACGAGTCGCCGAAGTTCTCCTCGGTCCACTGCAGCAGTTCCCGCGCCGAGGCGCCGTCGAGAGTGGCCGCCCCCTGCGCGGCCAGCTCCCTCAGTTCCTCCGTTGTCCGTGTCGTGGTCACGTTCCGTCCTTCGATCGTCTGCTCCCCGGTCATCGCAAATCGGCCTCGTCCGCGCGCAGCACCCACTGCGAGAAGCGTTCTCCCGCAGTGCGGTGCTTGACGAAGTTGCGCACCACGCGCTCGATGTAGTCGCCCATCTCGGCGCTGGTCACCTTGTGCTGGCGCAGCTTGCGGCCGAACGCGGCATCCATGCCGAGCGTCCCGCCGAGGTGCACCTGGAAACCCTCCACCTGGTTGCCGTCCCCGTCGTCGACGAGCTGGCCCTTGAAGCCGATGTCGGCGACCTGGGAACGCGCGCACGAGTTGGGGCAGCCGTTGATGTTGATCGTCACCGGAACGTCCAGCTGGGCGTTGATGTCGGCGAGGCGCTGCTCGAGCTCGGGCACCAGCGCCTGCGAACGCTTGCGGGTCTCGACGAACGAGAGCTTGCAGAACTCGATGCCCGTGCAGGCCATCAGGTTCTTGCGCCACGGCGTCGGGTTCGCGGGCAGGCCCAGTTCGCCGAGGTCGGCGATCAGCTGATCTACCTTCTCGTCGGCGACGTCGAGCACGATGAGCTTCTGGTACGGCGTGAAGCGGATGCGATCGGATCCGGCCTTCTCGGCCGCGTCGGCGACGGCGGCGAGGATCGTGCCGGAGACCCGGCCCGCGATGGGGGCGACGCCGACCGCGTTGAGCCCGTTGCGCAGCTTCTGCACGCCCACGTGGTCGATCGGGCGCGCCGGCTTCTCCGGCGCGGGTCCGTCCAGCAGCGGCCGCTTCAGGTATTCCGTTTCGAGAACGTCCCGGAACTTCTCGACGCCCCAGTCCTTGATCAGGAACTTCAGCCGCGCCTTCGAGCGCAGGCGGCGGTAGCCGTAGTCGCGGAAGACCGACACGACGGCCTCCCACACGTCGGGCACCTCGGCGAGCGGGATCCACGCGCCGACCCGTTGCGCCAGCATCGGATTCGTCGACAGGCCGCCGCCGACCCACAGGTCGAAGCCGGGGCCGTGCTCGGGGTGGTTCACGCCGACGAACGCGACGTCGTTGATCTCGTGCACCACGTCCTGCTGACCGGAGATCGCGGTCTTGAACTTGCGCGGCAGGTTCGAGTACTTCGGGTCGCCGATGTAGCGGCGGACGATCTCCTCGACCGCCGGTGTGCCGTCGATGATCTCGTCGAGGGACTCGCCGGCGAGGGGGGAACCGAGCACCACGCGGGGGCAGTCGCCGCACGCCTCGGTGGTCTTCAGGCCGACGGATTCGAGACGGCGCCAGATCTCCGGGACGTTCTCGACCTCGATCCAGTGGTACTGGACGTTCTCGCGGTCCGACAGGTCGGCGGTGTCGCGAGCGAACTCGGTCGAGATCCCCGCGATCGTGCGCAACTGCGCGAGGTTCAGGGCGCCGCCGTCGCAGCGCACCCGCATCATGAAGTACTTCGCCTCGAGCAGATCGATGTTCTCGTCGCCGGTGTAGGTGCCGTCGTAGCCCTGTTCGCGCTGCGTGTACAGGCCCCACCAGCGGAAGCGGTTGCGCAGGTCGCTCCGGTCGATTCCGTCGAATCCCGTGTGCGCGTAGATGTCTTCGATGCGCCGGCGCACGTTGAGCGGGTTGTCGTCCTTCTTGACCTGCTCGTTGGGGTTGAGCGGCTCACGGTAGCCGAGGGCCCACTGGCCCTCCGCGCGCTGCTTGGCGGGCCGGGCCGGGCGGCGGCGGGCCGCGGCGGTTTCGGTCGTATCGCCGGCGGGGGAGACGTCGGTGGTCGACGACATACGGGTACTCCTGGAGTTCGCGAGGGACCGGATCGGGATCGGCAGGGCGGGCTGAGCCCGGCGCGGACATGCCTCGACCCGGCGGGAAGCGGGGGCTGCCGGGGGTGGGGCCGACTATCGACAGTCGGCGCAGAAACCGGCGGTGCAGGACAGACACCGCGATGCACAGACACGCTTGAGGTCGACGTGGCGTCGCGCCACGAGTCGCACTCCGGGTCCGGTCATGCGGACCATTGTGCCATGTCACGGGCCTGTTCTCGAAACGTGGCGGTATTTACGCCGAATTTCGGGGAAATGCCGAGGTGACAGCGCCGGGCCGGGGTGGCGTGTCCGGGCCGTGTCCGGGCGGCGGGCTCCGGTCGGCCTTCTGGAACACTGGGGGAGTGAGTGGAACCAATGTCGGAGTCGGAGCAGGGTTCGAATTGCCGGCCTCGGCCCTCGCCGGTGTCGGTTCCCGCCCGTTCGGCGTGTACGTGCACGTCCCGTTCTGCGCGAGCCGCTGCGGCTATTGCGACTTCAACACCTACACCGCCGGAGAGCTCGGCACGTCCGCGTCTCCGCAGTCGTGGCTCGAGGGGTTGCGCAGCGAGCTCGACATCGCGGCGCGACTGCTCGGCGCCCCGGCGGCGCAGACCGTCTTCGTCGGCGGTGGCACCCCGTCGCTGCTCGGTGCCGACGGCCTGTCGCAGGTGCTCGCGGCGGTCCGGTCGAGCTTCGGCCTCGCCCCGGGCGCGGAGGTGACGACGGAGTCCAACCCGGAATCGACGTCGCCGGAGTTCTTCGACGGCATCCGCGGGGCCGGTTACACCCGCGTGTCGCTGGGCATGCAGTCCGCCGCTCCGCACGTGCTCGCGGTGCTCGACCGCACGCACACCCCGGGCCGGGCCGTCGCGGCCGCGGGCGAGGCGCGGGCCGCCGGATTCGACCACGTCAACCTGGACCTGATCTACGGCACCCCCGGCGAGCGGGACGAGGACCTCGACGCGTCCCTCGACGCCGTGCTCGCTGCGGACGTCGATCATGTCTCGGCGTACGCGCTGATCGTCGAGGACGGCACCGCGCTCGCCCGCCGGGTGCGCAGGGGCGAACTGCCGGCCCCCGACGACGACGTGCTCGCGGCCCGCTACGAGCGCATCGACGCGCGGCTCGAGGCCGCCGGCCTGACCTGGTACGAGGTGTCGAACTGGGCGCGCGCCGGCGATCCGTCGGCGCGGTGCGCCCACAACCTCGGCTACTGGGACGGCGGCGACTGGTGGGGGGCCGGGCCGGGCGCGCACAGCCACGTCGGCGGCGTCCGCTGGTGGAACGTCAAGCACCCGGCGCGCTACGCGGACGCGCTCGCCGCCGGCGGGCTCCCGGTCGGGGGCAGCGAACTGCTCACCGCCGGCGACGTCCACACCGAACGGGTGATGCTCGAGGTGCGGCTGCGCACCGGCCTGCCGCTGGACGTGCTCGCCCCCGAGGAACGACGCGCCGCCGAGACCGTCGTCGCGGACGGCCTCGCCGACCTGCGCGCCGGCCGGCTGGTGCTCACCGATCGCGGCCGGCTCCTCGCCGACGCGGTGGTGCGCGCGATCCTGACCTGACCGCGCAGCCGCCCGGCGCCCTCACCGCGCAGCGGTGCGATGTCCTGACCGCGCAGCGGTGCGATGTCCTGACCGCGCAGCGGTGCGATGTCCCGACCGCGCAGCGGTGCGATGTCCCGGCCGCGCAGCGGTGCGATATCTACGCCTCGGTGGTGTCGGCGTCCGGGGCGTGAGGGAACAGGGCGTCGTAGTCGAACACTCGCGCATGCAGGACGGTGCGGTTGCGCAGCGCCGAGCGCACGGCCCGGTGCAGGCCGTCCTCGAGGTACAGCACACCCTTCCACTGGACCGCGTGCGGGAAGAGGTCGCCGTAGAAGGTGGAGTCCTCCGACAGCAGCCGGTCGAGCTCGAGCACCTTCGTGGTGGTGACGATCTGGTCGAGCCGCACCTGCCGGGGCGGGATCTGCGCCCAGTCGCGCAGCGAGAGCCCGTGGTCGGGATACGGCTTGCCGTCCCGGACGCCCTTGAAAATCATGGCACCAACTTACGACGCCTCGCCGGCGGGCGCCGTCCCGCTCGCCGTCCGGGACCGGCGACTAAACTGGAGCGAAACGGCACGCAGTGCACCGTCCTGCGGTGGTGCGTGCCGTTCCGGGTGCGACAGCAGAGACGGAGGTGGGCGGGATGTCGAGCACCGAGGAACGGCGCTTCCAGGTGTTGCGAGCGATCGTGGCCGATTACGTGTCCACCAAGGAACCCATCGGTTCGAAGACGCTCGTCGAGCGCCACAACCTGGGCGTATCCAGCGCGACGGTCCGCAACGACATGGCCGTGCTCGAGGCCGAGGGGTACATCACCCAGCCGCACACCAGCTCCGGCCGGGTTCCCACGGACAAGGGCTACCGCCAGTTCGTCGACCGGATCGCCGACGTCAAGCCCCTCTCGGGGGCCGAGCGCCGGGCGATCCTGCAGTTCCTCGAGTCGGGTGTGGACCTCGACGACGTGCTGCGGCGCGGCGTCCGGCTGCTGGCGCAGCTGACCCGGCAGGTGGCGGTGGTGCAGTACCCCACGCTGTCGGCTTCGTCGGTCCGCCACCTCGAGGTGGTCGCGTTGACCCCCGCCCGGTTGCTGCTGGTGCTCATCACCGACTCCGGCCGGGTGGACCAGCGCATCGTCGAGCTCGGTGACGTCCTCGGCGAGGAGGACCTGTCGCGGCTGCGGGACCTGCTCGGTGCCGCGCTGACCGGTAAGCGGCTCGCCGCGGCGTCGATCGCGGTGAGCGAGCTGGCCGAGGATGCGCCCGACGAGCTGCGCGATGCGGTCATCCGCTGCGCAACCGTGCTGGTGGAAACCCTCGTCGAGCATCCCGAGGAGCGGCTCGTGCTCGGCGGCACGGCGAACCTGACGCGTAACGTCGCCGACTTCGACCCGCACGCCGGCTTCCCCGGCTCGCTGCGTACCGTGCTCGAGGCGCTCGAGGAGCAGGTGGTGGTCCTCAAGCTGCTGGCGGCGACGCAGGACGCCGGCCGCGTGACGGTGCGGATCGGCGAGGAAACCCAGGTCGAGCAGATGCGCGGCACGTCCGTGGTGTCCACCGGGTACGGTGCCGCGGGCACCGTCTTCGGCGGCCTCGGTGTGCTCGGCCCCACCCGGATGGACTACCCGGGGACCATTGCGTCGGTGGCTGCGGTCGCCCGCTATATCGGTGAGGTACTCGGCGAACGCTGAGCGCCGGGCGGCGCGGACGGACCATCCGACGACACAACATCTGTGCGAATAGAGAAGGACGAAGAACTCACGTGGCACGGGACTACTACGGGACGCTCGGCGTGTCGAAGAACGCGACCGATCAGGAGATCAAGCGGGCGTATCGCAAGCTCGCGCGCGAGCACCACCCGGATGTGAACCCGGACGAGGCGGCGCAGAAGAGGTTCCAGGAGATCTCCACAGCGTACGAGGTGCTCTCCGACCCGGAGAAGCGGCGCATCGTCGACCTCGGCGGGGATCCGCTCGGGTCCGGGCCGGGGGCGGGCGGTGGCTTCTCCGGTGCCGGCTTCGGCGGCCTCGGCGACGTGTTCGAGGCGTTCTTCGGTGGCGGGGCCACCACGTCCCGCGGGCCCAGGGGCCGCGTCCAGCCCGGCGCGGACTCGCTGCTGCGCACCCGGCTGACGCTCGAGGAGTGCGCCACCGGTGTCAGCAAGCAGATCGCCGTGGAGACCGCGATCCTGTGCGACGGCTGCGCCGGGTCCGGTACCAACGGCGACTCCAAGCCCGTGCGCTGCGAGACGTGCGGCGGCGCCGGTGAGGTGCAGTCGGTGCAGCGCTCGTTCCTCGGCCAGGTGATGACCTCGCGGCCGTGCCCGACCTGCCGCGGCGCCGGCGAGACGATCCCGGACCCGTGCCGCAAGTGCGGCGGCGACGGCCGGGTGCGGGCCCGCCGCGAGATCACGGTCAAGGTGCCGGCCGGTGTCAGCAACGGCATGCGCATCCGGCTGGCCGCGCAGGGCGAGGTCGGCCCCGGCGGCGGCCCCGCCGGCGACCTGTACGTCGAGATCATCGAGCAGGCGCACGACGTGTTCGTGCGCGACGGCGACGACCTGCACTGCACGATCCGGATCCCGATGGTCGACGCGGCGCTGGGCACCACCGTCGTGCTCGACACCCTCATCGACGGACCCGCCGAGATCACCGTCGAACCCGGCACGCAGCCCGGGTCGGTGGCGGTGCTGCGGGGCCACGGCATGCCCAAACTGCGCTCCGGGGTGCGCGGGGATGTGCACGCCCACCTCGAGGTGGTGGTCCCGTCGAAGCTCGACGGCAAGCAGTCCAAGCTCCTCGAGGAGTTCCGTCGCAAGCGCGAGCACGAGGTGCCCGAGGTCGTCACCACCGGCTCGCAGCACGCCGGGGGCTTCTTCTCCCGGCTGCGCGACGCGTTCAGCGCGCGCTGAGGCTTGGGCGGTGGCCGCAACCCTGTTCTATCTCGATCCGCTGCCCGAGGCCGGGGCTGTCGCGGTCCTCGACGGCAAGGAGGGCCGCCATGCGGCGACGGTGCGGCGCATCGCGGTGGGTGAGCGCCTCGTCCTGTCGGACGGCCGCGGCCACGTCGCCGACGTGGAGGTGACGGCCACCGCGAAGGACCGGCTCGAGGCCCGCGTCCTGGCTCGGCGCGAGGTCCCCGCACCGCGCCCGTGGGTCACCGTGGTGCAGGCGTTGCCGAAGTCCGATCGTTCCGAACTGGCCGTGGAGCTGGCGACGGAGGCGGGTGCCGACGCGTTCGTGCCGTGGCAGGCCGCGCGGTGCGTCGCCCGCTGGGACGGGCCGAAGGCGGCCAAGGGCGTCGCGCGATGGCAGGCCGTCGCGGTGGCGGCCGCGAAACAGTCCCGGCGCGCCCACGTTCCCGAGGTGGCGCCGGTCCAGCGGACCGCGGGCGTCGCCGAGGCCGTGCGCGCGACCGTCGCCCGCGGGGGTGTCGCGGCGGTCCTGCACGAGTCGGCAACCGAACCGTTCGCCGCGCTGCCGCTGGCCGACGTCCCCGAGCTGATGCTCGTGGTCGGGCCGGAGGGCGGCGTCGACGACGCCGAGATCGCGGCGCTGACGGCCGCGGGGGCCCGGCCGGTGCTGCTCGGGCCGACGGTGCTGCGAACGTCCACCGCCGCGGCCGTCGCGCTCGGAGCGGTGGGAGTGCTCACCGCACGGTGGAGCGCCCGGCCCGTCGAATGACCCGGGAACCGGCTCCGGAACGCGTTCGGAGGCTTCCGGTTCCGGGTTTTCCTGGGGATCTCGCCGCGCGGACCGCGCTTCACGGGGCCCGGCGGTCGAGCCGTACGGCCAGGCCGTCGAGCGGCGCACCCAGGCCTAGCTCGAACAGGTGGTCGAGGTCGAAGTCGTAGCCCTCCGCGGAGAGTGCGACGAGTGACCGGGCGAACGTCGGGTAGCTGCCGGAGCCGACGATCGCCTCCAGCGCGGGAAGCTGGTCGTCCACATGAGCCCCTGCGGCTCCCGCACGGTGCGCGGCTGCCGCTGCACTAGCGTGTCACGCATGTCCCGAACCCGTATCGCCTACGGTCCGCAGCCGCAGCAGTTCGGCCACCTGTACCTGCCGGACGCCGCGGATCCGGCCGGGCCCGTGCCCGTCGTGATGGTGGTCCACGGCGGCTTCTGGAGCGGGAAGTACCACCTCAACCTCGGCACGCCGCTGTCGCTCGAACTCGCCGCGCACGGTGTGGCGGCGTGGAACGTCGAGTACCGGCGGCTCGGCGCGGGCGGGCGGTGGCCGGAGATGTCCGCCGACGTCGTCGCGGCCCTCGACGCCGTCGCCACCGCGGTGGCCGAGCGGGCCCTGGCCGCGGGTGTCGAACTCGATCCGGCCCGGGTGCGGGTCGTCGGGCACTCGGCCGGCGGTCAGCTCGCCGTGTGGCTCGCGGGTCAGCGCACGCAGGTGCGCCCCGAACTCGTCGTCTCCCAGGCGGGTGCGCTCGACCTCGCGTCCGCGGGTGAACGCGGCCGGCGGATCGGGTACATCGAGGACCTGTTCGGTCAGCCCTACGACGCGGATCCGTAGTTGTACCGGTCGGCGTCGCCCCGGCACCGGGTGCCGATCGGTGTGCCGGTCGCTCTCGTGCACGGCACCGAGGACGCCCAGGTACCGGTGAAGGTCGCCGAGCGCTATGCCGCGGCGGCGGTCGCCGCGGGCGATCCGGTGGAACTGCACGTCGTCGACGGGGAGGACCACTTCGCGTTCCTCGACAAGCGGACCCGCAGCTGGGCACTGTCGCGCGACCTGCTGCTCGCCCCCGAACCGCTGGGCTCGGGGGCGCGCTCGGCGGGCTGAGCGCTCAGCCGCGGCGGGGCAGGACCGCGACGACGACGACGGCGCCGACGGCCAGGGCAAGGCCGCCGACGAGACTCGCCGACGTGATCGCCTGCGAGAAGGCGGAGGCCGATGCGTCGAGAAGCGGCTGGGCGTAGGAGGAGACGAACGGGTTCTTCGCCAGCTCCTCGGCGACGATCGCCGCACCGCCGACCGAATCGCCCGCCGCAGCGACGGCCGCGTCGGCCTGGGCGGCCATCGGCCCGTCGAGAGTCGCGAGCGGCAGTCCCGTGAGGAATCCGGAGATCTCGCGCTGGTAGGTGGTGGCCAGCACCGAGCCCAGCACGGCGATGCCGAGGGATCCGCCGAGCTCGACCGCGGTGTCGTTCAGGCCCCCTGCGGCGCCGAGGTCGGACTCGGGGAATCCGCTCATCACGAGGTCCGTGGCCGGGGGTGCGGCCAGCCCGATGCCGAGGCCGAGGAGCACGAGCGAGACGAGGAACAGCCCGTATCCGGAACCGTCGTCGACGAGGGCGAGAGCGAGGACGCCGGCCGCGGCGACGGCCGTTCCGGCACCGATCGCGACGCGGGCACCGAGGCGTGGGGCCAGCCGCCCGCTCACGGCCGATCCGATCGACACGGCCCCGGCCAGGGGGAGCAGGCGCAGACCGGTGTCGAGGGGGCTGTAGCCGAACACGAACTGGAAGTGCTGCGCCACGAAGTAGATCGCCCCGAACGACGCGAGGAAGAGCAGCAGCACGGACAGGCACGCGCCGCCGACGGAACGGTCGGTGACCCGCCCGAGGTCCAGCAGCGGCTGCGGGTGGCGCAGTTCCCAGGCGACGAACGCGGCACCGGCGAGGGCCGCGACCGCCACGGATCCGAGCGACGTTGCGTTCCAACCGAAGTGGAAGCCCTCGATGATGCCGAAGACCAGGGCGCCGACGGCCGCCACGGACAGGGCGCCGCCGGCCCAGTCGATGCGGGTGAGGTGCTCGGCCCGGGACGGCGGCACCAGCGCGAGCGCCGCGACCGCGGCGAACGCCGCGATCGGCACGTTGATGAGGAAGGTCGAACCCCACGCGTGCTGTTCGAGCAGCCAGCCCGCGAGCAACGGGCCGAGCGCGATCGCCAGTCCGGAGGTCGCGGCCCAGGCGGCGATGGCGCGGGGCCGTTCCGAGGCCGGGAACATGGCGACGAGCAGGGACAGGGTCGCGGGCATGATCACCGCGGCGCCGACCCCCATGGTGATGCGGGCGACGATCACCTCGGTCGCGGTGCCGGCGAGGCTGCCGAACACGGCCCCCGCGGCGAAGACGGCCAGGCCGGCGAGGAGGGCGCGCCGCCGGCCGTAGCGGTCGCCGAGGACGCCGGCGAGCAGCATCAGCGCGGCGTAGGGGACGGTGTAGCCGTCGATCACCCACTGCATGTCGGTGCTGGTGAGCCGCAGTTCGCGCAGCATGCTCGGCGCCGCGACGATCAGCGCGGTGTTCGCCATCACGACGATCAGCAGGCTCAGGCAGAGCACGGCGAGGCCGGCCCACCGTCGCGGATACGGGCGGGTGGGATCTGCGGTCGAGCGGGTCAGGATCGAGGTCATCGGCGCTCCTCACGGGATGCGGGCATCGGCAGCAATTTGCACAACACTGTGCAAGTTAGAAATTTGCACACGTGTGTGCAAGTAAAGTTGACGGACGTCACACCCGGCGGCGGAAGAAGGTGTCAGCGTGGCGGAACCGGTCCGGGGGCCGCGGCGGCGGACGAGCGGGAACCGAGCCCGGATCCTCGAGGCGGCGATGGGGTGTTTCGCCGCCGACCCGGACGCCAGCATGGACGACGTCGCGCGAGCCGCCGGCGTGGTGCGCCGCACCGTCTATGCCCACTTCCCGAACCGCGAGGCGCTCGTCGACGGCATCGCCGAGGAGGCGGCTGCCGCGCTCGCCGCCGCGGTCGACCGGCCGGACCCCGAGGAGCCCGACCTGGCGCTCGCCGCCGCGGCCCTGATGACCTGGCCCGTCGGTGACCGCTTCCGCGTGCTGCTGTCCTTCGCGCGCAAGGAGGTCGGCGACGAGCGCATCGGCGAACTCATCGCCCCGCTGCGCGCCCGCACCCTCGCGATCGTGGAGCGGGGCTGCCGGTCGGGGGTGTTCTCCGCCTACCTTCCGGCCGTCGTCCTCGTCGGGATGCTCGAGGGGCTCACCATGGCGACTCTCGAGCAGGCCAATCTCGGGGTGGTGCACGACGCCGGGGAGACCGTCGCCCTGGCCGCCCTCGTCCTCATGGGGGTCCCGCCGGAGCGGGCCGTCGACGTCGTCCAGCGGGCCCAGCGAGCGCAGCGGGATCGGCGCGCGGCGCACGGCCCGGGCGGCAATGCGGTGGGGCGCGGGGACGCCCGGCGCTAGACTGGCATCGTCACGACGCCCGTCGTGCGCGAGACGAACCGAAAGCAGGCCGTACCGTCCACGTGAGTGAACCAGACGACACCCGAGACACCGGGAACGCCGAACGGACCACCGTCCGTTCCCACCTGGACCTGCCGCCCGAAGCTGCGGCGCCGCTGCTCGGCTCGGCCGACGAGAATCTCATCGCCCTCGAACGGGCCCTCGGTGCGGACATCCACGTACGCGGCAACTCCGTCACCCTCACCGGCGCGCCGGCGGACGTCGCGCTCGCGGAACGGGTGCTCGGGCAGCTCGTCACCCTCGTCGGACGCGGGCAGGCGGTGACCCCGGACGCGGTGCGCCGCACCGTGGGCATGCTCACGCAGGGTCTGTCCGACTCGCCGGCCGACGTCCTCAGCCTCGACATCCTGTCCCGGCGCGGCAAGACCATCCGGCCCAAGACCCTCAACCAGAAGCGCTACGTCGACGCCATCGACACCAACACGATCGTGTTCGGCATCGGGCCCGCGGGCACCGGCAAGACGTACCTCGCCATGGCCAAGGCCGTGCAGGCGCTGCAGTCGAAGCAGGTCACCCGCATCATCCTCACCCGGCCCGCCGTCGAGGCCGGGGAGCGGCTCGGCTTCCTGCCGGGCACGCTGCACGAGAAGATCGACCCGTACCTGCGCCCGCTGCACGACGCGCTGCACGACATGATGGACCCGGAAGCCATCCCGAAGCTGATGCAGGCCGGGGTCATCGAGGTCGCGCCGCTGGCGTACATGCGCGGACGCACCCTCAACGACGCGTTCATCATCCTCGACGAGGCGCAGAACACCACCGCCGAGCAGATGAAGATGTTCCTGACGCGTCTCGGCTTCGGTTCCAAGATCGTCGTCACCGGCGACACCACGCAGGTGGACCTGCCCGGCGGTGCCCGCTCCGGGCTGGCGGCCGCCGCCGAGATCCTCGAGGGCATCGACGGCATCCATTTCGCCGTCCTCGACAGCAGCGACGTGGTGCGACACCGGCTCGTCTCCGACATCGTCGACGCCTACGAGCGTTTCGAGGCCGATCGGCCGGCCGGCGTCGCCATGGGCAACCGGGCCCAGCGGCGGGCAGCAGCCCAGAGCCGGGTGCCGCGCCGGTGACCGTGACCGAGGGCCCCGCCCGTCTCGTACCCGCCGTGTCCGCATCCGCCCAGAAGGAACGCCACAGATGAGCATCGAGATCTCGAACGAATCGGGGATGGACGTCGCCGAGGAGGACCTGATCGACATCGCGCGGTTCGTCATCGCCCGGATGGACGTGCATCCGGCCGCGGAACTGTCGATGGTGCTCGTCGACTCCGACACCATGGCCGATCTGCACATGCGCTGGATGGACCTGCCCGGCCCCACCGACGTGATGTCCTTCCCCATGGACGAACTCGAGCCCGGCGGCCGCCCCGACGCCCCCGAGCCCGGCCCCTCGATGCTCGGTGACATCGTGCTGTGCCCGTCTTTCGCCGCGGAACAGGCCGAGAAGGCCGGCCATTCGCTCGCGCACGAACTCGCCGTGCTCACGGTCCACGGGATGCTGCACCTGCTCGGTTACGACCACGCCGAGCCCGACGAGGAGAAGGAGATGTTCGGTCTGCAGAACCAGCTCCTCGAGGAGTGGTACGAGGAACTGCGGCGCGCCGAGCACGAGGCCAGGCTCGCGGCCCGCGATCAGCAGCTCCTCGGCAAGGCCGGCTTCTTCGACCCGACCGAGCGGTAGCGGCCTCGTGATCGGAGCACTGGCGTGAGCGCCCCCGCGCTCGTCGTCGTCGCCGTCGTGCTGGTGGCGCTCGGCGGGCTGTTCGCGGCGGTCGACTCGGCGCTGAACACCGTCTCCCCGGCCCGCGTGGAGGAACTCGCCAAGGGCGAGCGGCCCAGCGCGCAGAAGCTGCTGGTGATCCTCGAGGACCGGCCGCGGTACGTCAATCTCATGGTGCTGCTGCGCATCCTGTGCGAGATCACCGCGACGGTGGTGCTGGTGGCGGCGCTGCTCGACTGGATGGGCCACACCGGGGCGCTGGTGGCCAGCGCCGTGATCATGGTGCTCGTGGACTACATGGTGATCGGCGTGGGCCCCCGAACCCTCGGTCGCCAGCACGCGTACCCCATCGCCCTGGCCGGGACCGTGCCGTTGCGCGTGATCGGTGTCCTGCTCGGCCCGCTGAGCCGGCTGCTGATCCTGATCGGCAACGCGATCACCCCCGGCCGGGGATTCCGGAACGGGCCGTTCGCCAACGAGATCGAACTGCGCGAGCTGGTGGACATGGCGCAGGAGCGCGGCGTCGTCGCCGCCGAGGAACGGCGAATGATCCAGTCGGTGTTCGACTTCGGTGACACCACCGCACGCGAGGTGATGGTGCCGCGCCCCGAGATGGTGTGGATCGAGGTGGACAAGACCGCCGGCCAGGCGACGTCGCTCGCGGTGCGCAGCGGGCACTCCCGCATCCCGGTGATCGGCGAGAACGTCGACGACATCCGCGGCGTCGTGTATCTCAAGGACCTGGTGCAGCAGACCTACTATTCGCGCGACGGCGGCCGGAGCGTGACCGTCGCCGAGGTGATGCGCCCGGCGGTGTTCGTGCCGGATTCCAAGCGCCTCGACGATCTGCTGGCCGACATGCAGCGCGACCGCAACCACATGGCGCTGCTCGTCGACGAGTACGGCGGCATCGCCGGGCTGGTCACCATCGAGGACATCATCGAGGAGATCGTCGGCGAGATCGCCGACGAGTACGACACCGGAGAGATCGCGCCCGTCGAGGATCTCGGCGACGACACCTTCCGGGTCTCCGCGCGGTTGCCCGTCGAGGACCTCGGTGACCTGTTCGACGTTGCGCTCGACGACATCGAGGTCGACACAGTTGGCGGTTTGCTCGGGTTCGTGCTCGGCCGGGTACCGTTGCCGGGTTCCGAAGTGGAGACCCACGGTCTGCGGCTGCGCGGCGAGGGCGGCCGCGACGCCCGGGGCCGGGTCCGCATCAACACCGTGTACGTGCAACGGGTCCCCGCGACGGAGACGGCCGAGACCGCCGCCGAGGAATCGGTCGACGGGTGACCGCGGCCGTCGACGCCACGACACCCACCGTGCCGATCCGCACCGCCGGCACCGCAGACGAGGAGCTCGTATGACCGACCCCGACTTCCGTTCCGGCTTCGTGTGTTTCGTCGGACGGCCCAACACCGGGAAGTCGACGCTGACGAATGCGCTCGTGGGCAGCAAGATTGCGATCACCTCGTCGCGTCCGCAGACCACCCGGCACACCATCCGGGGCATCGTGCACCGTGAACACGCACAGATCATCCTCGTGGACACCCCCGGCCTGCATCGGCCGCGGACGCTGCTCGGGCAGCGGCTCAACGACCTGGTGCGCGACACCTATTCGGAGGTCGACGCGGTCTGCGTGTGCATCCCGGCCGACGAGAAGATCGGCCCCGGCGACCGCTGGATCGTCGAACAGGTGCGGCAGGTCGCCCCGCGCACGAAGCTGATCGGCATCGTCACGAAGATCGACAAGGTGAGCAAGGAGCGGATCGCGCCGCAGCTGCTCGCCGTCTCCGAGCTGCTCGGACCGGACGTGGACGTCGTGCCCGTGTCCGCCACCTCGGGCGAGCAGCTCGAGGTCCTCATCGACGTCCTCGCCTCGCACATGGAACCCGGGCCGGCGTTCTATCCCGACGGCGAACTGACCGACGAGCCCGAGGAGACGCTCATGGCCGAGCTGATCCGGGAGGCCGCACTCGAGGGACTCGGCGACGAGCTGCCCCACTCGCTCGCGGTGGTGATCGAGGAGATCACCGAGCGGGAGGGTCGCACCGAGAAGCAGGGCGAGCTGCTCGACGTGCATGCGCTGCTGTACGTGGAGCGGCCGAGCCAGAAGGGCATCGTGATCGGCAAGGGCGGCGCCCGCCTGCGTGAGGTGGGCACCGCTGCCCGCTCCCAGATCGAGAAGCTGCTCGGGGTGAAGATCTACCTCGATCTGCACGTGAAGGTCGCCAAGGACTGGCAGCGCGATCCGAAGCAACTCGGCCGCCTCGGCTTCTGACCGTCGCGTGCGGTGTCGTCGGAGGGGCCCCGACAGGAAGGGATGCGCAGTGCCCTCTCCCGCATCGCTCGCGCCGACCGGTCGGGTCCGCCCGGGAGGCGGTCGTGGCCGGTGACCCCGGAGGCGGTCTGCGAGGCATGATCGTGCGTCACCGCGTCGCGTTCGGTCTCCTCCTTGCGCTCGCCTCGTCGGCGTTCGCCGTGCTGTGGCTCTTCGTCGTGCCCGCGCGAGCCGACGAGACGACCGGCGTGCAGTCGGCCGCGATCCGCTACGCCCATCCGGCGTGCTGGATGCTGCTGGCCGCGGCGTCGGCCCTGTTCGCGACGCGCGCCCCGCGCCGGACCGTCGACGCCGTCGCGTGGAGTGCGCTCGTCGCGTATGCGGTCTTCGTGGTGGCGACCCTGGCCTGACCCGTGTCGGCGGCGCCGTGTGCGGCCCGCGGTCAGTCCGCCGCGGCGGGCACCGTGCTGCGCACCAGCTGCAGCACCGCCGCCGAGAGGTCGGGCGCGGCGCCGGTGGCCAGGCGGCGCAGCTGGAGTCCGGTGATGGTCGCGACCAGGGTCGGGGCGACCGACTCCGGTCGGGGGACACCGAGTTCGGTGAGGATGGTCACGGTCAGCGCGTCGTAGGCGGCCCAGCATCGGGCCGCCGCCTCCCGCAACTGCGGATCCCGGCCGGCCTGGACGTAGAGCTCGAACGGCGCGATCCGCTCCGCCGAGAACGACAGGTCCTCGGCGACCTGTCCGGTGAGTGCCGCGGCGTCGGCCAGGCTCAGTCCGCGACCACGGTAGTCCTCCGCCAGATCCCGCAACCGCGTGGTCTCGTCTGCGACGAACGTCGTCAGCGCCGACCGCAGCAGGTCGGACTGGGTGGGGAAGTGGTAGGTGATCGAGCCGAGGGAGACTCCCGCCCGGGCGGCGATGCGGCGGTTGGTGATCGCGGCGATGCCGTCCGTGCCGATCAGATGCAGGGTCGCGGCCACGATCGCGCCGCGGACGTCCGTGCCCATCGAGGTCACCACCACCGCTGCGGCGTGTGACGATCCCAGCGCAGTTCCGACTCGAGCTGGGCGGCGAGGGAGATCAGCAGGGGCTCCGCGTTCTCGTGTCCCATGAGCTGGGCGCCGACCGGCAGGCCCGATCCGGTGAAGCCCGCCGGGATGTTCACGCTCGGCCAGCCCAGGACGTTCCACGGCCAGGTGTAGGGGCAGGCGGCCGTGATCACCTTGTCGGTGGCCCAGCCCCCGAGGCCGTCCATCGCCTCCACCACCGGGGGTGGGGTGGCGGTGGTGGGGGCGAGGATGACGTCGAAGCGGTCGAAGATCGTGCCGATGCGCCGGCGGATGCGTGGTTCGGCGGCGCGAGCGGCGCGCAGCGGACGGCCGCGCAGCAGCCGGCCGGTGCGGGCGTTCGCGCGGGTGCGCGGGTCGGCGAGGGCCGGGTCGGGCAGCCGCCGCACCCAGTCGTCGACGCCGGCCATCGACCGGGGCAGGAAGTTCAGGCCCAGCAGCTTTCCGTAGGCCGGGTCGGCGACGGTCACGTCGTGGCCGAGGGCACGCAGCGTGCCGGCGAGGGCTTCGACGCGCGCGCGGATCTCGGCGTGCAGTCGGGTGCGGGTGGCGGTGTAGGGGCGCGCGAGCGAGAGCGCGATCCGCAGCCGGCCCGGATCGCGACCCACGGCGTCGGACACCGTGACGGCTTCGGCTTCGTGCAGGTCGCCGACGTGGTTGCCCGCGACGGCGTCGAGCAGCAGTGCGGCGTCGGCGACCGTGCGTGCCAGGGTGCCGTGGGTGGTGAGGCCGTGGAAGGCCTCGGGGTCGGGCCACATCGAGATGCGGCCGCGTTGCGGCTTGATTCCCACGAGGTTGGTCCAGGCGGCCGGGATGCGGACCGATCCGGCGCCGTCGGAGCCGAGCGCCGCGGACACCAGGCCCGCCGAGACCGCGGCGGCGCTGCCCCCCGACGAACCGCCGGGGGTGTGGTCCCGGTGCCAGGGGTTGCGGGTGTGGCCGAAGGCGCTGCCGCCGGTGAACGGCCACTGCCCCAGTTCGGGGGTGTTCGTCTTGCCGACGATCACGGCGCCGGCGGCCCGCAGCCGCCGCACCACCTCCGCGTCCTCCTCGCGGACGGCGAACTCGCCGGCGCATCCGAACGCGGTGATCTCGTGCGCGATGTCGGTGTCGTCCTTCACCGCGACCGGCACACCGAGCAGGGGGAGACGGACGCCGGCGGCGAGACGCCGGTCGGCCTCCTCGGCCTCGGCGAGCGCCTGCTCCCGGCGGACGCCACGGAAGGCATTGAGTGCGCGATTGCCGGCCTCGATGCGTTCCAGGGCCGCGCGCGTCGCGGCGACGGACGTGGTGGCGCCGGCGGCGAGGGCGGCGGCCTCGGCGGCGAGGCCGGGCGCTCGGGTGTCTGCCCGTGGTGCGGTCATACGGCTGCGTCCCCCTTCGTAGTGTTCGTTCGAACGAACAATAACGCGTTCCAGTTCGTCTCGTCGAGGGCGGGATGCGCAGAAATGTGGCGCTCGTCACATTGGCGGGAGGCGCGACAATCGGTTGGGTATGCCCCCGGGGATATCGCGGGAGCCTCCCCGGGGTGTCGTAGGGACCGGCTGTCAGGAGATACACATGGGTTCATCGCGCACACGCAACCTCCGGCGCGTACCGGACACGGAGACGCGGATGGTCTTCCGCACCATCCACGGGTACCGTCGCGCGTTCCGGATTGCCGGCGAGGGGCCTGTGCTGCTGCTGATCCACGGGATCGGCGACAACTCCTCGACCTGGCAGGAGGTCATCCCGCACCTGGCCCGCAGGTACACGGTCATCGCACCGGACCTGCTCGGCCACGGCCGCTCCGACAAGCCCCGCAGCGACTACTCGGTCGCCGGGTACGCCAACGGTGTGCGTGACCTGCTGTCGGTCCTGGGCATCGAGCGCGTCACCGTGGTCGGGCACTCCCTCGGCGGCGGCGTCGCGATGCAGTTCGCGTACCAGTTCCCGCAGATGGTCGACCGGCTCGTCCTGGTGGCCGCGGGTGGCGTCACCAAGGACGTTCACCCGGCGTTGCGCCTGCTGTCCCTGCCGGGGCTGAGTGAGGCGCTCAAGCTGCTGCGCCTACCGGGCGCCATGCCCGCGATGCGCATTGCCGGTGGCCTGCTGGGCCGGTGGCACGACACCCCCTTGCGTCCCGGGGTCCTGCTGCACGACACCTCGGATCTGATCCGGGTCCTGAGCGGATTGCCCGATCCCACCGCGTGCGAGGCGTTCCTGCGCACGCTGCGGGCCGTCGTGGACTGGCGTGGTCAGGTGGTGACGATGCTCGACCGCTGCTACCTGACCGAGGACCTGCCCGTGCAGCTGATCTGGGGTGAGCACGACAGCGTGATCCCGGTGGATCACGCGCACCTGGCGCATTCGGCGATGCCTCATTCCCGGCTCGACGTCTTCCGCGGCGCCGGCCATTTCCCGTTCCGGGACGATCCCATCCGGTTCGTGCGGGTGGTCGAGGAGTTCCTCGACTCGACCGCACCCGCCGAGTTCGACGAGCAGCGCTGGGGCCGGCTGCTGATCAACGGCGTGAGCGAGAGCCGGATCACCGGCGGTCCGGCCACCCGCCGGGCCGTGCTCGGCGCGATGGGCGCCGACGAGCGCAGCGCCACCTGAGCGATCCCGGCGCCCGCCGCCGCTAGGCGGGGGCCGCGCTCCACAGTGCCCGGAGTTTCTCGGCGGTCACCACGGTGCCGAAGTTCTGGGCCACTACGGCCACCGACGCATCGTGAGCGGCCGGGCTGTAGGTCGCGGCGCAGTCCTCCACCAGGGACACCCAGTACTCGTGGAACAGGGCGCTGCGCAGGCTCGACTCGACGCACACCTCGGTGGCCACCCCGGTGAACAGCAGCGATTCGATGTTCCGTGAGCGCAGGACGTCGTCGAGGTCGGTGCCGACGAACGCGCTGAACCGGTGCTTGACGACCACCGCATCCGCGTCTTGCGGTGCGACGCCGTAGAATTCGGCGCCCGCGGTGTCCGGCCGGCAGGTGAGCCCGGTGCGGGCCGCGTCGGGTCCGTCGCCGACCCGTCCGAGCCACTGTGGCGTGTCCGTGGTCTCGTCGTGAAGGGTGCGGACGAACACGATCTGCACGCCGGCGGCCCGCGCCGATGCGATGAGGCCGGCGAGGCGCGGTGCCATGGCGACCGCGGCCGTCACGTCGAAACCGCAGCGCGCCAAGGCGCCGTCCGGGGAGCAGAAGTCGTTCTGCATGTCGATCACGACAAGCGCGCAGCGCTGTGGGTCGTAACGGAAGGGAATCGAATCCATCGTCGGGTCCTCGGGGTAGGGGATAGAAGGAAAGTCGGGGACGGGTGTGCTCACGTCGGCCGAGGTCACCAGATGACCACGGCGGCCAGGGTCGCGACGACGAGGCCGGTCACGACGGGAACGGCGAGGTGGCGGACCATGTCGGTGACGGAGACCTTGCAGAAGCCGGCCACCACGACGAGGGACGACCAGATGACCAGGGTGCCCCCGCCGGTCCAGGTGGCGCCGTTCTGGGCGATGGCGGCGAGCGTCGCGGTGTCGATGCCCGACTGCGGGGCGAGGGCGGCGGCCAGGCCGCCGGTGAGCGGCAGGCCCGCCCAGCCGGACCCGTCCAGGCCCATCGCCATTCCGATCACGAGCATGCTCAGGGCGACGAAGAGTCCGTTGTCCGGGATGAAGCCCTGCACGCCCTCGACGGCGTCGAACAGGAAGGCCGGGCCGGTACTGTCCTCGAGACCCAGGATCGCACCGGAGTAGTCGGGGATGCCCATGTACACGAATCCCGCGACGGGAAGGATGATGCCCATCGCCTTGAAGGCGTAGGACAGGCCGTCGACGAAGTGCGTCGCGCAGAACTCGAGCGCCTCCTGCCTGCGGGCGGTGACCGTCACCAGTGCCATCAGGATCATCGCCGTCCCGCCCACCAGGGACGCGCCGGCGCCGTCCGACCACGGCACGAGGTCGGTGAACCGGCCGAGCAGCATGTAGACGAGCACCGCGGCGAACGCGGCCGGCACACCGACTGCCCACCGGCGGGCCAGGCGCGGGCGGCCGGTGATGCGGGTGCCCTCGTCGTATCCGGGAAGTTCGTCCTCGAGAACGTCGACCGCACGCTCGGGCGTGGGCTCCGCCGGCGCGGCGCTCGCCGGCACGGGGTTGCGTGCGCCGCCGCCGGCCGCGGATCCGGGGTGCCCGCTCCCGCCGCCCGTCCCCGGCGTGCCGGCGCCGCCCGTCATCCGGCGGCGCACGGTGAGGAACCAGGCCAGCACCGCGGCGACGACGCCGACGATCAGCGAGATCACCAGCGCGCGACCGGCGATGTCGTCGGCGGGCACCCCGGCGCCGCTCGCGGAGATCGACGGGGCCAGCCCGATCACGTAGTCCGAGGCGATGGACATCCCCTGACCCGAGATCGCCAGGGCGAGCGCCGCACCCAGGGGTGGCAGCCCGGCCTTGATCGCGGCGGGCAGCAGCACGGCCCCGATCAACGCGAGGGCGGGCGTCGGCCAGAAGAACAGCGACAGGAGATAGGTGAACACGAACAGCACCACGTAGGCGACGCGGCCGTTGATCATCCACCGGCTCATCGGCCGCACCATCATCTCGTCGGCGCCGATGCTCCGCATCGCGGCCAGCATCGAGGTGACCGCCGCGATGACGACGAAGATCTCGAACAGCGCCGAGCCCGAGGTGAGCGTCGCCCGGAACACCGCCATCACGGCGTTCGCGACGTTGCCGTCGTAGGCGAGGGCGGTGGCAAACGTCGCCACCACTGCCGGGATCATCACGTTCTTGCGCAGGGCCATGGCCACGAGGAGGGACACGAGGCCGAGCAGGAAGACGATATGGGCGGTGGTCACGGGTGGCTCCTCCAGCGGGCTGAGGCATCGGGCCGGGGGATCGGCGCCGCCGCGGGGTGCAGGCCCGCCTGGGCCCCGCGCTACGGGCGTCGCCGCACCGGATGTCGTCCGATGGTGCTGGGTCCGGCCCGGTTCGGCAAGGGCGAAAATGACCGAACCGCAGGGGGTTCTGCTGTGCAGGTTGCAGGGAGGGTGACGACCGCGTTTCGGGTCGGCCGGGCCTGTGAACAACGCGAAAAATCCGCGCCGCCGCCTCGGTGTCGGCCCGGCGTGACAGACTCGCAGGGTGAGGTTGTACCGGGATCACGCGGTGGTGCTGCGCCAGCACAAGCTGGGCGAGGCCGACCGCATCGTCACGCTGCTCACCCGTCGCCACGGCCTCGTGCGGGCCGTCGCGAAAGGGGTGCGGCGCACCCGCTCGAAGTTCGGGGCGCGGCTCGAGCCGTTCGCGCACATCGACGTGCAGTTGCATCCGGGCCGCAGCCTCGACATCATCACCCAGGTCCAGACCGTCGATGCGTTCGGCGCCGACCTCGTCGACGACTACGGCCGCTACACCACCGCGTGCGCCGTGCTCGAGACCGCCGAACGGCTCGCCGGTGAGGAGCGCGCCCCCGCCCCGCAGCTGCACCGCCTCACCGTCGGTGCGCTCCGTGCCCTGTCCGACCAGGTCCGGCCGCCGGAACTGATCCTCGACGCCTACCTGCTGCGGGCCATGGCCTACGCCGGCTGGGCGCCGGCGATCAGCCGCTGCGCTCGCTGCGACGAGCCCGGCCCGCATCGCGCGTTCCACGTCGCGGCCGGGGGAGCGGTATGCGTGCGGTGCCGGCCGCCGGGCGCCGCGACCCCCGGCGCGGGTGTGCTGGATCTGATGGACGCGCTCTTCCACGGTCGCTGGCAGGGCACCGACACGGTGTCCGAGGCGACCCGCGGGCAGGCCAGCGGCCTGATCGCCGCCCACCTGCAGTGGCATCTGGAGCGGCAGTTGCGGACCCTGCCGCTGATCGAACGCGGCCGTCCCCATGCGGTGGCTGTGGGCGGGGAGACGGTCGGGCAGGATGGGGAGCGTGATTCGACGCCGCACCCCGCAAGCATCGCGTGACCGCGAGATCCGGCCACCCGACCCGCACCCGTCCGGCGCCCGCCCGCCCGGTCTGCAGCCCGAACTGATCCCGCGGCACGTCGCCCTGGTCATGGACGGCAACGGCCGCTGGGCCCAGGAACGCGGTCTGCCTCGCACCGCCGGCCACGAACGCGGCGAGGCGGTGCTGATGGACACCGTGTGCGGGTGCATCGAGATGGGCGTCAAGTGGCTCTCGGCGTACGCGTTCTCCACCGAGAACTGGAAGCGCAGCCCGGACGAGGTGCGCTTTCTCATGGGCTTCAACCGGGACGTGATCCGCCGCCGCCGCGACGAGATGCACGAGATGGGGGTACGCGTGCGCTGGGCCGGACGCCGGCCGAAGCTGTGGCGCAGCGTCATCAAGGAACTCGAGATCGCCGAGGAACTGACCCGCGACAACGACGTGATGACCCTCACCATGTGCGTGAACTACGGAGGTCGCGCCGAGATCGCCGATGCCGCAAGGGAGATCGCGCGTCGCGTGGCCACGGGTGAGCTCGACCCGGAACGCGTCACCGAGGCCACGGTTGCGCGGTACCTCGACGAGCCCGACATGCCGGACGTGGACCTGTTCCTGCGGCCGTCCGGGGAACAACGCACCTCGAACTTCCTGCTCTGGCAGTCGGCCTACGCCGAGATGGTGTTCCAGGACAAGATGTTTCCCGACTTCGACCGTCGGGACCTGTGGGCCGCCTGCGTGGAGTACGCCTCGCGCGACCGCCGCTTCGGGGGCGTGAAGTGACGGGCGCCGGAACGGGACCGGAGGAGCGGAGGCCGGCCCCCGGCGGGGTGGACCCGAGCGGCCTCGGCCTGCGCGACCGGGTCGCGGCCGCGCTGGCGGAGTTCGTCGCCATGCACGAGCCCAGGACGAACGGCGACGATGCGCTGGGATTCGACTATGCGGGCGTGCCGTGCGCCGTGCGGGTGGTGACCCTCACCGAGGGTCTCGACGTGGTGTCGCTGACCGGCGTCCTCGCGTGGGACCTGCCGCTCGACGACGCGTTGCGCACGCGGGTCGCCGGGGCGGCCGACGCGCTGCAGTTCGGGTCGATACACCTCGTCGAGCGGGACGCCGAGGCGGACGTGGTGCTGCGGTACTCCTTCCCCGCCACCGGCCTTCGGGACTCGCCCCTGACCACGATGCTGCTGCTCGTGCTCGGCGGCGCCGGCGACGCGCGCTCGGCCGTCACGGGCACGGGCGGATCCGAGTGAGCGAACTCGACTGGGACTCCCCGATCGCCACCGGGAACGACGACGCGCTGCGTGCCGCCGTGCTGCGTGTCTTCTCGGCGGTCCTCGCCGAGGAGATCGAACCCGACACGGACGGCGACGTGCCGATCTGGGTCGACGATGTGCTCACCTACGCCGTCGTCGATTCGCGGGCCGGGGTGGTGGAGCTGACGACGTACCTGGTGGAGCGGATCGCCGGTCGTACCCGCGCGGCCGAGGTCCTCGTCGACCTGCAGGCGCAATGGCCGGACGCGCGGCTCGAGTTGCACCAGGACCGGGTGACGGCGGTGCAGCGCGTCCCGGCGCGCCCGCTGGTGCCGGTGCACCTGGCGCGCGCGGTCGCGGTGGTCGCGGCGCTGGTGCCGCATGTGCCCGAACTGGCGGCGCGGCTCGGCGGCCGGGCGTGCGTGTTCGACGAGCCGGGCGACGAGACTGCCGGCGAGGTGGTCGACCTGCTGGGCGGGTGCGGCTGCGACGGCTGCGGGTGCCGCTGACCGTCGTCGGTCAGCGCGACGTCGCCGGCGCGGCGTCCGCGCAGTCGCGGCAGGTGCCGAAGATCTCGACGGTGTGGCTCACGTCGACGAAACCGTTGTCCTCGGCCACCTCGTGCGACCAGCGCTCGACCGCCGGCCCGTCCACCTCCACCGTGTAACCGCACGCCCGGCACACGAGGTGGTGGTGGTGACCGGACGAGCAGCGCCGGTAGACGGACTCGCCGCTGTCGGTGCGCAGCACGTCGACGGTGCCGGCTTCGGCGAGGGACTGCAGCGTGCGGTAGACGGTGGTCAGGCCGATGCCCTCGCCGCGCTTGCGCAGTTCGTCGTGCAGGTCCTGGGCGGAGCGGAACTCCTCGATCTCGTCGAGCAGCGCGGAGATGGCGCTGCGCTGCTTGGTGGAGCGGACTCCGACTACGGGTTTGTGGGCGGGCGACACGACTACGGTCAACCTTCCTCGACGTGGGCGACGGCGTCGACGACGATGTGGGCGAGATGGTCGTCGACCAGACGGTAGAGCACCTCGCGGCCGGCGCGTTCGCCGCGGACCACGCCCGCGGCCTTGAGGATGCGCAGGTGCTGGCTGATCAGCGGCTGGGTGACGCCGAGCGCGCCGACCAGTTCGTGTACACAGCGTTCGGATTCGCGCAGTTGCAGCACGATGGCGATGCGCACCGGTGCGGCCAGCGCGCGCAGGAGCTCGCCGGCGGCGGCGAGGGTTTCCCGCGACGGGGCGGGTACGGCGGACGGCGTCGCCGATCCCGGGCGGCAGTCGTCGTGCGGACGGTCCGGGGCCGCGGCGTCGCCGCCGGGGCCGGTGTCGGCAACGCTCAACGGATCTCCTTCGTGGACTGGCGGCCGCGTTATTGCAAACCGATTCCATTTTGATATGCATGAATGTGCATGTCAACCGGCGTGCAGTTCGACCGCCCCGCGCGGAGCGATAGGCTTACGGGTCGACGCACGCTGCGAAACCCCGCATCGAAGATGGAGTGAATCCGAGTGGCACCGAAATCCAAGATCGATACCGTCGCCAACCTGGCCAAGCGCCGGGGCCTGGTCTACCCCTGCGGTGAGATCTACGGCGGTACGAGGTCGGCCTGGGACTACGGGCCGCTCGGCGTGGAGCTCAAGGAGAACATCAAGAAGCAGTGGTGGCGCAACATGGTCACCAGCCGCGAGGACGTCGTCGGTCTGGACTCGTCGGTCATCCTGCCGCGTCAGGTGTGGGTGGCGTCGGGCCACGTCGGGGTGTTCAACGATCCGCTCGTCGAGTGCCTGAGCTGTCACAAGCGCCACCGCCAGGATCACCTGCAGGAGGCGTACGCCGAGAAGAACAAGCTCGACGATCCCGACTCGGTTCCCATGTCGGAGATCTCCTGCCCGGACTGCGGCACCAAGGGCCAGTGGACCGAGCCCCGTGACTTCAACATGATGCTCAAGACCTACCTCGGCCCGATCGAGAGCGAGGAGGGGCTGCACTACCTGCGCCCCGAGACCGCACAGGGCATCTTCGTGAACTTCGCGAACGTGCTCACCACGTCGCGCAAGAAGCCGCCGTTCGGAATCGGCCAGATCGGCAAGAGCTTCCGCAACGAGATCACCCCGGGCAACTTCATCTTCCGGACCCGCGAGTTCGAGCAGATGGAGATGGAGTTCTTCGTCAAGCCGGGCGAGGACGAGCAGTGGCACCAGTACTGGATCGACTACCGGATGGACTGGTACACCGGGCTCGGCATCAACAAGGACAACCTGCGCCTGTACGAGCACCCGCAGGACAAGCTGTCGCACTACTCGAAGCGCACCGTCGACATCGAGTACCGCTTCCACTTCCAGGGCAGCGAGTGGGGTGAGCTCGAGGGTGTCGCCAACCGCACCGACTTCGACCTGTCGACGCACGCGCAGCACTCGGGCGCCGACCTGAGCTTCTTCGACCAGACCACCAACGAGCGGTACACCCCGTACGTCATCGAGCCGGCAGCGGGCCTGACGCGGTCGCTCATGGCGTTCCTCGTCGACGCCTACAGCGAGGACGAGGCGCCCAACGCCAAGGGTGGTGTCGACAAGCGCACCGTGCTGCGCCTCGACCGCCGGCTCGCCCCGGTCAAGGCGGCGGTGCTGCCGCTCTCGCGCAACGCGGACCTGAGCCCCAAGGCGAAGGACCTCGCCGCGCAGCTGCGCCAGCACTGGAACATCGAGTTCGACGACGCCGGCGCCATCGGCCGCCGCTACCGTCGCCAGGACGAGATCGGCACCCCGTTCTGCATCACGGTCGACTTCGACACCCTCGAGGACCAGGCCGTCACCGTCCGCGAGCGCGACACCATGGCGCAGGAGCGCGTCGGCCTCGACCAGGTCGAGGGCTACCTCGCCCAGCGGCTGATCGGCGCCTGACCACAGAGCCTCCGTGAGAGGGTCGGCCGCCTCGCGCGACCGGCCCTCTCACGCTGCGCGGCCGGGACTAGAACCGGCCCCCGCTCGACCCCCCGA
>NZ_JAALEG010000055.1 GCF_011058165.1 Rhodococcus aetherivorans
GTGCTGGCGGTGCCGGGGCCTGTGACGTCGGCGGCGTCGCAGGGCTGTCATCGGATGATCCGGGAGCAGGAGGCGCGGCTGGTGGGCACCGCGCGCGAAGTCGTCGAGGAGATCGGCCCGATGGGCGTGAGCGACGACGGCGACGGGCGGTGGGCGCGTGCGCTCGACGGGCTCTCGGGCGACATGGCGTCCGTGTACGAGGCCCTGCCGGCGGTGGGGGCGGTGTCGGTGCAGCAGCTGTCGGAGGCGTCGGGGCTGCTCGTGGAGCGGGTGCGGGCGGCGTTGCCGCTGCTCGAGCTGGAGGGACACGTGCAGCGGGAGGGGGCCGGCTGGGCGCGCAGCGTGTGACGGTCAGGACTGCTCGTGCCCGCGCAGCTCCTCGGCCTTGGACAGGATCGGCTTGTAGTACCTGTCGCCGAGTACCTTCGTCACCTGGGCCGCGAGCTCGGTCTCTCCGGTCTGGAGCAGGACGTACTCGAGTTCGGCCAGCTGTGCGCCGATCGTTTCGCGCCGCCGGTCCGTGTCCTCGAGGGCGCCGACCAGGCTGGTCAGGTACTGCGACGTGACGGTGTTCATCGTTTCTCGCATACCGCAACGATGGCGGAATTCCGTCGCGATTTCGGCGGATCGGGCGATCCCGGTGGTGCCACGGCGAGGCGGTGCTGTGGCTGCGGCCGGACCGCACGCGTAGGCTGCCCTGGTTAGGTAAGCCTGAGCAAATATGGAGGTGGGCGTGGCCCCGAAGACCCCGCGATCGACGACCCTGACGGTGACGGGCAGCGAACGCCTGACCCCGCACCTGGTGCGGGTCCACTTCGGCGGTCCCGGATTCGACGAGTTCGAACCCGGCCCGTACACCGACTCGTACGTCAAACTCGAACTGGAGGCGGGCGGCGGGACGGTCCTGCGCACCTACACGGTGCGAGCAGTGAACCCGCGGTCCAGGCAGATCGCGATCGACTTCGTCGTCCACGGCGATCACGGTGTCGCCGGACCCTGGGCGGCATCCGTCCGGCCGGGGCAGACCGTCGTGGTCCGCGGGCCGGGCGGCGCCTACCGGCCCGATCCGGAGGCCGACTGGCACCTGCTCGCCGGTGACGACACCGCGATACCGGCCGTCGCTGCGGCGCTCGAGGCGCTGGCGCCGGACGCAGTGGGCCGGGTGTTCCTCGAGGTCACCGACGCCGCCGACGCGATCGACCTCGCGGCGCCCCCCGGCGTCGAGGTCACCTGGCTGCACCGCGGCTCCGGTGCCGGGGCCGTCGGGCCGGACCTCTCCGGCGCGAACGCGCCGCTCGTCGCCGCGGTGACCGGCGCCGAGTGGCTTCCGGGAGATCCGCACGTGTTCATCCACGGCGAGGCGGAGACCGTCATGCACCACCTGCGGCCGTACATCCGCAAGACCCGCGGGGTTCCGGCGGCACGCGCGTCGATCTCCGGGTACTGGCGGCGCGGCCGCAGCGAGGAGGGCTTCCGGGAGTGGAAGCGCGAACTCGCGACGGTCGAGGCGCGGTGACGGTGCTCAGGCGCGCTCGCGGGTGAGGGTGAGCAGCGCGGTCATGGAGAGCGCGGCCGAGATCGCTATCGCCAGCGCCATCGGCAGCGCGGTGTCCTCCCCGCCGAGCCCGACCAGCGGCGACACCAGGGCGGCCAGGCCGAACTGGGACGCGCCCATGACCGCGGAACCGGTGCCCGCGGCCTTCGGTACCTGCCCCTGCGCCAGCGCCGTCGCGTTGCCCATGACGAAGCCCAGGCTGGAGACGACGAGGAACAGCAGCGGCAGCACCAACCAGCGGTTCGTGTCGGCCACCAGGACGGCGAGCACCAGCAGCACCCCGGCGGTCAGCATCTGGGTCACGCCGTAGCGCAACAGGTCCCGCACCTCGAAGCGGCCGATGAGCCGGGTGTTGACGATGTTGCCTGCGACGAGGCCCACCGAGTTGGCGGCGAAGATCAGGGAGAACTGTCCCGGCGTCATGCCCAGGACCTCCTGGACCACGAACGGTGACGCGGAGATGTACGAGAACATCGCGCCGAAGCCGAGCGCGAACGTCGCGGCATAGCCCACGAACCGTCGGTTGCCGATCACCGTGCCGAAGTTGCGGGCGAGCATCGCCAGGCCCCCGCTGTGGCGTCGCTCGGGCGGCAGGGTCTCCGGGACGACCGTGAGCACCGCGACGATCATCAGCACGGCCAGGCCCGTCAGGACCCAGAAGATGCCGCGCCAGCCGATGGGCCCCAGGAGGACGCCGCCCAGCAGGGGCGCGACGATCGGTGCCACACCGCCGATGATCATCATGACGCTGAACAGGCGGGCGGCCTCGTTGCCGCGGGCGCGGTCCGCGATCACCGCGCGCGCCAGCACGATTCCTGTGCCGCCGCTGAAGCCCTGGATCAACCGGGCCGCGATGAGCACCTCCACCGTCGGTGCCGTCGCGCACAGGGCGCTGCTCAGGGCCAGGACGACGGTGCCCGCCAGCAGCAGGCGGCGCCGGCCCCACCCGTCGGAGAGCGGGCCCACGATCAGCTGCCCGACACCCAGGCCGGCCATGAACGTGGTGAGAGTGAGCTGGATACCGACCGTGCTGGTGCCGAGGCTCTCCGACATGACCGGCAGTCCGGGCAGATACATGTCGGTGGCCAGAGGCGCGGTGGCGGAGAGCAATGCCAGTCCGAACAGCATCGGCAACGGAATCGTTTTACTCACGAACTAACCTTAGTGTGCCCTCGGTCGGCGTGTTCGGTTGCGTGGGCGGTGCCCACGGCGCACGGTGACGGCCATGGACACCGCGCTGCCGCCGCCCCTCGCCGTGCACCTCGAGGAGTTCGTCGAGCACCTCGACCTGCAGGGCGGCCGGTCGGCCCACACGATCCGCGCGTACACCACCGACATCCGCACCCTCCTCGCTCACCTCGAGGCCGGCCACCCGGATGCGCGGATCGCCGACCTCACTCTCGAGGTGCTCCGCTCCTGGCTCGCCGGCCAGGTGACGAGTGGCGCCGCCCGCACGACCCTGGCGCGGCGCACCTCGTCCGCCCGCACCTTCTGCGCGTGGCTGGCTCGCACGGGCCGGCTCGACCACGATCCCGCGGCGCGGCTGGCATCGGCCCGCACCCATCGCACTCTCCCGCCGGTGCTGCGTGCCGACCAGGCCTGTGAGGTGATGACCGCTGCGGAAGCCGGTGCGCGCGAGATGGAGCCGGTGGCACTGCGGGATCGGCTCGTGCTGGAACTGCTGTATGCGACGGGTATCCGGGTCGGTGAGCTGTGCGGACTCGACGTCGACGACGTCGACACCGAGCGCAGGGCGCTGCGCGTGGTCGGCAAGGGCAACAGGGAACGGACCGTGCCGTACGGGGCGCCCGCGGCCGCCGCGCTCGACGCGTGGCTGCGCACCGGGCGGCCCGCCCTCGCGCGCCCGGATTCGGGGCCCGCCCTGCTGCTCGGCAAACGCGGCGGTCGGCTGGGCCCGCGCCAGGTCCGTACCGTGGTCCACGAGACCGTGGCCGCCGTCCCCGGCGCGCCGGATCTCGCGCCGCACGGGCTGCGGCACAGCGCCGCAACACACCTGCTCGAGGGGGGCGCCGACCTGCGGGTGGTGCAGGAGCTGCTGGGGCACTCGAGCCTGGCGACGACCCAGCTCTACACCCATGTCTCGGTAGCACGGCTGCGTGCGGCACACGAACAGGCGCATCCGCGGGCGTGACCTGTACGCGGCGACGGCCGCGGCGCGGTTTGGTACGGTCGCCGCCGCATCTGCTGTGCAATCCGGGGGGATAAGTGGCATACGACGAGTCGACGCACGCTCTGCCGGCCTGGCTTCGGGACGAGCCGGCGCCCGACCCGGCGCCGACCGGTCGCCGGGGCAGGCGACGGGGGAGTGACCGGACGGTCGGGGGGCCCGTCGAGGCCGAGCCGCCCGTGCAGCCGCCGGCGGCTGCCGAGCCCGTTCGCCTCCCGGCTCCGGTGCCGTCGATTCCGTTCGGCATGCCACCACGACGCCGTCCCGACTCCGTGCCCGAATCGCCGGTCGTCGAACCCGCGATTCCCGAACCCGCGATTCCCGAGCCGGCGACGACCGAGCCGGCGACGACCGATCCGGCGGCGACGGAACCGGTGGTCGCCGAACCACCGGTAGCCGAAGCCGCGGTCACCGGGCCGGTAGCCGCCGAGGGTCCGGAAGAGGCCGTGCCGCCGAGTGATCCGGCGGGGCGTCGCCCCGCCGAGCCCGTGCCGGCTTCGCCGGAGTCCGGCTCGGAACCCGACGAGGTGCACCCGCGAATGTCGGAAGATGATGCGGGGCAGCGTTGTTCGACCATATCCGCGTCGTCCCGAGGGGTCTCGTCGGAGCTCGACGCGTCGGAGCCGCGGCCGTCGAACCTGGACCTGACCTCCGGTGCGCTCGTCCGGCGGTCCCGTCGCACCCCGGTGACCGGCTGGCGGCGCGGCGTGCACCGGCTCACCGGGGGAATCCTCGCGCCCGGCGAATCGGCCGACGAGGCACACAGGCGCGAGCTCGTCGACCGGGTCCGGCAGCCGATCAGCGGCGACTACCGGATCGCCGTGCTCTCCCTCAAGGGCGGTGTCGGAAAGACGACGACCACCGTCGGGCTCGGCGCCACGTTCGCCTCGTTGCGGGGCGACTGCGTGATCGCGGTGGACGCGAATCCCGACTTCGGCACGCTCGCACAGCGGGTGCCGCAGCAGACCGAGTCCACGGTGCGCGACCTGCTCGCCGCGGCCCCGCGGATCTCCCGCTACTCCGATGTCCGCGCGCACACTTCTCAGGCACCGAGCCGCCTCGAGGTGCTTGCGAGTGAACGCGACCCGGCCGTGTCGGAGGCGTTCAGCGAGGACGACTACCGCCGGGTCGTGGACATCCTGCGGGTGTACTACAACGTCGTCCTCACCGATTGCGGCACGGGCATCATGCATTCGGCCATGCGTGGTGTGCTCGCCCTCGCCCACGCCCTTGTGCTGGTCGCGTCCCCGGCGATCGACGGCGCCCGGAGCGCCGCGGCGACCCTCGACTGGCTGCAGCACCACGGGTTCGGGGCGCTCGTCGAACGCACCGTCGTGGTGATCAGCGCCGCCCGGCCCGGGGCCACCAACATCGACATGGAGGCTGTGACGGGCCACTTCCTCGCGCGGTGCCGGGCCGTGCAGGTGGTGCCGTTCGACGAGCACCTCGCCGAGGGGGCCGAGATCGACCTCGGCCTGCTCCGCCCGGCCACCCGCCGGGCCTTCCTCGAGCTCGCCGCCATGGTCGCCGACGACTTCGCGACGGTGTCGGGGCGTCACGCCGCCGGCCGTCGCGCGTAGCGGAGCGGAGCGGCGACCGGATGGGCCGTCGCGCGTAGCGGAGCGGAGCGGCGACCGGATGGGCCGTCGCGCGTAGCGGAGCGGAGCCGCGACCTGATGGTCCGTCGCGCGTAGCGGAGCGGAGCCGCGACCTGATGGTCCGTCGCGCGTAGCGGAGCGGAGCCGCGACCTGATCGGCCGTCGCGCGTAGCGGAGCCGCGGCCTACGGGAAACCGGCTGGAGACGGATCACCGACCGCACGAGCGGCAGAGGGTCGAGGTAGTCGTCGCGGTCCCGGCGCAGACCCCAGTGCAGGCAGGCCGGGGCGCGGCAGCCCTCGTGGCCCGGTTCGAGGGTGCCGAGCGGATCACCCCGTTCCACGCGCCGGCCGGCCGTCACCGTCGCGGTCACCGGCTCGTAGGTGGTGCGCAGCCCGCCGGCGTGCGCCACCGAGACGACGGGTTTGCCGGCGACGGTCCCGGCGAACACCACCACCCCGGCGCCGGCGGCGAGCACCGGCTGACCGGGCCGGCCGGTGAGGTCGGCGCCGCGGTGTCCGGGAAGCCAGTCGTGCTCGGGACCGTCGAAGGGGCGGGCCAAGGTCGGCCGTGGATGCAGCGGCCAGCCGAACTCGCGCGGGGCGGCCGCGGCGGGAACCGAACCCGCGAGCGCGGTGAGCGCGGTCAGGACGGCGATCCCGGCGATCTTCATCCGCCCAGCGTGCCGGGCGGCGCCGGCGTGCGACAGGGCCTCGTCGACATTGTGGACAACCACCCGATCCATCCACAGATCGGCCGAACCGGCCTGCTGATCAGGCAGTTGTGGTTCCCGCGGGGCAAGGCCGTACACTGTTCGAGCGGTCTGTGTTCGCAGATCGACTTCGCGCGTCCGCGCGCTGATCGCCGCCCGGTGTGCCGGGCGCCATCGGAAAATGGCCGTCGGCCGGTCCCGCAAGGGTCCGACGGGCATGCGGACGCCAGGGCGGGGATCACCCGATCTCCCGCGGCAACCGAACCGAAAGAGAGAACAGCCATGGCTGTCGTAACAATGAAGCAGCTGCTCGACAGCGGCGCCCACTTCGGCCACCAGACCCGTCGCTGGAACCCGAAGATGAAGCGGTTCATCTTCACCGACCGCAACGGCATCTACATCATCGACCTGCAGCAGACCCTGACGTACATCGACAAGGCGTACGAGTTCATCAAGGAGACGGTCGCCCACGGTGGCACCGTGCTGTTCGTCGGCACCAAGAAGCAGGCGCAGGAGTCCATCGCGGAAGAGGCCACCCGGGTCGGGATGCCCTACGTGAACCAGCGCTGGCTCGGCGGCATGCTCACCAACTTCTCCACCGTCCACAAGCGCCTGCAGCGCCTGAAGGAGCTGGAGTCGATGGAGCAGACCGGTGGCTTCGAGGGTCGCACCAAGAAGGAAATTCTCATGCTCACGCGTGAGAAGACCAAGCTCGAGCGCACCCTCGGCGGCATCCGCGACATGGCCAAGGTGCCGTCGGCGATCTGGGTCGTCGACACCAACAAGGAGCACATCGCCGTCGGCGAGGCCCGCAAGCTGAACATCCCGGTCGTTGCGATCCTCGACACCAACTGCGATCCCGACGTCGTCGACTACCCGATCCCGGGCAACGACGACGCGATCCGGTCGGCCGCGCTGCTGACCAAGGTCGTCGCCTCCGCCGTCGCCGAGGGCGTGCAGGCCCGTGCCGGCCAGAGCGCCGACAAGGACGCCAAGCCGGAGTCCGGCGCCGGCGAGCCGCTCGCCGAGTGGGAGCAGGAGCTGCTCGCGCAGGCCACCCCCGCCGCCGAGGCCGAGGCTCCGGCCGCCGAGGCCGAGGCCCCCGCCGCCGACGCGGCGCCCTCCGCCGACGCGGCGCCCTCCGCCGAAGCCTGATCCGATGCGCGGCCCCGACCGGTAGATCCTGAGATCATGGTCGGGGCCGTCGCACGCGACCGCGCCGCATCAGTGCACACGCACGCGACCGAGCCGCATCAGAGGAAACTCCCGCGCGAGCACCCATCGCGCACAACAGACACAGGAGGCTCGCTTCCCATGGCGAACTACACCGCCGCCGACGTCAAGCGTCTGCGTGAGCTCACCGGCTCCGGAATGCTGGCGTGCAAGAACGCGCTCGCCGACAACGACGGCGACTTCGACAAGGCCGTCGAGCAGCTGCGCATCAAGGGCGCCAAGGACGTGGGCAAGCGCGCCGAGCGCTCCACCGCCGAGGGCCTGGTCGCCGCGAAGAACGGCGTGCTCATCGAGCTCAACTCCGAGACCGACTTCGTCGCCAAGAACGACGAGTTCCAGGCTCTCGCCGAGAAGATCGTCACCGCTGCGGCCGAGGCCAAGCCCGCCGACCTCGAGGCCCTCAAGGCTGTCGAGGTGGACGGCAAGACCGTCGACACCCTGGTGCAGGAGCTCTCCGCCAAGATCGGCGAGAAGCTCGAACTGCGCCGCCTCGCCGTGTTCGACGGCCCCGTCGCCGTGTACCTGCACAAGCGTGCGTCCGACCTGCCGCCGGCCGTCGGCGTGCTCGTCGAGTACTCCGGTGAGGGCGACGCCGCCGCCGATGCCGCCCGCGCCGCCGCGATGCAGGTCGCCGCGCTGAAGGCGAAGTACCTCACCCGCGACGAGGTCCCGGCCGACACGGTCGAGAACGAGCGCCGCATCGCGGAGGAGACCGCCAAGAACGAGGGCAAGCCGGAGGCCGCCCTGCCGAAGATCGTCGAGGGCCGTCTCAACGGCTTCTTCAAGGACGTCGTGCTGCTCGAGCAGGCCTCGGTGACGGACTCGAAGAAGACCGTCAAGGCGCTGCTCGACGAGGCCGGCGCCACCGTCTCGCGCTTCGTGCGTTTCGAGGTCGGCGCCAGCTAGATCTCTCGATTCCTCGACCCCGTCGGCGCTCGCCGGCGGGGTCGAGGCGCGTCGGCGGCTCGATATCCGGGCCGATCGGACACTCGCGCCCCCGTCTCGGTTCCACGGGGTCGGATGAGGCAGGATGAAAGGGCCGATCCACCGCTCGATCCGAGGAGAACCATGTCCGAACACGCCCAGGAACGTCCCGGTTTCCGTCGGGTGCTGCTCAAGCTCGGCGGGGAGATGTTCGGCGGGGGCAAGGTCGGTCTCGACCCGGACGTGGTGACGACCGTGGCCGAGGAGATCGCCGAGGTCGTCCGCTCCGGGGTGGAGGTGGCTGTGGTCATCGGCGGCGGCAACTTCTTCCGCGGCGCGGAACTGCAGCAGCGCGGCCTCGACCGCGCCCGCTCCGACTACATGGGCATGCTCGGCACGGTGATGAACTCTCTTGCGCTGCAGGACTTCCTGGAGAAGCAGGGCGTGGACACCCGGGTCCAGACCGCCATCACGATGGGGCAGGTCGCCGAGCCGTACCTGCCGCTGCGGGCCCGCCGGCACCTCGAGAAGGGCCGCGTGGTGATCTTCGGCGCCGGCATGGGCATGCCCTACTTCTCCACCGACACCACGGCCGCGCAGCGCGCCCTCGAGATCGGCGCCGAGGTGGTCCTGATGGCCAAGGCCGTCGACGGTGTCTACTCGGCCGATCCGCGGATCGACCCCGACGCGACCCTGTTCACCGAGATCACCCACCGCGAGGTCATCGAGAAGGGGCTCAAGGTGGCGGACGCGACCGCGTTCAGCCTCTGCATGGACAACGACATGCCGATCATGGTCTTCAACCTGCTCACCGAGGGGAATATCGCTCGGGCCGTCGCCGGTGAGAAGATCGGAACACTCGTACGGTCATGAACGGACAACGGAACATGGAGGAACTGCCGTGATCGATGAAGCTCTCTTCGAGGCCGAGGAGAAGATGGAGAAGGCCGTCACGGTGGCCAAGGACGATCTCGGATCCATCCGCACCGGCCGCGCGAATCCCGGCATGTTCTCCAGGATCGTCGTCGACTACTACGGCGCGCCCACCCCGGTCACGCAGATGGCCAGCATCAACGTCCCCGAGGCGCGCATGGTGGTCGTCAAGCCCTACGAGGCATCGCAGCTCGGTCCGATCGAGACCGCGATCCGCAACTCCGACCTGGGCGTCAATCCGACCAACGACGGGTCCCTGATCCGCATCTCCATCCCGCAGCTCACCGAGGAACGCCGCCGCGAGCTGGTCAAGCAGGCCAAGGCCAAGGGCGAGGACGCCAAGGTGTCCGTGCGCAACGTGCGACGCAAGGCGATGGAGGAGCTGCACCGCATCCAGAAGGACGGCGAGGCCGGCGAGGACGACGTCACCCGCGCGGAGAAGGAACTCGACAAGACCACGGCGAAGTACGTGGCGCAGATCGACGAACTGGTCAAGCACAAGGAAGCCGAGTTGCTGGAGGTTTAACCGTGGGTACAGCCGCCGGGTCGTCCGACCCGCAGCTCCCCTTGGGCGTCACCGACGCCGACTCGGCGGCCGAGGCCGCGAAGGCGGACCCCGAGGTCCCGCCGGTGCGGCCCGATGCCACCCCCACCGCGGAGCCGGCGAAGAAGTCCTCCCGGGCGGGCCGGAACCTGCCCGCGGCCGTGGGCGTCGGCGCCGGTCTCGGCGCCCTCGTCATCGTGGTGCTCGCATTCGCCCCCAAGGCGTGGCTCGTCGTCGTCGCGGTGGCCATCGCGATCGCCACGTGGGAGGTCACCAAGCGCCTGCGTGAGGCGGACGTCCTGGTTCCCCGGATCCCGCTCCTGGTCGGGGGGCAGGCGATGATCTGGCTCGGTTGGCCCTACGGCACCACCGGTGTGCTCGGCGCCTTCGCCGGCACCACGGTCGTGTCGATGCTGTGGCGGTTGTTCGACCGTGGACTGCGCGGCCGGCCCCGCAACTACCTGCGCGACACCGCGGTCACCGTCTTCACCGCGGCGTGGGTGCCGTTCCTCGCGTCGTTCGCGACGCTGATGGTCCTCGACGACAACGGCGCCGCACGCGTGTTCTGCCTGATGATCGTGTGCGTCGCGTCCGACGTCGGCGGGTATGCGGCGGGGGTGCTGTTCGGCAAGCACCCGATGGCGCCCGCGATCAGCCCGAAGAAGTCCTGGGAGGGCTTCGGTGGCTCGGTCCTCGCCTGCACCGTCGCCGGAATCCTCACGGTGACCCTGCTGCTCGACGCCGCCTGGTGGATCGGTGCGCTCCTCGGCGTCGTCCTCGCGGCCACGGCCACGGCGAGCGACCTGATCGAGTCGCAGGTCAAGCGGGACCTCGGCATCAAGGACATGGGCACCCTGCTGCCCGGCCACGGCGGCATCATGGACCGGCTGGACTCGATCCTGCCGTCCGCGTTCGTCACCTGGCTCGTCCTCGGCGCCTTCGTCTAGGCCGGTGGCGAGGAGACAGCGGTCCGACGTGCACGGGGTGGTCCCCAGCCCCAACATCTGGCACTGGCCGGAGGTCTACGAGGAAGAGAACCGCGCCCAGGACGTTCACGGCGTCGTGTACGCGGCGCTGCGCGAGGCGTGCGACTGGGCCGGTCGCGACGTCCTCGACGTGGGCTGCGGCACCGGCTTCCACCTGCCGATGTTCGCGGCCACCGCGCGCACCGTGACCGGCATCGAACCGCACCCGCCGCTGGTGGAGCTGGCCCGCCGACGTGTGCGGGACCAGCCGGGCGTCCGGGTGGAGGCCGGTTCGGCCGAGCAGTTGCCGCTTCCGGACGGCACCGTCGACGTCGTGCACGCGCGCACCGCCTACTTCTTCGGGCCCGGGTGCGGGGCGGGCATCGCCGAGGCCATGCGCGTGCTGCGGCCCGGCGGCGCGCTCGCGATCGTCGATCTCGACGCGACCGCCCATCCGTACGGCGAATGGATGCGCGCGGACCTGCCGCACTACGACCCGGCGGTGGTGGAGGCGTTCTTCGCCGCCCAGGGCTTCGACCTGCGCCGGGTCGACACCGAATGGCGCTTCCCGGACCGTGCGACCCTCGAGCGCGTACTCGGCATCGAGTTCGGCCCGCGCGTCGCCGAGCGAGCGGTGCACGGCACCCCGGGCACCACCCTCACGGTGCGCTACCGGCTGCATGTGCGCCGCAAGCCCCGGGGCCTGGAGATCCCCTGAGCGTGCGGCGCGTGCCGCGGACCTAGCGGTGGTGGTGGGTGCCGCGGATGCGGAACACCCGCGCCAGTTCGCTGATCCTCTTCGCCTTGGCCAGGCGGGGCAGGTCGCTGCCGTCGCGCACCCCGCGGCCGTCCTCGCCGAGCGTGTCGATCACCTCATGTGCCCAGCCGACCTCGTCGGAGCTGGGGCTGAGGGCGGCGTTGACGAACGGTGCCCGGGCCGGAGTCATGCACAGCTTCCCGGTCATTCCCATCGACGCGGTCAGCTTCGCCTCCCGCTCGAGGACCTCGGGGTCGTCGGTCAGCGACGGCCCGTCGACGGGACCGGGCAGGCGGGCCGCCCGGCTCGACACCACCAGGCGGGAACGCGGGTAGGCCATGGCGAGGGGGGAGTCGTCCATCCCGGTGTCGCGGCGGAAGTCGCCGCTGCCGAACGCCAGCCGGAACGTACCGTCGGCGCGGGCGATCTCGGGTGTGGCCTCGAGGCCCACCGCCGATTCGATGAGCACGAGGATGCGGGTGCCGGCCGGCAGCTGAGCGGCCGTGGCGTCGACCTGCTGGCCGCTCTCGGTCTTGGCGAGCATCACGCCCTGCAGGCCGGGCACCCCGGCGAGCGCGGCGAGATCGTCGGCCCAGTGCACAGTGGTGGCGTCGTTGATCCGCACCCAGGCACGGCCACCACCGCGCAACCATTCGACGACGTCATCGCGCGCGGCGGCCTTACCGGCCGCCGGTACGGCGTCCTCGAGGTCGAGGATCACGGCGTCGGCCGGGGACGCGGCGGCCGCGGCGAACCGCTCCGGGGCGTTGCCCGGAACGAGCAGCCAGGATCGGGCGAGCTCGGGTGCGACGGTGGCGGAGGCGGGGGCATCCAGGTGGGCGGTCACGTCAGGCTCCTCGGGTGAAGGTCTTGTCTCCAGGGTGCCCTGTTGTCGCCGCCTTGGGGAAATTGGGTGCGTTGTGTTCGTCACCCGCCGCGGGGCGGCGCGGTGTTACCGCCGCTTCGCGGCGCGTTTGATCTGCAGGATCCGCACACCGCCCGCCAGTGCCATGACGAGGGCCCCGGCGATGGCCGACAGGAGCAGGCTCACCCCGAGCGGCAGGGTGAACTCCCACACGAACATTTCCATGGTGACCGGGTCGAGGTTCTGCAGGATGAACACGAGCAGCAGGATCAGCACCAGAACACCGATGACCAGGCCGGTCCACGTGGAGGCCGCCCGGCTGCGGTCGAGGGGAATCTCCGGTGCCGGGCGGACGTTGGACTCGGGCGTGGCCTTCGTCGCCCCCTGAGGCTCGAGCTGACCCCGGACCGGAAGGTCCGGTGGCGGTTCGGGGAGATCCGCAGGGCGTTCGGTCATGGCTCGATCATCTCGCTCCGGCCGCCGGTGCACACCGCATTCGGCGAGGAAAACCGGCGTTGCCGCCCTGATGGATAATGGTTCATTATGCCCTCCTCTCTTCCCCTGGTTTTCGACGCGCCCAAACGCGGCATGCCGCCGCGCCACCTCGCCGATCTCGATGCCGAGCAGCGCCGCGAGGCCGTGCGCGAACTCGGCCTGCCGGCCTTCCGCGCCGATCAGTTGGCCCGGCACTACTACGGGCGCCTCGAAGCCGATCCGGAGAAGATGACGGATCTGCCGGCGAAGGTGCGCGAGCAGGTCGGGGCCGCGTTCTTTCCCGCGTTGCTGACCCCGGTCAAGCACGTGGCCTGCGACGGCGGCGAGACCCGCAAGACGCTGTGGCGCGCCGGGGACGGCACCCTCCTGGAGAGCGTGCTCATGCGCTACCCCGACCGTGCCACGCTGTGCATCTCGAGCCAGGCCGGCTGCGGTATGGCCTGCCCGTTCTGCGCGACGGGCCAGGGCGGTTTGAACCGGAACCTGTCGACCGCCGAGATCGTCGACCAGGTGCGCGCCGCCGCCGCGGCCCTGCGCGACGGTGACGTCGCCGGGGGACCGGGCCGGCTGTCCAACGTGGTGTTCATGGGCATGGGGGAGCCGCTGGCGAACTACAAGCGTGTGGTGGCCGCCGTGCGGCGCATCACCGCGCCGCCCCCGGAGGGACTGGGCCTGTCGCAGCGGTCGGTCACCGTCTCCACCGTCGGCCTCGCTCCGGCCATCCGCCGGCTGGCCGACGAGGGTCTGAGCGTGACGCTCGCCGTGTCGCTGCACACCCCGGACGACGAACTGCGCGACACGCTGGTGCCGGTCAACAACCGCTGGCCCGTCGCCGAGGTGCTCGACGCCGCGCGCTACTACGCCGACCGGACCGGTCGCCGCGTCTCCGTCGAGTACGCCCTGATCCGCGACGTCAACGACCAGCCGTGGCGGGCGGACATGCTGGGCAAGAAGCTGCACAAGGCGCTCGGCCCGCTGGTGCACGTGAACCTGATCCCGCTCAATCCGACGCCGGGCAGCGAATGGGACGCCAGCCCGAAGCCGGTCGAGCGCGAATTCGTCCGTCGCGTCCAGGCGCAGGGGGTCTCGTGCACCGTGCGGGACACCCGGGGGCAGGAGATCGCGGCCGCGTGCGGTCAGCTCGCCGCCGAGAACTGAGCGCCACCCCCCGGGACGCGAAGGGCCCGTCCGGACGAACCGGGCGGGCCCTTCGACGCTGCTGCGGGGGTGCGGCTACCGCCGGCGCCGCCGCTGGACGATGTCGCGCACCAGGATGGCGACCAGCGCCGCGGCGAAGCCGATCAGGAACCAGTTCTCGACGTTGCCGTTGTGGTTGCCGATGATCATCGCCAGCAGGAACAGTGCGACGAGCCAGCCCATGACGCGGAACAGGCGGGGGGCTTCGCCACTCCAACCCCACTCCGCCGACGGCACCTCGGCCGTGTCGACGCCAGTGGTCTTCAACTCGGTACCGGCCACCGCTTGTCCTCCTGCTCGCAAAGATCTTCGCTGTTGGGCCAATCGTGACATACGACCGTCCGTCGTACGAAGTGGGGGCGCTCTCGCGCGCGCCGGACGGGTGATTCAGCATCCCCTCAGGACGGTCGGGGACAATGTCGGCGTGGTCGACTCGCAACCCAGCTCCCGCACCCGTGTCCTGCTGCTCGGCAGCACCGGCTCCATCGGCACCCAGGCCCTCGAGGTGATCGCCGCCAACCCCGACCGGTTCGAGGTGGTCGGTCTCGCCGCCGGTGGCGGCAACATCGATCTGCTCGCCGCGCAGATCCGCGTCACCGGTGTCGCCGAGGTGGCCGTCGCGAACGCGCAGGCCGCCGCGCGGCTCGACGTCCCGGGTCTGCAGGTGCGCAGCGGGCCCGACGCGGTCACGCGGCTGGTGCGCGACGTCGAGGCCGACGTGGTGCTCAACGCCCTCGTCGGGTCCCTCGGCCTGGAGCCGACGCTGGCCGCACTGGCGACGGGCGCGCGCCTGGCGCTGGCCAACAAGGAATCGCTCGTCGCCGGCGGCGCGCTGGTCACCGCGGCCGCGGCCCCGGGCCAGATCGTGCCCGTCGACTCGGAGCACTCGGCGCTGGCCCAGTGCCTGCGCGGCGGCAGCCCCGACGAGGTGGCCCGGCTCGTGCTCACGGCCTCGGGCGGGCCGTTCCGCGGTTGGCCGGCCGAGCGGCTCGAGTCGGTCACCCCCGAGCAGGCCGGCGCCCATCCCACCTGGTCGATGGGCCCGATGAACACCCTGAACTCGGCGACGCTGGTGAACAAGGGCCTGGAGCTGATCGAGACGCACCTGCTGTTCGGCATCGGTTACGACCGGATCGACGTCACCGTGCACCCGCAGTCGATCGTGCACTCGATGGTCACCTTCACCGACGGCTCCACCCTGGCCCAGGCGTCACCGCCGTCGATGAAGCTGCCCATCGCACTCGCGCTGGGCTGGCCGCACCGGATCGCGGACGCGGCGCCGGCCCTCGACTTCGCGACCGCCTCGACCTGGGAGTTCGAACCGGTGGCGCACGAGGTGTTCCCCGCGATCGAACTGGCGCGGGCCGCCGGGGTGGGCGGCGGATGCCTGACCGCGGTGTACAACGCCGCCAACGAGGTGGCCGCGGAGGCCTTCCTCGCCGGCGCCCTGCCGTTCCCGGGGATCGTGCGCACGGTGGCGGCGGTCCTGTCCGACGCCGACGACTGGTCCGCGGCACCCGCTACCGTGGAAGATGTGCTCGCCGCCGACGGCTGGGCTCGGGACCGAGCCCGCGCGCTCGTGAAGTAGGAGGACCGGCCACCGATGATGTTCGTTCTGGGCGTCGTGCTGTTCGCCCTCGGCATCGCCGTATCCATCGCCCTGCACGAGGCCGGGCACATGTGGACCGCGCAGCGCCTCGGGATGAAGGTGCGGCGCTATTACATCGGGTTCGGGCCGCGGCTGTACTCGTTCCGTCGCGGCGAGACCGAGTACGGCCTCAAGGCGATCCCTGCGGGCGGCTTCTGCGACATCGCGGGCATGACGGCGCTCGACGAACTGGCCCCCGACGAGCACGAGCGCGCCATGTACAAGCAGAAGGCGTGGAAGCGCGTCGTGGTGATGTCCGGCGGCATCGCGATGAACTTCGTCCTCGGCATGGTGCTGATCTTCGGGCTCGCCGTGGCGTGGGGTCTGCCCCGTCTGGGGGAGACCCCGGCGGAGATCGGGGAGCTCTCGTGCGTCGCACCGACTCAGGCCGGTGAGGCCGGGGGCTACGAGCTGGCGCCGTGCAGCGGGCCGGGTCCCGCCGCGGCCGCGGGCCTCGAGGTCGGGGACGTCGTGGTCTCCGTCGGCGGCACCGAGGTAGCGACGTTCGGGGACCTGGTCGAGGCCACCCGCGCCGCGACCGGGACGGTGGATTTCGTCGTCGAACGCGACGACCGCACGCTGACGATCCCGGTGCCGGTCGAGTCCGCCCAGCGGTGGGTGCAGGATCCCGAGACGGGCGAGATCACCTCGGAGACCGTCAGCGCAATCGGCGTCGCTGCACCGCCGTCCGTCACCGAGTACACCGCGTTCACCGCGGTGGGTGGCACGCTGCGGTTCACCGGTGACATGTTCGTCCTGACCGCGCAGGCCCTCGCCGACCTGCCGAGCAAGGTGGGGGCGCTGTGGGAGTCGGTGACGGGCGGCGAACGCGATCCCGACACCCCGATCAGCGTCGTCGGCGCGTCCGTCATCGGCGGGCAGGTCGCCGAGCGGGGCATCTGGCAGATGTTCGTCCTGCTGCTCGCGCAGCTCAACTTCTTCCTGGGCATGTTCAACCTGCTCCCGCTGCTGCCGCTCGACGGCGGCCACATCGCCGTGGTCGCGTACGAGAAGGTCCGCAACTGGATCCGGGGGCTGCGCGGGCTGCCGGTCGGGGGTCCGGTCGACTACACGAAGCTGCTGCCCGTCACCTACGTGTTCGTCCTCATCGGCGGCGCGTTCATGCTGTTGACACTCACCGCGGACATCGTCAACCCCATCCAGCTGTTCTGACCCGCATCGCTAGAATTGCCGCGTAGCTACGAAAGAAGGCGAAACGTGACCAGCCCCGTCGGTTTGGGCATGCCCGAAGTCCCCGCCGTCCTTGCGCCCCGGCGCAAGACCCGTCAGCTGATGGTCGGCGACGTCGGCGTGGGCAGCGACCACCCGGTGTCGGTGCAGTCGATGTGCACCACCAAGACGCACGACATCAACGCGACGTTGCAGCAGATCGCCGAGCTCACCGCGTCCGGCTGCGACATCGTCCGCGTCGCGTGCCCGCGGCAGGAGGACGCCGACGCGCTCGCCGCGATCGCGAAGAAGAGCCAGATCCCGGTCATCGCGGACATCCACTTCCAGCCGCGCTACATCTTCGCCGCCATCGATGCCGGGTGCGCCGCCGTGCGCGTCAACCCCGGCAACATCAAGGAGTTCGACGGCCGCGTCAAGGAGGTCGCCAAGGCGGCCGGCGAGGCAGGCATCCCGATCCGTATCGGCGTCAATGCCGGCTCGCTGGATCCGCGCATCCTGAGCAAGTACGGCAAGGCCACGCCGGAAGCGCTCGTCGAGTCCGCGCTGTGGGAGGCGAGCCTGTTCGAGGAGCACGGCTTCGGCGACATCAAGATCTCGGTCAAGCACAACGACCCGGTCGTGATGGTCGAGGCCTACCGCCAGCTCGCCGCGCAGTGCGACTACCCGCTGCACCTGGGCGTGACCGAGGCCGGGCCCGCCTTCCAGGGCACGATCAAGTCGGCCGTCGCGTTCGGTGCGCTGCTGAGCGAGGGCATCGGCGACACCATCCGGGTGTCGCTGTCGGCGCCGCCGGCCGAGGAGATCAAGGTCGGCACCCAGATCCTGCAGTCGCTGAACCTGCGGCCCCGCAAGCTCGAGATCGTCTCGTGCCCGTCGTGCGGCCGGGCGCAGGTCGACGTGTACACCTTGGCCAACGAGGTCACCGCCGGCCTCGAGGGCATGGAGGTGCCCCTGCGGGTCGCGGTCATGGGGTGCGTCGTCAACGGCCCCGGTGAGGCCCGCGAGGCCGACCTCGGTGTCGCCTCCGGCAACGGCAAGGGCCAGATCTTCGTCAAGGGCAAGGTCGTCAAGACCGTCCCCGAGGCCCAGATCGTCGAGACGCTGATCGAGGAGGCCATGCGCATCGCCGAGGAGATGGAGGGTGACGCCGGCACCGGAAACCCGGTGGTCTCCGTCGGCTGAACCGGTTCGGCGGGCGCAGGACTCCCGCGCGGCCCCGGCTTCTGGCAGTCTGATTGCGTATCCGCAGTCGACAGGTGGTGGGACGTGCTCAAGCTTCTGGGAGTCCGGTCTCTCGGTGGCCGTGACACCGCACACGTGTTGCGGGTGCTGGCCCGCGATCCGGTGGCGGCGTGCATGGTGGCCGGCCGGATCGAGGAGTACGGCCTCGATTCCCGCGCCGTCGGCGGCGACATGTGGAGCCGGGGCGGGCCCGACGACTCGTTGTGCTTCTCGGGGGCGAACCTCGTTCCGCTGCTCGGCGACCGCGACGATCTGCACGCCTTCGCGGACCGCGCCGCCCGCGGCCCCCGCCTGTGCTCGTCGCTCGTCGGCCGGGCCGAACTCGCGTTGCCGATGTGGGAGGTCCTCCAGCCGGAATGGGGTCCCGCGCGCGAGGTGCGGGCCGAGCAGCCGCTGCTGGTACTCGACCGGGAACCGTGCGTCGTCCCCGACCCGCTGGTGCGCCGCGTGCGGCCGGAGGAGATCGACGCCTACATGCCGGCCGCGATCGCGATGTTCCGTGAGGAGGTCGGCGTCGACCCGTGCGCGGGCGACGGGGGCTCGGGCTACCGCCGCCGGGTGCAGAGCCTGATCGCCACCGGACGGGCGTGGGCCCGCTTCGAGCACGGCCGGGTCGTGTTCAAGGCCGAGATCGGCTCCCAGTCCTCGTCGGTGGGGCAGATCCAGGGCGTGTGGGTGGATCCCGGCAGGCGCGACGCCGGCCTCGGCTCGACCGGCACCGCGGCCGTCGCCGCCGCCGTCACCGCCGGCGGCCGGCTGCCGAGCCTGTACGTCAACAGCTTCAACCACCGGGCCCGCGCGGCCTACGCCCGCATCGGTTTCCGTCAGGTCGCGACGTTCTGCACCGTGCTGCTGGACTGAGGGGCCGCTCCGCCCGGCCCGTGTCGCCTCCCCGATCCGCGTGGCCGCCGGTCCTACGATGACGGCGATGAGAACTCGATCCGCCCGCGTCTCGGCCCCGCTCGTCCCGGCACCGCGTCGACTGCTGCGGCGCGGGGCGGTCCTGGTGGCCGCCGTCGCGCTGGCCGGCGGTGTCGTCGCGTGTACCCCGAAGCCGGCCGGACCCGAGCCCGCCGCACAGGAGTTCCTCACCGACTTCGCCGACCGGGACTTCGCTGCGGCCGCCGCCCTGACCGACCGTCCCGAGCCGGCCGAGGAGGCGCTGGCGGAGACGTGGGCCGGACTACAGGCGGAGACGCTGGCGGTGGACACCGACGGCGTGCGGATCGACGGGGACACCGCGACGGTCACCTACGTCTACGAATGGGGCCTGCCCGGTGAGCGCGTGTGGCGGTACTCCGGCGAGATGAACATGGGCCGCAGCGGGAACGACTGGGTGGTCCGCTGGACCCGGTCGAACCTGCATCCCCAACTCGGCGATCGGCAGCGGATGCAGCTGCGGACCAATCCCGCCCCCCGCGCGCGCGTCAACGAGCATTCCGGCTCGGATGTGCTCGTTCCGGGCATCGTCTACGGTGTCGGTTTCGACGCCACGGCGGCCGGCGACGTCCGGGGTGCGGCGCGGGCGTTGTCGGCGGCGCTGACACAGTTCGACCCGTCGCTGACCGCGCAGTCGATCGCCGAGACCGCGACCGCCGCCGAGGGCGCCCACTCGGTAGTGCGGCTGCGTGAGGAGGACTACGAACGCGTCGCCGGCACCCTCGCGGCGATTCCCGGCGTCACGATCACCGAGCAGGCCGACCTCGTCTCCACCGACCGCAGCTTCGCCCCCGATCTGGTCGGCCAGATCAAGAAGACCGTGATCGACGAGGTGGACGGTAAGGCCGGGTGGAGCGTGGTCGCCGTCAACCAGAACGGCGTCGACACCGGTGTGCTCACCGAGACCCCGCCCGAGCCGGCGCCGTCGTTCTCCATCAGCCTGGACCGTCCCATCCAGGTGGCGGCGCAGGCCGCCGTCGACGCCCGCGCGGAACAGGCGATGATGGTGGTGATCGAGGCGTCCACCGGCGCGGTCCTCGCCGTCGCCCAGAACAAGGCGGCCGACCGCGACGGACCGGTCGCGCTGGCGGGGCAGTACCCTCCCGGCTCCACCTTCAAGATCATCACCTCGGGCGCCGCCATCTCCAGCGGTCTCGCCACGCCCGGCACCATGGTGGCCTGCCCGGGACGGATCACGATCGGCGAGCGCAGCGTCCCCAACTACAACGAATTCTCGGTCGGCACCGTGCCGATGGCGACGGCGTTCGCGCGCTCGTGCAACACCTCGTTCGCCAAACTCGCCTCCGAGATGGCGCCCGACGCCCTCACCGTCGCGGCCGCGCAGTTCGGCATCGGACCCGAGTACGAGGTGGTGGGCATGCCCACGTTCTCCGGGTCGGTGCCGCCGGCCGAGGACCTGGTCCAGCGCGCCGAGGACGGCTTCGGTCAGGGCAAGGTCGTCGTCAGCCCGCTCGGGATGGCCCTGGCCGCCGCGACCGTCGCGCACGGCAGCGCACCCGTGCCCTACCTGTTGCAGGGACGCGAGACCGCCGTCACCGGCGACCGGCCGCCCGTCACCCCGGAGATGATCGACGGCCTGCGCGGCATGATGCGGCTGGTGATCACCAGCGGCACCGCCGACCGCATCCGCGATCAGGGCGAGGTGTACGGCAAGACGGGTGAGGCCGAGGTCGAGGGTGGCTCCCACGCGTGGTTCGTCGGCTACCGCGGCGACCTGGCCTTCGCCACGCTCGTCGTGCGCGGCGGCAGCTCCGACAACGCCGTCGCCGTCACCCGCGACATGTTCGCGGCCCTCCCGGAGGGGTACTGACCGGCCCGGGCGGGGGTTGCCGGCCGGCACCCGGACGAGCCACCGGCCGGGTCGCTCAGGGCAGCAGACCCAGGCGCCGCGCGGACACCACCGCCTCGTGCCGGGTGTGGGCGTCGAGCTTGCCCATCGCGCTGCGCAGGTAGCTCTTGACCGTCTCCGGGCCGACCGACAGCCGGTCGGCGATCTCGGCATTGGTGCATCCCAGTGCCACGTGCGCGAGCACGTCGGTCTCGCGCGGCGAGAGCACCACGTCGGTCGGTTGCGGGGCCGGGCCGCCGAGCGCCCCGGCCAGCCGGTCCGACAGCGCCCGCAGCTTGCGCTGCAGGCCGGCGTCCTCCACGGACTGGGCGAGGCCGCGCAGTTCCGCGTGCACGTCCCGGATCTGGGCCGCCGCGACCGGGTTCTCGGACGGCCGATCGAGGGAGCCGAGCAGCGCCAGCCGCCGGTCCACCTCGTCCCGGATGGCGATCTCGCTGCTGAGCCGGCGCGCCGCCTGCACGAACGCCCCCACCGCGCGATCGCCGAGCGGTGAGCACTCACGGATCGCGCCGTAGAGGACGGCGCGGGCCGCCCCTCCCACCATCACCGGCACCGCGAGGATCGACCGCAGCCCCTCGCTGAGCACGGGCCGGTCGAAGTGGTGGGTGATCGACGACGACCGGCCGTAGTCGGGCACCGTCGCCGGCCGGGCCCGGTCCACCACGAGGCCACCCAGGCCCGCCCGCGGCGGCACCACGACCCCCTCGAGGCCGTTCGTGCGGGTGCCGAAGAACTCGGTCAGGTGCAGGTTCCCGTCGCGGACCTCCCCGGCGAACACGACGGGAATCAGTGCCTCCGCCGCGGTGCGGCGGAGCTCGCCGCGCAGTGCGTCGCTGTCACGGGGACGAAGGAGAGGCGAGGTGCCGGCCGGCGCCATCGGTCACCCCTTTCCGGGGGTATCGGGACGTACTTGTGACTTGGATCATAAAGGAATCGATCCTCGGGACGTTCACCCCGGGGCGCTTCACGAGAGGACGGATTCGATGACCACCGAGACCACCGCGCGTGCGCATTCCGAGCAGGAGGCACGAGTGCGGGAACTGCTGGACCGCTACGACACCGCCGACGCGTGTGCCGCACAGCTGCTGTGCGACGGGCATCCCGCGGACGCCGTCGCGTTCACGGTGGTCGAGGCGGACCTGAGCGCGACCGATCTGACCTTCGGTTACCTGCGCGAGCAGTCCTCCCGCTTCGCCGCGGCCCTGGCCGACCTCGGCGTCGAGCCGGGCGACCACGTCGCCACCCTGATGGGCAAGTCCGCGGACCTGGTCGTGGCGCTGCTCGGCATCTGGCGCCGCGGTGCCGTGCACGTGCCGCTGTTCACCGCGTTCGCACCCCCGGCGATCGGTTTCCGGCTGCAGGCCAGCGGCGCGAAGGTGGTGGTCTCGGACGCCGACCAGGTGGGCAAGCTCGCGCCCGGCGAGGACATCCCCGCCGACGCGCCCTGGCAGATCGTCGTCGCAGGTCACACCGAGGGCGGTGCCGCCGGCATCGGAGTGAGCTTCGCCGACCTGGTGGCCTCGCACGACGCGGACGATCCGCGCGGTGCCGCGGTCGCCGTCGGCGGGCACGGCGGACTCGTGCAGCTGTTCACCTCCGGCACCACCGGCACTCCGAAGGGCGTGCCCGTGCCGGTACGGGCGCTCGCGTCGTTCCACGCCTACCTGGACTTCGGCCTCGACGTGCGTGAGGACGACGTGTTCTGGAACGCCGCCGATCCCGGCTGGGCCTACGGGCTGTACTACGCGCTGCTCGCGCCGCTGGCCGCCGGGGTGCGCAGCCTGCTGCTGCATGCCGGGTTCTCCGCCTCCCTCACCTGGCAGGTGATGGAGAAGTTCGGGGTCACCAACTTCGCGGCCGCGCCCACCGTCTACCGCAGCCTGCGAGCGGACTCGGCGCCCGTGCCGGAGTCGATCTCGCTGCGCCGCGCGTCCTCGGCCGGCGAGCCGCTCACGCCCGACGTCGTGGCGTGGTCGGAGCAGACCCTCGGCGCGGTGGTGCGCGACCACTACGGGCAGACCGAGCACGGCATGTTCGTCGTCAACGCGTGGGCCGACGGGCTGCGCGAGGAGGTGCGGCCCGGGTCGATGGGCAAGCCGCTGCCCGGTTGGTCCTGCGCCGTGCTGTCCGACGACTCCGACGAGATCGCCGCCCCCGGCGTGCCCGGGCGCGTGGCGATCGACACCCACGCCAGCCCCCTGCTGTGGTTCACGGGTTACGTGGACGCCCCGGAGAAGACCGCGCAGCGGTTCACGGAGGACGGCCGCTGGTACCTCACCGGCGACGCCGGGCAGGTCGACGAGGACGGCTTCTTCTACTTCTCGGCCCGCGACGACGACGTGATCATCATGGCGGGCTACCGGATCGGCCCGTTCGACGTCGAGAGCGTGCTGGTGATGCACGAGCACGTCGTCGAGGCCGCCGTCGTCGGCATGCCCGATCAGCTGCGCGGTGAGGTGCTCGAGGCGTTCGTGGTGCTGCGCGACGGTGTCGACGGCACCGACGAGCTCGAGGCGGAGCTGCAGCAGCTGGTCAAGCGCAAGTTCGCGGCGCACGCCTACCCGCGGACCGTGCACTTCGTGCCCCAGCTGCCGAAGACGCCCAGCGGCAAGATCCAGCGCTACATCCTGCGCCAGGGCTGAGCCCCCGGGTGGGGGGCGGTGCGGCCGCCGGGCCGCGTCGCCCCCCGCTGCGCGGGGCCTATTCTGGTGGGCATGCCTGTTCGCACCGCACTCGTCCCCGGAACCGTCTCGCCTGTCCGTGCCGTCCCCAACGGGATCGAGCGACCGGAGTACGCGTGGAAGCCGACGGCGAAGGAAGGTCACGAGCCGTGGGTGCAGACCCCGGAGACCATCGAGAAGATGCGGGTCGCCGGCCGCATCGCCGCGCAGGCACTGGCCGAGGCGGGCAAGGCCGTCGCGCCGGGCGTGACCACCGACGAGCTGGACCGCATCGCCCACGAGTACATGTGCGACCACGGCGCGTACCCGTCCACGCTGGGCTACAAGGGCTTCGCCAAGTCGTGCTGCACGTCGCTGAACGAGGTGATCTGCCACGGCATTCCGGATTCGACGGTGATCGAGGACGGGGACATCGTCAACATCGACGTCACCGCCTACATCGGGGGAGTGCACGGCGACACCAACGCCACGTTCCTGGCGGGGAACGTCTCCGAGGAGCACCGCCTGCTGGTCGAGCGGACCCGTGAGGCGACGATGCGGGCGATCAAGGCCGTCAAGCCGGGCCGGGCGCTCAACGTCGTCGGCCGGGTCATCGAGGCCTACGCGAACCGGTTCGGGTACGGGGTGGTGCGCGACTTCACCGGTCACGGCATCGGCGAGACGTTCCACAACGGGCTGGTGATCCTGCACTACGACCAGCCGTCCGTCGACACCGTGCTCGAACCGGGAATGGTGTTCACGATCGAGCCGATGATCAACCTCGGCACGGTGGACTACGAGATCTGGGACGACGGCTGGACCGTGGTCACCAAGGACCGCAAGTGGACCGCCCAGTTCGAGCACACCATCGTGGTCACCGACACCGGGGCGGAAATCCTCACGCTGCCGTGACTCGGCCGGGTGCCGGCGGCGGCGCCGTGTCGCGTACCGTGCTTCGGCATGGAACCGACTGACGTGGCGATCCCGGCCGGCACCTTCACCGTTCGCATCGACGGCCCCGAGAGCCGGCACGCGGTGCTGTTGCTGCCCGGCGCCGGGGAATCCGCCGACGTCTACGACGCGGTGTGCGAGCGGCTGCACCATTCGGATCTACGCACGTTCGTGCCCGAGACCATCGAGGGTCTCGACGTCGCGGGCGTGCACGCCCTGCTCGACGCCCTGAAGCTGCCGTGGGTGCACCTCGTCGGCAGCGGCGCCGGGGCGGAGCTGGCGTGGGCCGTCGCGTCGGGCCGGTTCGGCCGGTTCGCCAGCCTCGTCGTCGCCGACCGGGGCCATCCGGCGGTGCCGGACGCCGAGGGCGTCGTGCGGGACGCGAACGCCGCCCCCGCCGAGGTGCCCACCACCGTGCTCGTGGGCAGCGCGGCGCGGCGCGCGGAGGCCGACGCCTCGATGCGGTACGTCCTGTCGGAGTTCCGCGTCGTCGAGCTGAGCGGGGTGGGCAACATCCCGGCCGAGGCGCCGGCGGAGCTGGCCAGCGCGATCGCCCTGCGCACCGGCAGCTGGTAGCAGCGGGCGGCTTCGCCGCCGGTGTGTCCTTCGGGAGGCCGGAACCGCCCGAAGGACGCACGCGGCCTACAGACCCAGCAGCGCGTTCTCGACCAGTTCCGGCAGGGCCGGGTGGATCCAGTACTGGCCGGTGGCCGTCTCCCGCGCGGTGAGACCGAAGCTCATCGCCTGGATCAGCGGCTGGATCACCGACGACGCCTGGGCGCCCAGGATGTGCGCGCCGAGCAGCTTGCCCGTGGCGCGGTCGGCGATCACCTTGCAGAAGCCCTCGGTGTCCTCCATCGCCCAGCCGTAGGCGACGTCGCCGTAGTACTGGATCTTCACCGCGACGTCGTAGCCCTGGGCGCGGGCCTGCTCCTCGGTCAGCCCGACCGTCGCGATCTGCGGGTCGGTGAACACCGCGGACGGCACGAAACGGTGGTCCGAGCGGCGCAGCGCGGAGGTGTCCCCGCCCCACGCGTCGTGGAGCAGGTTGTGCTGCACGACCCGGGCCTCGTGGTTCGCGACGTGCTTGAGCTGGTGCGACGACGAGACGTCACCGAGCGCGAAGACCCCGCGCGCGGTGGTCCGCTGGAACTCGTCCACGACGATCCGGCCGTCCTCGTGCAGCGCGATCCCGCCGGCGGCGGCGTCCAGTGCGTCCCCGTTGGGCGTGCGTCCCACCGCGACGAGCAGCGCGTCGCCGCTGACGGTGGTGCCGTCGGCCAGGTCCACCTCGACGCCGTCGCCGACGGCGCGGAAGGCGGTCGCGGGGTTGGACAGGTGCACGTCCCACCGGTCGGTGGCCAGACCGGTGAAGTGCTCGGCGAGGTCGTGGTCGAGGTGCCGCAGCAGCCGACCGGTGCGGGCCAGCACCGACACCCGGGTGCCGAGGGCGGAGAAGACGTGGGCGAACTCCATCGCGATGAACCCGGAGCCGAGGATCACGAGCGACTCGGGCAGCTTCGGCAGCCGCATGATGTCGTCGTTGGTGTAGTAACGCACCCCGCCGTCGAGTACCTCCTGCGGGATCACGGGCCGCGCGCCCGCCGCGACGACGACCTGGTCGGCGGTGATGATCTCCCCGGTGCCGGTGTCGAGGGTGCGCTCGCCGACGAACCGGGCGTGCCCGCGGTGGACGGTGACGTTCGCGCAGTCCTCCGTGCGGTAGCGCTCTCCGCCTGCCGCGATCGGGTCGATCCGGCCGAACACGCGGTCGACGATGTCGTTCCACCGGACCCCGTCGACCGTCGCGTCCACCCCGTACTTCGCGGCCTTGCGCACGGTCTGCGCGACCTCCGCCGCGTAGACGTACATCTTGGTGGGGATGCAGCCGACGTTGAGGCAGGTGCCGCCGAAGGTGCCCTGCTCGAGGATGGCCACCTTCTTGCCGTCGTATCGCTCGTCGACGATCGAGTTTCCGGATCCGGTGCCGATGATGGCCAGGTCGTAGTGGCTCACTGTTCTCCCGTAGTCAGGTTCGCGCGGACGGTCACAGGGTTCTGCTGTGACCGTCCAACCAGTCCAGCCACAGATCCAATTCCCGGAATGCCACCTCGAGGACCTCCGGTGTGGAGAGGAACACATCGTGGCGGGCACCGGTGATCGGGACGATCGTCGTGCGGTCGCCCAGGCACCCGGCCCAGCGGGCGATCTGCTTGACGTCGAGGACCGCGTCGGCGGTGTCCACCGCGGGGTCGTACGCCGGGGCCCAGCGCGTGTCCTTCGACCGCAGGATCAGCGACGGGACCCCGACGTCGAGGCCGCGGTGCAGCCGCGCGTGGCCGCGACGGACCGCGCGGAGCCAGCCGAACGTGACGGGGAACCCGGCCAGCGGCTTCCAGTCCAGGTCGTACTCCCACTGGCCGTTGGCGTTCCTGTGCAGGCTCATCCCGTAGGTGTCCAGGCTCTGCCCCGGGATGACGGCTCGGCTGCGGACCCGGCCGACGGTGTCGACGGCGACGGTGCCGAGGCTGCGCAGGATCGAGGGCCCCTGCAGGTCGAACCACGGGCTGTTGAGGATCAGGCCCTGGATCCCGGCGCCGCCCGTGCCACCGGGCCGGCGGTTCAGCCGGTCGAGCCACAGCGGCAGGACCAGCCCGCCGGTGGAATGCGCCACGAGGAGGATGCCGCCGCCGACCTCGCTGCGGACGACCCGCAGCGCCTCCTCGAGCTCGGCGTCGTAGTAGGTCAGGTCGGTGACGAAGTGCGGCGTCTGCTCCGGTTGCCGGGAGCGGCCGCACTTGCGCAGGTCCAGGGCGAAGAAGCGGTACCCCTGGGCCGCGAAGTGCTCGGCGAGGTGCTGCTGGAAGAAGTAGTCGGTGAATCCGTGCACGTAGATCACGGCACGGTCCGGGGCGGACTCGCCGCCGGGGTAGACGGACGGCTGATAGCGGACGAGGGTGGCGGTGACCTCGCCCTCGCCGTCCGGATCGGGGCCGAGAGGCAGCGTGAGCTGCTCGTATCCGTCGCCGAGGATATCGGGCATCCAAGTAGTCACGATCACACTGTATTGGTCACTACGCGGACCTGTCGTGGGGGCACAATTGGGTGAAGACAAACGCCGGACAACGCGCGGGTAACCTGTTCGTCGCAGTCGGCGCGGCCGCGACGTCGCCGGGATCCGCGAGTGCAGCGAGACCCGGCCGACGAGCACGGACGTGCACGGGACACTCACGCGGAGCAGTGCGGAACGCAACGGCGCGTGCGAACAGACAAGGAAGTCGATCCTCCAGTGTCAGAGAACGTGGTAGAGGCCAAGACCGATGTAGTGCTCGTGGGTGCGGGCATCATGAGCGCGACGCTCGGCGCAATCCTGCGCCGGCTGCAGCCCGACTGGTCCATCACCGCCTTCGAGCGGCTCGACGCCGCCGCGGCGGAGAGCAGCGATCCCTGGAACAACGCAGGCACCGGTCACTCGGCGCTGTGCGAGCTGAACTACACGCCCGCCAAGCCGGGCGGTGGCGTGGACATCACCAAGGCGATCAACGTCAACGAGCAGTTCCAGGTCTCGCGCCAGTTCTGGGCGTTCGCGGTGGACAACGGCATCCTCACCGATCCCAAGAACTTCATCAATCCCGTTCCGCACGTCAGCTTCGTCCACGGCGCCGACAACGTGAAGTACCTGCGTGCCCGCTACGACGCGCTGGCCGGGCACCCGCTCTTCGCCGGCATGGAGTACTCGGAGAGCCCCGAGTACTTCTCCGAGCGGTTGCCGCTGATGGCGCAGGGCCGTGACTTCTCCGAGCCCATCGCGCTGAACTGGACCCAGGACGGCACCGACGTCGACTTCGGTGCCCTCACCAAGCAGCTGCTCAACAACGTCGCCGCGTCGGGCGGCACCGTGCACTTCGGCCACGACGTGACCGACCTGGACAAGCAGTCCGACGGCAGCTGGATCGTCAAGGTCCGCAACCGCCGCACCGGCCAGGCCCGCAAGGTGCATGCCCGGTTCGTGTTCGTCGGTGCCGGCGGCGGAGCGCTGCACCTGCTGCAGAAGTCGGGTATCGCGGAGGCCAAGGGCTTCGGCGGTTTCCCCGTCTCCGGCCAGTTCCTGCGCTGCACCAACCCGGAGCTGATCGCCATGCACAGCGCGAAGGTGTACGGCAAGGCGGCCGTGGGTGCGCCACCGATGTCGGTCCCGCACCTCGACACCCGCGTGATCGGCGGCAAGCAGGGCCTGCTGTTCGGCCCGTACGCCGGCTGGTCCCCGAAGTTCCTCAAGAACGGCAAGCTCACCGACCTGCCCGGCTCGGTCAAGCCCAACAACCTGCTGTCGATGATCGGCGTCGGCCTCACCGAGATGGGTCTGACCAAGTACCTGATCGGTGAGCTGATGCAGTCGCCGCGCGACCGCATCGGCACCCTCGGCGAGTTCGTGCCGCGGGCCCGCATGGCGGACTGGGAGCTCATCACCGCCGGTCAGCGGGTGCAGGTGATCCGCCGCAAGGGTGCGGGTGGAGTGCTCGAGTTCGGCACCGCCGTGGTCAATGCCGGCGACGGCACGATCGCCGGTCTGCTCGGCGCGTCCCCCGGCGCCTCGACCGCCGTTCCGGCGATGCTCGACGTCCTCGAGCGCTGCTTCCCCGACCGGTGGACGGCGTGGCAGGACACCCTCAAGGAGATGGTGCCGTCCCTCGGGGTCAAGCTCTCGGACGACACCGCGCTGTTCGACAAGGTCTGGCGCTGGGGCACCAAGTCCCTGCAGCTCGATGTCGCCTCCGCGGTGGAGGCCACCGCCCCGGCGGAGCCGGCGACGGTCTGACCGCCCGTCCTCCGATGCGGCCTGCGAGGGTCTCGGCCGGGTCCGGCCCTCGCGGGCCGCGCCGTCCGCCGGAACGCCGTGGCGCCCGCGCCCCGGCGGGATACCCTGATCCCAGTCGCTGAGAGGGGCGGGGCTGTGGGCACCGGTATGGAACGGATCTGGCTCGACAGCTACGCCGAGGGGGTGCCGTCGGACATCGCACCCCCCGAGCACTCGCTGGTCGACATGCTGGAGGCGTCGGTCGCTCGGTTCGGGCCACGTCCGGCGCTCGAGTTCTTCGGCGCGGAACTGACCTATTCGCAACTCGGCGACCGGGTGCACCGTGCCGCGGAGGGGCTGCGACGGCTCGGCGTGCGCCCCGGCGACCGGGTGGCGCTCGTCCTGCCGAACTGTCCGGAGCACGTGATCGCGTTCTATGCGGTCCTGCGGATCGGCGGCGTGGTGGTCGAGCACAATCCGCTCTACACCGGCGAGGAGATGGCCCACCAGTTCGCGGACCACGGCGCCACGGTGGCGGTCGCCTGGGACAAGGTCTGTCCGCTGCTGCAGCGGATCGCCGGGGACACGGCCGTCGAGCACATCGTGGCGGTGAACATCACTCGTTCGATGCCGTGGTCCAAGCGGCTCGCGCTCACCCTCCCCGTCCCGAGAGCGCGCGCGTTGCGGGACGCGCTGACGGGGCCGGCGCCGGGGACGATTCCGTGGCAGCGGTTGCTGGCCGACGGACCCCTCGACCCGGAGCATCCGCGCCCCTCCGTCGGCGATCTGGCGGTCGTCCAGTACACGAGCGGCACCACCGGCACCCCGAAGGGCGCGATGCTCACGCACTCGAACCTCGGCGCCAACGCCGCGCAGGGCCGCGCCTGGGTGCCGGGGCTGGTCGACGGCGCAGAGGTCGTCTACGCGGTGCTGCCGATGTTCCACGCCTACGGGCTCACCCTGTGTGTGACCTTCGCGATGAGCATCGGCGCCCGTCTGGTGCTGTTCCCCAAGTTCGACGTGGATCTGGTGCTCGCCGCCGCGAAGAAGCACCCACCCACGTTCATGCCCGCGGTGCCGCCGATCTACGAGCGCCTCGCCCGCGCGGCCCGGGAGCGGTCGGTGGATCTGACGTCGGCGCGCTGGTCGATTTCCGGGGCGATGCCCTTGCCGACGGAGACACTGGAACTGTGGGAGGCGGTCACCGGGGGCGTGCTGGTCGAGGGGTACGGGCTGACCGAGACGTCGCCGGTCGCGGTCGGCAATCCCATCGGACTCGCCCGCCGGCCCGGTGCGGTCGGAGTTCCCTTCCCGAGCACCGAGATCCGGGTGGTCGATCCGGCCGACCCTGAGCGCGACGTCGAACCCGGGCAGCGGGGAGAGCTGCTGATCCGCGGACCGCAGGTGTTCTCCGGATACTGGAACAAGCCCGAACAGACGGCGGAGGCGCTGCTCGACGGCGGCTGGTTCCGGACCGGTGACATCGTCCAGGTCGACCGCGACGGATTCGTCACGGTCGTGGACCGGATCAAGGAACTGATCATCACCGGTGGCTTCAACGTCATGCCGTCCGAGGTCGAAGCGGCGCTGCGGCTGTTCCCGGGAGTAGTCGACGCCGCCGTGGTGGGTCTGCCGACCCCTGACGGCAGCGAGGAGGTGGTGGCGGCGGTGCTGGTCTCGGGCGACGACTTCGACCCCGAGGCGGCGCGGGAGCACTGCCGTTCGCGCCTGGCCGCCTACAAGGTCCCGCGGCGTGTGGTGGTGGTGGACGACCTGCCGCGGTCCCTGATCGGGAAGGTGCTCCGCCGGCAGGTCCGCGAGTCCCTCCTCGTCGGCTGAGTCCTTCGGACGCCGTGCGTGCCGGGCCTGCGGCGTCCCTCACGATGTTCGTACGGCGGATGGCGCCGCGATCGGCCCGGCCCGTAGTGTTTGTGCGTTCCCCGCAGCGTGATGCGCGTTGCACAGTGCCGAAAGATGGGAAGTGCCGGTGTCCAGTGCTGCCGATGACGAGACCAACTACCTGGTCGGGCTCAATTTGCGGGGCCGGCGAGTAGTGGTGGTCGGGGGCGGTACCGTCGCACAGCGACGGCTCGGTCTGCTCGTGGCCGCCGGTGCCCACGTGCACGTGATCACCCGTGCGGCGACGCCCGCGGTCGAGGGCATGGCCACCGCCGGGCAGGTCACCCTGGAACTGCGCGACTACCGTGACGGGGATCTCGACGGCGCCTGGTACGCCATCGCCTGCACCGACGAACCGGACACCAACGCCGCGATCGTCGCCGAGGCCGAACGTCACCGCATCTTCTGCGTCCGGGCCGACAACGCCCGCCGCGGCACGGCCGTCACCCCGGCCACCGCCCACTACGACGGGATGACCGTCGGTGTGCTGGCCGGCGGCGACCACCGCCGCTCCGCGGCCGTGCGCACCGCGATCCGCGAGGCCCTGCAGTCCGGTGCCGTCGTCGCCGACGCCGAGCCCGCCCGCCCCGGGGTCGCGCTGGTCGGTGGCGGCCCGGGCGATCCCGACCTGATCACGGTCCGCGGGCGGCGCCTGCTGGGTCGCGCCGACGTCGTCGTCGCCGACCGGCTGGCCCCGCCGGAACTGCTCGCCGAGCTCGGCCCGCACGTCGAGGTGATCGACGCGGCCAAGATCCCCTACGGCCGGGCGATGGCGCAGGAGGCCATCAACCAGGCGCTGATCGACGGCGCCAAGGCCGGAAAGTTCGTCGTCCGGCTCAAGGGCGGCGACCCGTACGTGTTCGGCCGCGGCTACGAGGAACTCGAGGCGTGCGTCGCCGCCGGAGTGCCCGTGACCGTCGTCCCCGGCATCACCAGCGCCATCTCGGTGCCGTCCGCGGCCGGGATCCCCGTCACCCACCGCGGCGTCACTCACGAGTTCGTCGTGGTCAGCGGCCACGTGGCGCCCGACCACCCGGATTCGCTCACCGACTGGGGTGCGCTCGCGCGCCTGCGCGGCACGCTCGTGCTGCTGATGGCGGTCGAGCGGATCGAGCAGTTCGCCGCCGCCCTGCTCGAGGGCGGCCGGCCCGCGCAGACCCCGGTCACCGTGATCCAGGAGGGCACGCTGCGCACCCAGCGGGTGCTGCGCGCCGACCTGAAGACCGTCGCCGCCCGCGTCCGGGAGGAGCAGATCCGCCCGCCGGCCATCATCGTGATCGGGCCGGTGGCCGGGTTCGACATCGGGCCGGTGGCCGGGGTCGCCCCGGGCGCTCGGTAACGTTGATCCACATGGCCGAAACCTCCTCGCCCGTGAGCTACCCCGTCACCACGCGTGCGCTGGGCCTGGCGATCATCGTCCTCAGCGGTCTGCAGTTGATGGTCGTGCTCGACGGCACGGTCGCCAATCTCGCGCTGGCGCCGCTGCAGGAGGACCTCGGTCTGAGTGACGCGGGCCGCAACTGGGTGCTCACGTCGTACGCCCTGAGCTACGGGGGGCTGATGCTCCTCGGCGGACGTCTCGGCGACGCCTTCGGCCGCAAACGCATGTTCATCGCCGGCGTCGGCCTGTTCACCGTCGCGTCGCTGCTGTGCGGCCTCGCCGTCAACGAGGGCACCCTCGTCGCGGCCCGCGCGCTGCAGGGCGTCGGCGCCGCCGTGGCCTCGCCCACGGCCCTGGCGCTGGTCGCCACCACCTTCGCGCCCGGACCGGCACGCAACCAGGCGATCGCCATCTTCGCGGCCATGACGGGCGTCGGATCGATCGCGGGGCTGATCATCGGCGGCGCCCTCACCGAGGTGTCCTGGCGCTGGATCTTCCTGATCAACGTGCCGATCGGGATGCTGATCGTGAGCCTGGCGGTGGTCGCGCTGCGCGAGACCGCGGCCGAGCGGCTGCCGCTGGACGTGCCGGGCGCGGTGCTCGCCACACTCGGCTGCACCGGTCTCGTCTTCGGGCTCACCGAGGGCCCGGAGATGGGGTGGACCAGTCCTGCGGTGGTCGGCGCGCTGATCACCGGTACCGCGCTGCTCGCGGTGTTCCTCGTCGTCGAGCGCCGCGCCGAGAACCCGCTGCTGCCGTTCGTGCTGTTCCGCAACGCGGACCGGGTCGCGACGTTCGTGTCCATCTTCTTCGCCGGTGCCGTCATGTTCAGCCTCGCCGCGTTCGTCGCCCTGTTCGTGCAGGACATCCTCGGCTATTCGCCGCTGCAGGCCGGCCTGGCGTTCGTGCCCTTCGCCTTCGGCCTGGGCGCCGCCGCGGCGGTCGCGTCGAAGCTGGCGGTGCGGGTGCGGCCCCGCTGGCTGGTCGTCACCGGGGCGCTGATCATGGCGGTCAGCCTCCTGTACGGCTCGACGATGTCGCACACCGTCGCCTACCTGCCGACGCTGTTCGTCCTGGTGCTCGTCGTCGGGTTCGGGGTGGGCCTGGCCGTGGTGCCGCTGCCGCTGTGCGCGATCGCCGGCGTCGGCTCGCACGAGATCGGCCCGCTCGCGGCGATCGCCCAGGTGGCGCAGACCCTCGGCGGCCCCATCGGCCTGGCCGTGATCGGCGCGATGGCCACGTCGCGGACCCTGTCGCTGGGCGGCACGTCCGGCGCCGTCGCCGACATGGATCCCGGCCAGCTCTACGCGCTGGGGGAGGGCTACCTCTTCGCCCTCGTCGGCTGTGCGGTGTGCGCCGTGATCGCGGGTGCCGCGGCGCTGTTCATCCGCTTCACCCCCGAGCAGGTGGCGCAGGCCCAGGTGGCGGAGAAGGCGGCGCAGGGCGCGTAGCCCCGTACCGGCCCTGCCGCCGAGGTGTGCCCGGCCCCAGCGGCGGGGTAGCCGACGGACATGTTGTCGACCATCACCGAGTGGATGCGGTTCCCGGCGACGTGGACCGCACGCGCGGTACGCGTGCGCGGGCACGAGCGGTACGTCGCCGCGCAGGCGCTGAAGTCGGCCCTCGCGGCGGTCCTCGCGTGGCTCGTCGCCGCCGAGTGGCTGACGCTGCCGCAGGCCTTCCTCGCCCCCTACGTCGCGGTGTTCCTCGTCGAGACCACGGTGTTCAGGTCCCTCCGGCAGGCGGTGGTGCAGATCGGAACGGTCGTCGCCGGCGTGCTGCTCGCGGCAACGGCGGAATGGCTGGTGCCGGGGCAGACGGCGGCGATCGGCGTCGTGGTGCTCGTCGGCTGGTTCGTCGGCCGCTGGCGGCGGTTCGGTTCGAACGGGATCTGGGTGGCGATCACCGCGTTGCTGGTGATCGCGACGGGCGCCGCCGGCAGCCCCGTGATGCTGGGGGAGCGGCTGCTCGAGACGGCGATCGGGGCAGCGTGCGGACTCGTGGTGACCGCGGTGCTGTTCCCGCCGGTCTACCCGGTCGGGGACGAACTCGGGGTACTCGCCCGTGAGGCCCGATCCCTGCTGTGTGACATGGCCGCCGGGCTGGGCGACGAGGCGGGTCCGGGGCCCGGGGGCTGGGTGCGTCGCACGGGGGAGATCGACCGGATGATGGACCGCGCGGCGGAGTCGTCGCAGTGGGCACGAGAGAGTGTGCGGCTCAATCCGCGCCCGATCGCGGCCCGGGTCCGGGATCAGGCCTCGGCCTCCGACGACGTCCTCGACCGGCTGTGGTACGCCGTGCCGGCGCTCCGCGAACTCGCCCGCGTGGCGGAGGCGGCGTCGGACGGCGTTCTCGACGGGGCGGACGACGCGGCGCGCTGCTCGGTGCCTGCTCTCCTGACAGCCCTGGCCGAGCTCGTGGACCGGATCGGGGACGCCGCCGCCGACCCCGCCCGATTCGCCGAACCCGTCCGATTCGACGAGGCCTGCGGCGAGTGCGCCGACCGGCTGGCCGAACTGCAGCGATCGGCCGCCGGGTCCGCCGACCCTCGGGTGGCGGCCGTGCTCGGTAGCTTCTGGCACCCGGCGCACCGGTTCCTCACCGCGGTGCAGGACACCCGGCGCGTGCCGCAGTCAGGTCAGGATCACCAGTTCGGTGGCTGACGCCACCTCGACCCGCAGGCCCGCCCGGGCCGCGACGCGGGCGGCACCGTCGACGTCGGCCGGCTCCGCGCGGGTCAGTACGAGCGCGCGGGCCAGCAGGCCCTTGTGGTGCTTGTTGAAGTGACTGACCACCTTGCGGCTGCCGTCGGGCTGCTCGGTGAGCACGGTCGCGGTGACCGCGCCGGGGACGGGCCCGAGCTGCCGGTACACCCCCGACCGCAGGTCCACCACGAGCTGCCCGGCGGCCTCGGCGGCCAGGGCGCCGCTCAGCTCCGGCCGCCACAGCGACGCGAGGGTCCCGACGCCGGGCAGCTTCGATCCGCCCGACAGGCGATAGGCCGGGATGGGATCGCCCGCGCGCACCGCGCCGAACAGGGCCGACCCGATCGCGAGTCGTCGGTGGGCCTTCTCCCGCTGCGCCCGGGTGAACGAGCCGGCGTCGAGGGCGTCGAACAGCACCCCGGTGTAGCGCGCGAGAGCCGGCCGGGTGGGCGAGACCCACAGCTTGGCGTTGCGTTCGATCTCGTCCGCCTGCGTGGGACCCAGGCCCAGGGCGAGGCTCGACGCCTCCGGATCCGCGGCCAGGTCGACGAGCGCCTGCACCAGCTCCTCGCGGGTCGCGGTCAGTTGCGGCATCGACAGCTCGCCCAGGTCGAGGGGCGCACCGTCGCCGCCGTCGGACTTGGTTTCGGAGGGAGGCAGAAGCACCAGCACAAGCGGTAACCGTACCGAGGTCGGTTCCGGGGCGGCAGGTAGGCTGCTCTCCCGTGATCACCCGCATGTCGCACCTGTTTCTCCGCACCCTCCGCGACGACCCGGCCGACGCCGAGGTCGCCAGCCACAAGCTGCTCGTGCGCGCCGGCTACGTCCGCCGCATCGCCCCGGGGGTGTACTCGTGGCTGCCGCTGGGTCTGCGGGTACTGCGGCAGGTCGAGCGTGTCGTGCGCGAGGAGATGAACGCGATCGGTGGGCAGGAGATCTCGCTGCCGGCGCTGCTGCCGCGCGACCCCTACGAGACCACGAACCGGTGGACCGAGTACGGCGACGGGTTGTTCCGGCTCCAGGACCGCAAGGGCGCCGACTACCTGCTCGGCCCCACCCACGAGGAGATGTTCGCGCTCACCGTCAAGGGTGAATACAACTCGTACAAGGATTTTCCGGTCACCCTGTACCAGATCCAGACGAAGTACCGCGACGAGGAACGTCCCCGTGCCGGCATCCTCCGCGGCCGCGAGTTCGTGATGAAGGACTCCTACAGCTTCGACCTCACCGACGAGGGCCTGGCCGAGTCGTACCGGGCGCATCGTGACGCCTACGAGCGGATCTTCGCCCGACTCGGCGTGAAGTACGTGATCGTCTCCGCGACGTCGGGCGCCATGGGCGGCAGCGCGTCGGAGGAATTTCTCGCCGAGAGCGACGCCGGCGAGGACACGTACGTGCGCTGCCTCGAGTCGGGCTACGCCGCGAACGTCGAGGCCGTCGAGACCCTGGCCCCCGAGCCGGTTCCGTTCGACGGGCTGCCCGAGGCGGTGGTGCACGACACCCCGGACACCCCGACCATCGACACTCTCGTCGAGTGGGCCAACGGTGCGCTCGACCGCCCGGTGACCGCCGCCGACACCCTCAAGAACATCCTCGTCAAGACGCGGCGACCCGGCGGGGAGTGGGAACTGCTCGGCATCGGCATCCCCGGCGACCGGGAGGTCGACGACAAGCGGCTCGGCGCGTCGCTCGAGCCGGCCGAGTACGAGCTGCTCACGGACGCCGACTTCGCGGCCAACCCGTTCCTCGTCAAGGGGTACATCGGTCCGAAAGCGTTGCTCGACAACGGAGTTCGTTACCTCGTCGATCCGCGCGTCGGAAACGGCACGTCGTGGATCACCGGCGCCGACGAGCCCGGCAGGCACGTCGTCGGACTCGTCGCCGGGCGCGACTTCACCCCGGACGGGACCATCGAGGCCGCCGAGGTGCGCGACGGTGACCCGTCCCCGGACGGTGCGGGCCCGCTCGTGTCGGCGCGCGGCATCGAGATCGGCCACGTGTTCCAGCTCGGCCGCAAGTACACTGACGCCTTCGCCGTCGACGTGCTCGGCGAGAACGGCAAGCCGGTGCGCCCGACCATGGGTTCCTACGGCGTCGGTGTCTCCCGGCTCGTCGCCGTGATCGCCGAGCAGCAGCACGACGACAAGGGCCTGCGGTGGCCCGCCGAGGTCGCCCCGTTCGGGGTGCACCTGGTGATCGCGAACAAGGACGAGGCGGCCCGGGAGGGTGCCGAGAATCTGGCCGCCGAGCTCGACAAGGCGGGCGTCGAGGTGCTGCTCGACGATCGCAAGGCCTCGCCCGGCGTGAAGTTCAAGGACTCCGAGCTGCTCGGCGTGCCGCTGGTCGTCGTCGTCGGCCGCGGCTGGGCCGACGGCAAGGTCGAGCTGCGCGACCGGTTCAGCGGCGAGTCCCGCGAGGTGCCGGCCGATGCGGCCCTGAAGGAGATCCTCGGCGCGTAGTAGCACCCCCGGTGGCCCTCGGGATCGCGTGCGGGCCACCGGGGCACCACACTGATGCCATGGACGACTGGGAGCGCACCGACGCCTACCTGACCGACACCCTGATCGGGGCCGACCCTCAGCTCGAGGACGCGCTCGCGGCGAACGCCGCGGCGGGCCTGCCGCCGATCGACGTCGCACCCGTGCAGGGCAAGTTCCTGCATCTGCTGGCGCGGATCCGCGGTGCGCGGCGCATCCTCGAGATCGGCACGCTCGGCGGGTACTCCACCATCTGGCTCGCGCGGGCCGTCGGCGACGACGGGCGCGTGGTCACCCTCGAGTACGAGCCCCGGCACGCCGGGGTCGCGCGCGCCAACCTCGATCGCGCCGGCGTGGGGGAGCGGGTCGACATCCGGGTGGGCGCCGCCCTCGACACCCTGCCGTCCCTCGAGGGCGGGGCCCCGTTCGACCTGGTGTTCGTCGATGCGGACAAGGAGAACAACCCGCACTACGTGCGGTGGGCGCTGCGGCTCGGCCGCCCCGGCACCGTCATCGTCGTCGACAACGTGATCCGCGGCGGTTCGGTCACCAACGCCGATCTCGACGACGAGCGGGTGCGCGGCGCCCGAGAGGTGCTGGAACTCATGGCCACCGACCCTCGGCTCGACGCGACCGCGCTGCAGACCGTCGGCGCAAAGGGCTGGGACGGCTTCGCGATAGCGGTCGTGACCGACTGAGCACTTCGCCCGCGGCGGTCGGCGCGAGCGGATGCCGCGGCGTCCCGGTCGAGGTCAGGGCTGCCCGGGCAGCGCGACGGACGGCGGGACGACCCCGAGGTTCGCGCGCCACCGGGCCGCCCGCATCGCGGACTCGGTGAGGGCCTCGATCGCCGCCCCGCGGGTGTGCTCGCTGCGTGCCCGCTCGACGACGGAGCGCCACGCCACCGCGACATCGGTCTCGATCTGCACCGCCAACTGTGCGGCGGAAACCGCGTCGGTCACCGGGAAGGGCGTCGTGTACCCGGCGGCCGCGGTGGGCGGGGTGACGGCGGCGGCCCGCAGCGCGTCCGTGGTGGCGTCGCGCCGGGCCCGGTGGGCGGCGGTGTCCGCCGACACCTCGGCCGCGCGGGCGGGATTGGAGAACGCGGCGACGATGCCGTAGCCGAACACCGCGGCGTACTCGGCGTTCAACGCGTCCACGAGGGCCTGCTGCTCGACGCCCAGCGACTGTGAACTCACGGCAGCAGCACCCCCTTGTGCACGGCGCACGCGGCGCTGATCGAGGCGAGCAGGCCCGCCCGGTAGCCCTGCAGGGTGCGGGCCAGGTCCGCGGCGGCCCGCTGGGAGCCGTTCAGTCGCTCGCGCAGCAGGTCGAGGGTGGGTGGATCCGCGGCCGGGGCCACGGTCGTCGTCGTGGTGGTCGACGCCGTGGTGGTCGACGCCGGGTCGGCCCCGGCGAGCCGGGCCACCTCGGCGTCGAGGACCTGGGCGTGGGTCGTGCGCTCGGCGCCGACGGCATTCAGGGCGCCCGCCCGGTCGGGGAGCAGCGCGACGAGCAGACCGGCGGTCGCGGCGTCGACGCGCGCCCGCTCGGCCTGGGCGATCAGGGGATCGACCTCCCCGGCGCCGTCGTCCGTGCCGGCGCCGCACCCGGCGACGGCGAGCGCACCGACGCCGCCGAGCGCGGCGCCGGACCAGCGCAGCACGGTGCGTCGGGACACGGGCGGTGAGGATGCGGGCGTCGGCACCGCACCATCGTGCCAGCCCGGTCCGGGCGGATCCGACGGTGGTCGGGCCGCGGGGGGTTGGTCACGGGAGCGCCGGATGCGCGATACCCTTGAATACCTGCCGGTCCGCTCGTGCGCCGGCATGACGTCCGCTGCGATCACAACTGAACGAGGAGCCTGTCGCGATGCCGGTGCCGCCCCCGGAGAGAATTGCCGAACTCGTCTCCGGCCCGATCGAGCGCGAGGGATACGACCTCGAGGACGTGGTGATCACGTCTGCGGGCAAGCACAGCACGGTGCGGCTGTTCGTCGACAGCGACGCCGGGTTGAACCTCGACGAGGCCGCCCGCCTGAGCACCCTGGTCTCCGAGGCGTTCGACGCCGTCTCCGATTTCGGCGAGTCGCCCTACGTGCTCGAGGTGACCAGCCCCGGCATCGGCCGCCCGCTCACCCGCGAGCGGCACTGGCGCCGGTCCCAGGCCCGCAAGGCCCGGATCGAACTGGACGACGAGACGATCGTCGGCCGCATCGGCGAGCTCGTCGGGGACGAGGTCCGGATCGTCGTTCCCGGCCGCAGTGGGCCCTCGGTGCGGGCGATCCCGCTCGCGGAGGTGCGCCGCGCCGTCGTCGAGGTGGAGTTCAACGCGCCGAATCCGCGCGAACTCGAGCTCGCGGGCGGCCTGCCGGACGGCCGGGTGCGTGCCGGCGAGATCGCCGAGGGCGACGGCGACGACCCGGACGACGAGAGCGGCACGGACTACAACGGCACGGACGAAGTGAAGGTGGACAAGTGAATATCGACATCGCAGCCCTGAAGGTCCTCGAGGCCGACAAGAACATCCCGTTCGATGCGCTGATCGAGACGATCCAGACGGCCCTGCTCACGGCCTACCGGCATACCGACGGGCACCAGCCGCACGCGAGCGTCGACGTGGACCGCCGGACCGGTGCCGTGCGGGTGATGGCGCAGGAGTTCGACGCGGACGGCAACCTCGTCTCCGAGTGGGACGACACCCCGGAGGGCTTCGGTCGCATCGCGGCGACCACCGCCCGCCAGGTGATCATGCAGCGCATCCGCGATGCCGAGCACGAGCAGCGGTTCGGGGAGTTCGCGACGCACGAGGGCGAGGTCGTCGCCGGCGTGGTCCAGCGCGACACCCGCGCCAACGCCCGCGGCATGGTCGTGGTGAAGATCGGCGCCGAGACCACCGGCACCGAAGGGCTGATCCCGCCGGCCGAGCAGGTGCCCGGCGAGACGTACGAGCACGGCGACCGGATCCGGTGCTACGTCGTCGGGGTGTCGCGGGGGCAGCGCGGCCCGCAGATCACCCTGTCGCGGACGCACCCCAACCTGGTGCGCAAGCTCTTCGCCCTCGAGGTGCCGGAGATCGCGGACGGGTCGGTGGAGATCGTCGCCGTCGCGCGGGAGGCCGGCCATCGCTCCAAGATCGCCGTCCATTCGCGGGTGCCGGGACTGAACGCCAAGGGCGCGTGCATCGGCCCGATGGGGCAGCGGGTGCGCAACGTCATGCGCGAACTCGGTGACGAGAAGATCGACATCATCGACTTCGACGAGGATCCGGCGAAGTTCGTCGGTAACGCGCTGTCCCCCTCGAAGGTGGTATCCGTCACAGTCGTCGACCCCGACGCGCGCGCCGCGCGGGTCGTCGTTCCCGACTACCAGCTGTCCCTCGCGATCGGCAAGGAAGGGCAGAATGCCCGGCTGGCCGCGCGGCTGACCGGGTGGCGGATCGACATCCGCAGCGATGCCGCGGCCGGCGGTCCGGCGTCGGCGGGATCGCCCGCGACAGGCAGATAGGCGTGGAATGCACGGTTCCGGCCCGATCAGCGGTAGAGTGGTCGATGGCTCAGCATGAGCTGCCCTCGGTCGACCGAGAGCGCACCGGTCCGGTGCGCACCTGTGTCGGGTGTCGGCAGCGGGTGCTGGCTGCCGATCTGCTGAGGGTTGTGGCGCGGGCGACGGAGCCGTCAGGCTTCGTGCTGGTGCCGGACCCGGGGCGGAGGATGCCCGGTCGGGGCGCGTGGATGCACCCCGATCCGGAATGCCTCGGTCAGGCGGAACGGCGTCGAGCATTCGGCAGAGCGCTGCGGGTGTCGGGAACAATCGACCCGTCTGCGCTTGTTCAGCTGGTCGGGGTCCGGAACGAGGAGGACTCGGCGTAGCGATACGCGCCGGACCGGGGACACCAACTCTGAGAAGAACAGGTACAAGCACTCATGAGCACACCGTGAAGCACCAGCGATGAACGTCCATCGGAGATAACCCGAGGTCGTGCGGGCACCAGCCGCTCGACCTCATCAGTGAGGAGAGCAGTGGCAGGCAAGGCCCGTGTACACGAGTTGGCCAAGGAACTCGGTGTCACCAGTAAGGAACTTCTCGCCCGTTTGAAGGAACAGGGCGAATTCGTGAAGTCGGCGTCCTCGACGGTCGAGCCGCCGGTCGCGCGTCGACTGCGCGAATCTTTCGCGAAGGCGAACGGCGACGGCGCAGCTCCGTCGGCGGCAGCCCCCAAGCCCGGGGCGCCGCGTCTTGACGAGGATGTTCTTGAGGGTGTCGGCGGCGGTCACCGGGCGGTCGAGCGCACCGTTGGCCCACTCGACGAGAGTGTCGATGGTCGGGGTG
>NZ_JAALEG010000056.1 GCF_011058165.1 Rhodococcus aetherivorans
CGGCGTCGTCGAGGTACTCGGTGACATCGCGGCGCGGATCGACCACCACCGCCCGGCCGGTGCCCTCGTCACCGATCAGGTACGACGCGTGCGACAGGCACTCGATGTAGTACTGCTCGAGAATCATCGTGGTTCCTCCGTATGGGTCGATTTCGTCCTCGATATGGACAACCCTGCCACATACCCTCTAGGGTATGTCAAGTACCCCATGGGGTATCCCTTCGAACCTCGTCCCCTACCGCAGGAAGCACAGCGATGAACACTCCCGTCGACCCCGTCCCCAGGACCGCCGTCACCCCCGAAGCCGATACGCAGGTGCTGCACCGGCTGCGCCGCGCGCAGGGGCAGCTCGCCGGCGTGATCGCCATGCTCGAATCCGGCCGCGAGTGCCGGGACGTGGTGACCCAGCTCGCCGCCGTCTCCCGGGCGCTCGACCGCGCCGGGTTCAAGATCGTTGCCGCGCAGCTTCGTCGGTGCATGCTCGACGAGGAGGACGACACGTGCCCGGACCGGCTCACCGAGGAACAGCTCGAGCGCCTCTTCCTCGCCCTGGCCTGAGGGAGACCGCCCGACGACGACGTTCGCGACGTGGTGGCGCGATCAGCGCCGTCGGGCCCTGACCACCGTGTCGTGCACGGTGACGGCGCGTCCGTCCGGGTCGGTGACCGACCGCGCGACGGCGGCCTCGGTGACGACGTCCCAGCCGTCGGGATCGAGCAGCGCCACGACGTCCACTCCCGTGAAGAACAGCTCGGGCCGCGGCGGGAGCGGCACGGTGGTCTGCAGGTCGGTGGGGTGATGCCCGACGATCAGGAGGGTGCCGCCGGGAGCGACCGCCTCCGCGAGCCCTCGAAAGAGGACGTCGCGTTCCGGTGGCGGCAGGTGCATGTACTGCGCGGAGACCAGGTCGTACCGCCCCCGGCCGGGGTCCCACGCGGTGAGGTTCTCGTGCAGCCACGTTATGCGCCCGGCGATCTCGGCGCCGGCCCGATCCGCGTGCTCGGCAGCGCGTCGCAGGGCGACGCCGGACACGTCCACGCCGTCGACCCGCCAGCCGCGCCGCGCGAGCCAGATGGCGTCCGCGCCCTCGCCGCAGCCGACGTCGAGGGCGAGGCCGGGCTCGAGTTCGGCCGCCTCCCCCACGAGGTGACGGTTCGGCTCACCGCTCCAGAGCGCGGGACGGGAACGGTAGCGCTCGTCCCAGAGTTCTTCGTCGAGTTGGTTTTCCGGCACTGCGACTCCTTCGGTCGTCGGTACGGGTGGTCGGGCGCGTCAGCCGCGGAGCGGGAAGCCGATGCGGGACAACAGCTTACGGGGACGAGACACCGGCGCCGGGAGCAGTTCGCCGGCTCGCTCGGGGAGTTCCCGCTCGATCGCGGCCTCGATCTCGCGCACCCCGGGATTGACCAGGGCGACCCGTCCCACGAAGACGGTCGGCACGGTCTCGTCGCCGCCGGTGACCGCACGGACCCGCGCCGCGGCCGCGCGGTCCTGCCAGATGTCGATCTCGCGGGTGTCGATGCCGCGTCGGCGCAGGGCCCGGCGCAGCCGCGAACAGAACGGGCACCCGGGTCGCCACAGCACTTCGATCCCGTCGACGAAGTCCGCCGATGTCATCTCCTCGCTCCTCTCACAGCACGTCCCGACCAATATACCCGAGGGGGTATGTTTCCTCCGGTGTTGCGCACGGTCTCGTACGGACGCGGCTCGGAAGGTCTCGAACTCGCCGATCCGCCCCGGCGGTGACTTTCGACCCTTCCCGGCCGCGGTCCACGAGCGCACGGTGAAGGCAACCGCGACCTGCTGCGGGATGGGAGGAACGTCGTGACCACCTGGATCATCCTCGCCGCGGTGCTCCTCGTCGTGGTGATGTTCGTGTTGTCGCAGTCGGTGCACGTCGTCACCCAGTACGAGAAGGGCGTGCTCTTCCGGTTCGGCCGGCTGCTCGGGGTGAAGGAACCCGGCCTGCATCTGATCATCCCGATCGTCGACCGCCTCACGAAGGTGTCGTTGCGGATCGTCACGATGCCGATCCAGTCCCAGGGGATCATCACGCGCGACAACGTCAGCGTGGACATCTCCGCAGTCGCCTATTTCCGTGTCATCGACGCCGTGAAGTCGGTCGTCGCGATCGAGAACGTCGCCGCTGCGATCGACCAGATCGCCCAGACCACGTTGCGCAGGGTGGTCGGCCGCCACACCCTCGACGAGGCGTTGTCGGAGACCGACGTCATCAACGTCCACATTCGAGAATTCCTCGACGTGTCCACCCTCGAATGGGGCGTGGAGGTGACCCTGGTGGAGTTGAAGGACATCCAGCTTCCCGACAGCATGAAACGCGCCATGGCCCGTCAGGCCGAGGCCGAGCGGGAGAAGCGCGCCAAGATCATCGCGGCGGAAGGCGAGTCGATGGCGGCCGCCGCGCTCGGAGACGCCTCCGACACGATGATGGCCCACCCCCTGGCCCTGCAACTGCGCAACCTGCAGACCCTGGTGGAGCTGGGGGTCGAGAAGAACACCACCGTGGTGTTCCCGGCCCCCATGATGAGTGCCATCGGCGAACTGAAGACCTTCCTCGAACACGAAGCCACCGCGGCAGCGGCAGCGGCCGCCCAGCGCACACCGGTGGCGCCCACCTCCGGCCTCGTCGGCAACGGCACGTCGGCATCCGTCGCGGTGGCCCCCACCGCGCCGGCGCGAGGAGGGTAGGGCCAGGACGGGACTCGACGGTGGAGCGGTGATCGTCCCCGGTGGCAGCCGCGGCATTGCGGTCGACGACGATGCCACCACGGGCGCGGTTCTCGATCTCCGGCGGACCGGCATGCAGTGACCGCAGGTGAGCCCACTGCCTTCTTTCCGGCCCGGGGGGCGACACCCGGGTGCTTCAATGGTCGGGTGTGCAGATGGATGGCCTACTCGGGCGAGCCGATCCTCGTGGAGGATCTGCTGTTCAAGCCCGAGCATTCACTCATCGACCAGAGCCTGCACTCCCATCTCGGAGCCACCACCACCAACGGTGACGGCTTCGGAATCGGCTGGTACGGAATAGGTTCCGAACCGGCGATGTTCAAGAGCATCGATCCGGCGTGGAACAACCACAACCTGCGGGAGATCGCCGGGCAGATCCGCACCCCGCTGCTGTTCGCGCACGTGCGGTCCTCGACCGGCACGCAGGTGCAGCGCAGCAATTGCCACCCGTTCCGGCACGAGGAATGGCTGTGGATGCACAACGGCGAGATCCTCGGCTTCCGGGACATCAAGCGGGAACTGATGATGGCCGTGGATCCGTCGCTGTACCCGGACATCGCGGGTACCACGGACTCCGAGGTGCTGTTCTTCCTCGCTCTCACGTTCGGTCTCCGGGACGATCCGTTCACCGCGGTCGGCCGTGCGATCGGGATGGTCGAGAAGGTCGCCCGCCACCGCGGGATCGACGATCCCGTGCAGATGACCGTGGCCACCACGGCCGGCGACACCATCTGGGTGTTCCGCTACTCCAGCGAGGGCCGGACCCGGTCGCTGTTCTACTCCACCGAGGTCGCCAAGCTCCGCGAGCTGCACCCCGAGGTGGAGATGTTCCATCGTCTGGGCATCGACGCCCGGTTCGTCGTGTCCGAACCGCTCCGCGATCTGCCGGGCGCATGGAACGAGATGCCCGAGTCCTCCGCCGCCGTGGTCGGCCCCGCGGGCAACGACATCCGGCCGTTCCGGCCGCTCGAGCCCGTCTGACGCGAGAGGTCGATGCATGAGTCTTGACAGTTCGCCGAAGGGTCCGGCGGTGGCCTCGGGTTCCGCACTGGTGCTCGCAGTACTGGCTGCGGGGCAGTTCCTGATGACGCTCGACAGCTCCGTGATGAACGTGTCGATGGCGACCGTGGCCGCGGACGTGGGCACCACCATCACCGGCATCCAGACCGCCATCACCCTCTACACCCTGGTGATGGCCAGCTTGATGATCACCGGCGGCAAGATCGGCACCATCCTCGGGCGGCGCCGCGCGTTCGGGCTCGGCCTGATCATCTACGGCGCCGGGTCGTTCGTCACCGGGATCGCGCCGAATCTCACCGTCCTCCTCATCGGCTGGTCCCTGCTCGAGGGCATCGGCGCCGCCCTGATCATGCCCGCGATCGTTTCCCTGGTCGCGGCGAACTTCCCCGCCGAACGCCGCCCCGCCGCCTACGGATTGGTGGCCGCGGCGGGTGCCGCGGCAGTCGCGGTGGGGCCGTTGCTCGGTGGGGCGGTGACCACGTTCGCGTCCTGGCGCTACGTCTTCTTCGGCGAGGTTGTCATCGTCGTCCTGATCCTGCTCGCGCTGCGTCGCGTGGAAGACATTCCACCGCAGCGGATCCGGCTCGACCTCGTCGGCTCGCTCCTGTCGGTCGCCGGCCTGGGAATGTTCGTCTACGGCGTGCTGCGCTCGAGCGAATGGGGCTGGATCCAGACCAAACCCGGCGGACCGGCGATCCTGGGACTGTCCCCCGTCATCTGGTTGCTGCTGGGTGGACTCTTCGTGCTCTACCTGTTCCTGCGGCGGGAGACGTACCTGGCGAAGACGGGCGGCGAACCGCTGGTCGACCCCGCGCTGCTGAGGAACAGCCAGCTCACCGGCGGTCTGAGCATGTTCTTCGCCCAATTCCTCATTCAGGCCGGGGTGTTCTTCTCCGTCCCCCTGTTCCTGTCTGTGGTCCTCGAACTCAGTGCGCTCGAGACGGGTGTGCGGATCCTTCCGCTGTCGATCGCTCTGGTCCTGGCGGCCGTCGGCATCCCCAAGCTGCGACCCCAGGCGAATCCCCGGCGCATCGTCCGGATCGGCCTCGGGATCATGGTCGTCGGCATCCTCATCCTCGTGGGTGGGATGGATCCCGGCGCAAATGCGGCGGTCGTGTCGATCCCGATGCTGCTGATGGGTCTCGGACTGGGTGCGCTGGCCTCCCAGCTCGGTGCGGTCACGGTGTCCGCGGTGCCGGACTCGCAGAGCGCCGAGGTCGGCGGTCTGCAGAACACGGCGACCAATCTCGGCGCGTCACTGGGGACCGCCCTGATCGGCTCCATCCTGATCGCCACCCTGACCACCTCCGTCATCGCCGGCATCGAGAACAACCCGGCCGTGCCGGAATCGGTGCAACAGCAGGCCACCACGGACATGGCTGCCGGGGTGCCGTTCCTGTCCGACACCCAGTTGGAGGGTGCCCTGGACGAGGCCGGGGTGGACGAGGCCACCGCGGATGCGATCCTCGAGGTCAACTCGGACGCGCGGCTCGAGGCCCTGCAGGTGGCCTTCGCCGTCACGGCACTGATCACCGTCGCCGCACTGTTCGGCACCGGATCCCTACCGCGCCGGCCGGTGGGCGCACGGCCCGGCGAGGGTCAGCGCAGGCCCGACGAGACCGACGACGAGCGCTGAGGCCGGAAGGCCAGGTCCCGGAGCCGCGCCCAGTCCCAGGTCGGCGCCGAGACCAAGGTTCCCGGACGGCGCCGGGGCACCCGCACCCGCAGCGCCTGCGGCTCGACGGTGCAGCGCACCGGCGTGGGCAGCATCAGCGCTTCCCCGTCCACCCCGACCGGAATCTCCGGTGCCTCCGCGTCGACGATCACCTCGGTGGCCACGCGCTGAACCAGCCCCCGGCTGTGCGTGCGGCGCAGCAGGTCGACCGCCTGCCCCGCGCCGGCTACCGAGATCGTCACCACCCCGAGCACCCCGCGATCCAGCCGGGGCCGTCGTCCCAGCCCCGCGAGGTCGTCGGTCGCGTACGGGTCGTTGCTCACCAGGACGGCCTGCGCGCCTTCCACCGTCGTGTCGCCGTCGATGCGGGCCCTCAGCCGGGTGGCGCTGTCGCGAGCGAGCAGGTCGGGCATCATCCGCAGGGCCGTCCCGGCCTTGTCGTCCCGGTATTCCGGGCTCTGCACCACGTCGGCGTAGACGCCGAACGAGGCGTTGTTGACGAACACCCGTCCCCCGATCCTGCCGAGATCGATGCGCAGTTCCACCCCGTCCCGCAGAGCGTCCAGGCCTGCGGCCGGGTCCTCCCGGTCCAGTCCCAGATCCAGCGCGAAGTGGTTCCGTGTGCCGGCGCTGATCACCAGGAACGGCAGACCGTGCTCGGCCGCGATCGCCGCCACCAGGGCCTGTGTCCCGTCGCCCCCGGCGACACCGAGCAGGTCGGCGCCCCGCTCCACCGCCTGCCGGGCCAGGGCCTCGACGTCGACGGGCCCCGGTCCCGCGAGCAGGGCTACCTCGGCACCGAGTTCCTCGGCCTTGCGTTGCAGATCGAACTTCACGACCTTGCCACCCCCCGAACGGGGGTTCATCACCAGGAACGGGCGGTGGACCGGCGCGGCGGGGTACTCGGGCATCCCCTGCTCTGTGTCACGGCGCAGGGCCGCCCGCGCGCACGCCAAGGCGAGCAGCACCAGCGCGACCGACACCAACGCGACCCAGAGCACGCGCTCCCGCACGAACAGCACGGGCAGCGCGAGGGGGGCGACCACTGCGAGACCCAGTGACAGCGCGCGCAGCAGCCCCCGGCTCGCGAGGAACCAGTAGAGAGCCGCGACCGTCACCGCTGCCACCGTCACGCTCACCGCCAGGAGTGCGAGGGCGCCGCGCAGGCCCGCGACGATCACCGGAACGGCGGCAGCGCCGAGGACGGCGGCGAACGCCGCACGCGCCCACCATCGGCGGGAGACCGGCACCTCGTCGCCGGGAACGGCGTCCACCGGGCTCACGTCCCGGTCTTCGAGTCCGCGTCGGGCACGATCTCCGTCGGTTGCTCCCAGGTTCGTGCCGGCCGGATCAGCACCTCGAGCGCGAGCAACGCCAGCAGGGCACCGAGAACGATCCACACGACCACGAGACCGGTCGGGTACCGCCAGAACATCAGCATCACGGCGGCGATGCCGATGATCGCCAGCCGCAACGCCGTCCGGGCCCGGTAGGCCCCGGCTTCCACCTGGTTCGGTGGGCGCGGCTTACGGGACCGCTGCACCGCGTCCATGCCTCGCCCGAATCCGCGACGGACGGCGGTCGCGGAGGCTGATCCCCCGGTCAGGTACGCCCCGACCGCGATCACCAGGCCGAGGATCGCCACCGCCCGCAGCGCGGTCCGCAGCGGCACCAGCATCGTGTCGGCGATCGCCGAGGCGGCGTCCGGGGACAGCACGTCCGGGGGAATGTCGCCGAGATAGAGGGATCGGGCGACGATCAGCGCGATCGCGAGGATCAGCATCCCCACGAGCAGTGCCGTCCCGACGAACGCCAGGGCACGACGGCGACGCCCGGGCGGAGCCACGGCCACCGCGGCCACCGCGGCGGCGATCGTCAGCCACGGCAGCACATCCGACGCCGTGTCCAGAGCGCTGACCGCCCGTTGCGCCCTGATCAGCTCCGGCGACTGGAACAGCACGAACTGCTTGTCGATGTCCGGGATCTTCTCGGCGAAGGAGAATCCCCGGTCCAGCAGGCGGGCCTTGACGTTGTCGATGATCGTGCCGAGGGAGATGCTGACCGTGCCGCTCTCGTCCACCGTTACCGAGGACGGGCCGCCCTCACCGGTGACGACTGCCACCAGCCCGGTGTGCGCTGCACGGTTGGCCTGGATCCACAGATCCTCGAACTGGTCGGTCTGCACCAGCGACAGCACCGTCTCGTACACGAAGTTGCGTGCCTGCCCGGCGATCACCGGCGCGAGCCCCTCCACCGCCCGGTCCACGCGCGGCGCGTCCGCGGTCGCCGGAACGGCATCGGTCAGGGCGGTCAGCGCGTCGGACGTGAGGCCTTCGACATCGACCCGCGCGAAGATCTCGTCGGTGACCGTGCCCGCGATCTCGGTCTGCACCGCGGGATCGGAACCGAGCGGGGCCACCGTGGTGACGTACCGGTCCGTGTCGAGGATCTCGCTGCGCACGAACCGCGCCGTCACCGACGCGATCGCCAGCAGTGCGACCAGCACCGTCAGAATCGCCACCGCAGTCCAGCGCAGCGCGTGCCGCGGCGGACGCGATACGGGCGGGGGTGGCGGCGGGGCCTCGGGCGCGGCCTCTGTCCGCGCCCGCAGTGCGGCCACCTCGGCCCGCAACCGCTCCAGCTCGGCCCGCTCGGCGGTGTCGAGCGGAGCGGTGCCCGTGCCGCTGCGCGAAATGTCGCTGTCCATCGTCTTCTCTTTCCACTCGGTGACAGAGGCACGGCAGCACGGACGAAGCGTGCCCTCCGGCGGCACGAGTCCGAGATGCAGTTCGATGTGACTGTGTGAAATGTCTTGCTGTATGCCTCCTTTTCCCTCATCCGCCGGGTGAACGGACCGGGGACGCAGTTCGGGTCTGCGCCCAGGACTCGGGCTTCAGGTCGTCGACCTGCACGCCGGGACCATAGAACTCGTGAACCAGGCCGAGGACACGGGCGAGCACCTCCGCGTCCGTGAGATCGTCGCGGAGCACCATATGCAGCTGAGCCGGACTGTCGCCGGATTCCGTCGACACCACCAACCGGCAGACCCAGTCGCTCATCTCGGCCTCCCCGCGTATCTTCTTGTGCTGCGACCGGATCGAGGAATCCTCTCCGCGCTGCCGAGCATCGCCGTGTGCGCTGCTGACCGGCCTGCAGACCCCCGGCCCGCAGACCCGGGGGCGGTCAACCCAACGTCCATCCCGGGCTCCGTCCGGTTTCGTTCCATTCGCGATCCAATGCCGACAGCCTCCGCCGCACGCCGACACGATGAACTCCGTAGAGGAGCAGCAGGGCGATGCCGGAGCCCACCCCCCACACCGTGAGTGCGGCACTGACACCGGCCACGACGCCGTCCGAGCCGGTCCTGGGCGCGGCGACGGGATCACCGGTCGAATCGATCCAGATGTCGATCGTCTCGCCCGGCTTCGCGCCGAAGGGCGTCTCCACCTTCCCCGTGCGCGTTTCGTCGGTCCCGGTCGTCCACCGCGCGGTCGCTCGGTCCGGGTCCCCCGGACCCCGGGTCGCAGTGTCCGTCATCGAACCGGTGCCCGTCGGTCCCGGCTCCTCGAGGAGGATCGCCGTCACCTGGTGGCGTTCCAGGCGTTCCTCCAGCGCAAGCTGGCCGACCCGCGCGTAGGTCGCCGTCCCGTACGCGGCGGCGAGGGGCACCATGACGAGCACGAACATCGCGACGACCAGAACGAGTGCGGATTCGACTCGCTCGGATCGTCGCATCAGCGGGTTGCCGCTCCACGGAGCGCGGCGCCATAACCGGAGGGCCAGGGGCTGCTCTGCGTTCATCTCGAAACTCCTGCAGTTACTTGACTACAGTGTTCCGCCGGCGAGGGCCTGTGGCGTAGGGCACAAGGTCATCGCTCGATTCGGTTGATCAGGGACGGGGACCTGTTGGAGTCCCCTGTCTCCCGGCACGGTCTGCACCCGGTCCCGCCTACCCCGACGCAGAGGCTCTGCTCCGCCGGGCCTACACCGGTGCGAGCGGCCGGAACGGTCGGATCTCGTCCTCGCCGGGCCGGACCACGCCCGCGGAGGACTCGGGTACTTCGTTCCATGCGTCCGGCAGATCGCGCAGCGGTTCGGAGACGATGAAGCGGGTCTCGGCACCGAGCTGGTGCAGCACCTCCACCTCGGGATGCAGCTCGAGGAGCCTGGCGAGCTTGGTGGAGAAGAACAGCGATCGGCTCTTGCCTTCGCTGGAATAACGGAACACCCACATCGACTCTCCGTCCGTGGTCGCCACGGTCATCTGCACGGGATGCTCGATCGCATGGGCGTGCGCGATCTTCTCCACGTATCCGACAGCCCGGGCGACGGCAGTGAACGGGTCCTCGGTGAGACCGAACGTCAGCGCGAGATAGAACAGCATCTCGGAGTCGGTCGAGCCCTCGATGTCGGGGTAGAGCGCCGGATCCACCGCCAGCACGAGCTCGCGTTTGATCTCCCGGAACCCGTTGAGGACCCCGTTGTGCATCCACAACCAGCGCCCGTGCCGGAAGGGATGGCAGTTGCTGCGCTGGACGTGCGTCCCGGTCGAGGCCCGCACGTGTGCGAACAGCAGCGGTGTCTCCACCTGAGCGGCGAGCTCGCGCAGGTTCCGGTCGTTCCAGGCCGGATCGATGCTCTTGAACACCGCCGGCTCCGGCCCTCTCCCGTACCATCCGATGCCGAAACCGTCACCGTTGGTGGTGGTGGCTCCGAGGCGCGAATGCAGGCTCTGATCGATCAGCGAGTGCTGCGGGCGGAACAGCAGATCCTCGGCAAGGATCGGGTCGCCGGAATATGCCATCCATCTGCACATCTCACCATTGAATCACCGCTTCGACCGCGAGCACGTCTCGAAACGGACACAGGTCGCGCTGCGTTCGTGTCGGATGCGGGCCCGGCCCGCGTACGGGCGTCTTCGTGTCGAGGACACGCGGGGGGACGGTGGGTTTCAGGGTCGGGGTGGGTTTCAAGGTCTTTATCCCCTGCGGAGACGCCGGTTGGGGTGTCATTCTCGATGTGAGTCGCCCGATATCGCGGAGGTTCGGTCCATCGCCGGAGCCGCTCACAGGAGGTGCACATCATGGATTCGTTCTGGGATTACGTGTGGTACACGATCATCGTGTTCGCGTTCGTGGCGTACCTGATCGTGCTGTTCCAGATCTTGGTCGACCTGTTCCGCGATCACACCGTTTCCGGCTTCGCCAAAGCCCTCTGGGTGATCGGGCTGGTCGTCCTCCCGTACCTGACCGCGTTCGTGTATCTGATCGCCCGGGGCCGCGGCATGGCGGAGCGGTCGATGCGTGCCCAGCAGGAGACCAAGCAGGCCACCGACGAGTACATCCGGCAGGTGGCCGGCAAGTCCCCGGCCGAGCAGATCGCCGATGCGAAGGCGCTGTACGACTCGGGAGTGATCACCCAAGCGGAGTTCGAGCAACTCAAGGCCACGGCTCTGGGACAGGCATCCGCGGGACAGACCGGAATGCAGGTCTGACAGGCCAGGACCTGCGCGGACCTGCGCGGCATCCCGAGGACCCGCTCGCAGCGAGCCGGTTCCGAGATACTCGACGCATGCAGCCAGCGGCGTCGGCGGGTCGAGCACCGAAGAAGATGACCTGGATTCCGGGCGGAACCTTCTGGATGGGGTCGGAGGAGTTCTACCCCGAGGAGCGTCCGGTCCACCAGGTGAGTGTGGACGGATTCTGGATGGACATTCATCCGGTCACGGTCGCCGAGTTCCGGCGTTTCGTGAAGGACACCGGTCACGTCACCACCGCCGAGGTCGCGCCCGAACCCGCCGATTATCCCGATGCCGACCCGGCGCTGCTGGTACCCGGGTCGCTGGTGTTCACCCCGCCGGCTCGGCGCGTACCCCTCGACGACTACCGCCGGTGGTGGTCGTGGGTGCCCGGTGCGGATTGGCGGCATCCCGAGGGCCCCGGAAGTTCGGCCGGCGGCCGCGAACACCATCCGGTGACGCACGTGTCCCACTACGACGCGCTCGCCTACGCTCGGTGGGCGGGCAAGGAGCTGCCGACCGAGTCCGAGTGGGAGTTCGCGGCCCGCGGCGGCCTGGATCGGGCCCGGTTCGTGTGGGGCGACGAGTACACCCCGAAGGGGCGGTACCTGGCCAACACCTGGCAGGGCGAGTTCCCGTGGCAGAACCTCGCCGAAGACGGGTACGTCGGCACGTCTCCGGTGGGCAGCTTCCGGCCCAACGGTTACGGCCTGGTCGACGTGGCAGGCAACGTGTGGGAATGGACGACGGACTACTTCACCGCTCGTCACGGGGCGGACGGACGTGACACCGCCCCCGCCACGGCGTGCTGCATTCCCGCCAACCCACGCACGCTCGCGCCGGAGACCGGTGCCGAGGCCCATCCCCGGCGGGTCATCAAGGGCGGATCGCACCTCTGCGCCCCCAATTACTGCTTGCGCTACCGGCCCGCAGCCAGGCAGGGGGAAAGCGCGGAAACCTCCACCTGCCACATCGGATTCCGCTGCATCGTGCGCGGCCGCTGAGCAGCGCCGGTCAATCGATCGAGAACCAGGCCCGCACCTGCGCCTCGTGGTCGACATAGCGTTCGCCGGAAACGTCGACGACGACCTTGTCGATCGTTCCCCCGGTGAACCGGAACGGGGACACGTAGTCCGGGGTGACCGGAGAGGCACTGTCCCGCCCGACGCAGATACCGTCACCGACGAGGCAGAACACCCCCGGCTGGGTGACGATCTCACCGGTGGCCACCTGCTGATCGTCGACGTAGAGGGTCAGGGTGCCGGCGAAGCCCGGCATCGCCGGATCGGTGTTCTTCCCGGCGACGGCGAATTCGGCGGTGCACACGTGGGCACCGGGAGTGATGTCCCGGTCGGCGACCACGGTCTGCAGGTGTGTGCCGACCCAGTTGAAGGCATAGCGCAGACGGCAGTCCTTGACGTAGAGGCTGTGGCCGCCGGCCAGGCCGCCGTGGGCGTAGAGGACGCCCTCGGCATCGGCCGAGTCCACGTGGACTCCGGCGACGATCGTGTAGGACCGTCCGGTGATGGCGACACCGGCCGCCTCGGGGACGTCCGCGCAGTCCGGGTAGTAGACGTAGCGGTCTCGCGCTTTTCCCGGGCGGGGGCGTTCGGCGAGCACCTGTTCGAGGGCGCTGCGGTCGTCCAGCGGTAGCCCGTGGTAGCGGCCGGCGTAGTAGAACCACAGGCTCTTCAGGGTTTCCAGCCGCTCGGGTTCGGCGTCGGCGAGGTTGTGCAGTTGCGCCCGGTCCTCCGCGAGGTGGTACAGCTCCCACACATCCTTGTCGAAGTGGCCCCACCCGGACAGCGGCGGATGCACGGAACAGACGAGCCACCCTTCGTGATACAGCGAGCGCTGCCCCAGCATCGCGTAGAACTGCACGGCCTTGCCCGGCGCTGCGGGATCGGTCAGCGAGGACGCGAAGCTCTCTCCCTCGAGCGGACTCTGGGTGTACCCCTTCAGGACCTCGGGCGGGGTGATGCCGAGCAACTCGTAGATCGTCGGGACGACATCGACGGCGTGGACGTACTGCGGGCGGGGCTCGGCCGAGGCGTCGATCCGCGCCGGCCACGAGAGCACGCACATGTCGGCGACGCCACCCTCGTAGCCGGCCCAGCGCTTCCAGTACGGAAACGGTGTGTCGAAGGCCCACGCCCAGCCGGTGTTGTAGTGGTTGTACGACAGCGGTGTGCCGAGCTCGTCGAGGTGCGGCAGGGTGCCCTCGGTGGTGTCGGGAACCCCGTTGAAGAACCGCCATTCGTTGAACGATCCGTTCGGCCCTCCTTCACCACTGGCACCGTTGTCGGAGACCACGACGATGAGGGTGTTGTCGAGCTCGCCGGTCGTTTCGAGCAGGTCGATCACCCGGCCGAGCTGATCGTCCGTGTAGGAGATGTAGCCGGCGAAGACCTCGGCCATCCGTACGAACAGGCGTTGCTCGTCGGCGGTGAGCGAGTCCCAGGGCCGGACGGTGTCGAGCAGCGGCCACGGCTGTCCGTCGGGTCCGGTGGTGGCCGGCTCCCCGTGCGGATTGATCGGGGAAAGCTCGGTGCCCTCGGGCAACAACCCGAGGTCCTTCTGCCGCTGCAGTATCTCGGCACGGATGGCCTCGTAGCCCTGGTCGAACCTGCCCTTGTACCGGTCGGCCCATTCGGTGAACACGTGATGCGGGGCGTGCCCGGCCTGCGGGGCCAGGTACATGAAGAACGGTTTGTCCGGGTCGACGACCTTGGCGTCGCGGATGAATTCGATTGCCTTGTCCACCAGGTCTTTCGACAGATGATAGCCGTCCTCCGGGGTGCCGGGGGCGTCGATCGGATGGTTGTCGTACACCAGGTCGGGGTACCAGCTGCTCGACTCGCCGCCGAGGAAGCCGTAGAACCGCTCGAACCCGCGGCCCAACGGCCACCGGGCCTTGACCGCCGACATGTTCGTCTCGTCGCCCGGGGTCAGGTGCCACTTGCCGACGCAGTAGGTGTTCCACCCTTGCTCGGCCAGCACCTCGGAGACGAACCCGTTCTCGAAGGGAATGTGGGTGGAGATGCCCGGGAACCCGGAGCTGAACTCGGCGATGGTCGCCATGCCGTTGGTCGTCGCGTTTCGCCCGGTCAGCAGCGACGCCCGGGTCGGGGAGCACAGCGCGGTGGTGTGGAAGTTCGAGTACTTCACACCCCGGTCGGCGATGCGGCGCATGGTGGGTGCCTCGATCGGGCCCCCGAAGATGTCCATGCTGCCGTACCCGACGTCGTCCCACGCGATGATCAGGACGTTCGGGGCGCCCTCGGGCGCCTGCGCAGGCAGATACGGCGCCCAGTCCGGCACGGAGTCGCGGATGTCGACGGCGATCTTTCCGTGGTGGGTCCTTGCCATGGCGACGCTCCCGATCTCGAGCAGACCTGTCGGTCTCCGGCATCTCGAGCGTACCGACCGTCCGAATCGCCGACCATGCAAACGGCCCGATCCGCCGAAGTTCTTCGCACGATGTCTCGGATTCGGCAGAATGTGACGACGCCGCCCCTCCGGTCGAGCCGGTCCCGGAAATCCGGTGCGGCGAGGCGAGAAGGACCCGACTCATGACGTGGATCATCTTGGTGTTCCTGGGAATTCCGCTGTGGTTGGGTGTGGCAGCTCTCGTTCTGCCGCGCGGACGCCGATGGCCGGCCGACGCACCCCGCCACCGCCCTCCGCCCGCGGAGGGGGCATCGTGACCTGGGCGCTTCCGGCGATCGCCGGCATCCTGCTCGTCTTCGCGGCGATCTCCGGACGGGTTGCGGGCACTTCCATCACGGCCCCGATGGTCTTCACCGTCGGCGGCCTCGTGCTGGGCGCACAGGCTGCCGGGCTGATCGACGTCGAGGCCACCAGCGAAACGGTGAAACTTCTCGCCGAGGTCACCCTCGCCCTCGTGCTGTTCTCCGACGCCGCCCGCGTGGACCCGACCGCTCTACGAGCCGAAATCTCACTTCCTGCACGCCTTCTCTGTATAGGACTACCGCTGACCATCGCGGCCGGGTTCGGCGCCGCGGTGCTCGTGCTGGGCGACCTCTCCTGGCCCGAGGCGCTGCTGCTCGCCGTGCTCCTCGCGCCCACCGACGCCGCTCTCGGGCAGGCGGTGGTCACCCTGCCGATCCTGCCGTCGCGGGTGCGCCAGGGACTCAACGTCGAAAGCGGCCTCAACGACGGCATCTGCGTACCGCTGTTCCTGATCGTGCTGGCGATCGCACGCGCCGAGTCCGGGGCAATCGGCGGCGGTGCAGCCGTACGGCTGGTCACCGAGCAGATCGGCTACGGCATCGTCGCCGGGGTCGGTGCCGGAGCGGTCGCGGCGGCGGTGCTGATCCTCGCCGGGCGGCACCGCACGATCGACCCGTTGTGGGTTCAGATCGTGCCGGTGGCCGCCGCCACGCTGGCCTACACCGTCGCCGTGCCCCTCGGCGGCTCGGGATTCATCGCCGCGTTCGTCGGCGGGCTGACCTTCGGGGCGATCCGGCGCCGCGCCGAGGGGGAGGTCTCCCACCTGATCGACGAGGCCGGGGATGTGTTCAGTGCCGTCACGTTCATCGTCTTCGGGGCGGTGTTGCTCAGCCCGGCCCTCGGACACCTGTCGTGGCCGGTGCTCGCCTACGCCGTGCTGAGCCTGACCGTCGTCCGCATGGTCCCCGTCGCGCTGTCGCTGCTCGGCACCCACGCCCGCACCCCGACCCTTGCCTTCCTCGGCTGGTTCGGCCCCCGCGGACTGGCCACCATCGTCTTCGTCATCCTGATTCTCGAAGAACCCGGTGCCTTGCCCCACGAGGACCTGCTGCTGCTCACCGCCGTCGTCACCGTGGGCCTGTCGGTCCTCGCCCACGGGGTCACCGCCGCCCCCCTCGCCGACCGGTACGCCGCATGGTTCCGCCGTCACCCCCGTCCCGAACAGCAGCCGGCACACGAGGCGTAGACGGCGCGGCACCGGATCTGTGTCCGGAACATCCGATCTGCCTTGCTCGGGTCCATTTCCGGCACGGTAGGTCATCGGATCGAGCGGCCTTCACCGGATCCCCTTTCCGGGCGCAGCCATCAGGTCTAGCGTCGACTCTGTCGGAAAACACCGGCAGACCGACTTGCCAGGTCGTCATCGGACTCTCCGACAAGCCGGCCATCCGGGACGAGGCGGCTCGTAGAAGAACCGCCCGTCGGACGTGGAACCCACGAACGATCTGTCGCCCTTGGTATTCCACGGACGGCAGCTCGGCAGAGGAGATGACGAGATGACCGAACAAGTCCAACAACAACTCGGCGACGACATCGACGAACTCGGTCCGGTGGACTGGATCGTGGTGGAGTTCCCGGGCAGCAGGTTCAGAGGCGAGATCGCACCCGCGCTCGACGACCTCGTCGAACGCGGAACAGTACGCGTACTGGATCTGCTGTTGCTGAAGAAGGACGCCGACGGATCGCTCGAAGCGTTCGAGCTCGCCGACCTGGACGAGAGCGAGATCGGCGCGCTCCGCTCCTACGAAGCCGAGCTGGCGATGTTGCTCAGCGAGGAGGACGTCGAAGCGGTCGCCGCGGCCGTCGAGCCCGGCAGCACCGCGGCCCTGCTGGTGTGGGAGAACCTGTGGGCCGCGCCGTTCGCATCGGCGGTACGCAGGGCCGGCGGACAGCTGGTGGCCAGCGGCCGCATCCCCGTACAAGCCCTGCTGGCCGCAATCGAGGCCGACGAACAAGAAGGAGACTGACATGCCCCTCGCAGCCAGGCGTATGCGTCGCGCCGCGGTGATCGGACCCGCACCCGTGGCTCGCACGGCCACGACCGTCGCGACGGCGGCGGTGGTCGCTCACGGTGTCCGCCGTCGTTCCGACCGCCGGGAAGATCGACGAGAGGACCGCAGAGACCGGCGCTGACCGTGCCGACGAAACACCAACAGGCTCCCCCGACGGCGTGCGCACCGTCGTGGAGCCGCCCGGACCGCAGAGGGCCGATCGCGCCACTCCGGCCTCCACCGATCCGGCAGTGACATGGCGGCGGAATCCGCAGGTTCGGACCCTACAGCGAATGAGGCTCTCATGACTGCCACGACGTCAGCTGCGACAGCACCTCGGCCCGCCCTCGAACGGCTGCGCGAAGCCGAACACCTCGTCCTGGACCTGCCGATCATGGGCCGCATCAGCATTCCGCCACCCGAGCAGCTCGCCTACCTCGCGGGTATCGGCACCTTGGTTGCCCTCGAGCTCCTCGAATGGCCGGTTGCAGTTGCTCTCACCGCGGGTCACCTTCTGGCCGAGGCACATCACCACCGCCTCCTCCAGGGAATCGGCGAGGCGTTGGAAGAGGCATGACCTCCCGTTCGGTGAGGTGGTCCGACCGGCGTCCGGAAGGCAACGTCGGGACCGGGCCGGCGGCGCTCCCTCGGATCAGATACCTCGCCGGGCGGTGATCCGCCCCTCGGAGATCGCACCGAGGAGTGCGGCGTGGTCGCGTGTGTTCTGTTCGGCGTAGGCGATCGCGAATGCCGTGATGGCGTCGTCGAATTCGGTGCCGGAACCGAGATACTCGGCGATCGCGATGCGGTCGCCGGATCGGGCGTGCCCATACGCCAGTACCCGTCCGCACAGCCGCCCGTACAGCGTCATTCCGGTGGGAGTCATCGCCTCGACGACCGCCGAGCCCTTGCCGTCCCGCAACTGACGCAGGTAGAAATCTCGCCGGACGCCGTCCGGTCCGGGGCCCTGCTGCCAGCCGAGGAAGATGTCGCTGGCCGCCTGCATCAAACGTTGGCCGTTGACCACACGTTCGCCCTCGTTGGCAAACGTGGGCCCGTCCACGTAGTACGAGAGCACGGACCGTTGCGCCTCCTTGGCCTGCAGGAAGAGCGGGTCGTCGTCACCCGTGCCGCGCAACAGGAAGATCCAGGCCCGGGTTCCGACGCTGCCGACACCGACCACCTTGCGCGCCGCCTGCACGAACTCGAACTGTTCGAGGAGCACCCGCCGGTCCCACTGGAGCGTCGACCGATAGTCACGCAGGCGCTGGTGCAGATCCGCGTAGAGTTCGTCGGCGTCCGCGTCGGGCAGGACCTCCTCGATGGGGACGATGAGCGGCGGGGCGCTGATGATCCGGCGCCGGCCGTCGACCACCTCGGTCAACTTGGCGAGCGCTTGGACGCTGTCCCGGTGGCGCGACTTCTCGAGCGTCTTGCGCAGGCGCTTCTTCATGGAGGAGTCGAGTTCGTCGCGCAGTTCCGTGAGTTCGGTGCTGGGCTCGATGTGCGAATACCACACCGCCAGATTTCCCCGCTCCGCCTGCCGGGCAATCGTCTCGCGATACTCCGCTGCGCAGGCGCGGGCGATGCGCGCCTGCTGCTTGCCCGTGAAACCGTTGTCCCGCGCGGCGATCACGAGGCTGGTGACCAGTCGCTTGACGTCCCACTCGAACGGGCCGGGGTAGGTCTCGTCGAAGTCGTTGATGTCGAAGGTCAGCTTGCGTTCCGGGGTGGCGAAGATTCCGAAATTGCTCATGTGCGCGTCCCCGCACAGCTGGGTGAGGACGGTCGTGGTGGGCCCGCGGGACAGATCGTCCGCCATCACCAGAGCCGCACCCCGGTAGAAGGAGAACGGCGTTTCTGCCATGCGGCCGTAGCGCACCGGAACCAGCTCCGGCACCCGGGACGTCGCCTGCCGCTCCAGCAGGTCGAGCGGATCGGGGCGACGGCTCGTATCGAACTCGGCGAGCGCGGACAGCGGGGTCCGGCTGCGGGCCGCCCGCCCCCGTTCCGCCCGCTCCTCCCTGGTGGGGTGTTCGACCACTGGCTCGCTTCTCGAGGTCTCGGTCATCAGGTTCTCCCTCTCACGTCTTCTTCTGCTGTTGGCGCCACTTCACGGCGGCGGTCAGGAACCGGAGGCCGAGCGCCAGGAGGACGAGGTTGCCGACCATCTGTGCGGTGACGACCGCTCGCGCGGCCTGGGTGGTGGCGACGATGTCTCCGAAACCCACTGTCGCGAAAACGGTCACGCAGAAATACAGGGCATCGATCCGTGAGAGCGGCACGTCGAACGATTCCGGAACGTTGTACGACAGGACGTGATACGCGGTCGCGTACCCGACCAGGTAGACGGCGACCGTCAGCAGCAGCGCCTCGATCGCCTGCACGGCAGGGTACGGTGACCGCAGCACCTGCCGGATCTGCCAGGCGCACACGGCGCACACCACCAGGAACCCACCGGCGAGCACTGCCACGGCCGAGACATCGTCGAAATCCTCGAACGGCAGCACGAAGTACGCGATCAACAACACGATCGTGGTGAGCGCCGGCCGCAGCACAGCCAGCCACAGCAACCGGCGGCCCCCCACCCCCGGCAGGCTCGGCCCGGCCTCACCGTCGGTCATCGGCGACGCCCCGGCCCGGCGGTGCCGCGGTCAGTAGTAGTCCCGGCGCGGATTCCACGTGGCCACCGCCCAGATGACGACCACATCGAGCGCAATGATGAGCACCGACCACCACGGGTAGTACGGCAGCCACATGAAGTTGGCGAGAATCGACAGCGACGCAAGCACGATGGCCGCCACCCTCGACCAGGTCGCGCCGGTGAACAGCGCGAAACCCACCAGAGCGATCACCGCACCGAGCACGATGTGGATCCATCCCCAGGTGGTGAAGTCGAACTTGTAGGTGTACTCGATCCCGACGACGAACAACTCGTCCTCCGCCACGGCGGCGATCCCCTGGAAGACCTGGAGGATGCCGATCGTGACGAGAATGATCGCGGCGCCCATGGAGGTACCGGCCGCCACATCGTGTTTGACACTCGTGTCCTGGGACATGCCAATCGCCTTCCCTTCGATTCGGCCCGACGTACGGTATTGTGCGCGCGCCACCGGCCGCCTCGCATAGAGTTGATGATCTTCGCCGGACCTCGACCGCCCGACGACCGGCATTCCAGGGATGCGAGAGGCCTTTGGTCACCACATCGACCGAAGCGAGGGCATTCCGGGACCGAGCGGAGCAGGATGGTGGCTGCCGGGGTCGGTCGCGTGCACCAGCCACCGAGTCGACGCGGGTGGACACGGCCCGATGGCCCCGTTCCCGGCACAGCGAAAAGAGGTATACCCGTGAACGATGCCGACATCGACGAAATAGGTCCCATCGACTATCTCGTCGTCGAGTTCCCGGCAGACCGTCAGCCCGACGGCTCGGCCCTGCCGCTGCTGCGTGACCTCGTCGCGCGCGGAATCATCCGCGTGCTCGACCTCGCCTTCGTCCGCAAGGACACCGACGGCTCGCTGAGCGGGATCGACATCTCCGAGGTCGGACTCGAGGGCGACATCGACGTGACCCTCTTCGCCGAGGCGGCCACCGGCCTGCTCGACGACACCGACCTCGGCGAGGCCGGTGCGGCTCTCGAACCGGGATGCTCGGCGGCGATCGTCGTCTACGAGAACACCTGGGCCGCACCCTTCGCGGCCGCCCTGCGCCGCAACGGAGCCCAACTCGTCGCCTCCGGCCGCATCCCGGTTCAGAGCATCCTCGCATCACTCGAGGCGCTCGACGCCCAGACCTGAACCACCGCAGCAGGATCCGATTCCGACTACGCCGAACGCCCACCCGAGGAGAACACCGTCATGCCCGGACTGCTTCGCGGGGTCGCCCGCACCGCCGTGGTGGCCGGAACCGCCACCGCTGTTTCCAACCGGGTCTCCCGGCGCCAGGGCCGGCGCTGGGCGGCGGAGGAACAGCCCCAGTACGCGCCACCACCGCCCGCCCCGGCGCCGGCCGCCGCTCCCCCCGCAGAGAGCGGCGCCGGCGGCATGGACCGGATCACCGCCCTGAAGGAACTCGCCGAACTGAAGACGCAGGGTGTGCTGACCGAGGCCGAGTTCGAGGCCGAGAAGGCCCGGATCCTCGCGTCGTAGCGGTTCCCGGAGCCGTCACTCCGCGCGCCACACCGGCGCGCGCTTCTCGGCGAACGCGCGGGCCCCTTCCTGCGCGTCCGCGGAGGCGAACACCGGCTCGACGAGTGCACGCTGCGACGCGAACGCCTCCGCGTCGGTGTACTGCACGGCCGACGCCATGATCTGCTTGGAGGCACGGACGGCGAGCGGTCCGTTGCCGCTGATGCGGGCGGCGAGCGCCCGCGCGCCGTCGAGGGCCGCGCCCGGCTCGGTGAGGGTGTTGACCAGGCCGTGCGCGTGCGCCACCTCGGCGGTGAGGGGGTCACCGGTGAGCACGATCTCCATGGCGAGCTGGTAGGGCAGCACCTTGGGCAGGCGCAGCAGACCGCCGGCCGCGGCGACGAGCCCGCGCTTGACCTCGGGCAGGCCGAACTTGGCGCCCCGGGCGGCGACGACGAGGTCCGCCGAGAGGGCGAGCTCGCACCCGCCGGCGAGTGCCCAGCCTTCGACCGCGGCGATCAGCGGCTTGGTCGGCGGCCGCTCCGTGAGCCCGGCGAATCCCCGTCCGGGCAGCGAGGGCCGCTCGCCCCGGGTGAACGCCTTGAGGTCCATGCCGGCGCAGAAGGTGCCGCCGGCGCCGGTGATGATCCCGACGACCAGGTCCGGTCGCGCCTCGAACTCGTCGACGGCGGCGGCGAGCGCCTTGGCGACCTCGAGATCGACGGCGTTGCGCGCCTCGGGCCGGTTGATGGTCATGACGGCGATGCCGTCGCCGAACTCGGTCAGTACAGCGCTCACGTGGTGTCTCCTCGGGATCCTCGGGGTTCCGGCCGGGCACGGGGCGGAACGTCCCGTCGAGTCGATCACCGGACCGGCGCCCGAGACAAAGTCCGAACGGGGTATCGACCCATAGCCGAAACCTATGTAGGGAGGCCGGGGTCATGAGGTACCCGTCACTGTTCGCGCACGGGCGGGAAGAACCCGGCCGCGGGGCGTGTTGGACCCGACCGATCGACGACGGCCACGACACGGAAGGCCACGACACGGAAGGAGGCATGCGATGTGCACATCACCCCCGGCTGCGCCGGTGCGACAGCCGATGCGGCATCCCGTCGCGGGCATCCTTCCGCCGGCCGGGCCCCGACATGCGGGGCCGCCGGCGGCACCACCCGGCAGGTGCTGACCGCCGGGCGGACACCCCTCGTCCGGTGACCGCCGCTCCGACTTCGTTTACGGCACCGAGAACCCATCTGCCACAAGCGGATTCGAGACACCGCACTGGGCGGCAGCGAATCCGTCGCAAGTCCTGCGCCGCCCCGACCAGATCTGCATCCCCATCCTCGGAAGGAGGACCTGCCCGTGACCACGATGCTCACCGACCTGCTCGCCCCGTCGGACGCCACGCCGGACTGGGACCTGGCCGCGTGCCGCGGCGACGCGACCCCGGACGCCTGGTTCCCGGACCCGTCGGAGTCGTTCGACTACGCCCGCAACGTGTGCGCCCGCTGCCCCCTTGCCACCGCGTGCGCCACCTACGCCACCGAGACCCGGCAGTCCGGCATCTGGGGCGGCCGGGAGTTCCGCCGCGGCCGCGTGACCCGCGGATAAGCCCGCACGCCGCGCCCTGCGCCCCCGTCGCCGACTCCCGTGGTGACGGGGGCGCCGCGCTGTGCACGGCCCTGACACCTACCGATCGTTCAGTAAACATGTCATGCTGGCCGGCGTGGAACACATCGCACTCGCCGTGGCCGACGGCATCGCCACCATCACCCTCGACCGCCCCGACCGGCTCAACGCCTTCACCACCACGATGGAGCACGAGCTGATCGCGGCCTACGATCGCTGCGACGCCGACGATTCCGTGCGCGCCGTTGTACTCACCGGCGCCGGGCGCGCATTCTGCGCCGGCGCCGACCTCTCCGGCGGTGCCGACACGTTCGCGCAGCGGCTCGACGAGCCGAGCGACGACGCGACCGCCGACGTCCGGCGCGATGACACGGCCGCCGACGTCCGGCGCGATGACACGGCCGCCGACGTCCGGCGCGATGACACGGCCGCCGACGTCCGGCGCGATGACACGGCCGCCGACGTCCGGCGCGACGGCGGCGGCCGCGTCGTGCTGCGCATGTTCGAGTGCCGCAAGCCGATCATCGCGGCGATCAACGGCCCGGCCGTCGGCGTCGGCATCACCATGACGCTCGCGGCGGATTTCCGCCTCGCCGCCGACGACGCCCGCATCGGCTTCGTGTTCAACCGCCGCGGCCTCGTCCCCGAGTCGTGCTCCACCTGGTTCCTGCCCCGCCTGGTTCCGCTGCAGACCGCCCTGGACTGGGTGTATTCGGGACGGATCTTCGACGCGGCCGAGGCCCACACGGCCGGGCTCGTCTATGCGCTGTATCCCGGGGCCGAACTGCTCGAGCGGGCGTATGCGCTGGCCCGCAGCCTCACCGAGCACTCGGCCCCGGTGTCGGTGGCGCTCTCGCGGCAGATGATGTGGCGCACGCTGGGCGCCGAGCACCCCATGGTCGCGCACCGCATCGAGACGCGCGGCATCAACCTCCGCGGCGTCGGGCGCGACGCCCGCGAGGGCATCTCGGCGTTCCTCGAGAAGCGTCCCGCGGCGTTCCCGGACAGCGTGTCCGCCGACCTGCCGGACCTGTTCCGCGACGATCTGCCCGTACCGCCGTTTCGCGCATGAACGGTCAACATTGACTGTTTAGTGGCGCGGCCCCTACGCTCGAAGCGACGCACACAGAGAGGGAACCATGACCGCTCGTACCCGGCCCCCCGTCGTCGAACGCTGGCATCACATCGTCGAGCACGAGGACATGGCCGCCCTCGAGGACCTGATCGCCGACGACGCCGTATTCTCCTCCCCCGCGGTGTTCACACCGCAGGAAGGCAAGGCCAGGACCGTCGCCTACCTGCGGGCGGCGCTCACCGTGTTCTCCGGTGCGGGGTTCCGCTACGTCGACGAGTGGTACAACGACGACTCGGCGGTTCTCGAGTTCACCGCCGATCTCGACGGCATCCACGTCAACGGCATCGACCTGATCCGCTGGGACGACCGCGGCCGGATCATCTCGTTCAAGGTCATGACCCGTCCGCTGAAGGGCCTGCAGGCCCTCATCCCGCTCATGGCCGCCCAGCTCGGGCAGTCGTAACACCGAAATCACCAAGGAGATTCGCATGGCCCTGCCTTCGATCCTGCAAGACCGGCTGCGCCTGCCCGTCGTGGCGTCGCCGATGTTCATCGTCTCCGGTCCGGACCTGGTGATCGCCCAGTGCACCTCCGGCGTCGTCGGCTCCTTCCCCTCGCTCAACGCGCGCCCCCAGGCGATGCTGCGCGAGTGGCTCACCCGCATCACCGAGGCCCTCGCCAAGCACGACGCCAACCACCCCGAGGCGCCGTCCGCGCCCTACGCGGTCAACCTCATCGTGCACCGCTCCAACGACCGCCTCGAAGAAGACCTCGCCACGATCGTCGAGTTCGAGGTCCCGGTCGTCATCACCTCCCTCGGCGCCCGCACCGACGTCAACGACGCCATCCACTCCTACGGCGGCATCGTCCTGCACGACGTCATCAACAACACCTTCGCCCGCAAGGCCGTCGACAAGGGCGCCGACGGCCTCATCGCCGTCGCCGCCGGCGCCGGCGGCCACGCGGGCGCCCAGTCACCGTTCGCGCTGGTCCAGGAGATCCGTGAGTGGTTCGACGGCCCGCTGCTGCTGTCGGGCTCGATCGCGCACGGCCGTTCGATCCTCGCGGCGCAGGCCGCCGGCGCCGATCTCGCCTACGTCGGTTCGGCGTTCATCGCCACCGCCGAGGCCAACGCCGACGCCCGCTACAAGCAGATGATCGTCGACTCCACCGCCGCCGACATCGTCTACTCCAACCTGTTCACCGGCGTGCACGGCAACTACCTGCGCGGCAGCATCGAAGCCGCCGGGCTCGACCCGAACAACCTCGCCGTGTCGGACCCGTCGGCCATGGACTTCGGCACCGGCGAGAGTTCCGGAACCGGCGCGAAGGCGAAGGCCTGGCGCGACATCTGGGGTTCCGGGCAGGGCGTCGGCGCGGTCGACGCCGTCGTCCCCGCCGCCGAGCTCGTCGACCGGCTCGCCACCGAGTACCGCGCGGCGCGGGAGCGGCTCGCCGGCCTGTAGGCGCACCGTCCGGTTGACCGCGGTCGCCACGACCACCCCGCCGAGGAGCGCGGCGAGCATCCACGCGGTGCTCGCCGCGCCGACGGTCGTCGTCAGCACGCCCACCGTCAGCGGGGCGAACATCGCCGGCAACGAGGTGACCAGCCCGGTCGCCGCGCCGACCCGGCCCCGCACCTCGTCGGGCACCAGTTCGGCACAGCGTGCGGTCACCACCACCGACCACGACGGGGTCACCGCCAGCAGGGCGGCATAACCGGCGGCGGCGACGACCGGCGACCCCGTGGCCGCCGCGAGGACCGCCAGGACACCGAGGCCCGCCGAGAGCACGAGCAGACGGTGGGCCGGGATCCGGCGGCGGAGCCGCGGCACCGCCAGCGCCCCGAGCATGCCCCCGCCGTAGGCGACGGCGAGCGCGATCCCGACCGTCGAGGACGGCGCGCCGCTGTCGGCCAGGAGCACGACCACCACCAGACCACAGCCGTTGACCACGAACTCGGCGACGGCCGTCAGCGCCGCGGTGGTGCGGACGAACGGGTGGGCGGCGAACCACCGCACCCCGTCCCGGATGGCGGCCCACGGCCGTTCCGCGGCGGAACCGGGGACGCGCGGCGCCTGCAGCGGGGTGCGCACCCGGGCCGCGGCCGCTCCCGCCACCACGAACGACACGGCATGGCCCGCGAAGGGCAGCGCGGCGCCGAGACCGTAGAGGGTCGCCGCGAGCGGCGGGCCGGCCACCCCGGTCGCGTACCCCCGCGCCTCGAAAAGCCCGTACGCCGTGCCGATCTGCTCGCGCTCGACCACCTGCGGCACAGCCGCGTCCTCGGCGAGTCCGCGCACCGCCCACCCCGCCCCGAGCACCGACACCGCGACGAGGACGGGCACCGGATGGAACAGACCGCGCCACGCGCAGCCCGCGAGCACCGCGGCGGCGGCCGCCGAGCAAGCGTCGACGGTGATCATGACGCGACGGCGATCGAAGCGGTCGACGATCCAGCCGGCCGGGACCGTCGCGGCCGTGAAGGCACCCATCGTCACGGTCGAGACCAGCCCGACCGTCGCGGCCGAACCGCTGACCGCGAGCACCCACAACATGATCGCGACGCCGTAGCCGCGGCTGCCGAGCTGCGCGACCGCCTGACCGGCGCACAGCCGCGCGAAGTCGGGGTTGCGGAGCGCACCACCGCCGGCGGACAACGGGCGTCACCCGAGTCCGGCGGCGGGGCGGCCCAGCGCGGTGACCGCCAGGGCCGGCTCGGCGGTGGGATCGCAGCCGAGCAGGTCCTCGAGCTCGCGGTCGCGCATCGCCGTCGCCGTCACCGCGCCCAGGCCCAGCGCGGTGGCAGTGAGCAGGACGGTCTGACTGACGTGGCCGAGTTCGATGAGGATGTCGCGGTAGGCGCGGGAACGTTCGTACCGCCACCGGGTCCGGGCCGGTACCGCCGTGTAGATCAGCAACGCCGCGCAGTCCGACAGCCACGGCTGCTCGCCGAGCGCCGCGCCCAGCACGGAGCCGGGCACGCTGTCGCCGATCCGTTCCAGCCCGCCGCGCAGCGGCGCGTAGTGGAAGAACCCCGGCGCGAGCCCGTCGACGCGGTTCGCGTAGAGGTACAGCTCGATGGGGGTGCGGGCGCCGGCGGACGGGCTGGTCTTCAACAGCACCTGCCCCACCTGCGGATGGTCGATCACTTCGACGGGTCCCGTCGCGACGCGGGCGACGGTGCCCACCGCGTCCAGGGACACGGGGTCGGCGGTGAACTGCCGGACCGAGCGGCGCTCGAACAGGGCGTCGACGAGTCCCGGGCGCCGCCACGCGGACGAGTCCGGCCGGTCGCCGGGCACGGGAATCATCGGATGCTGCGGGTAGGACTTGGCCGGCGCAGGGGCGGGCTGCTCGCTCGCCTTGGCCGCCGACCGCAGCTCGTCGTCGAGCACGTCGGCGAACCGGACGTCGGAGCCGGTGCGGGCCGCGAAGTGCAGGTAGCGGGCCGAGGGGCCCCACGTGCCCCACTCGGCGAGCATCTGCTGTTGTTCGACGTGCTCGGCCGATCCCTCGGCGACGAGGACCTGCGCCTCGAGCAGCCGGCGAGCGATTCCGAGCGACAGCTCCCCCAGTTCGGCGATGCTGTCGAGTTCGCGCCACGACGCGAACCAGCGCAGCACCCGCTCACTGTCGGGGGTGAGCGCGAACTGCCGGTGGTGCAGGTAGTCGTCCCACACCAGCGTGCCGTCACGCCAGAACAGCACCGCATACTCGGCAACGGCGACGCGGGTCATCGGTTCTCTCCTCGGGGGGCGGGGGCGGTCGCGGCGGCGATCAGGGCGCGCACCGCGTTCGTGGTGTCGGTGTCACCGGCGCCGTGTTCGGTCCAGCGCCAGTCGAATTCGGGGTTGACCTCGAGAAACACCGGGCCGCCGGGCGTGTCGAGCAGGTCGAAGGCGGCGAGGTCGAGCCGGAACCGGTCGAGGAGCGTCCGCAGCGATGCGGCCACGTCGGCGGGAATGTCGCAGCGCCGCACGGTGATCGACTCCGGCCGGGTCCACAGCGACTCGGGGGTGGGCCGGGTGACCGCGTAGCCGATCAGCGTTCCGCCCACGGCGTGGATCCGCAGCTCCCGGTCGGCGGCCACATACTCCTGCACGAGCACCGGTGCGCCCGTGCGGTGTTCGCCGTCGAGTGACGCGCGGGTGACGCGCTGCGGGTAGACGCCCCGCAGGCGGCCGGGTTGCGGTTCGACGCAGTGCCGGCCGAGGCTCTTGACCAGCAGGTCGCCGGGCCCCGGCAGGGCCCGGGCCGCGACGTCGAGCCGCGTGGTCACGAGGGTGGCGGGCACACGCAGCCCAGCCGCGCGGGCGGCGGCGAGCTGGGTCAGGCGGTCGGGGGTTCCGGGCCGGGCCCCGGAGTTGAGCGTGTGCAGGCCGGGGTGCGCGGCAAGGGCGGCGACGAGCGCCTGCCACTGGTCGCGCACGTGCTGCACTGCGTCGGGGGTGGTCTGCGCGGTGCGCAGTGCGTCGACGTCGAAGTAGCGCAGCCAGCACACCCGGGGCCGGAACGTCCGGCCGTCGCGGGTGAGCAGGCCGGCGAACGGATCCCACTGCACGTCCGTGTCGGCACACCGGTCGCTGTCGAGACGCACCAGCGCGATGCCGCGGGCGGCGAGCCACAGCGACAGCTCGTCGATCTCGCGGTCGGCGGCCCGGGTGAGGACGAGGACACACGGCGCCGGATCCGTCGCCGCGGGATGCCCGACGCGAGCCTGGAAGTCCCGGGATTCGGCGGAGGCGGTGGTGAGGTGGGGGTGCGAGCGCAGCAGCAACGGCAGCGCAGCGGTCATGAGGGGTTCCTTCGGTGGCGGTCGTCGGGACGGTACGGCCGGGGCACCGTGGTGCCCCGGCCGTTGCACGCCCGCCGATCAGCCGCCGTGGCAGCCCTTGCAGCCGGGCCGCGTCATGGCCTCGACGTAGTCGCTCGCGTAGGCCGCGAAGGTGGCGTCCTCGATCGCCGCGACGCTGCGCAGCGCGGCTTCGTCACCGGCGTCGAGGGTGAGCAGGGTCCGGGCCATCTCTTCGATGTTCATGGCGTCCGCCTTTTCTGGGAGGTTCCGCCGTTCCCGGGACCGGGTAGGCGGGCGTCGATCCGACGTATCGATCGTCGGCGACGGCGCCGCCCCCGGCCAGGCACCCCAGGGCGGGATCTGCCCACCCCTGCCGGTCAGACCTCGTTGTAGTAGGTCAGCTTCGGCGCACCCGCGAGCAGCGGACCGAGATCGGTGATCGCACCGGGCCCGGCCCGGAACTCGCGGTACGCGGCGTCGTGCTGCTCCGACTCCCACTTCTCCACGACCACCCAGCGGGCCTCGTTCGAACGGTCGGCGAGCACCTCGAGGCCCAGGCAGCCGTCGAACGCGCGGGTTTCCTTCAGCACACGATCCATCAGCGCGCGGGCCTCCCCGAGCACGTCGGGCTTGAACTCGAGCTCCAGGAATGCGGTCAGTGCCATAGCTTCTCCTCGTGGACGAACTTGCTGGACAACACTTCCGGCGACGTCAGAAGATCGAGTAGCCGCCGTCGATCAGGGTGGACGATCCGGTCTGGAACGCGGACGCGTCGCTCGCGAGGTACACGGCGATGCCGGCGAAGTCCTCGGGAGTTCCCCACCGGCCCAACGGTACCCGGGAAATAACGTGCGTGGTGAACGATTCGGAGCCCTGGAGCGGTCCGGTCATGTCGGTGGCGATCCAGCCGGGCAGCACGCTGTTGACGCGGATGCGGTGCCGGGCGAGTTCCACCGCGCACCCGTTGGCCAGGGCCAGGACCCCTGCCTTGGTGGCGGCGTAGGCCTGATTGCGCCCGGCGCCCTGGATCGCACCCAGGCTGGAGGTGACGATCACCGATCCGCCGGTGCCCTGGTCGACGAGCACCCTGGCCGTCTCGCGCAGGGTGAAGTACGCCCCGTCGAGGTTGGCGGCCGTCACCTTCCGGTAGTCCTCGGTACTCGACTCGACGAACTTGACGAGGGGCACACCGATTCCGGCGTTGACCACGACGATGTCGAGGCCGCCGAGCTCCGCGACCGTCGCGGCGACACCGTCGCGCACGGCCTCCTCGTCGGACACGTCCACCGATCGGGTCACCACGCGCGCCCCGGTCGTCGCGAGATCGGCCGCCGCCTTCTCGAGGCGTTCGGCGCCGCGGCCCCACAGCGCCACGTCGGCACCTGCGGAGGCGAGCCCGCGCGCCATGCCCAGCCCGATTCCGGCCGAGCCGCCGGTGACCAGTGCCCGCTTGCCGGACAGATCGAACATGGTGTCTCTCCTTCGGATACGGGGTGGATCAGGCGTATTCAGCGGCGATGTCGCGTCCGATGATCTCCTTCATGATCTCGGTGGTGCCACCGTAGATGGTCTGGATGCGGGTGTCGACGTAGGCGCGGCCGATGGGGTACTCCATCATGTAGCCGTAGCCGCCGTGCAACTGCACGCACCGGTCGACGACGCGCTTCTGCAGCTCGCTGGCCCACCATTTGGCCTTGGCGGCGTCGACCGCGGTCAGCTCGCCCGCGTTGAGCGCCAGGACGCACCGGTCGATGTGCGAGCCGGTGACCTCGATCTCGGTGAGCATCTCGGCGAGGGCGAAGCGGGTGTTCTGCAGGTCGCCGATCGGCTTGCCGAACGCCCTGCGTTCGAACACGTAGTCCTTGGTCCACTCGTACGCCGCCCGCGCGGCCGCGATCGCGGCGACGGCGATGGAGAGGCGCTCGAGGGGCAGGTGCTCCATCAGGTGGAAGAATCCCTGCCCTTCGGTGCCGAGCAGGTTCGCGGCCGGCACCCGCACGCCCTCGAAGGACAGTTCGGCGGTGTCCTGCCCGGCCAGGCCCACCTTGTGCAGCTTGCGGCCGCGGGAAAAGCCCGGCATGTCGCGTTCGACGACGAGCAGGGAGAATCCGCGGGCACCGGCGTGCGGGTCGGTGCGGGCGACGACGATGACCAGATCGGAGTGGATACCGTTGGTGATGAACGTCTTCTGCCCGGTCAGGGTCCAGTCGTCGCCGTCGCGCACGGCGGTGGTCTTGACGGCTTGCAGGTCCGAGCCGGTGCCGGGTTCGGTCATGGCGATCGCGCCGATCAGCTCCCCGGCGGCCATGCCGGGCAGCCAGCGCCGCTTCTGGTCCTCGGTGCCGAGGTCGGCGACATAGGGGATGGCGATGTCGTCCTGCAGGCTCATGCCGGAGCCGAAGGAGGTTGTGCCGGTGCGGGCGATCTCCTCGGCGACGACGCAGCGGAACCGGTAGTCGGTCACCCCGGAGCCGCCGTATTCTTCGGGGACGCCGAGGCCGACGATGCCGGACTTGCCGGCGGCGAGCCAGGCGGAGCGGTCGATGAGCCGCTCGGTCTCCCACCGTTCGTAGTGCAGTTCGACCTCGCGGGCGAGGAATTCGCGCACCGTGTCCCGGTACGCCTCGTGGTCGGCTTCGAAAAGGTTGCGGTGCATCGGTTCTCTCCCAGGAGGGCGAAGGACGGTCGGGTCGGCGGGGGCGATCGGCGCTCAGTTCCTCCGCACCGGCGACGAGCCGCTGGGCGGGTCCGGCGCGGCCCGGTATCCCACGATGCGCAGGGCGATGACGGTGTAGCGGGCGGTGACCTGGTCGGGGGTGAGCGGGCCGCCGAGCCGGAACCAGCGGGCGATGGACTGGCACATGCCGAGCAGGGCACGCACGGATTCGGCGATGTCGTCGACGGCGAAGACGCCGCGCTCGACCCCGTCGTCGACGAGGTCGAGGGCCATGAGCTCGAGGCGCTTCCGGGTCGCGGCGTAGTTGCGGCGGTTCTGCGGGGACACGTGCCGCAGTTCGGAGTCGAGTGCGGACTGCGGGGCGCGGTGCGTCGAGTTCAGCACGATCGCCTCGACGAAGTTGGTGAAGCGCCGGACGGGGTCGTCACCACCCTCACCGACGGCGGCGAGGGCGCGTTCGATCAGGTCCCGGACGGCGGTGTCGAGCAGGGTGACGAGAACGGCTTCCTTGTTCTCGTGGTGGTAGTACAGCGCGGGCACCGTCACCCCGACCCGGCGGGCCAGGTCGCGGACGGTGGTTCCGTGGAAACCGTTCTCTCCGAAGGCTTCCAGCGCGTGATCGAGGATGGGGCCGAGCTGTAGGGGCTCGAACTCCCGCCAGTTCGCGAACCTGGGGGGTGCGGGCTCCACAGTCATCGGCCCCGTCCTCTCACGCGTCGATCAGCTCAGGCGGCGCTCAGCGCGGGGCCATGCGGATGGCGCCGTCGAGGCGGATGACCTCGCCGTTGAGCATCGGGTTGGAGACGATGTGCGCGGCCAGGGCGCCGTACTCGGACGGGTCGCCGAGGCGGGCCGGGTGGGGCACCTGCTGGCCGAGCGAGGCCTGCGCCTCCTCCGGCAGGGAGCCGAGGAGCGGGGTCTTGAACAGGCCGGGGGCGATGGTGACGACGCGGATCAGCAGCGACGCGAGATCGCGGGCGATCGGCAGGGTCATGCCGACGACGCCGCCCTTGGATGCGGAGTAGGCGGCCTGGCCGATCTGGCCGTCGAACGCGGCGACGGAGGCGGTGTTGATGATGACGCCGCGCTCGCCGTCGATCGGCTCGGTCTTGGCGATGCGCTCGGCGGCCAGGCGGATCACGTTGAACGTGCCGACGAGATTCACGTTGATGATCTTGGTGAAGTCGGCGAGCGGGAAAGCGCCCTTCTTGCTCACGGTCTTGATGGCGTTGCCGATGCCGGCGCAGTTGACCGCGACGCGCAGCGGGCCGAGCGATTCGGCGAGGTCGAGGGCCTCGACGACGGCGGCCTCGTCGGTGACGTCGGCGGCGGCGAAGCGGACGCGGTCGCCGAGCTCCTTGGCGACGGTCTCACCGTTGGAGGAGGGCAGGTCGATGATGACGACCTGCGCGCCGTCGGCGAGCAGGGCCTTGACGGTGGCCAGGCCGAGGCCGGAGGCACCGCCGGTGACGACGGCAACGCTGTCGTTGACGATCATGAGATTCCTTTCGGATGTGGTTGCGGGTCAGAGACGTTCGATGATGGTGGCATTGGCCATGCCGGCGCCCTCGCACATGGTCTGCAGGCCGTACCGGCCGCCGGTGGCCTCGAGGTGGTTGACCAGGGTGGTCAGCAGCCGGGTGCCGGACGAGCCGAGGGCGTGGCCGAGGGCGATCGCGCCGCCGCGCGGGTTGAGCCGGGCCGGATCCGCCCCGAACTCGTGCGCCCACATCAGCGGCACCGGGGCGAACGCCTCGTTGACCTCGTAGGCGTCGATGTCGTCGATGCCCAGACCCGAGCGGGCCAGGATCTTCTTCGTCGCGGGGATGGGGGCGGTGAGCATGAACATCGGATCGTCGCCGGCGACGGCGAAGGAATGGAACCGCGCCCGCGGGGTCAGGCCCAGCTTGGCGGCGGCCTCCTCGCTCATGATCAGCACCGCCGACGCCCCGTCGGTCAGCGGCGACGAGTTGCCCGGGGTGATGTGCCAGCCGGCCTCCGGGAAGCGCGCGGCGTACGCCTCGGTGTAGAACGACGGCTTCAGCCCGGCCAGGGCCTCGGCGGTGGTGGCGGCGCGCACCGTCTCGTCGACGGTGTGCCGGACCTGCTCACCGGCGGCATTGGTGACCGTGATCGGGACGATCTCCTTGTCGAAGAAGCCGGCGGCGATCGCCTCGGCGGCCCGCTGGTGCGACTGCGCCGAGAACGCGTCGAGGGCCTCGCGGTCGAACTTCCACTTCGCGGCGATCAGCTCGGCGGAGATGCCCTGGTTGACCAGGCCCTCGGGGTAGCGGGCGGCGATGCCCGGGCCGGAGGCGTCCTGTCCCATCGACGAGGTACCCATCGGCACCCGGCTCATCGACTCCACACCGCACGCGATGACGATGTCGTAGGCGCCGGCGATGATGCCCTGGGCGGCGAAGTGGGCGGCCTGCTGGCTCGAGCCGCACTGCCGGTCGATGGTGGTGGCCGGCACCGACTCGGGGAAGCCGGCCGACAGCAGGGCGGTGCGGGAGATGTTCAGGGCCTGCTCGCCCGCCTGGTTGACGCAGCCGCCGATGACGTCGTCGACGAGGGCGGGGTCGAGGTCGTTGCGCGAGGTGATCTCACGCAGCACGTGGGCGAGCAGCTCGACGGGATGGGTGCCGGACAGGGCGCCGCCGGGCTTGCCCTTGCCGACCGCGGTGCGGACCACGTCGACGATGACAGCGTTGGTCATGAGGAGTTCCTTTCGAGGGTTGGAGCGGCCCGGGTGCCCCGGAGGGGATCGACGAGACCCCGGGCCGAGATCAGGGGGTCAGCGACCCTTCCAGACCGGCTGCCGCTTCTGTGCGAAGGCGGTCGGGCCTTCCTTGGCGTCGTCGCTGGTGAACACCACCTTCACCGCGGCGGCGTTGGCCTCCCACACACCCGGCTCCCAGTCGGCGCCGTGCGCGGTCCGGTGGATCATCGACTTCGATTCGCGTACCGAGAGCGGAGCGTTCGCGGCAATGGTCTCGGCCAGCCCGAGCGCCATCTCGAGCGCCGTGCCGTGCGGTGCGACCCGGTTGACCAGGCCCAGTTCCTTGCCCTGCGCAGCGGAGATCGGCTCACCGGTCAGCGCCAGTTCCAGCGCGACCTTGCGGGGGATCTGCTGTTGGAGCCGGATCACCCCGCCCGCGGCGGCGAAGAGACCTCGCTTGACCTCGGGCAGGCCCAGCTGGGCCTCCTCGTCGACGACGGCGAGGTCGGACGCGAGCACCAGCTCGGTGCCGCCGCCGAGGGCGAACCCGTTGACAGCGGCGATGGTCGGCTTGCTGATCCAGTGCTGGGCATAGCCGGCGAAACCCCATTCGGGGTGCCCGTCGGCGGCGATGCTCTCGCCCGTGGCCAGGGCCTTGAGGTCGGCGCCCGCGCAGAACGCGCGGCCCGCACCGGTGAGCACCACGACGCGCACGTCGTCGTCCGCCTCCGCCTGCTCGAGCAGCGTGCCGACCGCCGTCGCCAGCGCTGCGTTCACGGCGTTGAGCGCCCGGGGGCGGTTGAGCGTGATGACGGCGATGCCGCCACGCCGCTCGTACTGTGCGGCAGGTTCGGTAACGGTGGACTCGTCGGCCATGTGCGCCCCTATCGGATACAGTCGGCGTTACTTATCGATCGCTAAAGGACTACCACGGATCGATCGATCGGTCAATGGCCTGGTCTAACTAGCGTCCGATCAGACGGTTCTGGTATGGATGAGGCCGTACGCGTGAGCCGCGACACGGATTCCCGAAGACACGGGCCCCCGAGACACGGAGCCCCGAGACAGGCTCGGCCACCAGGACGGCAGGAGAACTCATGCAGGCGGTACAACTGACCGAAGCAACCGGGCCCGACGGCGTACGGCTCGTGGACCTTCCCGAGCCCGACGCGGACGGCCTCGTCGTCGTCGATCTGCACGCGGCCGGAGTCTCGTTCCCAGACCTGCTGCAGACCACAGCGAGCTACCAGGTCGTGCGCCCCCTGCCGTCCGTGCTCGGCGTCGAAGGCGCCGGCACCGTGCGCACCGCCCCGGCCGGCAGCGGCCTGAGCCCGGGGCAGCGCGTCGCCGTCCTCGCCACCGGCGGCGCCTGGCAGCAGACCGTCGCGGTGGATCCGAAATCCGTCTTTCCGCTTCCCGATTCGGTGTCCCTGACGGCCGGAGCCGGATTCCTCATGAACTACCTGACCGTCCACTTCGCCCTCGACGAACGCGCCCGCTACCGCGCCGGCGAGACGGTGCTCGTGCACGGCGCCGCAGGCGGGGTCGGCGTCGCCGCCCTACAGGTCGCGGCCGCGCTCGGACTCGAGACCATCGCGGTGGTGAGCACCGAGGAGAAGGCCGCGGTCGCGAAGGCCAACCGCGCCACCCACACCGTCGCCGTGGAGGGCTTCAAGGACCGGGTCCTCGAGCTCACCGGCGGACGCGGCGTCGACATCGTTCTCGATCCCGTCGGCGGCGACCGGTTCACCGACAGCCTGCGCAGCCTGGCACCGAACGGACGGGTCGTGGTCCTCGGCTTCACCGGCGGCGAGATTCCCACCGTCAAAGTGAATCGTCTTCTGCTCAAGAACATCTCGGTCCTCGGCGCCGGATGGGGCGAATACGTGCGTACCTTCCCCGGCTACACCGCCCAGCAATGGGCGCAGCTCGAGCCGCTGCTGCGCTCCGGGGCACTGCAGATCCCCGAACCCACCGTCCACCCGATGACGCACGCCGCCGAGGCGCTGCGGTCGCTCGCACATCGCTCCGCCACCGGCAAGGTCGCCCTGGCGCTGCGCCCCTGACGTCCCGAGAGACCCTGACCGTCCCGAGAACCCCACCCCCGGAGGACCCATGACCATCGATCCCGTCGGCGTCGACGTCACCGTCGACGACGGCATCCTGCGCGTCACCCTCAACCGGCCCGCACGGATGAACGCCGTCACCACCGCCACCCTCGAGGCCGTCGCCGACGCCTTCGAGAAGCACGCCGGCGACGACGCCGTGCGCGTCGCAGTCCTCACCGGCACCGGTCGCGCCTTCTGCACCGGCGCCGACCTCGCCGGCAAGGACCTGTCCGCTCCGCCGTCGGCCGGGACCATCGACGCCGCCAACCGCACCGTCGCCGCGATCCGCGCCTTCCCGCGCCCGGTCATCGGCGCCGTCAACGGCCCCGCCGCCGGCGTCGGCGTGTCCCTCGCCCTGGGCTGCGACCTCACCGTCGCGGCCGAGTCCGCCTACCTGCTGCTCGCCTTCACCCGCATCGGCCTCATGCCCGACGGCGGCGCGACCGCACTCGTCGCCGCGTCGATCGGCCGTGCCCGTGCCCTGAAGATGGCGCTGCTCGCCGAACGGCTGCCCGTCACCGAGGCACTCGCGGCCGGGCTGATCGCCGAGGTGCACCCCGACGACGACTTCGCCGCCGCCGTCGACGCGCTCGCCACCCGGCTCGCCGCCGGACCGGTCGAGGCCTTCCACGCCACCAAGGACGCGATCAACGACGCGACCCTCGGCGAGCTCGACAGCGCGTTCACCCGCGAGCGCGCCGGGCAGCTCGAGCTGCTGGCGTCCGCGGACTTCCACGAGGGCGTGAGCGCCTTCCAGGAGAAGCGGACGGCGGTGTTCGGCCGGGGCTGAGCCCGCCCGTCAGGGCTTCGGGGGAGGGGTGGCGCCGACCGTCTTGAGGGCGATCGCGACGTACTTGCGCGCCACCTCCTCCGGGCTCAGGGAGCCCTCGCGGTGGTACCACCGCGGGATGGACTGGCACATGCCGAGCAGCGCACGGGTCGTCTCGGCCGGATCCTCGACGTCGAACGCCCCGCGCCGGGTCCCGTCCTCGACGATCTCGAAGACGAGCTTCTCGATCTCCTTGCGCACCGCGCGGTAGCGCTGCCGGTTCTCGGGGCTGAGGTAGCGCACCTCGCCCTCGAGGGCGGCGAGGCGGGGACGGTTCGTCATGCGCAGCACGATCGCCTCGATGGCGTTGGAGAGCCGCTGCACCGGATCGTCGCCGCCGTCGGCGTCGGCGGCGTAGGCCCGGGTCATCACGTCGCTGGTCGAGAGCTCGAGCAGCGCGATGAGCAGGCCTTCCTTGTTCTCGTGGTGGTAGTACAGCGCGGGAACGGTGACGCCGACCCGGCGGGCGATCTCCCGTACCGAGGTGCCGTGGAACCCGGTCTCGTAGAAGGCGTCGAGCGCCGCGGAGAGAATGGGAGTCAGCTCCATCGGCTCGAGGCGACGCCAGTCCGGCGCAGCGACACCGTCCGCGACGGTGTCGTCGGTGGAAGTTCCCATTGCCGTACCCAACCTATCGATCGCTACATTCGGACGGCTCGAGGATACCCGTGCGTCGGCCCCGGCCGGGACGCCTGCGCACTCGGGGGCTCCCCGCGAGCGATGGACGCGCGCAGGAAGCACCACGGCGCGCGGACGACGAGGTGGGGGCTAACCCATCGGATCGTCGGCGCCGGCGCGTCCGGTGTCGTGGAACGGCGCCTGGAAGGTGCCCCAGCGCACGCACTCCCAGCCGCCGCCGGGCAGCGGGACCAGTTCGACGCTCTGGGTGTTGGCGAGGTGGTTGCTGGTCGCGAAGCTGCCCGGCACCCGGCCGAGGTGCGCGGCGACGAGGCGGATGGCGGCGCCGTGGCTGACCACGACGACGTCCCCCGAGCCGTCGTCGAGGTAGTCGGTGCGCAGCGACTCGACCACCGGCAGGTACCGGTCCAGGACGTCGAGGCCGGATTCGCCGCCGGGCACCCGGTCGCGCAGGTCGCCGGTGTGCCAGGACTCGTACACCTTCATGAACAGCGCGTGGGATTCCTCGTCGCTGCGGTCCTCGAGCTCACCGACCTGCACCTCGTGCAGGCCTTCGCGGACGACGGTGGTCACACGGGCGGCGAGTTCGACGTGCTCGGCGGTCTGCCGGGCGCGCAGGGCCTGCGAGGCGAACAGGGCTGTCGGCGGCTGCTGCGCGAAGCCCTGTCCGAGGGTGCGGGCCTGCGCGACGCCGAGGTCGGTCAGTTCGGCGCCCGGCAGCTTGGTGTCGAGGCGACGTGCGACATTCGCCACCGTCTGCCCGTGCCGGACCAGGATCAATCGGCCGCTCAACGCTCTTCCTCCCCGCGCCGCAGCCGTTGCAGCCACTGCGCATCCTCTTCGTCCGATACCGGGGCCACACCGTGCTGGGACACTGCCGCCCAGGAGCCGAGGAACCGCACCTGCGCGAAGCGGTGCAGCGCCTTGAGCGCCTCGGCGACGAGCGCGTCGTCGATGTGGCCGACACAGTCCAAGTGGAAAAAGTAGGTCCCGTATTCCTGGCGGGTAGGGCGGGACTCGATGCGGGTGAGGTCGATGCCGCGGGTGGCGAACTCGGTCATGGCCCGCACGAGGGAGCCCGGTTCGTTCGGCAGCTGCAGGATCACGGAGGTGCGGTCGACGCCGGTGCGCGCCGGCGTGGGGGCGGGCCGGGTGGCGAGCACGAACCGGGTGCGGGCGCCGGCGTGGTCGGCGACGCCGTCGGCGAGGACCGGCAGGCCGAGCCGCTGCCCGGCCAGGGCGGTGGACACGCCGGCGTCGGCCTTGCCGGCGGCGACGTCCTCGGCGGCGCCGGCATTGGACGAGGCGGCCACCACGTCGGCCTTCGGCATGTGGTCGACGATCCACTGGCGCACCTGCGCGGCGGCCACCGGATAGGCGTGCACGATGCGGACCTCGTCGAGCGTGATGCCCGGCCGGGCCACGACGGTGAAGGCGACGTCCAGCTCGGTTTCGGCCACGATCTGCAGGCGCGGGCCGACCGCGAGGGCGTCCATCGTGGGGGGCACCGAGCCCTCCACCGAGCTCTCGATGGGCACCACTGCGCCGTCGACCGCGCCGTCGCGCACGAGTTGCAGCGCCGCGGGCGGGCTGGCGGCCGACACCCGCTCGACCGGGCCGTCGAAGGTGCCGGCGTCCTCGAACCGGGCGAGGGCCATCTCCGTGAAGGTTCCGGTGGGGCCGAAGTAGGCGATGCGGGGCACGCCTAGAAGGGTACGCATCGAACGTGTCCGGGCCCTGTCATCGCGGCAACGGGGTCATCGCGGCAACGGGGTCATCGCGCCGCCAGGCCGAGGGCTGCGAGGTCGCGCGCGACGCCGGCCGGGTCGTCGACCTCGACGGCGAGCAGGATCTCGCGCACGGCCGCGGCCGCCTCGGGGATCAGGGCGGTCAGCCGGCCGGGGTCGGGCGCGGCGAGGGCGGCGCGCACGTCGTCGCCGCGCAGGGCCGCGACGGTGGCGGCGAGCAGGGCGAGCACCTCGTCGGCGTCGCGGGCTCGGGCGACGTAACCGGTGCCGGCGTGGGCGAGGACGGACAGGAAGTCGGCGATCTCCCCCACGTCGCGTCCGGTGGGCAGGCCGGGGCTGTGTCCGGCGCCGACGAGTGCGCGGGCCGTCACGGGCAGGTCACCGGCGTCGACGTAGACGGTCAGAGGGGCGGGTACGGCGACGGCGAGCGCGTCGTCGAGGTCCGCCGCGGTGCAGTCGAGCTGGTAGCGGACCGGGACCGGGCGCAGGCCGGCCAGGCGCTCCGCGTCGGGGGCGACGTCGAGTTCACCGACGATCCGCACCGCCCCGGTGGTCTCCCCGAGGGCCTCGGTCAGCGTGGACACCGGCACCACGGGGTCTCCGATCGCGTCGAGCGCGGGGGCGGCGAGCGCGTCGGCGAGGGTCGGATGCCGGCGGGTGAGCAGTGCGGTGAGCAGGCCGCGGGGCTCCTCGCGGGACGGCGGCATTCCGAGGGTGAGCGGGATCGGCACGTCTCCAGGCTAGTCGCCGGGGTGTTGCGACCCCGCTCACCATGACTTAGGTTTGCCTCACCTACCATTCGAGGAGGATTCGATGCCGGCCACCACCGCCCGTTCCGCGCCCACGACCGCCGAAGCGGTCCGCACCGCCGTCGCCCGCACCGGCTCCGTCGCAGTTGTCACCGGCTCCACCGCAGTTGTCACCGGCTCCGCCGCAGTTGCCACCGGCTCCGCCGTACTCGCCACCGACGGGGCCGCGCCCGTCACCGCGGTGCTGCACCACCTGCACAGCGACGGCGACCTGCTCGTCGTCGTCCCCGACGACTGTGCCGCCGTCGCGCTGACCTGGCAGCGCGGCGCCGCGGGCCTGCACGCCGTGCTGGAACTGACCGACCACTCGCCGCTGCGGCTGCGCAACCCCGTCCGCTCGCTCATCTGGCTCAGCGGCACCGCCCACGCCGTCGCCGAACCCCGCCGGCTCGCCGCCGACATCGCCGCGACCCTGCCCCACCCCGCGCTGCTCGACGTCGGGCACCGCGCCGAACTGCTGCGCCTACGGCTCACGTCCGTCGTCGCCGCCGACACCACCGGCGCCGAGTCCGTGGAGGTCGCCGACGTCCTCGCGGCCGCGCCGGACCCGTTCGCGGCCGTCGAGTCCGCATGGTTGCAGCACCTCGAGCAGGACCACGGCGACCTCGTCCACCGCATCGCCCGGCACATCCCCGTCAACGACCGGCGCGGCCGCATCCGGCCTCTCGGCCTGGACCGTTACGGCCTGCGCCTGCGACTCGAGTCCGGCCGCGGCGACCACGACGTCCGGATTCCGTTCCCCGAACCCGCCGACGACGTCGAGTCCCTGAGCCGCGCCCTGCGCCGCCTCGTGGGCTGCCCGTTCGCCAACGGGCTGCGCGCGAGGCACTGATCGGCCCCGCGCTTCGGCGGTATCCTCGAGTCAGCACTCTCCCGAGCGCGTCGCACGCCGAAAGCCGGGAACCATGGCCGATTTCGATCCGGAAGCCACCCGCCCCGCGGGGCAGGGGATCGCGGCGGAACTCGCCGCGGCGGGGTTCGACGACGCCCTCGTCGTCGGCCGGGGCGGCTTCGGCGTCGTCTATCGGTGCCGGCAACGCTCCCTCGGGCGCACCGTCGCGATCAAGGTGCTCTCCTCCGACCTCGACGCCGAGAACCGCGAACGGTTCCTGCGCGAGGGGTTCGCGATGGGCGGGCTGTCCGGCCACCCGAACATCGTCAACATCCTCCAGGTGGGCGTCACCTCCACCGGCCGGCCGTACATCGTGATGCCCTACCACCCCAACGACTCGCTGGCGGTGCGGGTACGCCGGGACGGGCCGATGCCGTGGTGGGACGTCGTCCGCGTCGGGGTCAAGCTCGCCGGCGCCCTCGAGACCGCCCACCGCGCCGGCACCCTGCACCGCGACGTCAAGCCCGCCAACATCCTCGTCACCGAGTACGGCGAGCCGCAGCTCACCGACTTCGGCATCGCCCGCATCGCCGGCGGCTTCGAAACCGCCACCGGCGCCTTCACCGGATCCCTCGCCTTCACCGCACCCGAGGTGCTCGAGGGCAAGCCGCCCACCCCGGCCTCGGACATCTACGGCCTCGGCGCGGCCATGTTCGCCCTCATCACCGGCCGCGCCGCGTTCGAGCGACGCACGGGCGAGGAGATCATCGCGCAGTTCCTGCGCATCACCAGCCAGCCCATCCCGGACCTGCGCCCCCACGGCATCCCCGACGACGTGTGCGCCGCCATCGAGCACGCCATGTCCGTCGACCCGGCCCGCCGGCCCGCGACCGCGGCCGACTTCGGCCGCGAGCTGCAGCAGACCCAGGCCCGGCACGGCCGCCACGTCGACGACATGGCCCTGCCCGGCGAGCTGCGGTTCCACGACCAGCCGACGGGCCGGCACCCCCTCGCGAAACCCGTCACGGCCACACCCGTCACGGCCACCGCGGCACCCGTCAAACCCGCACCGCCGGGACCGAACGGTCCCCCACCGCCACCGCCGCCC
>NZ_JAALEG010000057.1 GCF_011058165.1 Rhodococcus aetherivorans
CGCCGCCCGGGAGGGGCGGCGGGCCGGCGTGCGTCACCCGGCGGGCACCTCGGCGACGTGCTCGGCGGGACGCCGGTTCGCCGCCGGCAGGGCGAGCGCGGCGACGAACACCACCACCGCGCACGTCGCGCACACCAGGTAGGCGATCGAGAAGCCCGCCGTGGTGATGCCCCCGTTCGACAGATGCGCCGCGAGAACGGTCGCGACCACCGCGCTGCACACGGTGCTGCCCGTGGTGCGCAGCAGCACGTTGACACCGTTCGCCGCGGCGGTCTGCTCCAGCGGGACCGCGCCCATGATCAGCACCGGCAGCGTGCAGTACACGAGGGTGGTGCCGATGGCGGCGACGCCGAGCGCCACCACCACCGACCACAGCGGCTTGTCCGGCACCGCATGCAGCGAGTATCCGCACAGCAGGAACAGTGCGCCGGCCAGCATGGGGACCTTCGTTCCCCACCGGTCGGACAACCGCGCCGCGACGAGGGAGAACGACATCATCGCGAAGCTCGCCGGCAGCTGGCACAGGGCCGCGAGCAGGATCGGCAGCCCGTAACCGGCGCCGCGGTCCGGGTCGGCCTGCAGCAGCTGCGTGGTGATGAGGGTGTTGCCGTAGAACGCGAACCCGACCAGCAGGGCGGCCAGGTGCGGCATCAGGACGGTGCGTCGCGCCGAGACCCGCAGATCCACGAGGGGGTTGCGGTTGCGCAACTGCTGGAAGCCCCACAGTCCGAACAGGACCACGGCGGCGGCGAACATCGACAGCACGGCCGGGCTGGTCCAGCCCCAGGTGCTGCCCTGGGTGATCGGGACGAGCAGGCTCACCAGCGCGGCGGTCAGGCCGACCGCGCCGACGCCGTCGAACCGGCCGCCGGTGCGGGTGCGGGACTCCCGGATGAACACCGCGGCCGCGGTCATCACCGCCGCGCCGATCGCGGTGGTGACCCAGAACAGCACGTGCCAGTTCGCGAACTGGACGATGGCCGCGGCGAACGGGATGCCCAGGGCGGTGCCCAGTCCGAGCGTGGAGCTGAGCAGGGCGATCGCCCGTCCGATCCGTTCCCTGGGCAGTTCCTCGCGCAGGATCGACATGCCGATCGGGATGATCGCGGCGCCCGCGCCCTGCAGGCCGCGGGCGGTGATGAGCACCGCGATGTTCGAACTGATCGCGCAGAGCAGCGACCCGACGGTCATCAGGACCAGGGCGACGAGCAGCATGCGCTTCTTGCCGATCATGTCGGCGAGCCGCCCGAAGATCGGGGTCATCACGGCCCCGACGAGCAGCGTGGTCGTCACCAGCCACGACACGGCCGTGGTGTCGGCGCCCGTCAGGGTCGGCATGCTCGGCAGCAGCGGCACCATGACCGTCTGCATGATCGCCTGGAAGATCGCCCCGACCGCGAGGATAGGGAAGACGAAACGCGACGGCCGGGGCGCGACGGCCGTTCCCGACCCACCGGCGGACGCCGCGGCGAGGGGCCGGTCCGGCCGGGACCCGCGCAGCCGGAGGGGGTGGGTGGACACGTACGCCATCGGTCCTCCTCCGCGTGGGGTGAATAATTGTTTACTAGGCTAAGTGAATAGCCGTTTACCCCGCAACAGAGGTGACCCGCGTCTCACCCCGGACCGTCTGTCACTCCGCCCCGTCGAGCAGCTCCTGCACCAGCGGCGCGTACCGCGCCACCACGTCCGGCACGGAACCGGTGGCCCGCTCCCCCAGCATCCGGCGCCGCATGATCGCCAGCCCCATCACCATCGACATCGCCAGCTCCGCGCGCAGCCGCGCGTCCGGACCGGGCAACCGCGCGGCGAGCGCGTCGATCATCTGCTTCGAGTAGTTCTCCCGGAGCGTGCGGTTGCTCTCCTCGCTCGCCCCGCTCATGAACAGGATGTTCATCGAGAGCGGCTTGTACGGCTCGAGCGGCCGGGCCAGCATCGAGACCATCCGCTCCCCCAGCTCCCCGAGCGGGCCGTCGAACAGCACCCGCGCCGCCTCCTGGAAGTCGACCAGGGCGTCGAACAGCTGCTCCTTGGAGCCGAAGTACTTGATGATCAGCGGCGCGCTGACCCCGGCGTCCTCGGCGATGTCCTTGAGGGTGATCTCGCGGTACGGGCGCGTCGCGAACGCCATGCCCGCCGCGTCGAGGATCCGGCGGCGCGTCTGCTCCCCGGTGCGCCTCGGCGCCGTCACAGTGTGCGTCGGCCCGAGAGCGCCCGGCCGAGGGTCAGCTCGTCGGCGAACTCGAGGTCGCCCCCCATGGGCAGACCGGACGCCAGCCGCGTCACCGTCAGGCCGGGGAAGTCCCGCAGCATCCGCACGAGGTACGTCGCGGTGGCCTCGCCCTCCGTGTTGGGGTCCGTCGCGATGATCACCTCGGCGACGTCGACGCCGTCCTCCTGGTTGCCGATGCGGGTGAGCAGCTCGCGGATCCGCAGCTGGTCCGGCCCGATGCCGCTGAGCGGATCGAGCGCGCCGCCGAGCACGTGGTAGCGGCCCCGGAACTCGCGGGTGCGCTCGATGGCCTGCACGTCCTTCGGCTCCTCGACCACACAGATCTGGGTGCGGTCCCGGCGCGGATCGGAACAGATCCGGCAACGCTCCTGATCCGACACCGTGCCGCACACCTCGCAGAACCGGACGCCGTCGCGCACCTGCTGCAGGGCCGCCTGCAGCCGGTCGATCTCCGGCGGCTCGAGCGACAACAGGTGGAACGCGATGCGCTGGGCGCTCTTCGGACCGATGCCCGGCAGCTTGCCGAGCTCGTCGATCAGGTCCTGGACCGGTCCCTCGTACACGTGACTCCTCTAGAAGCCGGGCAGACCGGGGATGCCGCCGCCCAGCCCGCCGGCCAGTGGGCCGAGCTTCTCGGAGGCGATCTCCTGCGCCTTCGCCGACGCGTCGGCGATCGCGCCGATCACCAGGTCCTGCAGCGTCTCCACGTCCTCGGGGTCCACGACCTTCGGGTCGATGTGCAGGCCGACGACCTCGCCGGTCCCCTTCACCGTCGCCGTCACCAGGCCGCCACCGGCCTGGCCGGTCACCTCCGCCTGCGCCATCTCCGCCTGGGCGGCCATCAGCTGCTGCTGCATCTGCTGCGCCTGCGCGAGGAGCTGCTGCATGTCGGGCATTCCACCGGGTTCCAAGGCATGTCCTTTCCGCGGGATTTCGCAACTCAGGGTAGTCCGTCCCCGGTACCGTGACGGCATGCGCGTGCGTGGACTGTCCCGCCGGATCACCGTCGCCGCCACCTGCGTGCTGGCCCTGTCCCTGCCGGGACTGCCCGCGACCGCGAACCAGGACCTGCCGCTGGCCGGTCGCACCGTCTTCCTCGATCCCGGCCACAACGGCGCCAACGACGCGAGCATCACCACCCAGGTGCCCACCGGTCGCGGCGGCACCAAGAACTGCCAGACCACCGGCACCAGCACCGACTCCGGCTACGCGGAGCACACCTTCAACTGGGACGTGGCCACGCTCGTGCGCGCCGAACTCGAGCGGCTCGGCGCGCACGTGCTGCTCAGCCGGCCCGACGACACGTCCGTCGCCGCCTGCGTGGACCGTCGCGCCGAGGAGGCCAACGCCTCCGGCGCGGACGTCGTGGTCAGCCTGCACGCCGACGGCGGGCCGGCCGACGGCCACGGCTTCCACGTCAACTACTCGGCGCCCCCGCTCAACGAGGTGCAGGCCGGCCCGTCCGTCGCCCTCGCCACCGCCGTGCGCGACGCCCTCGTCGATGCGGGCCTGTCCCCGTCCACCTACCTCGGCACCGACGGCCTGCTCGGCCGCGACGACCTGGCCGGGCTCAACCTGGCCCGACGGCCGTCCGTGCTGGTCGAGTTCGGCAACATGCGCAACGCGGCGGACGCCGCGACGATGACCGGCCCCGAAGGGCGGCAGCGCTACGCCACCGCCGTCGTCGCCGGGATCGTCGCGTTCGCCGGCGAACCGGCCGAGGCTCTCTAGTCCAGCTCGCGCTTCAGGTTCGCCAGCACCTGCTCCTGGATCTTGCGCAGCCCGAGCGGGGCGAAGGTCTTCTCGAAGAAGCCGCCGATGCCACCCGCGCCCTTCCACTCAGTCAACGTCACCACGGTCGAACCGGTGCCGTTGGGCACCACGCTCCACGTGGTCACCAGGGACGAGTTCGCGTCCCGCTCGGTGATCGTGCTACCCGACACCGCCACTCGCGCCTCGACGTCGCGGGCCCGCTTCTTCGTCGCCTGCAGGATCCAGTGCACGACCGTGCCGTCGCCGCGGCCACCCGAGAGCACCCGGTAGTCGCGGTACTGCTCGGTGAGGATGCGCGGACGCACCGACTCGTAGTCCGCGAGGGCCTCGAGCACCCGCTCCGGCGCTGCGGCGAGCTGAATCGAACTGCTGGCGCTTACCTGTCCCACTGTTCCTCCTGTGTCTCGTGGGCCGCTCACGTCGCGGCCGTCACCGAGTCCCATCCTGCCTGCTTCATCGTCGCGCCCGGCCGGGCCCGCGGGGCTATTGTGAAGATCGCCACCGGCGCGTCGCCCCAGGGAGTCGTATGCAGAAGCCGAAGTCAGTCGTAGCCCCGAGCGGAGAATCCGCCCACCGGGCCGGTGTCGAGCGCCTGTTGCGCTCCTACCGCGCCATCCCAGCCGACGCCCCTGTGCGCCTGGCCAAGAAGACCTCCAACCTGTTCCGGGCCCGGGCCCGGGTGGACGCGCCGGGCCTCGACGTGTCCGGCCTCGGCGGGGTCGTCTCCGTCGACCCCGCCGCGCGCACCGCCGACGTCGCCGGCATGTGCACCTACGAGGATCTGGTCGACGCGACGCTCCCCCACGGCCTCGCGCCCCTCGTGGTGCCGCAGCTGAAGACGATCACCCTCGGCGGGGCGGTCACCGGACTCGGCATCGAGTCGACCTCCTTCCGCAACGGCCTGCCGCACGAGTCGGTGCTCGAGATGGACATTCTCACCGGGGCCGGCGAGATCGTCACCGCCACTCCCGACGGCGAGCACGCGGATCTGTTCCACGGCTTCCCCAATTCCTACGGCACCCTCGGATACGCGACGCGCCTGCGCATCGAGCTCGAGCCGGTGAAACCGTACGTGGCGCTGCGGCACCTGCGGTTCGACTCGCTCGACGAGATGCAGTCCGCCCTCGACCGCATCGCCACCGAACGGGTGCACGCCGGGGTGCCGGTCGACTATCTCGACGGAGTGATGTTCTCCGCGACCGAGTCCTACCTGACCGTCGGCACGCAGACCGACGCACCCGGCCCGGTCAGCGACTACACCGGCGAGCACATCTACTACCGCTCCATCCAGCACGCGTCCGTCAACCATCCCAGGACCGACCGTCTCACCATCCGGGACTACCTGTGGCGGTGGGACACCGACTGGTTCTGGTGCTCGCGCGCCTTCGGCGCCCAGAACCCCCGGATCCGGCGGCTGTGGCCGAAGCACCTGCTCCGCAGCAGCTTCTATTGGAAGCTGATCGCCCTCGACCACCGCTACGGTATCGCCGACCGCATCGAGCGACGCAAGGGCAACCTGCCGCGCGAACGCGTCGTGCAGGACATCGAGGTGCCGATCGAGCGGACCGCGGAGTTCCTGCGCTGGTTCCTCGACGAGATACCGATCGATCCGGTGTGGTTGTGCCCCTTGCGGTTACGCGAGAACGGACCCGCAGCGGGCGATGTCCAGCGCCCGTGGCCCCTGTACCCGCTCGAGCCGAAGCGCACCTACGTCAACATCGGCTTCTGGTCGTCGGTGCCGACCGTTCCCGGCGAGATCGAAGGCGCGGCGAACCGTCGCATCGAACACAAGGTCGCCGAGCTCGACGGGCACAAATCGCTGTACTCCGACTCGTACTATTCACGCGCGGAGTTCGAGCAGCTCTACTACGGCGGCGGGGACTATCCCGCCCTGAAGAAGCGGTACGATCCCGAATCCCGTTTGCTGGACCTCTTCTCGAAGGCGGTGCACAACAGATGACCACGTTGCGAGAACCACGCACGAACGACGGCCGGCTCACCCTCGCCCAGATCCTCGAGACCGTGACCGGCGGCGAGCTGCCGGTGCGGTTCACCGCGTACGACGGCTCCAGCGCCGGCCCCACGGACGCCCCGTACGGCCTGCGGTTGACCTCGACGCGCGGCACGACCTACCTGGCGACGGCCCCCGGCGACCTCGGCATGGCACGCGCCTACGTCTCCGGTGACCTCGAGGCCGAGGGCGTCCACCCCGGCAACCCGTACGAGCTCCTGAAGGCCCTGGGCGACCTGCACTTCCAGCGCCCGCCGGCACTGACGCTCGCCCAGATCGCGCGCTCGCTGGGCTTGGAGACGCTCAAGCCCATCGCGCCGCCCCCGCAGGAGCACCTGCCGCGCTGGCGCCGGTTCGCCGAGGGCCTGCGGCACTCGCGCAGCCGCGACGCCGAGGTGATCCACCACCACTACGACGTCTCCAACGCGTTCTACGAGCGCGTCCTCGGCCCCTCCATGACGTACACGTGCGCCCTGTTCGACTCGGAGACGCAGAGCCTCGAGGACGCGCAGGAGAACAAGTACCGCCTCGTCTTCGAGAAGCTGCGGCTGCAGCCCGGGGACCGGCTTCTCGACATCGGCTGCGGCTGGGGCGGGATGGTCCGGTACGCGGCGCGGCGCGGCGTCAAGGTGCTCGGCGTCACCCTGTCGAGTGAGCAGGCCGAGTGGGCGCAGAAGGCCATCGCCGAGGAGGGGCTCACCGACCTCGCCGAGGTCCGCTTCTCCGACTACCGCGACGTGCCCGAGACCGGCTTCGACGCGATCTCGTCGATCGGGCTGACCGAGCACATCGGCGTGCAGAACTACCCGGCGTACTTCCGGCGGCTGCACGAGAAGCTGCGCGAGGGTGGGCTGCTGCTCAACCACTGCATCACCCGCCCGGTCAACCGCGGTCCCGTGAAGGCCGGGGGCTTCATCGACCGGTACGTCTTCCCCGACGGCGAGCTCACCGGCTCGGGCCGCATCATCACCGAGGTCCAGGACGTGGGCTTCGAGGTGCTGCACGAGGAGAATCTGCGCCAGCACTACGCGCTGACCCTGAAGGGCTGGTGCGAGAACCTCGTCGCCGACTGGGACGCCTGCGTCGCCGAGGTCGGCGAGGGCACCGCCCGCGTCTGGGGCCTGTACATGGCCGGCTCCCGCCTCGGCTTCGAACGCAACGTCGTTCAGCTGCACCACGTCCTGGCCGTCAAGCTGGGCCCGGACCAGGAGCCGAACGTCCCGCTGCGCCCTTGGTGGGTGGCCTAGGCGGCTCCGCCGCCCGTGCGTGGTTCTGGTAGTGCCCGCTACCAGAACCGCGCACGGCAGCTGCAGGGGTTCGGCTCGTCCCGCACCCAGCCCAGCCGGGTCAGTACCGTCTCGACCTCCCGCGCGACGTCGCACGGCGACGACGCCACCTCCCGATAGCCGAAAACCAGTCGCGACCGGCGGGCCAGCTCGGCGGCGTTGTCGCGGCGCCGGTCACGGAAGGCGACTTCGCGCATCGAATGGACCCACCTGCCGTCCAACCGCACCGTGAGCGGGCATCCGGCGCCGTCGTACGTGCAGTCCTCGTACAGGGTCCTGCCGTCCACGACGACCGGACTCTGCCGGCGCGCCACGGGCAGAGCGTGTGCACGCTCGACGTCGATCGCGTAGTGGTATTCGAGCACGGACTGCACCCCGTCTGCGAGCAACGTCACCGCCTCTGCCAGCGAACTCCGATATCGATACGGCGGTCGTTCCTCGAGTCGCAGACGCACATCGGCCAGTCGGATGCCGGCGTTCGTCACGGTGGCGATCAGCGACAGGTACGCCTCCCGCGGCGACGGTTGCGCGGTGGCCAGATCCAGTGCGGTGTCGACCTTGGTCGTGCGCGGCAAGTACCGATCGACGCCGATGTGTGCGTGTGCCCGTGACCGGTGCACGACTACCCCCGGATGGAGAACGGCAGTCGGCTTCGACACCGGCAGCTTCGCTTTCCGTCCTGGTGCCCGCACCGTGGCTCGCTGCGGCAGCGCAGACTTCCCCACGGGAACGGTGAGGTGAACCGGTGCGGTGTCGTCGACCGGAAGCATGCCCCACACCTCGGCCGCGGTCCGGTGACTGAGCATCGCCGCTCCGCCCCCATACAGCAGGGCCGCCTCGAGCACCATGGTCCGCGTCAACGGTCCGCTGCTGACGGCATACACGCCCTGCAGGACACGTTGCCACCGTCCCGTATCGAGCAGATGCCGGACCGCTCCACGGCCCACCCCCAGCGCAGTCAGCTCCGCCTGTGTGACCAGACCGGCCCGATCGTCGACCAGCTTCTGAATCTCGCTCTTCCCGAAGTCGTCCCCCATGCCGTCGATGATGGCCGACCCGGCGACGGGCAAGGGCTCCCGACCGTGGTCGGGAGCCCTTGCCTGTGGACAACTCGTGTGTGGTTCTGGCAGCGATTGCTACCAAAACCACGCACGGGCGCGTCAGCGCAGGGACGCCGGCGGGGTGAAGCGCTCGCCGTACTTGGCGGCGAGTTCCTCGGCGCGCTTGACGAAGCCCTCCTTACCGCCCGGGTAGCCGGCGATGTACTGCGCGACGCCACCGGTCCAGGCCGGGAAGCCGATGCCGAGGATCGAGCCGATGTTGGCGTCGGCGGTGGTACGCAGCACGCCCTCGTCGAAGCACTTCTGGGTCTCGATGGCCTCGATGAACAGCATCCGCTCGATCAGGTCCTGGATCGGGATGTCGGTGGGCGCGCTGCTGAACTTCTCGCGCAGGCCCGGCCAGATGCGGGTGCGCTTGCCGTCGGCGTACTCGTAGAAGCCGCCGCCACCGGCGCGGCCCGGGCGGCCCTCGTCGACGAGGAAGTCGACGACGGTGGTCGAATCGTCCTGCGGCACCTTCAGACCCGACGCCTCGGCGGCAGCCTCGGTCTCCTTGCGGATCTTCTGCATCAGCGTCAGGTTCAGCTCGTCCGACAGCTGCAGCGGCGGAGCCGGGTAGCCGGCCTGCGAACCGGCCTGCTCGATCGTGGCCGGCTCGATGCCCTCGCCGACCATGCGGATCGCCTCGTTGACGAACGTGCCGATGACGCGGGAGGTGAAGAATCCCCGCGAGTCGTTGACGACGATCGGGGTCTTGCGGATCTGCTGGGCGAGATCGAACGCCTTGGCCAGCGTCGCGTCGGAGGTCTTCTCCCCCGCGATGATCTCGAGCAGCGGCATCTTGTCGACCGGGGAGAAGAAGTGCAGGCCGATGAAGTCCTCCTGGCGCTTCACTCCCTCGGCGAGGCCGGTGATCGGCAGGGTCGAGGTGTTCGACCCGAGCACCGCGTCCGGCGCGACGACGTCCTCGATCTCCTGGAACACCTTGTGCTTGAGGCCGGTGTTCTCGAACACGGCCTCGATGACCAGGTCCGCGCCGGCCAGGTCGGCGGCGTCGGCCGTCGGCGTGATGCGGGCGAGCAGCGCCGCGGACTTCTCCTCCGTGGTCTTGCCGCGGGCGAGCGCCTTGGCCTCGAGGCCCTCCGAGTAGGCCTTGCCCTTCTGCGCCGACTCGATCGAGACGTCCTTGAGGATCACGTCCATACCGGCCTTGGCGCACACGTAGGCGATGCCCGCGCCCATCATGCCGGCGCCGAGCACGGCGACCTTCCGGAAGGTGGTCTTCGGGAACGGCGTGCCGTCGGCCTGCTTGGGGCGCGACGCCCCGGAGTTGATGGCCTGCATGTCGAAGAAGAACGCCTGGATCATGTTCTTGGCGACCTGGCCGGTGACCAGCTCGGTGAAGTAGCGGCCCTCGATCTTCGACGCGTTGTCGAAGTCGACCTGCGAGCCCTCGACGGCGGCGGCCATGATGGCCCGCGGGGCGGGCATCGGGGCGCCCTTGAGCTGCTTGCGCAGGTTCGCGGGGAACGCCGGCAGGTTCGCCGCGAACGACGGCGACGCGGGGGTGCCGCCGGGGATCTTGAAGCCCTTCTTGTCCCAGGGCTGCACGCCGCCTTCGGGATTGGCCTTGATCCACGCCTTCGCGGCGGGGACGAGTTCGTCGATCGAGCCGACGACCTCGTCGATCAGGCCGAGTTCCTTGGCCTTGACCGGGTTGTACTTGTTGCCCTGCAGCAGCACCTGCATCAGCGCGGTCTGGATGCCGAGCATGCGCACGGTGCGGGTGACGCCGCCGCCGCCGGGCAGCAGGCCCAGGCTGGCCTCGGGCAGGCCGATCTGCACGCCCTTGACGTCGGCCGCGATGCGGTGGTGGGTGGCCAGGGCGATCTCGAGACCGCCGCCGAGGGCCGCGCCGTTGATCGCGGCGACGACGGGCTTGCCGAGGGTTTCGAGCCGGCGCAGGTCCGCCTTGATGCCCTCGACCTCGTCGAAGATCCGCTGCGCGTCCTCGGGGCCGACCTTGATCATGTTCTTCAGGTCGCCGCCGGCGAAGAAGGTCTTCTTCGCGGAGGTGATCACGACACCGGTGATGTCGTCCTTCTCGGCGACCAGGCGGTCGACGGTGGCCTTCATCGACGCCTTGTAGAGCTCGTTCATGGTGTTCGCGCCCTGATTCGGGTCGTCGAGGGTCAGCACCACGATGCCGTCGGCGTCGCGCTCCCAGCCGATCATGTTGTTCTCAGTCACTGTGAATTCCCCAGTCCCTTCCGAAGTTTCAGACACGCTCGATGATCGTGGCCACGCCCATGCCGCCACCGATGCAGAGGGTGACGAGGGCGCGGCGGGCACCGCGGCGCTCGAGCTCGTCGACCATCGTTCCCGTGATCATGGCGCCGGTGGCGCCGAGCGGGTGCCCCATCGCGATGGCGCCGCCGTTGACGTTGAGCTTCTCGTCCGGGATCTTCAGGTCCTTCTGGAACTTGAGCACGACCGACGCGAACGCCTCGTTGATCTCGAACAGGTCGATGTCGTCCACGGTCAGGCCGGCGGCGGCGAGGACCTTGTGCGCGGCCGGGGTGGGGCCGGTGAGCATGATCGTCGAGTCCGCACCCGAGGTGGCGGTGGCGACGATGCGGGCGCGCGGGGTCAGGCCCATGTCCTTGCCGGCCTGCTCGGAGCCGACGAGCACCAGCGCGGCGCCGTCGACGATGCCGGAGCTGTTGCCGCCGTGGTGGACGTGGTCGATCTTCTCGACGAAGTGGAACTTCTGCAGCGCGACGGCGTCGAAACCGCCCATCTCGCCGACCATCGCGAACGACGGCTGCAACCCGGCCAGGCCCGCGAGGGTGGTGTCGGGACGCATGTGTTCGTCGTGGTCGAGGACGGTCAGGCCGTTCTGGTCCTTGACCGGCACCACGGACTTGGCGAAGTACCCGCCGGACCACGCCGCCGCGGCCAGCTGCTGCGAACGCAGCGCGTACGCGTCGACGTCCTCGCGGCTGAAGCCTTCCATGGTGGCGATCAGGTCGGCGCTCACACCCTGCGGCACGAAGTAGGTGTCGTAGTTGGTGGCCGGGTCGAGGGCCCACGGGCCGCCGTCCGAGCCCATCGGCACCCGCGACATCGACTCGACGCCACCGGCGACGACGAGCTCGTCCCAGCCGGAGCGGACCTTCTGCGCGGCCATGTTCACGGCCTCGAGGCCGGAGGCGCAGAAGCGGTTGATCTGCACGCCGCCCACGGTGTCGGGCATGCCCGCCGCGGTGACGGCGGTGCGGGCGATGTCGGCACCCTGGTCGCCCACCGGTCCGACGACGCCGAGGATCAGGTCCGAGATGCGGTTCTCGTCCAGGTCCGGGAACCGCACGCGCAGTTCGTCGATCAGGCCGGTGACCAGGGAGATCGGCTTGACCGAATGCAGCGACCCGGTCTTCTTGCCGCGGCCGCGCGGAGTTCGGATGGCTTCGTAGATGAATGCCTCGGAGGTCACAGTGCAGGGTTCCTTCCCGTGCTTTGCGGATGCGAGGGGCGGCGGCTCGTGACAGCCGTCACGCCCGACCTCGTTCACCCTAGGAGCCGGGGCGCCCCGGACTGAAGGACCGAACCGAGCGGAGTCCGTGACCGAACCGAGCGGACGTTCACGCCCCGAGACCGGCCTCGCGGGCCCGCACGATCGCGGTCGACCGGTCGGCCGCGCCGAGCTTGCCGAGCACGTTCGACACGTGGTTGCGCACCGTTTTCGGGCTCAGCACCAGCCGGCGGGCGATGGTCGCGTTGTCGTGCCCGCGCGCCATCAGGTCCAGCACCTCGCGTTCGCGATCGGTGAGTTCCGGGAACACCGCCGGCGCCAGGGTGCGGGAGGCGGCCATCGCCCCGATGGCCTTGGCGGCGACGGCGGCACCGACGATGACCTCGCCGTCCGCGACGGCGCGGATCGCCCGCTCGACACCCGATGGGTCGGCACCCTTGACGAGGTAGCCGCGCGCCCCGGCGCGCACCGAGGCGACGAGCGACTCCTCGTCCTCGTGCATCGTCACCACCAGCACCCGCAGCTCGGGGAACCGCCCGAGCAGCTGCCGGGTCGCCTCGATGCCCGAGCCGTCCCCGAGTTCGAGGTCCATGAGCACGACGTCGACGTCCGCGGTGATCACCTCGAGCGCCTCGGCGACCGAACTGGCCTGGGCCACCACCTCGATGCCGTCGAGGGTGCCCAGCAGCGCGACGAGCCCGAGCCGGAACACCGGATGGTCGTCGACGACGGCGACGGCGATCGCCGCGGGGGCGTTCACGACGGGCCCCACGGGAGGTCCGCCGTGACGACGGTGCCGTGCGGCTGCGCCGCGGCGATCTCGACGGTGCCGCCGACGTCCTCGGCGCGTTCGCGCATGCTGTGCGTCCCCACGCCCCGTCGCGCGTTCCGGTCCAGCCCGCGGCCCGCGTCGCGTACCTCGAGGGTGAGCCGGTCCGCCGCCGCCCGCACGAGCACCCGGCACCCGTCGGCACCGCTGTGCCGACGCGCGTTGGTGACCGCCTCGGCGGCGATGCCGTACGCCGCGGCGACGACCGCCCCGCCCCGGCCCGGTGGCACATCGGCGTCCACGTCGACGCGGAATCCACTGCGCGAGTGGACCGCCGACATCTCCTCCAGCGCGGCGGCAAGACCCAGCTCGTCCAGGACGGGCGGCAGCAGCCCCCGGGAGAGCTCGCGCACGCCCTCGACCTGGTGGTCGAGTTCGCGCAGCAGCGAGTCGATCAGCGGAGCGGCGCCGGCGGAGTCGCTGTCGATGAGGTTGCGGGCGCCCTGCAGCCCGAGCCGGATACCGGCGAGGGACGGACCGAGCCCGTCGTGCAGTTCCCGGCGGATGGTGCGGCGCTCGGCGAGCCGGGCCTCGGTGAGCCGGTCGCGCGCCGCGTCGAGCTCCTCCGAGGACCGCAGCACCACGAGCCCGGCCTCCACCACGGAGGCGAGTTCGCCGAGCGCGCGGAAGCTGCGGGGCCCCAGCGTCTCACCGGGCGGGGCGGTCACCTCGAGCCGGCCGTCGCGCAGGACGACCTGCTCGGTGGGCCCGGTGGGGGTGCCCCATCGGGCGAGCGCCTCGTCGCCGCGGCGCACCGTCACCGACTCGAGGCGCAGCGCCACACCGACTCCGGCGGCGAGGTCCTCGAGCAGCCGCCGCGGCGTCTGCGCCCCCGCGAAGTGCCGGCCGAGCCGGCGCACCGCGCTCGCCGGGTCGTCGCCCTCGCCGTAGACGAGGGTGTGCACGCGCCGGGTCAGCCAGGCCCGCACCGGTTGCACGGCCAGGGCCACCGCGACCGCGGCGATGGCCTGGGCGACGACGGATCCGTCCGTCGGCAGGATCAGGGCGACGGTGGCGGTCACGGCGAGGTAGCCGGTGGCGAGTACCGCGACGAGGCTGCCGGCGACGGCGGCGCGGCCGACCGCGAGGTCGAGCCCCCACAGCCGTTGCCGCAGCACCACCACGAGGATCGCGACCGGGTAGAACGCCTGCGTGGCCAGGTGCAGCAGCGGCGTGAGCATCCACGGCAGGCCGGGCACCGCCAGCGGGATGTAGGACACCGCCATCAGGGCGGTGCCGAGCGCGAGCCAGCCCAGGCCGATGCGATCGGAGACCGGGCCGCACCGCCACCGGTAGGTGATGTCCGCAGCGGCGAGCAGGCCGAGCGTGACGACGGGCAGCACGAGCCAGCCGACGGCGGTGCCGGTGAAGGTACGGGCCCAGAAGAACCACGCGGTGACCACGGCACCGGCGAGCACGCCGAGGCGGGCGCGCCGGTCGAGCGGCGTGTCGCGGACCAGCCAGGGCACCACCAGGAACAACGCCAGGGTGCCGGGGATCCACGCGGTGCTCTGCAGCGGCGCGAGGACCCCGGCGAACGGCAGCCCGGGCCGCACCTCCGCGAGCTTCGTCCAGGCGTAGCTCAGGGCCGAGAGCCCGACGCCGATCGATGCGAGCGACAGCAGGATCGGCACCGGATGCACCCGGCGCGCCAGCACCACGCCGGCGACGGTGCCGTACACCGCGGCACCCACGGCGTCGACGAGGAAGAACAGCTGATCGGAGTCGAGGTCCGGGCGGGCGGTGGCGAAGACCACGAGGGCCGCGACGGCCAGGCCCCCCGAGAGCACGGCGACGACGGCGGCGGGCACCGGTGCGCCACCGGTGCCCGCCGCCGTCTCGGATGCGCCCGCAACAGCCATGATGCGGTGAGTATGCCCCGCGGCCGGATCCGTCGCGCGGCAGCCTATCGGCGCGCCCTGTCGGAGACGGCGAATCCGATGCCGGCGACGAGCACCCACACGGGACCGACGAAGCCGGCCATGTATTGCAGCGGGGAGATCCCGAGCAGCGCGGTCAGGCCGCCGAGCACCACGCTCGCCCAGCCCAGCCACCGCGGCGTCGCGCCGTGGCGCAGCGACGCGGCCGCCACCGCCAGGCCGCTGACCCCCGCGCCGACCCACAGCCACGGGATCGTGCCGACCCAGTGCGCGCCGACGACGGCGAACTCGGCGACCATCTGTCCCGGCTCGCTCAGCCCGAACAGCAGCTCGGTGTCCAGGCCGGCGCCGAGCAGTCCGGCGGTCGCCGTGAGCAGCAGACCGAACGCCGCGACCGACGGCAGCAGGCTGTCCTCGGGCAGGGCGATCCGCAGGCGGCGCTGCAGGCCGGCGGCGAAGATCAGCAGCAGCACCGTCGACACCATGAGCGACAGGTGCATCACCAGCAGTGGGGTTCGTTCGCCCGCGAACGCCTCGGCGATCGCGGGCGCGTTGCCGGCCGTGGATTCGTCGTAGGCGGCGCCCATACCCATGCTCGCCTGGATGGCGACGACCCCGGCGAGCCCGGCAACGGCCCCCGACCATGCCCAGGCGCTCGACGACGCGCGCCGTGCGGCCGTGCGTCCGTCCTCCGTCACGCTCACTGTGCTCATCGGTTCGGTGTCCCTCCCGTCGTACCGGCGCGCTCTGCGCCTGACGGAGAGGCTGCTGCGCCCGGCGTCCCGGTCGCCAGGGACACCCGTCCCGTCCCGGTGGGATTCCTCCGGCGGGATGCCGGACCGGTCCTCGCGCGCGTCGGTGCTTGCCGCGCGCGTGAGGACGCGCGCGACAAGCACCGTTCCGCGCGAGAGTGACCGCGCTGCAGGCGAATCAGTAGATGAGGACGGCGAACAGCGTGCTGAGCACGAGCCCCGCCATCACCGGCAGGAAGCACTTGCGGGCCAGGTCGAGGACGGGGACGCGGGCGAATCCGGCCACGGCGACGAGCGACGACCACGCGACGATCACCCCGCCGCCGGACCAGATGTTGCCCATCTGCCCGATCGCGGCGAGGGTCGACGGATCCATGCCGACCGCCGGGCCCAGCGCGCCGGACAGCGAACCGGTCAGCGGCAGACCGCTGAAGCCGGACCCGTCCAGCCCGGCCACCACGCCGATGAGCAGGATGCCGAACGACGTGACGAACGGGTTCTGCGGCAGGTGCGACTGTGCCGCGTTGACGAGATCGAACAGGATTCCCGGACCCGTCTCGCCGTCCGCGTAGCCGAGGATGGCACCGGAGAAGTCGGGGTTGCCGATGAGGAAGAAGCCGGCGATCGGCAGCACGACGCCCATCGCCTTGAAGGCGAACACCAGACCGTCGACGAGGTGCTCGGAGGTGGTCTCGAGGAAGCCGCCCCTGTCGTTGGACGCGGCGGCCGCGAACAGGATGAGCGCCGCGATTCCACCGACGATGGCCGCGGCGTCCCCACCCTGCAGGGGCGGCACCACCTGGGTGAACTTGCCCAGCAGCAGATACACGATGAAGGCGAGGTAGGCGAGCGGAACGAGCATCGCGAACGCCTTCGCGGTGCCCCTGCTCTCGGCGAGTTCGTAGCTGCCGGGGTCGCGCTCGGCGACGATCACGGCCGTCGCCGTGCTCGCGGCACCGTCGGGGCCACCGGCGGGGCCGCCGCCCACGGGCTCGGGCTGCACCGGCTGCCGGCTCGGGGCGGATCCGCCGCCGGCCGGGCCGTCGGCGCCGCGGTCGGCCTCGGCCTCCCACTCGACGAGCAGGTCCGGCGACGGCGCCCGCCACGTCCGGCGCTGCGCGACGAACGTGATCGCCAGCGCGGTCACGCCGACGACGAGCGACAGCACGAGCGACTTGTCCGCCACGGCGTCGACGTCGGCACCGGCCGCCGTGGCGGAGATGCCCGGTGCGACCTTGATGATGTAGTCCGACGACAGGGCCATGCCCTGGCCACAGATGGCGATGACCATGCCGACCGACAGCGGCGACAGGCCGGCCCGGATGGCGACGGGGATCAGCACGGCACCGACGAGCGGGACGGCCGGGGTGGGCCAGAAGAACAGGGAGATCACGTACGTCACGACGGCCAGCACGACGAAGCTGCTGGTGCCGGTACGCATGACCCTGCGGAACGGCGCGACCATCAGCCGGTCGGCGCCGAGTTGCCGCAGCGCGCCGAGCATCGCGGTCACCAGCGCGATGATCAGGAAGATGTTGAACAGCTCCTTCGCGGCCACGAGGCTGGCGTTGAAGATCGAGGACAGTCCGGTGACGATGCTGCCGGAGAACACGAAGGCGGTCAGGAACGTTCCGATGACTGCGGGAACCACGATGTTCTTCCGCAGGGCCATGGTGGCCAGGATGACGACGATGCCGGCCACGTAGACCCAGTGGGCGGCTGTGAGTTGTACGTCCAATTCGAGTCCTAAGTCAGGAGCAGAACGAGTGAGGGGCTGTGTTCGTGGAACTTTCCGCGCTCGTTCATGCCTGGTCAACGCAAACCTTGCACAGTGCCCCGAACTGTAGATGTGCAGTGTGTTCCTGTTTTGCGTTTCCGTGTCCTCCGGTAGCGCGATCGTGAACAATTGCTACGAACTTGTGTCTTCCGCCGTTTCCGCCGGGCGAACCCCGATTCCTTGGGCAGGGTGCACACTCCGGGCGCGTCCGCCTGTGCTGTTTACGAATTCGACGCCGATGCGGCGGTACCGGGCGCGGTGAGACAGTGAGGCCACGGCCCCCGCCGTATCGCTCGCGAGCCACAGGAGACAGATGACCACCCGTACTGCCGCGCCGACTCCGGCCCCGGCGCACGCCGATTCCGGAACCCCGCTCGCGCTGTCCGCCCTGCTGGCGGGAACCCTGGTCGGCACGATCAGCAACAACGTCGTGAATGTCCCGTTGGCGGAGATCCTGTCGGATTTCGGCACCTCGCTCGAGAGCGGGGTGCTCGTCGTCGCCGGTTTCCTGTTGACGTTCGCGGCGTCGATGCCGCTGGCCGGCTGGATCGGTGATCGCTTCGGCCGCCGGCGCGTGTACTGCGGCGCGCTCCTGGCGACGGCGGTGTGCTCGGCCGGCGCCGCGACGGCCCCCAACCTGGCGGTGCTCGTCGCGTGGCGCTCGCTGGGCGGTGTCGCCGCCGCCGCGTTCGCGCCCGCCGTGATGGGCCTGATCGCGTGGTTGTTCGGGCCCGAGCGGCGGGCGCGGGCCGTCGGGGCCTGGGCGGCGGTCAACGGTGCCGGTCAGGCCCTCGGACCGTCGATGGGCGGCCTGATCGCCGACCACTGGGGGTGGCGCTGGGTGTTCGTCCCGCTCGTGCCGGTGGCGCTGATCGGCTTCGCGGGGACCCTGCGCTGGATTCCCGCGTTCGAGGGCCGGCGCATGCGCCTCGACGGCCCGGGCGCGGCCGCGTTGACGCTCGGCGCGGCGGTGCTGGTGCTCGGGCTGACGCTGGTCCCGCAGCCCGGCGTGGCGCTGCCCGCCGCCCTCGCGCTGATCGGGGGCGCGGCCGTCGTGCTCGTGTGGTTCGTGCTGCACTGCCTGCGCACGCAGGTGCCGTTCGTCGACGTCCGCCTCGTGGCCGAACCGCGGTTCGCCCGCAGCGCGATCGCGGCGTTCGGTCAGATGTTCTGCCTCGGTGCGACCCTGCTCGCGGTGCCGCTGTACCTGACCGGCGCGGGGGTGTCCACAGCCCTGGCGGGGACGATCCTGTTCGCGCTGCCCGCCGTGATGGTCGCCCTGGCCCCGATCGTGGGCCGCACGACCGACAGGCTGGGCGCCCGGAGGGTGCTGCGGGCGGGGCTGGCGGTGCTGATCGTCGCCCAGTCGGCCCTGGCCGCCGTCCTGGCGACCGCGGCGACGAACCACTGGGCGGTCGTCGCGGTGCTCGCGGTCACCGGGGTGGGCAGCGCGCTCGTACAGACCCCGGCCGCGGCCGGGTCGACGCGCTCGCCCGCCGGAGCCCAGGGCACCGGGCTGGGGTTGTTCAACCTGATCCGTTTCGGCGGATCGGCGGTCGGCGCCGCGTGGGTGGCCATCGCGGTGGACTCGTGGTCGTACCCCGTGCTGTTCGTCGTGTGCGCCGTCGTCGTCGCGGCGGGGCTGGCCGCGTCCTTCCTCGGCCGCGACCCCGAACTGGCAGGCGTGTGAACGTTGTTCAGCGGTAGTTGATCTCGCGGTCCACGGCGGTGTGGACCTGGTCCAGCAGCTCGAGGCGGATCGCGAGCCACGCCGTGAACTGGTTCTCCGGCAGGCGCACGTCCATCGACAGCGCACGGGAGATGCGATCGAGCTTGGACAGCATCGTGTTTCGGTGCACGTTGAGCTCCCGCGCCGCGGCGTTGACGTTGCCACCCGCGCTCAGGTACGCGACGAGCGTGTCGTGCAGGTCGGTTCCGGCGCGGATCGGGCCGAGCACGTCGCGGACCAGGCGGCGGCTGCGGTCGGTCTCGGCGACGAGTTCGAGCACGCCGTAGCCGCGCAGGTCGCGGTAGGAGACGGCGCCGGACAAGCCCAGCCGCTGCCCGATTCCCAGGGCGACCCGGGCCTGACGGTAGCTCTCCCGGATCTCGTCCGCGCCGACGGCGGGCGCGCCGTGCGCGACCGGCACCGGCCGGCCGCGCCGGTCCTCCAGGTCCAGGGCCATGGCCTCGGCATACTTCTCGATCTCCGCCTCGACGTCGCGCCGGTCGCGCGACCGGAGCGAACGGACGACGACGAGGACGTCCCCGATCACGGTGACGTAGGACCGCACCGCCGGGTGCGGCAGCACGCTCGCCGCGTACCGCGCGAGCCGCAGCAGGCTCCCCGAGCCCTCGACGCCCGCACCCCCGGCGTCCGGGGCGTGCCCGGCCGCGACGAACACCGCGAACGTCGAGGTCAGATCGATGTCGTGATACCCGGCCCGCGCCTGCATGTCGTGCTGGCTGGTGAAGCTGCCGTGCACGAGCGCCTGCACGAAGTCCCCGCGGGCGCGTTCCTCCGCTTCGTCGACACTGCGCTGCCGCAACATCTCCGAGCCGATGATCGCCGTCGCCTGTTCGGTGACGACCGCGTGCTGAGCCAGTTCGTGCGGGCCCGGGCCGGGACCGGCGGCAAGCACCGCGACCCAGCCCTCGAACCGCTTGCCCAGGCGGATGGGGCTGGCGGTGCACGTCCAGCGTCCCGAATCGCCGGACAGCTCCACCACCCGGGTGTCGTGGCCGTGTCCGGATCCACTCGTGGTCTCCGCGCCCTGCCGTTCGGCCAGCGCCCGCGGAAGCCGGTCGGAGACGAGGTCCGTGGTCGCGGAGTCCAGGCCGTGGACCGCGACGACGTGCCCGCGCGCGTCGAGCGCGACGGCGGGATGGTGCGCGAGGGCCGAGACCTCGCGGAGGAGCAGGGTCATGCCCGCGCCCCGGTGCAGCAGCCCCGCCAGGGTGGTGTGGACGTGCGACGAGTAGCGCATCACGTGCACCTCCTGCGTCAGGGCACGCTCGGCCAGGAGGCGGTTGAGCGCCGCGAAGCCGATCGGGAAGCTCAGCTCGAGGACGACGAGTCCCGCAGGCAGCGGCGACTCCGCGGTCGTCGCGGGCAGCGAGCCGTCCACGACGAGGGCGGCGGCGCCGCGCGCGGCCAACGCCGCGACGGCGTGTACGTTGCCGGCGAGCGCCTCCGGACGGGCGTACACGGCGACGGCATCGAGGTCGTCGAATCGGCCCATGACCTCGCTGAACGGCAGTGCCCAGGTGAGGGCGCGGTCGAGGGCGGTGTGCCCGGACGCGATCCGCGCCCCGGTCATCAGCGACTCGTCGAGCAGACCCCGGACGGTCAGGCGCGGGCTCGGTTCCATGTCGACCTGCTTTCTGCGAGCGGGGCGCCGGCGCGAGGGACGACGTGCACCTTTTTCATCAAGTACCAGAGTCGAAGGTCCGCAGGCGATGTGCAACTTGTACACGAATTGTGTCGGGTACGGGTGATTCTGACCGTCCCTCCGTGGCCGCATCCCTGTTAGAAATAGCCCACTGGCGAAAACGCATCCACCGGCCGGACCCTCGCTTCCCGCTCCGCCAGGCCGGTACTCCCGCAGACCGAAAGTGGAGACCCATGCATCGAATTCATCGCATCACCCTCGACGACGCGCTCCCCCTCCTCGCTGCCGGCCGCGCGAAGGCGGAGGAGATCGGCGTCAAGCAGACCCTGTGCGTCTGCGACGAGAGCGCCAACGTCATCGCCCTGCACCGCCTCCCCGGTGCACGGCTGACGGGTGTCGAGATCGCGATGGCCAAGGCGTTCACCGCGGCGGGCCACGAACGCGCCACGCACCTGTTCAACGAACCGCCCAACGGGCCGGCCCTGCCCGGCAACGAGGCCTTCGGCATCAGCCACATGCTGCCGGGCAAGTTCGCGATCTTCGTCGGCGGCTTCCCGCTGGTGTTCGACGGCCAGATCGTCGGCGCCGTCGGCATCAGCGGCGGAAACGGCGAGCAGGACAAGGCCGTCGGCGCGGCGATGCTCGCGGAGTTCGAGGCGATCACCGCGTCGGTGGCGCACTGACTGTGCACTTCGACCCCCGCCGGCGCCGCATTCCGGTCAGTGTGGCCGTGGCCGCACCCCGACGCCGGCACTAGTTTCGAAACCGACCGGAACAGGCTTTCACTCAGCCGATTTCGATCGTTCTCCGCAACGTCGCGGATCAACCCCAGCCCGACCGCACGACACAGCGTGAAAGGGAAACCACCATGACCGAACTGCTCGGACGCGACGAGTTCCGCGCCGCACTCGAGAACGCGATCAAGGGCCGCGAGGCCAAGGACGCCTCGTTCAGCAAGGCCTGGGCCGAGGGCAAGCTCGAGAAGCACCACTTCGCCCGGTGGGCCGAGAACCACTACCACTACGTGGGCCCGTTCGCGGACTACCTCGCGAACATCTACTCCAACACGCCCGACACGTTCACCGACGCCAAGGACTTCACCCTGCAGAACATGTACGAGGAGGAGCTGGCCGACATCCGGCACACCGACCTGCTCATCAAGTTCGCCGAGGCGTGCGGCACCACCCGCGAGCGCGTCGAGGATCCGAACAACATGAACGCCGTCACCCGCGGCCTGCAGGCGTGGTGCTACGCGGTCTCGCAGCGCGAGCACTTCGTGGTCGCCACCGCGGCCCTGGTCGTCGGTCTCGAGTCGCAGGTGCCGAGCATCTACAAGAAGCAGATCGTGCCGCTGCGCGAGGTGTACGGGTTCACCGAGGACGAGATCGAGTTCTTCGACCTGCACATCACCTCGGATGTCGTCCACGGCGAACGCGGGTACCAGATCGTGCTGGACTGCGCCGACACCCCGCAGTTGCAGCAGCGCTGCCTGCAGCTCGTGCGCTGGGGCGCGGAGATGCGTTTCTCGTACACCAAGGGCCTGTACGACACGTACGTCGCTCCCGACCTCGAGCTGGCTCCGGCCTGACCGACGTGACCGGACCGCGGGAGGGTCCACCGCTCGGCCCTCCCGCGCCGGTCCCGGCGGCCATCCCCGATCGAAGGAGAATCATGTCCACCGACGCCGCCTCGGCCCCGCCCGGGTCGACCCGCGACAGGGTCGCCGTCGCCACCGTCAAGGAGCTGACCCGCCGGCGCAAGCTGCGCGTCGAGGTCGACGGCGTCGGCATCGCGTTGTTCCACGCGAACGACCGGGTGTACGCGTTCGCCGACCTGTGCATCCACCAGGACCGCTCGCTCGCCAAGGGCACCCTGTTGCACGGGCGGGTCATCTGCCCCGGCCACCAGTGGCGGTTCGACCTCGAAACCGGCTACGAGGAGGACCAGGATCTCTGCCAGCCGACCTATCCCGTGACCGTCGAGGGCGACACCGTCTATCTCGATCCGGCCCCGCGCCGAGTCGTTCCCGGCTCGCAAGAGGAGAGTTCGTCATGACCGTACGCACCGTTGTCACCGTCGGCGCCGGCCAGGTCGCCGCGGTCGCCGCACGCACGTTGCGCCGCCGCGGATTCGACGGCCGCATCGTCCTGCTCGGCGACGAACCGCACGCGCCCTACCAGCGGCCGCCACTGTCGAAGGAGTTCCTCGCCGGCCGGGAACCCGTCGCCTCCCTTTCCCTGCTCACACCGAAGTGGCTGGCCGACAACGATATCGACATCCGGACCGGTGTCACGGTACGGCGCGTCGACACCGCTTCGCGCAGCCTGGAATTCGACGGTGGGTCCGTCGCCGCCGACGCGGTGATCCTCGCGACCGGGGGACGCCCGCGCACGATCCCCACCTCCGGGACGCGCCCCGATCTCGTGCACTACCTGCGGACGCTCGACGACGCCGTCGCCCTCGCCCCGCGGCTGACCCCCGGTGCGCGCCTGGTCGTCGTCGGCGGCGGATTCGTCGGCCTCGAGATCGCCGCAACGGCACGCGGTCTCGGTGTCGACGTGGTCGTCCTCGAATACGCCGACGCCCTGCTGGGTTCCGTCCTGGGCGCCACGGTCGGCGGGTTCTGCGCCGACCTGCACCGCCGCAACGGCGTCGATCTGCGCACCGGCGTCGGCGTGGACTCCGTCGCGACCTCCGAGGCCGGGGTGCGGGTCCGCACCACGACCGGCGACACGATCGAGGCCGACGTGGTCGTGGTCGGCATCGGCATCACGCCGAACGTCGACGTGGCCGCCGCGAGCGGACTCCACACCGACAACGGCATCGTCGTCGACGCCGTGGGCCGCACCGCCGTACCGGGAATCCACGCCGCCGGCGACGTCGCGAACCGCTTCTCCGACCGCGCCGGCCGCCGAGTCCGGGTGGAGCACTTCGACAATGCCAACCGGCAGGCCGCGGTCGTCGCGGACACGATCGTCGGTCGCACCTCGCTCGCCGACGACGCCCACTGGTTCTGGTCGGACCAGTACGACACGAACATCCAGTTCACCGGAACATCCTCCGGGACGACGGAACTCGTCGTGCGCGGCGACGCCCGCTCGGGGGAGTTCACCGTCTTCTATCTCGCCGGCGACGTGCTCACCGCGGCGTTCGCCATGGACCGCGGCGAGGACATCATGGCCGCCCGCGAACTCGTCGGCCGGACGGTCGGCGCGCACCAGCTCGCCGACGCGGACGTGGACCTGTGGGAACTGGGCGAACAGGTGGTGAGCTGAGGTGGCCGTGACAGGACTGAACTTCATCGACGGTGCGTGGGTGCCGGCCGTCTCCGGCGCCACCTTCGAACGACGCAACCCCGCCGATTCCACCGACCTGATCGGAACGTTCCCCGATTCCGACGCCACCGACGTGCGCATCGCCGTCGACGCACTCGACAAGGCGGCCCCCGAATGGGCCGCCACCCCACCGGAGCGCCGGGCCGCCGTCCTGGAGGCCGCCGCCCGGCACCTCGAGGAGCGACGGGAATCGCTCGTCGGGGAACTGGTCCGCGAGGAGGGCAAGACGCGCGCCGAGGCCACCGTCGAGGTGAGCCGCACCCCCATGAACCTGCGCTTCTACGCGGGCGAGGCGCTGCGCGCGACCGGCGCGACGTACCCGGCCGCCGGCCGCACCATGATCTACACCGTCCGCGAACCCATCGGCATCGTCGGGGCCATCACCCCCTGGAACTTTCCGCTGAACATCCCGTCCCGCAAGCTCGGGCCGGCGCTCGCCGCGGGAGATCCGGTGCTGTTCAAGCCGTCCGAGATCACCCCGCTCATGGGGCAGCGGCTGGTCGAGGCGCTGCTCGCCGGCGGACTGCCCCCGGCGGCGATCGCGCTGGTGCAGGGCGGCGGGCGGGCCGGGGCCGCGGTGGTCGCCGACGAACGCGTCGCGGCCGTCACCTTCACCGGATCGACGGAGGTGGGCCGGGCCATCCATCGTGGCGTCGGCCCGGACCGGCGGGTACAGCTCGAGATGGGCGGCAAGAACCCCGTCGTCGTCCTCGCCGACGCCGACCTCGACGCCGCGGCCGCGTTGATCGTCAAGGGCGCTTTCGGGCTCTCCGGACAGGCCTGCACCGGCACCAGCCGGGTCGTCGCGATCGACGACATCCACGACGCCCTGCTCGAGCGGGTCGTCGCCCGCGCCGAGGCCCTCACCGTCGGACCGGGCCTGCGGGCGGGGGCGTCGATGGGTCCGCTCGCCAGCCGCGGCCAGCTGGACAAGTTCCTCGAGTACGTCGCCGTCGGGCAGGACGAAGGGGCCCGTCTGGTGTGCGGCGGAACCCGCTGCGACGACAACGGTTTCGGAGACGGGTTCTTCGTGCGCCCGACGGTGTTCGCCGACACCGCGCCGGGCATGCGCATCCTGACCGAGGAGATCTTCGGTCCGGTGCTGGCGTTCCAGCGGGCGTCGTCGTTCGACGAGGCCGTCACGCTGGCCAACGACACGGCGTTCGGCCTGAGCGCGGCGATCGTCACGCGCGATCTCGACCGGGCCGGGCAGTTCGTCGCCCGTTCCCGCACCGGCCTGGTCAAGGTGAACCAGCCGACGAACGGCATGGCGATGAACGCTCCGTTCGGTGGGTACAAGGCGTCGAGCACCCAGACGTTCAAGGAACAGGCCGGGCCGACGCTGATGCAGTTCTACCAATCCGAGAAGACCGTCTACATCGACCCCGTCGCCTGACCGCCCGCGGTCGGAGCAGATCCCAATGCCTGGAGGATGACCATGGAGTTCAAGAGAGTGGCCCGTTCCGGGCAGGTGCCGGAGGGCATCGTCCGCCGCTTCTACGCCGGCGACTACGAGTTCGCGATCTCGCGGCTGGACGGGAAGGCCTACGCGACATCCAACTACTGCTCACACCTGGACTGCCTGCTCTCGTCCGGCAAGCTCGTGCAGGATGGAATCGGATGCTCTTGCCACGGAAGCGCTTTCGATCTCGCAACCGGTGAACCCATCTGCCCTCCCGCCACGGAGCCGATCAGGACCTATCCCGTCGAGGAGCGCGGCGGCGAGATCTTCGTCGGCATCGATCCCGCCGAGCCGCCGGAGGGCCCGCGCCGGCGCCGGCTCCGGCAGGCATGACAGCGCGGCGGGTCCGTCCGGCGACATTGTCGACCGGCGGCATGGTGTCCTCGAGCCACCCGCTGGCCGGCCAGGCCGGGGCGCGGGTGCTCGCCGACGGCGGCAACGCGGTCGACGCCGCGCTGGCGATGGCCGCGACCACGTGGCTGACCCTGCCCGGCCAGTGTGGCCTCGGCGGGGACGCATTCGCCGTGGTGCGGGAACCGGACGGCACAGTCTGGACGGTCGGGGGGAGCGGTTACGGCCCCGACGGCGGCACACCGGACTTCTACCGGGACCGCGGGCTGGCCGCGATCCCGCTGGACGGCGCCCTCGCGGTGGCCGTGCCGGGCGCTCCGGCCGCGCTCGCGGCGCTGCACCGGCGCGGCGCCACCCGCAGCCTTGCCGAGCTGTGGGAACCGGCCGCGCGCCTCGCCGAGCACGGGTTGCCCTGCTCGGCCAAGACCCGCGACGACGTGCGGTCGGCGCTGGACGCCGTCCGCAGCGATCCCGGGCTGGCCTCCGTGTACGTCGACGGCGGTCTCGTACCGCTCGTCGGTGACCGGCTGCCGCAACCCGACCTGGCGCGCACCATCCGTGAACTCGCGCACGACCCGGCGTCGTTCTACACCGGGTCGCTCGCCGAGCGGTGCGTCGCCGCGCTGCGCGACGCGGGCGCCCCGTTCTCGGGAGACGAATGGGTCGCAACCGGGACGGTGACGCCGGAGCAGGCGCTGTCCGGCCGGTACGCCGGCGCGGTGATCCATCAGACCCCACTGCCGACCCCCGGGTGGATGGTGTTGCACCAGGCGGCGCTGTGCGACGGCGTCGTCGGGTCCTCCCCGCTCCTGAGCGCGGCGGCGATCGACCGCATGGCCCGGGCCGCGCGGACGGCGTTCGAGGACCGGCTGCGCTGGTGCGGCGCCGACAACGACGGTGCCGCGCGCATCCTCGATCCCGGCCACATCCGCGCCGGCCGCGACCGGCTGTCGGCGACCGCGCCCGCCGGAGCGTTCACGGTGGCCGGCGGAGACACCACCTCGCTGGTGACGGTCGACCGGGACGGACGCGCGGTGAGCTTCATCCATTCGCTGGCGTTCACCTTCGGGGCCAAGTTCACCGTGCCCGGCACGGGGATCGTCCTGAACAACCGGCTGGGGCGGGGCGCGTATCTGATCGACGGGCATCCGAACGAGGTGCGGCCCCGCCGCAAGCCGCTGCACACCCTCAATGCCTGGATCGTCACGGACGCGGCGGGAGCGCTGCTCCACGTCGGCAACACCCCCGGCGGGGACGGGCAGGTGCAATGGAACATGCAGCTGCTCTCGCACCTCCTCGACCACGGGCTCGATCCGCAGGAGGCGGTGTCGGCGCCCCGGTTCACGGTGTTCCCCGGCTCCGACGCGAACGTGCTCGGGAACCCCGCCGAGCTGCGCATCGAGGCCGACGTCCCGCCCGAGGTCCGCACCGCCCTGTCCGAGATGGGGCACGACGTGCGCACCCTCGAACCGCTCGGCGCCGAGGGCAGCGCCCAGATCATCTCTCTCGATCCCCGCGGCGTGCTCAGCGGCGGCAGCGATCCCCGTCAGGAAGGAGTGGCTCTCGGTGTCGAATGAACAGGCGATCGGCCGGGCAGCGATCGGCGCGCAGCCGCCGCGGCCGCGCGGCCGCTACGTACCCGCGGTGCTGTCCGGCTCGACCGTCCACACGGCGGGGATGACCCCGCGCCGTGACGGCCGGCTGACCGTCACCGGCCGCGTCGGCGGCGAAGTGGACCCGGCCGTCGCCCGGGAGGCGGCGGGCCTCGCGGCCGGCAACGCCCTGGCCGCGGTCCGTTCGGTGCTGCCGCCGGGTGCGATGTTCCGGTGCGTCGAGATGGTGGTGTACATCGCGTGTGCCGACGGCTTCACCGAGCTCTCGGCGGTCGCCGACGGCGCATCGGAGGTCGTCGAACGCGCGCTGGGCCCGGCGTCACTGCCCGCCCGCAGCGCGATCGGGGTCTATCTGCTTCCCGGCAACGCGCCGGTCGAGGTGGCCGTCACCGCGCACGTCGCGGACGGACCCGGCGCGCACTGACGACCGCGGATCAGACCAGGGCCGGCCCGATCACGGCCAGCGCGACGAGCGCGATCAGCGCGGACAGGCCCGCTATGGTCGCGCCTCCGACCGGCGACTCGACGTCTCCGAACAACGGTTCGTCCTCGTCCCAACACCACCGCGGCATCACTCCATGGAAGCGGTTCGCCCCCGCATGCGCAACGGGGCGAGACCGATTCGGTCGAATTGCGGGAAGTTCCACGAAGTTTGCCGGGATCAGGCCGGACGAACCGGGGCGACGATGTCCGCCGCGAGGGTGAGCAGCATGAAGGCCCCGCCGACGACGACGAACGCGTACGTCACCGGCAGCAGCTTCACGAAGTCGACCGGCGCTCCGCCGGGCCGGCCCAGCCGGGCGCGCACCCGGTTCCGCAGACCCTCGTAGATCGCCACGGTCATGTGCCCGCCGTCGAGAGGCAGCAGCGGCAGCAGATTGAACAGGCCGACGAAGAGGTTCAGGCTCACCAGCAGCAGTACGAACGACTCCCAGGCGCCCCGCTCGACGGCCCGGCCCCCGAGCGATCCGGCCCCCACCACGCTGATCGGGGTGTCCGCGTCGCGTTCGCCGCCGGTCACCGACCGCCACAGCGACGCCGCCTTCGTCGGCATGTCCACCACCGTGCGCGCCGTGAGCGCGGCGAGGTCGCCGGTGAATGCGAGGGCGGCGGGCACCGCGGTCACCACGTCGTACCGCACGGGACCGGCGGGCGGGCGCGCGGATACTCCGATCGCACCGACGGCCGTCGAGCGCTCGTCCCCCGTCCGAGGGTCGACCACCCATCGCTGCACCTGCTCGGTCGCGACGGGCAGCACCAGCCGGCGGCCGTGCCGTTCGATCGTCAGTTCGACGACTCCTGCGCTGTCCCAGATCTTTTCGACCAGGTCGCCGAACCGGGTGACGCCCTCGCCGTCGACGGCGAGGATCGCGTCGCCGGGGAGTATCCCCGCGGCCCCGGCCGGTCCCGGGCCGTCGCACGCGGCGAGGCCGTATCCCGGGCCGGGCCGCTGCGACGACGGGACGCATCCGACGGACTCGACGACCACCTTCGGATGCAGCTCCGGCAGCCCCCACCCGACGGCGAGCACGAAGACGAGGACCCCGGCGAGCAGGAAGTTCATGCCGATGCCGCCGGACATCACGACCAGCCGCTTCCAGGTCTTCTGCCGATACAGGGCGCGGTCGTACTCGTCGGGGGTCAGTTCGTCGAGCGCGGTCGTGCCGGCGATCTCGCAGAACCCGCCCACCGGGATCAGTCCCAGCCCGTAGTCGGTCTCACCGCGCCGGACGGAGAAGAGCATCGGGCCACGCCCGAGGGAGAAGCGACGCACCTTCATCCCGAGACGCCGCGCCGCCCACAGGTGGCCCGCCTCGTGCAGGGCGACGGACACCGCGACCCCCAGCGCGAAGAGCACGACGCCCAGCGCGAACGTCACGGGTGATACGTCGCGTGCTCGCGGATGTACCCGGTGACGTTGCCCTCCGGGTCGCAGATCATGTCGCCCTCGAGGCACTCGGTGGTGACCGGGATGTGCCGCAACTCGCCCGCCGGCTGGGGCAGCGTGATGCCGGGGACGAGCGGGCCGGCGTACTGCGCGGGCCGGCCCTGCGCCGGGTCGGCGATCAGGTGCACCCGCACCCGGTCCTGCAGGTCGGTGCCGTCGTCGTGCACGGGCGCCGCCGCGTCGATCTCCATCGCGACCCTGCGCACGACGATCGCTCCCTGCGAGTAGCCGTACAGCTCGTAGCGCGTGCGCGGCCCGCAGGCGGCCTCGGTCCGGCCGATCTCCGCCCAGAGATTCTGCACGCCGATCTGCACCGACTGGTCCATGAACGTGTCCCAGCCGAACACCCCGGCGACCATGCCCGCCGGATACCGCACGTGCCGCACCGCGAAGTCGGGGCTGTTGCGGTACTGATCCGTGTAGGAGTTGAGCGGGCTCTCGGGATCGATCGAATCCGGCGTTTCGGGGCCCTTCGTGCCGTCGACGGCGAGCACCACGGTCGGCGCACAGTACGAGGCCGGGGACGGGTCGGCATGGGCGATCGAGACGGCACCGAGCATCGAGCCGATGGTCAGCGCGCCGACGATCGCGACCCGGACAGCGGAAAGGATCATCGAAACCGTCCTTCAGCCATGGGATCCACCCCAACGATTCCCGACCGCGTTCATAAGTAAGCACAGTGATCGTGAAGTCCGCAAATCGAACACGCGGATGCGGTGCAACTCGGGGGGCCTAGCGGACGACATCGGCCAGATCCACGAAACCGTAACCCCGCGTCCGCAGACCGTCGATGATCGCCGGCAGCGCATCGGCGTCCAGGGTCGTGCCGTCGTCGGGGTTCGCGCCCACGTGCATCAGAACGATCTGGCCGGGCGCGGCCGCGGCGAGGACCCGCTCGGTCACCGCCGCGGCGTCGAGACCACCGCTCGTGCCTTTCCAGCCGAGCGAATCCACGGTCCAGCGCACGGGCACGTAGCCGGCACCGTTGACGACGCGGATGTCGGCGTCGGTGCGAGCACCGAAGGGAAACCGGAACAACGGCACGGCCGGGCGACCCGTCAGTGCCGTGATGGCGTTCTCGGCCGCCGCGAGGTCGGCCCTGATCTGCTCGTCGGTCAGATCCGGATAGGAGGGGTGGGTGTTGCTGTGGTTTCCCACCGCGTGCCCGGCGGCGGCGACGGCGCGGACCCGGTCCGGATACGTCCGCGCGAAATCACCGGTGACGAAGAACGTCGCCGGGACGGCGTAGCGGGCGAGCGTGGCGAGGATGCGGGAGACCGCGGTGTCGGAGGCTCCACCGTCCAAGGTCAACGCCACCACCTTCTCCTCGGTGGGAATCCGTTCGAGGTCGATGCCGCGCAGGGCGGCAGGTACACCGGCCGGAGGCACCGGCGTCGGCTCCGGACCGGACGGCGGAACGGGGACGGTCGCGGAGGGCCCCGGCGCCGGGGACGGGGGCCCGGGCGGCGTGGTCGCCGGTTCCGACGTCGGACTGCTCGTCGCGGTGGCTTCGGGCGGCTCGTCGGGCGGGCCGGAACCACAGGCCGTCACGACCAGGATCGACGCCGCGACGACGAGCGATCCGCGCCGGAACCGGATGTTCATGTGGACAGTGTGCCGCTCCACCTCGGCCGCGCCGCTGCGGTCGCCGGGTCCATCCCCCGCCGGGTGCGGTGGAACACGACGCTCACGGCAAGGAGGACCTCCGCGGCCGCGACCGCCAGCGCGGCCGCCATGAGAGGGGGAATCGAGGCGCCCGCCGCTGCACCGGCGACCGGAGGCACAGCGTGCCCGTGGTGGCCGCCCGCGGCCCGGTCCGGGCTCATGGTGGTCAGGTGCACCATGATCATCGCGACGTTCATGACGGTGACCAGGATCCAGTCCCGCTGGTCTCCGCGCATCCACAGGTGACGGGCGCAGTAGAGGCATCCGGCGACCATGACGAGGGTCAGGGCCGCCGACCCGGGCGACGGGGTGTGCTCCGCGAGCGAGCCGGCGTGCAGGACGGCCGCCGACACGGCGAGGGCGGCGGCCGCCCGGCCGCACCACGTGGTGGTGGTGCGGCGGGCGGCTTCCGGAACCGTGGTGGACATGCCCGTCAGTCCGTGCAGCAGTGCTTCGACGTGCCGGCCGGAACGTCGAGGGCCGGGTTCCGGTCGAAGAACCCGACCGGCTTCAGCGTGAACCCGGCGTAGTCGACGGGCATCACGGGCCAGTCCTCCGGGCGCGGGAAGTGGGTGAGCCCGAAGGTGTGCCACAGCACCAGGTCCTCGCCCTCGATGTTCCGGTTGCCGGCGACGAATGTCGGCAGTCCCGCCTGTCCCGGATGCTGGTTGACGAAGTCACCGGCCGGATAACGCTGCGCCGGGTCGTACCGCGTGACCCACAGGTGCTTGGTGGCGAACGCGGCGCGGGCGGCGATGGAACTCGACGGATCCGCCAGCAGCACGGGCTGACCTTCCGGGTGCAGTGCGTATCCGACGTTCCGCCCGAGCCGGTTCTGCTTGGTCGGGTTGGTGATGTGCCAGACCCTCGCCTTGGTGTTGTCGGCCAGCCTCTGCCCGTCGGCCTCCGTGGTGAGGGTGGTCTTGCGGCAGCGGAACGCGTTACCCCACGGGTTGTCCGGTCCCATCGGTTCGGGCACGGCGTCGACCTCCTCGACCGTGTTGACGTTGCCGTCGACCGCCATGTCCAGGCGGGCGGAGAAGAGGTGCTGGTGGAACGGCGCACCGAGCCCGGGCGCCATCTCGGTGGCGAACCCGTCCTCGCCGCGGTAGGCGGAGGTGAAGACGATGCCGGTGGCCTTGGCTTCGAGTTCGATGGTGCCGTCCAGGTAGAGGTACCAGTAGAAGCCGTAGTCGTAGTTGCCGATGGTGAGGAAGAAGGAGATCACGAGCCGGCGCGACCGGCGGGTCTCGGTCATGCCGTTGAACATGTCCGTGTGCTTCCAGAGGACGCCGTAGTCCTCCTCGTGGAGGCAGATCGCGTTCTTCATCACCCGCGGGTCGCCCTTCTCGTCGGCGATGGTGACGTCGAAGTACCGGATCTCGCCGAGGCAGTCGCACCCGAGTTCCAGCGAGTTGGTGTAGCGGCCGAACAGGTATTCGCCCTGGTCGAAGTAGTTCTGCCAGTACCGCACCGGCGACGGGTCGGCGTAGGGCACGACCATCTCGGCGATGGATGCGCGGTAGATCACCGGCCGCTGCACGCCGTCGTCGGAGAACGACAACTGGTGCAGGGTCAGGCCCTCGCGTACGTCGAACCCGAACCGGAACGTCCAGTCCGCCCAGGTGATCCGATTGCCCTCGACCGAGAAGCTGGGCCCCTCGGGTTGGGTGATCTCGATCGGCTTGAGGTCGGTGCGGGCCGGCCTCGCATGCGGAGCGGCGTCCCATTCGCCGCGTTCGGCCGGCACGGGAAGGGTGATCTCGTCGACGACCTTCACCACGCGCTGCTCGGTGAGGTCGACGTAGGCGACCACCCCGTCGATCGGATGTGCCCAGGGCAGGTCGGCCTCGTCCTCCTGGTGGAACGCGAGCACGCGGACGATCCGGTGCCCCACCTCGTCCTCGTGCCCGAACACACCGGCCGACAGCGGAACCGCGCGCACCTTCTCCGGATCGATGCCGCGCGCAGCCATCGCCGCAATCCAGTCGAAGCTGGACAGGAGGAACGATTCGATGTCCTCGAACTCCTCGTCGAGGATCGGGACATGCCCTTCGGTGGCGGCGTCGACGGCGACGGTGCTGAGGATACTGCGTTCGGTGACGGACACGACGTGATCGGAGCCCGCCCCGGTCGCACGGTCGAGGAGAAGGACGCGGGCACGGCGCTCGATGTGCTCCCCCGGCCTGAACGCCAGGACCGTCGACTTGTGCGGTTCCTCGAGCCCGACGTAGACGAACCGGACGTGCTCGGTTACCAGCCCCGCCGCCGATACCGTTTCCTTGACGGCGGTGATCTCGTCGGCGGTCAGAGGGGTGAGGGGGTGGTCCGGTGCGGGCGTCGATGCCGCTTCGGTGAACTTCGTGGTGGCAGTGCTCATCGGGCGATCTCCTTGTCGATCTCGGTTTCGGTCGTGGCGGCGGGCGCGACGCCGCCGGAATGGTGGTGATGTCGTGCAGCGTCGGGGCGGAGAACGGCCACGGCCGTTCCGCCCGCGAACGCCCCGGCGAGAAGCACGCCGACGACGGCGGCGAGGGTGCCGGATCCGCCCACGAGCAGCGGCAGGTTCGCGATCGTCATCGCGAGCAGAGCGCTCAGCCCCGCGAGACCCAGCACCGGTGCGATCAGCGTGGGCCACGGCCGGGTGTCGGCCCGGGATCGCCGGAAGAAGACGAGGACGGCGATCGACGTCAGCGCCATCAGGGCGAGCACGCCGACGGACGCGACACCGGCGAACCAGGCGAAGACCTCGGTGACGGGATCGAGTCCGCCGACGGCCGAGGCCACGACGAGAACCAGGGCCGAGACCGTCTGCACGACCGAGGCCACGTAGGGCGAGGCATGGCGTACGTGCGAGCGGCCGCATCGCGCCGGCAGTGCCGCGCTGTTGCCGAGCGAGAAGATGTAGCGCGCGAGCACGTTGTGGAAGGACAGCAGTGCCGCGAAGAGACTGGTGACGAGGAGCACCTGCACGACATCCCCCGCCGCCGCTCCCACGTAGCGGGTCGCGGTCTCGATGATCATGCCCTCCGGGTTCTCGGTGGCCAGGACGACGGCGCCCTCGTCGCCCCACGCGCTGACCAGCGCCCAGCTCGACAGCGCATAGAAGCCACCGATGACCACCAGGGCGAGATAGGTGGCCCGCGGAATGGTCCGGGCCGGATCGCGCACCTCGTCGCGGAAGACCGCGGTCGCCTCGAAGCCGATGTAGCCGGCGACAGCGAAGATCAGGGCGATTCCCGGTGCGCCCGAGAAGAACTCGGAGGGGCGTAGCGCGGCGGTGGAAAGACCCTCCGCTCCGCCGCGGGCGATCACCGCTGCATCGATCACCAGTACGATGCCGACCTCGCAGAGCAGCAGGACCCCGAGGACCTTTCCGGACAGGTCGATGTGGCGGTAGCCGAGAATCGCGACCGCCGCCAGAACGATCAGAGCCCAGAGATACCAGGGCAACTCGGGACCGCCGTGCGAGGTCACGAAGTCGCCGAGGGCCGCGCCGAGGTATCCGTAGACGGCACCCTGCACCGCGGTGTAGGACAGCAGCGCCAGGAACGCGGAACCCAGTCCGACGTGCCGGCCGAGTCCGTGGGTGACGAAGGTGTAGAACGCCCCCGCCCCGGGCACGTGCTTCGCCATCGCGGTGAAGCCGACGGCGAAGAAGAGCAGGACCACCGTGCAGACGATGTACGAAGCGGGGTACGCGGCCCCGTTTCCGGCGGAGATACCGAGTGGGACCGTGCCGGCGATCACGGTCAGCGGGGCCGCGGCCGCGACCACCATGAAGACGACGGCGCCGGGGCCGAGGCTGCCGGACAACCGGTGGGTGGGGGGTTCGTGTGCGCGAGCGTTGAGGGTCATCGGTGCTTCGACTTTCGGGAGAGGGAGTGCGCCGGCGATGTCGGTGCCGACCGCCGGAAGAAGCGTGCGCCCGGACGTTGTCGGTGCGGTCACCGCGGCGTCACGGTTCGTCGACGGCAAACGAGAAGGGCGGGGGGCCGGGTTCTCGTTCGGCCCGGCAGGGGTACGGACGGCGGTGCCCACACAGTGCCGGGCACCGCCCCGACCGGTCACAGTGCGATGTTGACCGACTTGGTCTGGGTGTACTCCGCCAGGGCCCCTTCACCGAGTTCCCGCCCCCAGCCCGACTGCTTGTATCCCCCGAAGGGCAGTGCGGTGTCGAACGCGTTGTGGCAGTTGATCCAGACCGTACCCGCCTTGATCTCGGCGGCGACCTCGTGGGCCCGGGAGACGTCCCGCGTCCAGACGCTCGCCGCGAGCCCGTAGGGGGTGTCGTTGGCGGCGGCACGAACTCCCTCCTCCCGGTTGAAGGGCACCGCGACGGCGACCGGGCCGAAGATCTCCTCCCGGTACACACCGAAGTCGCTGCGCACGTCGACGAGGAGCGTCGGCTCGACGTAGAAGCCACTGTCGCCGTGGCGCTTTCCTCCGGTCAGGGCACGAGCCCCGTCCTCGAGGCCGGCGCGGAGGTAACCGGTCACCTTGCCGAGTTGCTCCTCGGAGATCAGCGGGCCGATATCGCTGGCGGGATCGAGTCCTGGACCGATCTTCTGCGACCGGGCGAATTCCGCTACGCCCTGGGTGAATTCGTCGAAGATGCGATCCTCCACCAGCAACCGCGTCCCGGCGGTGCACGCCTGACCGTGGTTGAACAGGAATCCGCCGGCGACACCGGGGATCGCGGCCTCGAGGTCGGCGTCCGCGAAGACGACCTGGGGGCTCTTGCCGCCGAGTTCGAGCGAGACCTTCTTCAGGTTCCCGGCGGCGGCGCCCACGATCTTCTTGCCGACCTCGGTCGAGCCGGTGAAGGCGACCTTGTCGACGTCGTGATGGGCCGACAGGGCCGCACCCGCGTCCCCGAAGCCCGTGACCACGTTGACGACGCCGTCGGGCACCCCGGCCTCGGCGGCGACCTCGGCGAGCAGCAGGGCGGTGAGCGGGGTCTGCTCCGCAGGCTTGAGCACCAGCGTGTTCGCGCACGCCAGCGCAGGGGCGAGCTTGAAGGCGGCCATCACCAGCGGAAAGTTCCACGGCACGATCTGGGCGCACACCCCCACCGGCTCGCGGCTGGTGAACGCGTGGAAACGTGCGCCCGGAGCCCACGGAACCGACACCGGGACGGTGCGGCCCTCGATCTTGGTCGCCCAACCGGCGTAGTAGAAGAAGATCTCGGCCGCCCAGGTGACGTCGACCGCCTTCGCGACGACCACCGACTTGCCGTTGTCCAGGGACTCGAGCTGGGCGAACTGGTCCGCCCGGGCCAGGATGCCCTCGCCGATCCGCCACAGGATGCGCTGGCGCTCGGCCGGGGTCAGGCGCCGCCACGGCCCCTCCTCGAACGCCCGGCGGGCAGCGGCGACGGCCCGGTCGACGTCCTCGGCGCCGCCGTGCGGCACCGTGGTCAGCACCTGCCCGGTGGCGGGGTCGACCGTGTCGAACCGCCGGCCCGAGGCCGACTCGACCCACCGGCCGCCGATCAGCATCTGCTTCGGCGACGAGAGGAAGTCGACCACCTCCGGAAGCAGGCCGGTGGCGGATTGCGCAACTGCAGTCATGATGTCTCCGACTCGTGAGAGATAGCGAAAAAGACTCGGGTACAGTCGTTTCGACGCAGAACCGCCGGTTTCCGTCGCTGTGACCCGAACCCACGATAACCACACGATGTGGCGGGAGTCACCCCCGATTCCGGATGGAAATTGCGCGGTGTCCGATTCTCATTCGACTGCGGCCCAGACCGTTTCCCGATTCTCGTTCGACTTCTCGACCGCAGCCCAGGTGACGGCCGCACGAGCACCGCCGGCCCCGCCCGATCGGGCGCCGGACGGCCCCTCGTTCTCATTCGAGTGACCGAAAATTGATGTGCGATCGGTGCAGCGCACTGCGTGCCTGCGCTACCGTGCACCCCACGGGATCGTCCGGCGGCAGACGCTCGACGTCCCCTGGCGAGTGTGGAAGCAGGTGCAAGGTGTCCGGTACACCACAGATCCGAAGTAGTTCGCCGGTGGCCGGCCTCGAGCGCGGACGCCTCACGTTCTTCGAGGTGCTCGCACAGTCCGTCTCGGCCGTCGCCCCGTCCGCGGTGATGGTCACCCTGCCGGCTCTCGTCATCCCCGAAGCCGGGCGGGCGGCGATCCCGGTGTTCGTCGCGGCGGCCGTCCTGATGGCTGCCGTCGGATACTGCATCGGGCAGTTCGCCACCCGCATGGTCGCGGTCAGCGGCTTGTACAGCTACACGGTGAAGGGTCTCGGCCCCCGCCTCGGCTTCGCCGGGGGATGGTCGCTGCTGATCGGCTACGCGGCCGCCGCCATGGCCAGCACGGTGGGGGCAGCGAGCTATCTGGCGTCGCTGCTCGAACGGATCGGGTTGCCGGCCGGAGCGGCGACGAGTGCAGTGCTCGTCGGTGTCGTCGGCGCCGTCGCGCTGCTGCTGATGGTCCGCGGCGTCCAGCTCTCCGCCCGCATCATGCTGGGCGTCGAGGCGTTCGCCATCGTCGCCGCATCGGTCGTCCTGGTGATCGCGTTCGCCGTGTCCGTCCGGGACGGCGACCCGCCCTCGGCGCCGACCGGAACCGGTTCGGAATCCGCGATCGGCTTCGCGCTCCTGCTGGCGATCACCTCGTTCGTCGGCTTCGAGAGCGCCGGAACGGTGGCACGTGAAGCCCACAGCCCGCTGATCAGCGTGCCCCGCGCGATCAGGTGGACGCCGGTCGTGCTCGCGGCGCTCTACGTGTTCGCCGCGACGATGCAGCTGCCGGAGTCCGCCAGGGAAGGAGTCGGTTCGCTCCGGATCGTGCTCACCCTCCCGGACACCGCCGGGAGCGGCTCGGCGGTGCTGTCGGTCCTGATGGAACTCGGAATCACCGCGTCGTGGTTCGCGTGCGTCATGGGCTCCACCACCGCGCTGTCGCGCACCCTGTTCGCGATGGGCCGCGAGGGCGTCGCCCCGGCGGTCGTCGGCCGTGCCCACGCCCGGTTCCACACGCCGCACGTCGCCCTGGCCGTCGCGATGCCTGTCGTCGTTGTCGTGCCCGTCGTCTTTCTGGCGGCGACCGGCTCGAACCGCGACGTCCTGATCGGGCTGCTGGCCCTCTCGGCGCACGGGTACGTCCTCGCCTACATCCTCCTCTGCGTCGCTACGCCCGCGTTCCTGCGCCGGATCGGCGAGCTGACCCGTCTGCCGCTGGTCATCGGCGCGCTCACCGCCACGTGCCTGGTGGCGCTGATCGTGTGGGCGGCTGCGTCGGGGATCTACGTGGCGGGCGCAATGACCGCCGTGTACGCGGTCCTGATGCTCCTCGGAGGCGCGCTGCTCGCGGTCCGGGTGCGGCGCGCCCCGGACGTCGCGGACCGGATAGGCGTCTACGACGAGACCGTCGCCGCCGATCTGCTCGGCCGGCACCGCCCCTGGCAGGTGCGGCGGTGAGCCCCGTGGACGGAACCCTGTCGGGGCGGCAGCCGAAAGCGGTGATCAGCGCCCTGCGTGTCCTCGAGGAAGTCGCCCGGGCCGGGGCCGGGGTCACCGCCAAGGACATCGCCGCACACCTCTCCCTGCCGCCGGCGACCACCTATCGGCTCCTGAACCTGCTCGCCGGAGAAGGCTACGTCGTCCGGCTACCCGATCTGTCCGGCTTCGCACTCGGGCGCAAGATCGGCATACTGGTCGACGCGGCCGTCGTCCCCACCGTCTGCACAGCCGCACGTAACCTTCTCACCGAACTTCGGCTGACCGTCCGCTTCGGCGTCCACCTGTTCTACTACACCGACACGGCGCTCCGCCTTGCCGACGCCGACCCCGAATATCCACCCCGCGCCGACGAGGCCCTCCTCAATCGGCACCTCCAGGCGAGCGCCGTCGGCAAGCTGCTGCTCGCCGAGAAGATCGACCTCGACACCGTCCTCCCCCGGTGGGAACCCCATGCCCTCACCGGCCGCACGATCGTCGTGCGCAGCGACCTGCTCCGTCACCTCGGGGAGATCCGCGACCGGGGCTTCGCCACCCAGCTCGGCGAACTGCGCGACGACTCCGCGTGCCTCGCCGTTCCCGTCCGCTCCGCCACCGGCACCCTCGTCGCGGGCCTGGTCCTGTCCGGCAGCATCGACCACCAGCACCTGCTGCTGCGCCACCTCGACTCACTCCGAGAGCACGCGCAGCAACTCGTGCCCCTGCTCACCTGAACGGGACGTCCATATCGGGATCCCGCCGCCGGCCCGGAGCGGGCTGCTACGTGGGCTGCGCCCACGGATCCCGATTCGACACCAGACCGAGCCGGACCGCGCGCACCACCGCACCGACCCGGTTGGGGGCCTTCAATTTGCGCAGCAGATGCTCCACATGAGTGTTGACCGTGCTGCGCGACAGCTGCATTCGCTGCGCGATCTCGCGGTTGGACAGGCCGGCGATCACCAGTTCGAGAACTTCGTGTTCTCGTGGGGTGAGGGCCACCTCTTCCTGCTGCGTGAGCGTGTCCACCGACCAGGCGGCGTACTCCCGCGCATCGCTCAGCGTCGTCTTGACCCCGTGGGGAACCGAATCGCGCGCCACACTGACGTGCAGAGCCCCCACCGCCACGCCGGTGGGGGACGTCAGAACGACGGAGGTGCCTTCGGAGAATCCGGCAGGGACGAACACTTCGCGCACCGAGTAGGTCTGACGATACGACGGGATGTCCCGCCAGGTCAGTATCGCGGAGGGCTCGGCCCGAACCGCCTGCATGCCCGGATCCTTGTCGACGAAATCGGTGACGAGGTAGTCCAGGGTCCGGTCGTCGTAGCCACGGCTGGCCACCACCGCGTGCCGACCGCCCGCCACGCGTGTCACGGCAGCCGCCGCGCAGTCGAGCTGATCGGTCATGTGCCGGGTGAGTCCGGCCATGCGGTCGACGGCGTTCTCTCCCAGCAACACCGAGACCAGTCCACTGAACACGGGTACGACCATTGCTCGACGATAGTCGAACCCAGTGTCCAGTGGAGCCGAATCCTGTTACCGGGCAGATATTTTCCCTCTCGTGTGCCCGTTTCCCCGCCCGGTCACAGTTCGGGGATGCGGTCCGCCCAGGGGCGAGCGCGTTCGAAGTTCGCCGCTGCGCGCAGTACCGCAGCGTCGGCGTGGAGCCGTCCCGCGATCTGCAGTCCGACCGGACGTCCGTCCGACGTGAATCCGGCAGGGACGGTGACGGCCGGGGTCGTCAGCATGTTGTACGGATAGGTCATCAGCCAGCCGAGCAGCTGGGTGCGCAGAGACGCGCCCGCCAGCCGGCCGGGAGCGAACTGTCCCAGCGGATGGGCCGCTTCACACAGCGTGGGCGAGACCAGCAGGTCGTAGTCCTGCATGAACGACGAGAACGTATCCCACATCCGGCCACGGAACAGGTCCGCCCGCCCGACATCGACACCTGTGAGACGCTCTCCTTCACGCATCAATTCGACGAGATTGTCGTCGACCTGGCCCTGCCACTCGTCCCAGTCGATCATGTCGTGTTCGGCCGCGAAACCGGGAACCCAGATGCCGTGCCACATCGCTTCTTCCGGGTCTCCCCAGCCGGGCGTCGCCTCCTCGACCCGGGCACCGAGGTCCTCGAACGCCCGAACGGCCTGCGCGCAGATCGCCGCCACCTCCGGATCGACCTCTGCGAAGCCGAGATCCGGTGACCACGCGATGCGCCACCCGGCGATGTCCTTCTTCGTCTCGGCGACGTAGTCGGTGTCCGAGGCCGGCAGACTGAGCGGATCGGATTCGTCGGGTCCGGCGACGACACCGAGCATGAGGGCATTGTCTTCGACCGTGCGGGTGATCGGACCGTGGTAGGCCCAATGGTAGAAGCGACCACCCAGAATGGTCTGCGGCACCCGCCCGGTCGAGGGCTTGAGCCCGACCGCGCCACAGAGCGACGCAGGAATGCGCACCGACCCCGCCCCGTCGCTGCCTTCGGCCAGCGGGCCGAGACCGGCCGCGACGGCGGCGGCGGCTCCGCCGCTGGAACCTCCCGCGCTGTATCCGCGCTTCCACGGATTGTGGGTAGGACCGAACAGGTGGTTGTCCGTGCCGCCGTAGTACCCGCTCTCCGGTGTGTTGGTCTTGCCCAGGTAGAGACCGCCTGCGGCCTTCAGCCGCCGAACGATCACCGCGTCGTGCTCGGCGATGTTGTCCTTCATCGGCACCATGCCGAACGTCAGGGGCCGGCCCGCCACGGCCGTCAGATCCTTGATCGTGAACGGCACTCCGTGCAGAGGTCCGACGGACTCGCCGCCGACCAGTTTCGCATCCAGTGCGCGCGCGTCCGCCAGGACCTGTTCGCGATCGAAGTCGACGATCGCGTTGATCGCCGGGTTGACATTGTCCACGCGCCGCACGAAGTGCGCCGCGACTTCGCTCGCGCTGATCTGTCCTCGGCGAACGTCGGTCGCGAGTTCGGCTGCACTGAGCCAGGAAAGGGTATCGGTCATGGTTGTCTCCGTGAATCGCGGGGTTCCGGTTGAGGTGGCTCGACCATAGGAACCCGGCGATCACGCCGACAATCGGTCAACTTACCGATCTTTCGTGCTCACTCGCTGATCTTCTTCGCGCCCAGGATGTCCTGCAGCAACTCGATCGCCACGTCCTCCGGTTCGCGCCGCGTCGACGGGTCGCCCGGGGTGGCGGCCTCGGCGAACATCTCTTCCTCGTCCTCGGGGGTGACGTCGGCGGGGCTGATCCGCGGCGGCTCGTAGTCCGGCTCGGGACCGGGGTCGTCCGGGTAGTCCGGCGCCTCGGGCGGCGGGATGTCGTCGACCTCGGGACGCGACGGAACCGGGGGCGCGCCGGGGGACGTCACGCGCGGTTGCGGGGCGGGCTGGGCCTGCC
>NZ_JAALEG010000058.1 GCF_011058165.1 Rhodococcus aetherivorans
CTCACACCCCACCCCCGACCCGCACCGTGCCGGCCGTCCTCACGACGGCCGTCCCCCCACGGTCGACGAAGGGTAACGCACCCCTGCGACATCGGCACGCAGGCGGGCGCGAAGACGGCCTGCGCGAAGCGATGTCGTATCGTCTCCGCGAGGTCCGGGCGACACCGGGCGGGCGAGCCCGGCCCGGACCGCAGCACGGTCGGGGGACGACGGGGGGATGGACGATGACGGCTGCGCACACCGAACCGGGGCGGATCGGCGCGCCCGAACTCTGCCGCGTGACCGTGCTGGCCCAGCACACACAGGTCGACCTCGCGTTACCCGCGGACGTCCCTGTCGCGCTGCTCGTGCCGGGGGTCGTCGATCTCATCACCGCCCACCGGTCCCACAACGACTTCGACGCCTCCTCCGAGCGGGTCGAGCCCGAGGCGTGGGCGCTGGCCCGTCTCGGATCGTCGCGTCTCGCCGCCGCGCTGAGCCTGCACGAGCACGGCGTCCGGGACGGGGACCTGCTGGTGCTCGAGCACGCGTCGGCACCTGCGCCACCCCCGCTGTTCGACGACGTGACCCACAGCGTCGCGACGGCGGACGAGGCCGGCGCGGGCCGCTGGTCGCCGCGTGCGGCGGCCGCGGTCGCGGCGGTCGTCGCCCTGTCCGCGACGGTCGTCGGGGTGGGGGCCCTGCTGCGACTTGCCTCCCCGGACGGCCGGACGGCCGCCGGTGCCGGCTGCGCCGCGCTCGCCGCCCTGCTCCTGCTCGCCGGGATCCTGCTCGGGCGGGCCCGCGACGACCACCGCACCGCGGCGCTCCTGTGCGCCTGCGCGGTCCCGGCCGCCTTCGCCACCGGAATTCTCGTGGTGCCCGGCTCTTTCGGACCGGCGCACCCCATGCTCGGGGCGGTCCTGTCGGGGGCGGTGGCGACCCTGGTCCTGCTGCTGACCGCCGTCGGAAGGGCGCCCTTCGCCGCGGTCGCCGCCGTCGCCGCGACCGCCGCGGCCGCATTTCTCGTCGCCGCCTCGACCGGGATCTCCGCCTCCGCGGTCGGCGCCGGTGTCGTCGTCACGGCCCTGCTGACGGTGACATTCGCACCCCGCCTCGCCATGAAATTCGCCGACCTGCCGTTGCCGCCGGTGCCCGGTCCCGGGACCGGGACCGGGACCCCCGCGCCGCAGACCGAAGACGGCAGGGACGGACCGGACTCCCCGGACGGCGGGGACCGGTCACTGCCCGATCCCAGCGAGCTGGCGGCGGCCGCCGCGCGGGCACGCGACCACCTCACCGGGCTGATCGGTGCGGGAGCCGTTCTCGTCGTCGCGGGCGCATGGTGTGCCGCGGCGCCGCTGTCCGGCGACGGTCTCCGCTTGCCCGGCACCGCCCTCGCCGTCGCCGCGGCGGCGGTGATCATGCTGCGCGGCCGCACCTACACCGATGCGCGCCAGGCGACGTTGCTGGTGGCAGGCGGCGCAACCGTGCCGGTGGGCCTGCTCGGCGCGGCCGCGGTCGGCGGATCCGCGCCGCCCGTCGTCGTGTTCGCCCTCGCCCTTGCCGTCGCGACCGCAGCGCTGGTGTTCGGCGTGGTCGCGCCGCGACGATCGTTCACGCCGGTGCAGCGCCGCGCCGCCGAAGTGGTCGAGTACGCGGTGATCGCGACGATCGTGCCGTTGGCCTGCTGGGTCACCGGGCTCTACGCCGCCGTCCGCGGGTTCTGACGTGGCCCGCGGCGCACGCCTCGTTGTCGTCGCCCTGGTGCTGACGGCCTCGTCCTTCGGAACGGCCCCGTCCGCCGCGGCGGAACCTCCGCCCGTCGATGCCGGGCGCCTGCCCCCGCCCGGGGAACCCGGGCCCGTCGACGACACCGGGCAGCGTTCGCCGTGTACCACGGTCGACGTCGCCGGCGACAGCGCCTCGATCCCGGAACCACAGCGCGTGCTGAACTTTCCGGCCGTGTGGCCGCTGAGTCGCGGGGCGGGGCAGCTCGTGGCGGTGATCGACACCGGGGTGGGCCGCAATGCGCGGCTGCCCGGGTTGGTACCGGGGGGCGACTATGTCTCCTCGGGCGATGGGACGCAGGACTGCGACGCCCATGGGACCCTGGTGGCGGGGCTCGTCGCGGCGCAGCCGGTCCCCGGGTCGGGGTTCGCCGGTGGCGCCCCGGATGCGCGGATCCTCACCGTGCGCCAGTCCAGCCGCCACTTCTCGGCGCGACGGTCGGATCCCGCCGACCACGATGCGCGTACGTCGCCCGGCTACGGCAACGTGCGCACGATGGCGATGGCGGTGCGCCGCGCCGCGGACCTCGGCGCCACCGTCATCAACATCTCCGAGGTCGCCTGCGCGCCGGCCGCGGAGGGCCTCGACGACCCCGAACTCGGGGCGGCGGTGCGGTACGCGACCGAGGTGAAGGACGCCGTCGTCGTGGCCGCAGCCGGCAACGTGGAGGACCGCTGCCAGGGGTCGAACCCGCAGGGGCTCGATCCTCTCCGGCCGGGAGACGATCCGTGGCGCGCGGTCACGACCGTGGCCTCGCCGGCCTGGTACGACGACTACGTACTCACGGTCGGCTCGGTCGAGCCGGACGGGTCACCGTCGAGCTACAGCCTGCCGGGGCCGTGGGTGGACGTCGCCGCGCCCGGCAGCGGGGTGGTTTCCCTGCATCCCACCGCCGATGGCCTCGTCGACGCCTACCGGGGAGCCGAGGGCCCGGTGCCGGTGTCCGGCACGAGCTTCGCCGCGCCGCTGGTGGCCGCGACCGTCGCGCTGGTACGGGCGCGGTTTCCGCACCTCGATGCCCGCGCCGTGGCGATGCGGATCGAGGCCACGGCGCACGCACCGGCGGAGGGCTGGAATCCGCGGGTGGGCCACGGCGTGATCGACCCCGTCGCGGCGGTGACCGCCCCGCCGAGGGAGCGGCGTCCGCAGGAGCCGGCCTCGGTGGCCGTCGCGGCGCCGATACCGCGGACGCCGCCGGATCACCGGCCCAGGGACGTCGCGGTCGTCGTGGCGGCGGTGGTGCTCGCGGTCCTGGGGGTGGCGGCGTCGGCGACCGCGCCGCTGCGGCGCCGTCGTCAGCGGCCGGCGCCGACCGGCGCCGGGTCGTGATCCGGCGCGACACCGTCGTGGGCGACGAGTGCCTCCGCCCGCCCGAGTGCAGGACCCGGCGCGAACAGTTCGACGATCTGCCACGGCGCGGGCACCGGTTCGGAGAATCCCAGGGCGGTCGCGGCTTCCGCGTCGACGATCCCGTAGCGCACGCCGGTGTCGGCCACGTAGAAGAGGGCGCCGCGCCGCGCACTGTCCGGCGCGACGGAGGTGGTCTGCACGAACGCCCCCCGGCCGGGCGCGAGGTAGGCGCTGTCGGCCTCGGGCCCGGCGCCGTCCGCCTGGGCCAGGGACACGGGCACCGCGCCGTCGGGCAGCGGCAGCGCGGACCCCGCCGACACCTCGACGACGGACCGCGACCGTTCGGCCGCGCCGACCCCCGGGGTCCACGTCAGGCAGGCGACGGGACGGTCGCGGGCATCGATGACGGTGGGCACGGTGGCGGGAAAGGTGTCCACCGCGAGACCCCGCACGGTCGGAGCGTCGCGCAGCACGTCCGGCGCGACGGCCGGGATCTCCGCGGCGCCCTGCGAGTCGGTGAAGTGGACGATCTGCGCTGTCGCCTCGGACACCTCCTGCACGCCGTCGCGCAGCACGACGTAGAACCTCTTCCCGTCGGGCACCGCGACGCGGACCACCGAACCGACGGTCAGCGATCCGATCGGATAGCCGGGTTCGCCGCCAGCACCGGGGATCCGCGGGGCCTCGAGCCGCGGCACCTCCGGGATCGCGGCGAGCAGGCCCGGTCCGACGGGACGTGCCATGCCGGCATCGATGCCGAGGACGCGGGTGAGCGCCTGGTCCGCCAGATCCACCTCGGCGCGGGAGCCGCGGTAGACCAGATGGTGCCTGCCGTCGGCCGCGACGAGCAGGGCCTCGTCGTCGGCGAGAGGCCGCACGCGCTCGCCGTAGGCCGGCTCTCCCCCGGTGACGGTCGTTGTGACGGAACGACTTCCGTCGGTCGTCACGGTGTCGCACACCGTCCACGGCAGCGGTGCCGCGACGTGTGCCAGCGCGGACGGCGCACCGGGGATACCGACGAGGGGCCCCCGGGGCCGGGTTTCGAATTCGCCGTCGGCAACGACGGCGGGGGCCTCGGGCCGCCCGAGCACCAAACGGGCGGAGGCCAGGTTGAGTACCGGATGGAAGGCGCCGTCGATCGCGACCAGCATCGCGCCGGAATCGCGTCCCACCACAATCGCCGCGTCACCGATCCTGTCCTGCGGGCGGAGCAGAGCGAGCGCGGCACAGCCGGCGAGGCCGACACAGGCGAGGACGGCGCCCACCGCCAGGGCACGCGACTGCGACCGCATCGGGTCGTGGATCATCCGCACGTCTCGCCGCACCAGTGCATGTTCCATGCGGCGCACCAGAAATCGGTAGCCGTTGACCTGCCAGCGCGTGGTCGGCTGCGCTCCCATCGATCCTCCCCCGTACGACGCCCCCTCCGCCGCAACACAGTACAGTTCCGCCCGGGAACGTCGGGGGGGCCGGGCCGTCGCTCGGGTGGGAACGGGGGAATCGTCGTGCAGGATGGGATCTTCCGGCGGCCGCGGCGCCGCTGCGTGGTGACGGTGGTGCGGGCGCAGTGCGCGGCGGTGATCGGCGCGACGACGGCGGCGGCGACGGGCGCTCCGCTTCCCGCTGCGGTGACCGTGGCGGTACTGGCCGCGCTGGCGGTGGCGGTGCCTGTCCACGGACTCGACGCCGTCGAATGGGGGCGGCTGTGGTGGCGGTTCCGGCGCCGTTCGCTGCGGTCCGGCCCGGTGATCGTCGACGTCGCGGCGGGCGACGATCGACCGGTCGGGGTGTGCTGGGACGGCACCGCCGTCGTGGCGGTGGTCGAGCTGGTACCGACGGCCGGCGAGCTCACCCGGCTGACACGAGATCGGGCCGAACCGCTGCGCCGGCTTCCGCTGGCCGCGATCGCCGCGTGCCTCGCCACGCACGACGTCGGCCTCGACGGAATCGACGTCATCGTGCACGGCAGCCGGGTGTGCGACGAGACCGCCGCCGGTGCGGCGTACGAGCGCCTGATCGGGCCGCTGCCCGCCGCCGCGACGCGCACCGTGTGGCTCGCGCTGCGGTTCGGCTCCGTCGCCTGCCCGGCCGCGGTGGCCCGCCGTGGCGGCGGCTCGGAGGGCGCGGCGCGCGCGGTGACCGCCGCGGCGCGGCGCGTCGTGCGCGCGTTGGCGGAGCAGCATCACACCGCGAGGATCCTCGGCGCGGGAGAGATCGCCGGGGCGGTGGAGTCCGTCGCCGGGTGCGCGGATCCGGCGTTGCTCGAGGAGGATCGGGGCGCAGTACGGCTTCCCGGCGGCTACAGTCGCGCCGCGGTGGTGGAGCCGGGGCACCTCGACCGGGCGATCATGACCCGGGTCTGGTCCGAGTCACTGTCGTCGGCGACGATCGCGGTTCGGCTGCGCCCCGGCGCCGAGCCGGGAGCCGTGCGGGTGGGAGCGTCGGTGCGCGGCACGAGCCGCACGCCCGAGCCGAGGATCCGGATGCCGGGCACCCGACGGCTGTGGAGCCGCGAACTGGACGGGTTGCTGGCGTCGATCCCGACGGCCGCGGTGGGGCTCGAGGATCTGATCCCGCTGCGCACCATGCACCTCGCCGACGTCGACGCCCTGGCGCTGCCGGTGACGGGATGCGGGCAGCTGCTCGGCGCGGACGAGTCCGGTGCGGCCGTGTCCGTCCGCCTGACCGGCCGGGGGGTGCGCACCGTGTATGTCGCCGGGGAGCTGTATCTGGCGCAGCAGGTGGTGTTCCGGGCGGTGGCGACGGGCGCCCGCGTGGTGATCCACACCGATCGCGCCCTGGCCTGGCGTCCCCTGCTGGCCGCGGCGGGTCCGGACCGGTTGCGGTTGGCCGGCGACGATCGGGGCTTCGACACGATCGTGTACGACGGCGTGCGGCCGGCGACGGTCCCGGCCGGGACGACCGCGATCCACGTGCACGCACACCCGGATCGGTGGCCGCGCGAGCGCCCGGACGTGTCGATCCTGCAGCCCGGAGCGGCCGGCGATCGGGTGGTGCTGGCGGTGGGTGGCCGACGGCTGTCGCTGTCGTTGGTGAGCATCGACGCCGAGGCCGCGTACATCGGCCGTCCGCGTGCCGCGCAGCCGGCGCCCGCACGCTGAGCCGGGTCCCTCAGCCGGGGTAGGGCTGGGCGGCCCGCCCGGCGCGCACGGTCCGCGCCCACCAGGCGAGCTGGTTCAACATGCGCTGCGCGGCGTCGATCGCGGCGCCGTCGGTGGTGGTGCCGTCGGCGGCGAAGGCGTGCTTGACGCGGTGGAAGCTGACCGATTCGCGGACCGGGACCATGTGCACCTCGACGACGACCTGCCGGAGTTGCTCGACGGCGCGCAATCCGCCGGAGAGCCCGCCGTAGGAGACGAATCCGATCGGCTTGGTGCGCCATTCGCGTTTGACGGTGTCGATGGCGGTCTTGAGGGCGGCCGGGTACCCGTGGTTGTACTCGGAGGTGACGACGGCGAATGCGTCGGCCGCCTCGATCCGCCGGGTGAACGCCTCGGCCTCAGGGCCGCCGGAGAGATCCTGCGGCAGCGGGGTGTCGGCGAGGTCGAGCACGCCGACGTCGAACTCGGGGCGCTGCCGTGCGGTGGCGGCGAACCAGTCGGCGACGACGGGGGCGATCCGTCCGGCGCGCACGCTGGCGACGACGATCTCGAGACGAATCGGGGCTTCGGCGTCCATGGGCCGATGGTAGGCGGCTCAGGCGGTGAGGCCGTGGGTCAGGAGGGCGGCGAGTTCGCGGTAGGCCTGGGCGTCCGGCAGGCCGGTGGCCTCGGCGACGTGGCGCTGCTGGATGCGGACCATGACAGCCGCGACGACGTCGGCGACGAACGCGGCGTGCACGTCGCGCAGTTCGCCGGCGGCGACGCCGTCGGCGATGAGGTCGCGGACGCGTTCGGCGGCGAGGCGGGTGTTGCGTTCGTAGACCTCGCGGGCGGTGGGGGCGGCGGCCATGTCCTCCATGAACTGCGCGGAGGCGGGTTCGAGTTGCCGGCCGACGGCTTCGAGGTAGGCGCGGATGCGGTCGGCGGCGCCGGTGTGGCCGTCGAGTTCGGCCTCGACGCGTTCGGTGGCGCCACGGAAGAAGTGCACGGTGGCCGCGCGGACGAGGCGGTCCTTGCTCTCGGCGAGGGTGTAGAGCGTCGACTTCGAGCAGTGCAGGCGGGCGGCGATGTCGTCGAGGGTGAAGTGGGCGAAGCCCGCGGCGAGGAACAGGGCGACGAGCTGGTCGAACAGCTGCGCCTGACGTGCCGTGCCGCGTCGGATCCCCGCTCTTGTCATACTTCATACAGTACTGCAGTATCGTTCTCAGTACTATTTCCGATCGAGGAGTCTGCCGTGCCTGTCGAGCGCCTGCTGCCCACCCCCGAGGCCTACGACCTCATCGAACTGACCCGCGACGTCGCGGACAAGGTTCTCGCCCCGCGGGTCGTCGAACACGAGCGCACCGAGACGTTCCCCGAGGGGGTCTTCCCGGCCCTCGGCGCGGCGGGGTTGCTGAGCCTGCCGTACCCGGAGGAATTCGGCGGCGGCAACCAGCCGTACGAGGTGTACCTGCAGGTGCTCGAGGAGCTCGGCGCCCGCTGGGCGGCGGTTGCCGTCGCGGTGAGCGTGCACGGGCTGTCGTGCTTCGCGCTGGCCACCCACGGCACCGACGAGCAGAAGAACAAGTGGCTGCCGGACATGCTCGGCGGCGACACGATCGGCGCCTACAGCCTCTCCGAGCCGCAGGCCGGGTCCGATGCCGCGGCCCTGGCCTGCCGCGCGACGGCCGTGGACGGCGGCTACCGGATCTCCGGATCGAAGGCGTGGATCACCAACGGCGGCAAGGCAGACTTCTACACGCTGTTCGCCCGGACCTCCGACGCCGGCTCGAAGGGCATCTCCTGCTTCCTCGTGCCGGCCGGAACCGAGGGCCTGAGCTTCGGTAAGCCCGAGGAGAAGATGGGTCTGCACGCCATCCCGACCACCACCGCCCACTACGACGACGCGTTCGTGCCCGGCGAGCGCCGCATCGGCGCCGAGGGCCAGGGCCTGCCGATCGCGTTCAGCGCGCTCGACTCGGGCCGGCTCGGCATCGCGGCCGTCGCGGTGGGTCTCGCGCAGGCCGCGCTCGACGAGGCCACCGCATACGCCAAGGAGCGCAAGGCGTTCGGCAAGAAGATCATCGACCACCAGGGACTCGGGTTCGTCCTCGCCGACATGGCCGCCGCGGTGGACTCGGCCCGCGCGACGTACATCGACGCCGCGCGCCGCAAGGATGCCGGCCTGCCCTACTCGCGGCAGGCGTCGGTCGCCAAGCTCGTCGCGACCGATGCGGCGATGAAGGTGACCACCGACGCCGTGCAGGTGCTCGGCGGCTACGGCTACACCCGCGACTTCCCCGTCGAACGTTTCATGCGGGACGCGAAGATCACCCAGATCTTCGAGGGCACGAACCAGATCCAGCGGCTGGTCATCGCGCGGCACCTGGCCGGCTGACGGTGTGAACTCCCGGCAGCCCCGGGGCGCGCACTCCCGGCGGCGTCGGGGCGCGCGGCCGTCCTCCCCGGCGGCTCGCGCACCCCGACACCGCCCGGATAACTCCTGCCGTGGAATCTGAAACATCCTCCTGTCAGATTTCGCGAACCACCTGCTACCGTGCGCCGGTGGACAGACGCCGTAGGCGTGGCCGCAGAGCCGCGGACCGGATGGAGTGGGCGGCCGACGCCGCGGACACGGTGGCGACACTCGCCGAGCTCGGCGTCCTGTTCCTGCGGCTCCTGTCGCTGCCGTTCCGCGCGGTGGCGGCGCTGCTCCGGATGATCGCGGACTGACCTCCGACCCCTCGCCGTTCCCCTCGGTATCCTGCGTCACATTTTCTGGGCAAAGCGGACAGCCTGTACTTAGATCTTGTTGGACGTACGTCCAGGATTTGTACATCGACATCGGAGGTAATTCCCATGCTGCTCGGCTCGCTCGGCTCCCTGATCGACCACGTGCTCTCCTTCCTCAGCTGGCTGATCTGAGAGACGCCTCGACGCGTAGCGAAGGGGGCGAGGTCATCCGACCTCGCCCCCTTGCTGTTTCCGTCACGCGTGCCGGGCCGCGCTACGCGCCGATCGCCTCCGCGAGGATCGGCCAGGACTCGTGCAGCGCGTCCTGCCAGTAACCCCACGAGTGCGTGCCCTGCGCGCCCGTGCTGAAGGTCGCCTCGATCCCGAGTTCGTCGAAGGTCCGCCGCAGCCGCTCGGTGCACTGGGCCGTGGCCGCCTCGATGGATCCGAGGACGACCAGGTCGACCGGATCCACCTGCCCGCCCAACGCCGCCTCGTGCGGGCCGGGCAGACCGCCGCCGGACGAGATGTACAGCGTCGTGCCGCGCAACTTCTCCGCGTTCAGCGCCGCATCGTTGGCGATCCACCCCGGTCCGCCGATCGGCCCCCACATGTTCTCGACGTCGCCGCCGCCGAGGGTGACGACGGCCTCCACGTAGCTGCGCCCCGGGTCGCTGCTCGTCTGTGCACACCCGCTGTAGGACGCCACCGCCTCGTACAGCCCCGGCGACTGCTGGGCGAGGGCCAGCACCGAGCTGCCCGACATCGACATCCCCGCGACGGCGTTGCGGCCGTCGGCGCCCAGCACCGCGTCGACGACCGGCGGCAACTCCGACGTCAGGAACGTCGCCCACCGGTGCCGGCCGAGCTTCGGGTCGTCGCGGATCCAGTCCGTGTAGTACGCGAAGGCGCCGCCCACGGGAGTGACGACGTTGACGTTCTTGCCGTCGAAGAACTCGCGGACGTCCGTCTGGTCCCGCCAGTTGGCGGCGTCCTCACCCCCACCGGCGCCGTTGAGCAGGTAGAACGTCGGTCGCGCCGCGGAGGTGTCCGCGGGCCGGATCACCTCGACCGGGATCACCCGGTCCATGGACGGCGAGTACACGTGCAGCACCCAGTCGCGCGCGGTCCGCTCCTCCACGTGATCGACGTAGGCACCGGCCGGGTCCGCATCCGCAGCCGGCTGGGCGAGCGCCGGTGCCGTCAGCAGCGACGTCGCGGCGAGCAGTGCCACCGCCACCGTCGCACCCCGTCGCCGGATCGCGGGCAAGTCCAGCAATGGGTGCCTCCCTCTCACACGCCGATCCCCCGGCCGGGCCGGCCGGGGGACGTGCTCGTCGGAACATATCACCGGCCGGCCCGGCCGCAGGTCAGCAGCAGCCGGGGCTGATGGGCCCGCGCATCTCGCGGGTGGCCGCGTTGCGCGCCGCGAGGTCGTCGTCGGCGGGATAGTCGACGCCGACGAGACTGAGCCCGTGCGCCGGGGCCACGGCCACCGCCGCGGCACGCTCCCGTTCGTCGAGCAGTGCGGTCATCCATTCGACACTGCGCCGCCCCTCCCCCACGGCCAGCGCCGCGCCGACGAGGCTGCGCACCATCGACCAGCAGAACGCGTCCGCGCTCACGTGCGCGGTGAGGATCACGCCGACGTCCGGACCGGCGCCCGCCGCGCGACCGCCGGACACCGTCCAGTCGAAGCGCTGCAGTTCGCGGACCGTCGTCGCCCCGTCGCGCCGCTTGCAGAAGGCCGCGAAGTCGTGCAGGCCCAGCAGCGAGGTCGACGCCGCGCGCATCGCGTCGACGTCCACCGGCTTGGGCCAGGCGACGGTGTCGCGGGCCCGCAGGGGGTCCGCCCCGTACACGGCGGTGGTGAGCCGGTACTCGTAGTGCCGGCGGATCGCCGAGAAGCGGGCGTCGAAGTGCGGCGGGGCGACGGAGATGCCGGTGATGCGGACGTCGCGGGGCAGGAACCGGGCGAGACGGCGCACCAGGCGGACGAGGTCGTCCGGAATCGCGGCGGTGGGGACGTCGACGTGCGCGACCTGACCGGAGGCGTGCACCCCGGCGTCGGTGCGGCCGGCGACGGTGAGCTGCACCGGCGCGCGCACGATCGCACCGAGCTTCTCCTCGATCTCCCCGCACACCGTCCGCCGTCCGGGCTGACGCGCCCAGCCGGAGAAGTCGGTGCCGTCGTAGGCGATGTCGAGCCGCAGCCGGGTGGTGTCCACGGCGGCGGCGGAAGGGTTCTCGAAAGCAACGGGCCCGCCGCCCCCGTGGGGGGCGACGGGCTCGTTCGCTTCAGCGGATGCCGAAACCAAGTGGACTAGTCCTTCTTGGCCTCGTCGGCGTCCTTGGCGTCGGCCGCGGTGGCGTTCTCGTCCTCGATCGCGTCGACGACGGCGTCCGCGTTCTCGACCTGCGCGTCGGTGGCGTCGGCCTCGACGGCCTCGACCACATTCTCCTCGGCCGGGGCCTCGGTGGCCGGCGCGCTCTGCGAGGCGGCGACGCGCCGGGCGCGGTCGGCCTCGGACGTGACCGTCTTCTCCTTGACGAGCTCGATGATCGCCATGGGAGCGTTGTCACCCTTGCGCGGCATCGTCTTGACGATGCGGGTGTAGCCGCCGTTGCGGTCCTCGTAGAACGGGCCGATCTCCGCGAACAGCGTGTGGACGACGTCCTTGTTGCGGATGACCTTCAGCACCTCACGACGGTTGGCCAGCGTGCCGGCCTTCGCGTGCGTGACGAGCTTCTCGGCGTAGGGCCGCAGGGCCTTGGCCTTGGCCTCGGTGGTGGTGATGCGGCCGTGCTCGAAGAGCGCGGTGGCCAGGTTGGCCATCAGCGCCTTCTGGTGCGAGGCCGACCCGCCGAAGCGGGCACCCTTCTTGGGCTTGGGCATGATGAATCTCCTAGTAACGGACCGTGAGCTGCTACAGCTGCTCGGTCTCGGCGTAGTCCTCGTTCCCCTCGGCGTCGCCGAAGGAACCGGCGTCCGTGTCGCTCCAGGTACCGGTCGCGGCGTCGTAGCCGGCGACGGTGCTCGGGTCGAAGGACGCGGGGCTGTCCTTGAGGGAGAGGCCGAGCGAGTGCAGCTTGACCTTCACCTCGTCGATGGACTTCTGACCGAAGTTGCGGATGTCGAGCAGATCGGACTCCGTGCGTGCCACGAGCTCACCGACGGTGTGCACACCCTCGCGCTTGAGGCAGTTGTAGGACCGGACCGTCAGGTCGAGGTCCTCGATGGGGAGTCCGAAGGAGGCGATGTGGTCGGCCTCGGCGGGCGAGGGACCGATCTCGATGCCTTCTGCTTCGACGTTCAGCTCACGGGCCAGACCGAAGAGCTCCACCAGGGTCTTGCCCGCCGAGGCGAGCGCGTCCCGCGCGGTGATCGAGTTCTTGGTCTCCACGTCGAGAATCAACCGATCGAAGTCGGTGCGCTGCTCGACGCGGGTCGCCTCCACCTTGTAGGTCACCTTGAGCACCGGCGAATAGATCGAGTCGACCGGGATGCGGCCGATCTCGGCGCCGGATGCCTTGTTCTGAACAGCGGGGACGTAGCCGCGGCCGCGCTCGACGACGAGCTCGATCTCCAGCTTGCCCTTGTCGTTCAGGGTGGCGATGTGCAGGTCCGGGTTGTGGACGGTGACACCGGCCGGGGGCACGATGTCGCCCGCGGTCACGGTGCCGGGGCCCTGCTTGCGGACGTACATGGTGACCGGCTCGTCCTCTTCCGAGCTGACCACGAGGCCCTTGAGGTTCAGGATGATGTCGGTGACATCCTCCTTGACCCCGGGGACCGTGGTGAACTCGTGGAGCACGCCGTCGATGCGAATGCTGGTGACGGCCGCGCCCGGAATCGAGGACAGCAGGGTGCGACGAAGCGAGTTGCCGAGGGTGTACCCGAAACCGGGCTCGAGGGGTTCGATGACGAACTTCGAGCGGTCGTCGGCGATGACCTCTTCGCTGAGGGTGGGTCGCTGCGAGATGAGCATGGAGTGCCTCCTTGTGGGCGTCCGCCATATGACGCCCTGGTCGGGGTGTGGTGTCCCCCCGGACCTCGGGAGGACCGGAAGGACACCACGGCGCGAAGCGCCTTACTTCGAGTAGTACTCGACGATCAGCTGTTCCTGCAGCGGGATGTCGATCTGCGCGCGCTCGGGGAGCTGGTGGACCAGCACCCGCAGACGCGGGCCGACGACCTGCAGCCAACCCGGGATCGGGCGGTCACCCTGGGTCTCACGGGCCACCTGGAAGGGCAGCGTGCCCAGCGACTTCTCGCGGACGTCGATGATGTCGTACTGCGAGACGCGGTAGCTCGGGATGTCGACCTTCTTGCCGTTCACCAGGAAGTGGCCGTGGCTCACCAGCTGGCGGGCCTGACGGCGGGTCCGGGCGAGACCGGCACGGTAGACGACGTTGTCCAGACGCGACTCGAGGATGACCAGCAGGACCTCACCGGTCTTGCCGGGCCGGCCGGCGGCCTCCTCGTAGTAACGACGGAACTGCTTCTCCATCACGCCGTAGGAGAAGCGGGCCTTCTGCTTCTCCTGCAGCTGGAGCAGGTATTCGCTCTCCTTGATCCGCGCGCGGCCGTGCTGGCCGGGCGGGTAGGGGCGACGCTCGAACGCCTGGTCGCCTCCGACGAGGTCGACGCGCAGACGACGCGACTTACGGGTAACGGGACCGGTATAGCGAGCCATGATTCAAACCTTCCTTTCCCGTTAGACGCGACGCCGCTTGGGCGGACGGCAGCCGTTGTGCGGCTGGGGGGTGACGTCGGAGATGGTGCCGACCTCGAGGCCCGCGGCCTGGAGGGAGCGGATCGCCGTCTCGCGGCCCGAGCCCGGGCCCTTCACGAAGACGTCGACCTTCTTGACACCGTGCTCCTGCGCCTTGCGGGCAGCGTTCTCGGCGGCGAGCTGCGCGGCGAACGGGGTCGACTTGCGCGAACCCTTGAAGCCGACGTGGCCGGAGGACGCCCAGGAGATGACGTTGCCGTTCGGGTCCGTGATGGACACGATCGTGTTGTTGAAGGTGCTCTTGATGTGAGCGGCACCGTGCGGGACGTTCTTCTTGTCCCTGCGGCGCGCCTTCTGGGTCTTCTTCGGACCGGTGCTGCGTGACTTGGGAGGCATTACTTCTTCTTTCCTGCGACGGTGCGCTTCGGACCCTTGCGGGTGCGGGCGTTGGTCTTGGTGCGCTGTCCACGCACGGGCAGACCACGACGGTGTCGCAGGCCCTGGTAGCAGCCGATCTCGATCTTGCGACGGATGTCCGCCTGGACCTCGCGGCGGAGGTCACCCTCGACCTTGTAGGTCTCCTCGATGAACTCGCGCAGCTTGGCGAGATCCTCGTCGGAGAGGTCCTTGCTGCGCAGATCCGGGCTCACGCCGGTGGCCTCGAGGATCTCCTTCGAGCGGGTACGGCCGATGCCGTAGATGTAGGTCAGTGCGATCTCCATCCGCTTTTCGCGGGGAAGATCGACACCTGCGAGACGTGCCATGTGGCATTCCTATTCGGTGTGCGGAGGTCTGCTCCCAGCCCGTCCCCTGCGTCGTGAAACTGTGTGGTCCCGCGGCCCGGCCGAAGCCGGAACGCCGGTAGTCCGAAACACAGTGGGGCCCCGGCCTCCGAACCGGGGGTATATCGCGCGGCTCCCCGACGAATCGGGAATCGTGACCGAACGACTGGTGCTGGAAGGTCTTCTCTAGCTTGTTGCCAAGCCGATCTTTCGAAGAGCGGGTGGTCTAGCCCTGGCGCTGCTTGTGGCGCAGGTTCTCGCAGATCACCATGACCCGGCCGTTACGGCGGATCACCTTGCACTTCTCGCAGATCTTCTTGACGCTCGGCTGAACCTTCACGGTGCGTCTGATCTCCTGTGTGTACGCCTGCGGCAGAGCACGAGGCATGCCGCAGACATGGTTCTCCCCGACCGTGCGGCCGGGGAAGCTCTTACTTGTAGCGGTAGACGATGCGCCCACGCGACAGGTCGTAGGGCGAGAGCTCCACGACAACCCGGTCCTCGGGCAGGATGCGAATGTAGTGCTGACGCATCTTGCCGCTGATGTGAGCCAGGACCTTGTGACCGTTCTCGAGCTCAATGCGAAACATCGCATTGGGCAGCGGCTCGATCACGCGACCCTCGACCTCGATGGCTCCGTCTTTCTTGGCCATATCCTCCGCGATCCGTGTTGTTCGGCGTGTGGTTGCATCGGTTTCCGTTACCGTGACGCTCGACGTGACCGGCCTGCGGACAACCGCGGGCCGGCGCGCAGGGCGCACCATCGATCTATGTTACGGGAACTTTCCCACCGGGGCCAAATGCCGAGATGCGAGGAGGACGGCCGTGCGGGCGTTGGTTCAGCGGGTGACGGGTGCCGCGGTCGCGGTCGACGGGCGCGAGGTCGCCCGCATCTCGCCCCGGGCCGGCGGTCACGGGCTGCTCGTGCTCGTCGGCGTGACCCACGACGACGACGCGGCGAAGGCCGCCACGCTCGCCCGGAAGGTGTGGACGTTGCGGATCCTCGAGGACGAGAAGTCCGCGTCCGATCTGGCCGCACCGATCCTCGTCGTCAGCCAGTTCACGCTCATGGCCGACACCCGCAGGGGCCGCCGTCCGTCGTGGTCGGCGGCCGCGCCACGCGCGGTGGCCGAACCCCTGGTGGACGAGTTCACGACGGCGCTGCGCGGCCTGGGCGCCGACGTGCAGACCGGCGTCTTCGGGGAGCACATGGAGGTGAGCCTGGTGAACGACGGCCCGGTCACCCTCCTGCTCGAGGCGTGAACCGGCGGCGCCCGCGGCCCGAGCGAATGTATCGTTCAGCTCCTTCACGGCAGCGAGCGATACATTCGCTCGCCGCCACCGCCGCTACTCCGGGCGCGGGGTCAGGATGCGCGGACCGTCCTCGGTCACCGCGACGGTGTGCTCCCAGTGCGCGGCGCGGCTGCCGTCGGTCGTGACGACGGTCCACTTGTCGCCGAGCACCTCGGTCTCGTAGGTGCCGAGGGTCAGCATCGGCTCGATGGCGAGCACCGATCCCACCACGAGACGGGGGCCCTTGCCGGGCGCGCCCTCGTTCGGCAGGAACGGGTCCATGTGCATCTCGCGGCCGATGGCGTGGCCGCCGTAGCCGTCGACGATGCCGTAGCTCCGGCCGTGCGCCGACTCCGCGGCGCGGGTACCCAGCTCGATGGCGTGCGAGACGTCGGTGAGCCGGTTGTCCGGCAGCATCGCCGCTATCCCCGCCTCCATCGACAGCCGCGTCGCATCGCTGAGGTCGGCGTCGGCGGCGGAGAGCTCACCGACTCCGAAGGTCCACGCCGAGTCGCCGTGCCAGCCGTCGAGAATCGCGCCGCAGTCGATCGACACGAGATCGCCCTCGGCGAGGATCTCCGTCGCCGAGGGGATGCCGTGCACCACGCGGTCGTTCACCGACGAACAGATCGAGCCGGTGAACCCGTGGTAGCCCAGGAAGGAGGGGACGGCCCCCGCGTCGCGGATGACCGCCTCCGCCACCTGGTCCAGTTCCAGGGTGCTCACGCCCGGCTTCGCCGCCTTCCGTACCGCCACGAGAGCGGCGCCGACGACGGCACCCGCCGCCGCCATCGCATCGAGTTCGCCGGCGGTGCGGAACGGAACCACCTTGCGCTTGCGCCCGAAACCCATCTTCTTGCTCCTGCGTCCTTACTTGCCGAGGGCCGCGAGGGCGCGCGCGTTGATCTCGTCGACCTCGCCGACGGCGTCGACCGTGACGAGCGAATCGGCGTAGTAGTCGAGCAGCGGCGCGGTCTCCTCGCGGTAGACCCGGAGCCGGTTGCGGATGACGTCCTCGGTGTCGTCGGCGCGGCCGCGGGCGAGCATCCGCTCCACCACCACGTCCTCGTCGATGTCGAAGGACAGGACCCCGTCGAGTTGGGTGTCGAGATCCTTCAGGATGGCCTCGAGTTCGCGAGCCTGCTCCACGCTGCGGGGGAAGCCGTCGAGCAGGAAGCCGTTGGCGGCGTCGGGCTCGGCGAGGCGGGCGCGCACCATGTTGTTGGTGATCTCGGCGGGCACGAGCTCCCCGGCGTCGATGTACTTCTTGGCTTCGAGGCCGAGCGGGGTGCCCTGCCCGATGTTGGCCCGGAACAGATCCCCGGTGGAGATTGCGGGGACGCCGAGCTTCTCCGACAGGATGGCGGCCTGCGTGCCCTTGCCGGCACCGGGCGGACCGAGGAGTACAAGTCTCACTTGAGGAACCCTTCGTAGTTGCGCTGCATGAGTTGACTTTCGATCTGCTTGACAGTGTCCAGCGCGACACTGACGAGAATGAGCACCGCGGCGCCGCCGAAGATGCTGGTGGCGGTCTGGCTTCCCGAGAGGAAGAAGTTGGGCAGCGTCGCGATGAGACCCAGGTACAGCGAACCTGGAACCGTGATGCGGTTGAGGACGTAGCTGAGGTACTCGGCAGTGGGGCGTCCCGGCCGGATGCCGGGGATGAATCCGCCGTACTTCTTCATCTCGTCGGCCCGTTCCTCCGGGTTGAAGGTGATGGCGACGTAGAAGAAGACGAAGAAGACGATCAGCGAGAAGTAGATCGCGATGTAAACGGGGTTGTTCGGATTCACCAGGTATTCGTTGATGATCCGCTGCCACCAGCTCGGGTCGGTGGCCGAGGTGGCTCCGGTCAGCTGGGCGATGAGGTTCGGCAGGTACAGCAACGACGACGCGAAGATCACCGGGATGATGCCGGCCTGGTTGACCTTCAGGGGCAGGTAGGTCGAGGAACCGCCGTACATGCGCCGGCCCACCATGCGCTTGGCGTACTGCACCGGGATCCGGCGCTGGCCCTGCTCGACGAACACCACGCCGGTGATGACCACCAGCGCGACGACGAGGACGATGGCGAAGACCAGGCCACCGCGGGACTCGAGGATGGTGCGGCCCTCGGCCGGCAGCCGCGAGGCGATGCCGGAGAAGATCAGGATCGACATGCCGTTGCCGACGCCGCGCTCGGTGATGAGCTCACCGAACCACATGACGAGTGCCGCACCGGCCGTCATGACCAGCACGATCACGACCATGCCGAAGATGCTGTCGTCGGCCAGGATCGGTTCGGTACAGCCCTGCAGCAGCTGACCACGGGCCGCGAGGGCGACGATGCCGGTGGACTGCAGCACGGCGAGCGCCACCGCGAGGTACCGCGTGTACTGCGTCATCTTGGCCTGGCCGGCCTGGCCCTCCTTGCGGAGTTCCTCGAATCGAGGAATGACCACCGTCAGCAGCTGGACGATGATGCTCGCGGTGATGAACGGCATGATGCCGATCGCGAACACCGACAGCTGTAGCAGCGCGCCACCGGAGAACAGATTGATCAGCGAGTAGATCCCGGCGGAGTCGCCGCCGCTGAGCTGATCGATGCAGGCGCGCACATTGCCGTAGTCGACGCCCGGAGACGGCAACGTCGCGCCGAGGCGGTACAGGGCCACCAACCCGAGCGCGACGAGGATCTTCCGCCTCAGGTCCGGGGTCCTGAGGGCCGAGACGAAGGCGGAAAGCAAAGATCCTCCTGGCAGGGCGAAACGGGAGACTGTGGATCGACGCGCGGGGTCCGACGGTCGACAACTCTTGAACTCTAGCAGCGCGCCCCGGACCGGTGCCGTGGCGCCGGTCCGGGGCGGCTCGCACGCGCGGCGGATGTGCTCCGCCGCGCGGCATGCGGTGGGGTGCGAACGCCGAACGGCCGCACTGCGGGACGTGCTGCAGTGCGGCCGTTCTCGAGCTGTGCGTCACGCACGAGCGAACCGGTCAGGCCAGTTCGGTCGCGGTGCCGCCGGCAGCGGCGATCTTCTCCTTGGCGGAACCGGAGAACTTGTTCGCGGTCACCTGCACGGCAACCGTGAGCTCGCCCTCGCCGAGGACCTTCACGAGCTGGTTCTTGCGAACCGCGCCCTTGGCGACGAGCTCGTCGACGCCGACCTGGCCACCCTCGGGGAACAGGCGGGCGATGTCGCCGACATTGACGACCTGGTATTCGGTGCGGAAGGCGTTCTTGAAGCCCTTGAGCTTCGGCAGCCGCATGTGCAGCGGCATCTGGCCACCCTCGAAGGCCGCCGAGACGTTCTTGCGCGCCTTGGTGCCCTTCGTACCGCGACCGGCGGTCTTGCCCTTCGAACCCTCACCGCGGCCGACGCGGGTCTTGTCCGTCTTCGCGCCCGGGGCCGGGCGCAGGTGGTGCAGCTTGATGGTCACTTGGAGGCCTCCTCAGCAGTGACTTCCTCGACAACGACGAGGTGACGCACCACGTTGATCAAGCCGCGGTTCTGCGCGTTGTCCTCGCGGACCACGGACTGGCGGATCTTCCGCAGACCGAGGGTGCGCAGGCTGTCGCGCTGGTTCGACTTGGCGCCGATGGTGCTCTTGACCTGCGTGATCTTCAGCTCTGCCATTACTTCACGCTCCCAGCAGCCTGTGCCCGGGCGCGCAGCATGCCCGCAGGTGCGACGTCCTCGAGGGGCAGACCGCGGCGAGCCGCGACTTCCTCGGGGCGCTGCAGCTGCTTGAGGGCGGCCACGGTGGCGTGCACGACGTTGATGGCGTTGTCGCTACCGAGCGACTTCGACAGGATGTCGTGGATGCCCGCGCATTCGAGCACGGCACGCACCGCGCCACCGGCGATCACACCGGTACCCGGCGAGGCCGGACGCAGCATGACGACACCCGCCGCGGCCTCACCCTGCACCGGGTGGGTGACGGTGGAGCCGATGAGCGGGACGCGGAAGAAGCCCTTGCGCGCTTCCTCGACACCCTTCTGGATGGCCGCGGGAACTTCCTTGGCCTTGCCGTAGCCGACGCCGACCAGGCCGTTGCCGTCGCCCACGATCACCAGCGCGGTGAAGCTGAAGCGACGGCCGCCCTTGACGACCTTCGACACACGGTTGATCGAGACGACACGCTCGATGTAGTTCGACTTCTCGGCGGCACCGCCGCCACGCGAGTCACGATCGCGGCGGTCGCGACCACCACGCTGGTCCCCGGTGTTGGGGCCATTCTGTCCGGCGGGGCCGTTGCCGCCGTCACGCCGCTGACGTCCCGGCATCAGGCGTTCCTTCCGTTCGAAGAGATGGTCATCAGAACTTCAACCCGCTTTCGCGAGCCGCGTCTGCGAGGGCCGCGATCCGGCCGCTGTAGGTGTGGCCGCCGCGGTCGAAGACCACGGCCTCCACGCCGGCAGCCTTGGCACGCTCGGCGAGCAGCTGACCGACCTTGGCGCCGCGCGCCTTCTTGTCGCCCTCGACCGCACGCACGTCCGGCTCGACGGTCGAGGCCGCCGCCAGGGTGGTGCCCGTCAGGTCGTCCACCAGCTGGGCGTGGATGTGGCGCGAGGACCGGTTCACGACGAGACGGGGACGCTCGGCGGTGCCGGCGACCTTCTTGCGCAGACGGAAGTGCCGACGCTGCTTCGACAGCCGACGCCGGGTGGACGCGTCCTTGCCGAGCGGAATCCGCTTGGCCTTCTGGTTCTCGGTCTGGCTCATGATCACTTACCCGTCTTTCCGACCTTGCGGCGCACCTGCTCGCCCTCGTAGCGGATGCCCTTGCCCTTGTACGGGTCGGACTTGCGCAGCCGGCGGATGTTGGCCGCGATCTGGCCGACCTTCTGCTTGTCGATGCCCGAGATCGAGAACTTCGTCGGCGACTCGACCGCGAACGTGATGCCCTCGGGGGCCTCGATCGGGACCGGGTGGCTGTAGCCGAGCGAGAACTCGAGGTCCTTGCCCTTGAGCGCGACGCGGTAACCGACGCCGTGGATCTCCATCTTCGTGGTGTACCCCTGGGTGACACCGTCGATGAGGTTCTGCACGAGGGTGCGCGACAGGCCGTGCAGCGCACGGCTGCGGCGCTCGTCGTTCGGACGGCTCACGTTGAGCGCGCCGTCCTCACCCTTGGCGATGGTGATCGGCTCGGCGATGGTCAGCGAGAGGTTGCCCTTGGGGCCCTTCACTGCGACGTCCTGGCCGTCGATGGTCACCTCGACACCCGAGGGGACGGTGACCGGAAGCTTTCCAATACGCGACATTGTGGTGGCCTCCCTTACCAGACGTAGGCGAGGACTTCCCCGCCCACTCCCTGCTTGGCCGCCTGGCGATCGGTGAGCAGGCCGGAGGACGTGGAGATGATCGCCACGCCGAGGCCGCCCAGGACCTTGGGCAGGTTGGTGGATTTCGCGTACACGCGCAGGCCGGGCTTCGACACGCGGCGCACACCGGCGAGGCTGCGCTCACGGGAAGGGCCGTACTTGAGGTCGACGACGAGGGTCTTGCCCACCTCGGCATCCTCGGTGCGGAAGTCGGCGATGTAGCCCTCACGCTTGAGGATCTCGGCGATGTTCGCCTTGATCTTCGAGTGGGGAAGCTTCACCTCGTCGTGGTACGCCGTGTTGGCGTTGCGCAGACGCGTCAAGAAGTCTGCGATGGGGTCGGTCATGGTCATGGCTGACCTGTTCACCTTTCTCGTTGCGGTTCCCATGCAACACCGGCAGTGGTGACGAATCACCGGTGCGCCGGCCGTGGGCCTACGACGAACTTGGTTTCATGCGGACCGGACGCGGATGCGACCGGCCCCTGACAGTAGTGACGGTGGGCGACCCTGCGGTCACCCACCGTTCACGTCACCAGGAGCTCTTGTGAACTCCGGGAAGCTCACCGCGGTGTGCCATCTCACGGAGGCAGACGCGGCAGAGGCCGAACTTGCGGAACACCGCGTGAGGGCGCCCGCAACGCTGGCAGCGGGTGTAGGCGCGCACCGCGAACTTCGGCTTCTTGTTGGCCTTGTTGACCAGTGCCTTCTTAGCCATGGGCTCAGTTCTCCTTGAACGGGAAGCCGAGGTGCTTCAGCAGGGCACGGCCTTCTTCGTTGTTGGTGGCGGTCGTGACGACGGTGATGTCCATGCCGCGCGGACGATCGATCTTGTCCACGTCGATCTCGTGGAACATCGACTGCTCGTTCAGGCCGAACGTGTAGTTGCCGTTGCCGTCGAACTGGTTGCCGTTGAGGCCACGGAAGTCCCGGATACGGGGCAGCGCGATGGAGACCAGGCGGTCCAGGAACTCCCACATGCGGTCGCCGCGCAGCGTGACGCGCGCACCGATCGGCATGCCCTCACGGAGCTTGAACTGCGCGATCGACTTGCGGGCCTTGCGGATCTCCGGCTTCTGGCCGGTGATCAGGGCCAGGTCGGCGACGGCGCCGTTGATCAGCTTCGCATCGCGGGCGGCGTCACCGACACCCATGTTGACGACGACCTTCACGACGCCGGGGATCTGCATGACGTTCGCGTAGTCGAACTCCGCGTTCAGCGCGTCGCGGATCTCCTCGCGGTACCGGGTCTTCAGACGCGGTGCGGTCTTGTTCTCGGTGGTGGTCATGTCAGATGTCCTTCCCGTTCTTCCGGGAAATCCGAACGCGCTTGCCGGTTTCCTCGTCGGTCCGGTAGCCCACCCGGGTGGGGTTGCCGTCCGAGTCGATGACAGCGACGTTGGAAACGTGGATCGGGGCCTCCTGCGTCACGATGCCCCCGGAGGAGGCGCCGCGCTCGTTGGCCGAGACCGCCGTGTGCTTCTTGATCCGGTTCACGCCCTCGACGAGGACCCGGTTCTCCTTCGGGTAGGCCGCGATGACCTTGCCCTTGGCACCCTTGTCCTTGCCCGAGATGACGAGCACGGTGTCGCCCTTGTGCACCTTCATCACAGCACCTCCGGAGCGAGCGAGACGATCTTCATGAACCGCTTGTCGCGCAGCTCACGGCCGACGGGGCCGAAGATGCGGGTGCCGCGCGGGTCGTTGTCACCCTTGATGATGACGGCGGCGTTCTCGTCGAACTTGATGTACGAGCCGTCCGGCCGGCGGCGCTCCTTGGAGGTGCGCACGACGACAGCCTTGACGACGTCACCACGCTTGACGTTGCCACCGGGGATCGCGTCCTTCACGGTGGCGACGATGATGTCACCGATACCGGCGTAGCGACGGGACGAGCCACCGAGAACGCGGATGCAGAGAATCTCCTTGGCACCCGTGTTGTCGGCGACGCGCAGTCGCGACTCCTGCTGGATCACTTACTTCTCCTTGACCTGGCTGAATTCGACAGATCCGGGTGCGCGCACCCTTTTCTGTCTGCACGGCGGATTTCCGACCCGACGTGCACGGTCCGTACCCACGAAGGTGGGGCTGTCCCGGCGCTGCCTGAAGCAGGCCGCTCGAGACAACCCCACCATCGTACTGGGTCCCTTCGTCACCCCCGCGGCGGGGGGTGGAGGAGGCCTTACTTGGCCTTCTCGAGCACCTCGACCAGACGCCACCGCTTGGTCGCGGACAGCGGACGGGTCTCCATCAGCTGCACGCGGTCGCCGATGCCGGCCACGCCGTTCTCGTCGTGCGCCTTCACCTTGGTCGTACGGCGGATGATCTTGCCGTACAGCGGGTGCTTCACCCGGTCCTCGAGCTCGACCACGATCGTCTTCTCCATCTTGTCGGAGACGACGTAGCCGATGCGGACCTTGCGGCTGGCGCGCTCTTCCTTCTGGGTCACTGCCTTTTCCTCACTCATGCCGCGTCACCCGCATCCGGGCCGGAGGCCAGGCCGAGCTCGCGCTCACGCAGCACCGTGTAGATGCGAGCGATCTCGTTGCGCACGACGCGCAGCCGGCGGTTGTTGTCCAGCTGGCCGGTGGCCATCTGGAAACGAAGGTTGAACAGCTCTTCCTTCGCTTCGCGGAGCTTGGTGACCAGCTCTTCCTCGGTCAGCTCGCGGAGCTCTGTGGCGGGGGTTCCGGTAGCCATCAGAACTGCTCCTCCCTCGTCACGATCCTGCACTTGCACGGGAGCTTGTGCATCGCGCGCCGAAGGGCCTCGCGGGCAATCTCCTCGTTCGGGTAGCTCATCTCGAACATCACCCGTCCGGGCTTGACGTTCGCGACCCACCACTCGGGCGAGCCCTTACCGGAACCCATGCGGGTCTCGGCCGGCTTCTTGGTGAGGGGGCGATCCGGGAAGATGTTGATCCAGATCTTGCCGCCACGCTTGATGTGCCGGGTCATGGCGATACGAGCGGACTCGATCTGCCGGTTGGTGATGTAGGCCGGCTCGAGAGCCTGGATGCCGTAGTCACCGAAGGTCACCTGGGTCCCACCCTTGGCGGCACCCGAGCGGCTCGGGTGGTGCTGCTTGCGGTGCTTGACCCGCCGTGGGATCAACATGCGTCAGCCCTCCTGATTCTCGGTCGGAGCGGGTGCATCGGCGGAGGCGGCGCGGCCGGCGTCGGTGCTCGTCGCGGTGGTGCCCGAGGCACCGGAGCGACGGGGACGGCTCGGACGCTCGCGACGGGGGCGGTCGGCCGGGGCGGCGGCCGCAGCGGCCAGCTCACGACGGCCACCGACGATGTCGCCCTTGTAGATCCAGACCTTCACGCCGATGCGGCCGAAGGTGGTCTTCGCCTCGTACAGGCCGTAGTCGATGTCCGCGCGCAGCGTGTGCAGCGGGACCCGGCCCTCGCGGTAGAACTCCGAGCGGGACATCTCGGCGCCGCCGAGGCGGCCCGAGCACTGCACCCGGATGCCCTTGACGTTGGGCTGGCGCATGGCCGACTGGATGGCCTTGCGCATGGCGCGACGGAACGCGACGCGGTTCGAGAGCTGCTCGGCGACGCCCTGCGCCACCAGCTGAGCCTCGGACTCGGCGTTCTTGACCTCGAGGATGTTCAGCTGAACCTGCTTGCCGGTCAGCTTCTCGAGCTCGGCGCGGATGCGATCGGCCTCGGCGCCGCGGCGGCCGATGACGATGCCCGGACGCGCGGTGTGGATGTCCACACGCACACGGTCGCGGGTGCGCTCGATCTCGACCTTGGCGATGCCGGCACGCTCGAGGCCGGTGGCCAGGAACTTGCGGATCGCGACGTCTTCCTTCACGTACTCCGCGTACTGCTTGTCGGCGTACCAGCGCGACTTCCAGTCGGTGGTGATGCCCAGACGGAAGCCGTGCGGGTTGATCTTCTGGCCCACTACTGAGCTCCCTTCCGGCGGTTACGGTTTCCAGCAGACGCAGGCGCCTTGCTCTCGACGATCACGGTGATGTGGCTCGTCCGCTTGCGGATGCGGAATGCACGGCCCTGGGCGCGCGGCTGGAACCGCTTGAGGGTCGCGCCCTCGTCGACGTACGCCGTCGCGACGACAAGCGTGCTCGGGTCGAGGTCGAGGTTGTTCTGCGCGTTCGCGGCGGCGCTCGCGATCACCTTGGCGACCGGCTCGGCCGCGGCCTGCGGTGCGAACTTCAGGATCGACAGAGCCTCGTCCACGGACTTGCCCCGGACGATGTCGACGACGCGGCGCGCCTTCATCGGGGTCACGCGCACGTGGCGCGCAACAGCCCGAGCGCTGTTTGCGGGTGTTTCGGTGCTCAGCTGTGCCGAGCTCTTCGCGTTGCTCATCGGCGCTTGCTCTTCCGGTCGTCCTTGATGTGGCCCTTGAACGTACGGGTCGGCGCGAACTCGCCGAGCTTGTGGCCGACCATCGACTCCGAGACGAACACCGGCACGTGCTTGCGACCGTCGTGGACGGCGAACGTGTGACCGATGAAGTCGGGCAGAATGGTGGAACGGCGCGACCAGGTCTTGATGACCTGCTTGGTGCCCTTTTCGTTCTGCGTATCGACCTTCGCCAGGAGGTGGTCGTCGACGAACGGGCCCTTCTTGAGGCTGCGTGGCATTCTCTAACTCCCTCCTTGACTAGCGCTTCTTGCCGGTACGGCGACGACGGACGATGAGCTTGTCGGACGCCTTGTTCTTGCGGGTGCGGCCCTCGGGCTTGCCCCACGGGCTGACCGGGTGGCGACCACCCGAGGTCTTGCCCTCACCACCGCCGTGCGGGTGGTCGACCGGGTTCATGACCACACCACGGACGGTCGGGCGCTTGCCCTTCCAGCGCATGCGGCCGGCCTTGCCCCAGTTGATGTTCGACTGCTCGGCGTTGCCGACCTCGCCGACGGTGGCGCGGCAGCGCACGTCGACGCGACGGATCTCACCGGAGGGCATACGCAGGGTGGCGTAGGTGCCTTCCTTACCGAGCAGCTGGATGCTGGCGCCGGCGGAGCGGGCCATCTTGGCGCCGCCGCCCGGACGCAGTTCCACCGCGTGGATGGTGGTACCGGTCGGGATGTTGCGCAGCGGCAGGTTGTTGCCGGGCTTGATGTCGGCCTGCGGGCCGGACTCGACCGGGGCGCCCTGCACCAGGCCCTTGGGGGCGATGATGTAGCGCTTCTCGCCGTCCACGTAGTGCAGCAGCGCGATGCGGGCGGTGCGGTTGGGGTCGTACTCGATGTGAGCGACCTTGGCCGGGATGCCGTCCTTGTCGTTGCGGCGGAAGTCGATCAGGCGGTAGGCACGCTTGTGTCCGCCACCCTTGTGACGGGTGGTGATGCGGCCGTGCGCGTTGCGACCACCGCGGCCGTGCAGCGGGCGAACCAGCGACTTCTCGGGCGTCGAGCGGGTGATCTCGGCGAAGTCCGAGACACTCGCGCCGCGCCGACCCGGGGTTGTCGGCTTGTACTTACGAATTGCCATGAGTCTTCTCGTCCTCTATCTCTCGAGACCCGGCCGCCTACGCGACCGGCCCTCCGAAGATCTCGATGGGCTTGCTGTCGGCCGACAGGGTCACGAGCGCGCGCTTGGTGTCCTTGCGCTTGCCGTAACCGAACCGGGTCCGCTTGCGCTTGCCCTGACGGTTGGCGGTGTTGACGCTGGTCACCTTGACGCCGAAGACCTTCTCGACGGCAATCTTGATCTGCGTCTTGTTCGAGTCCGGGTGCACCAGGAAGGTGTAGGTGCCTTCCTCCATCAGCCCGTAGGACTTCTCGGAGATGACCGGAGCCAGCAGGATGTCGCGCGGATCCGCGATCGTGCTCACTTGCTCTCCTCCTTCTCTGCCTGGGCGGACTCGGCCGGCCCGTGGATGAACGTGTCGAGCGCCTCGACGCTGAACACGACGTCGTCGCTGTAGAGCACGTCGTAGGTGTTCAGCTGGTCCGGAGCGATCGCGTGCACGTTCTGCAGGTTCTGCACGCTCTTCCACGCCGCGAGATCCTCACGGCCGACGACGAGGAGCAGGTTCCTGCGATCGGTCAGCTCCGCGAGGAAGGTGCGCGCGCCCTTGGTCGACGGCGTCTGTCCGGCCACGAGCTCGGTGATCACGTGGATGCGCTCGTTGCGGGCCCGGTCGGAGAGGGCACCGCGGAGGGCGGCGGCCTTCATCTTCTTGGGGGTGCGCTGGCTGTAGTCGCGCGGCTGCGGGCCGTGCACGGTGCCACCGCCGGCGAACTGCGGCGCGCGGGTCGAACCCTGGCGGGCGCGGCCGGTGCCCTTCTGGCGGTACGGCTTCCGGCCACCGCCGCGGACCTCGCCGCGGGTCTTGGTGGCGTGCGTGCCCTGGCGAGCCGCGGCGAGCTGCGCGACAACCACCTGGTGGAGCAGCGCGATGTTCGCGGGGGCGTCGAAGATCTCGGCGGGGAGATCGACGGTGCCGTTGGTCTGGCCGCCGGGGGCCTTGACGTCGAGCGTCAGCTTGGTTGCGGTCTCGGTGCTGGTCATGCCCGTGCACCACCCTTCACTGCGGTCTTGACGATCACGACGCCGCCCTTGCGGCCCGGGATCGCACCCTTGATCAGCAGCAGGCCGTTCTCGGCGTCCACCTTGTGGACCGAGAGGTTCTGCGTCGTGATGCGGTCGCTACCCATGCGCCCGGACATGCGGGTTCCCTTGAACACGCGGCCCGGGGTGGCGCAGCCACCGATGGAGCCCGGACGACGGTGCACAGCCTGCGCACCGTGCGAGGCGCCCTGGCCGGCGAAGCCGTGGCGCTTCATGGTGCCGGCGAAGCCCTTGCCCTTGGAGGTGCCGGTGACGTCGACGAATGCGCCGTCCTCGAAGACCTCGGCGGTCAGTTCCTGGCCGATCTCGAAGCCCTCGGTGTCGTCGACGCGAAGCTCGACGATGTGGCGGCGAGGGGTGACACCCGCCTTGGCGAACTGGCCGGCGACCGGCTTGGTGACCTTGCGCGGGTCGATCGCACCGTAGGCGAGCTGCACGGCGCTGTAGCCGTCGCGCTCCTCGGTGCGGATCTGGGTGACCACGTTCGGTCCGGCCTTGACGACGGTGACCGGAACGACCCGGTTGTTCTCGTCGAAGACCTGGGTCATGCCGAGCTTGGTGCCCAGGATTCCCTTGATCTGGTTAGTCATGTGTTGTCTCCGCTGCGTCTTCTACAAGCTCGCTGGTCTCGAAAGTCACTGAATGTTGACGTCGACGCTCGCCGGGAGGTCGATGCGCATGAGCGCGTCGACGGTCTTGGGCGTCGGGTCGAGGATGTCGATCAGCCGCTTGTGAGTCCGCATCTCGAAGTGCTCGCGCGAGTCCTTGTACTTGTGCGGCGAGCGGATGACGCAGTACACGTTCTTTTCGGTGGGCAACGGCACCGGGCCGACCACGCGGGCGCCCGTGCGGGTCACCGTCTCGACGATCTTGCGCGCAGATGCGTCGATCGCCTCATGGTCATAGGCCTTGAGCCTGATGCGGATCTTTTGTCCCGCCACGCTTAGTGTCCTTTTCTTGCCGCGTTTCGTAGTACCCGAACGAGTCGGGAACCACCTCGTCTGCACAGTTCCACCCGAACGGCGACGGCGAACAGCACTCTTCACACTTCGTGACCGGGCGCACCCGATCCGCATGCCGCTGTTCATCTGTCATTGTTCTCCGGCACACGCGGTCGGGCGTGTCGCCCTACTGCTCGCTCCGCGGCGTCGAACCAACGCTCGACACCACGGATCGACCTGCCGGATGCACCCGTACGGGTACAGGGAGGTACTGCTTCCGTCTTGCATGTGGCCGCGACCAGGCCGTCAGGCTCGATCCGCGACTGTCACTCGATCTCGTTCCGAGCCGCGGAAAACCGTGACCCGGTCAAGGCAACCTGACCAGTATGCAGGAGCGAATCACGATTCTCAACTCCAGGTCCGACCGGCGCAGCCGAACAGCCGGCCGCATCCCCGCGGGTTTCGAACCGGAAGCCGAAAGTGCGCGATAATGCCTCATCGCGAGTCCGCCACGGGAAACACACGACCTGAAGGAGCAGAAATGACCACTTCCGCACGGTTCCGCTCCGCGGATTCGACGCCCATGCGCCGACGGCCCCAGCTGTCCGACGACGTGGCCGTGCACGTACGCAACCTCATCATGTCCGGCAGCGCGCGTCCCGGCGACTTCATCCGGCTCGACGAGACCGCGGCCGAACTCGGGGTGAGCGTTACTCCCGTGCGCGAGGCACTGCTGACGCTCCGCGGAGAGGGCCTCGTCGAACTCGTGCCGCACCGAGGGTACGTGGTGGCTCCGCTCAGCCGGCACGACATCAACGACCTGTTCTGGCTGCAGGGCCGCATCGCCGAAGAACTTGTCGTACGGGCCACCCGGACGGTTACTCCCCAGGACATCGTCGAACTCACCGAACTCAACACCCGCCTCGCCGATGCGGTAGAGAGCTGCGACGGTGCCCGCATCGAGGATCTCGAGTTCGCTTTCCACCGCGCCGTCAACCGCCTCGCCGACGCCCGCAAGCTCGCGTGGTTCCTGCTCAACGCCACGCGCTACACACCGGTCACCTTTTATTCGTCCGATCCGGACTGGGGCACCACGGCGGTGCAGACCCACGCGCGGCTGATCGACGCCTTGTCGCGGCGCGACGCGGCGGTCGCCGGCGCGGTGACCAGCGAGCATTTCGCCGACGGTGCCGAGCGGTTGGTGCGGCACCTAGACGAGGTAGGGATCTGGGACTGACCAAGCCGCCGAACTGCCGTCGGCGTGCGGCTCGAACCGGCCACGGGCCGACCGCACCGCCCGGTGCGCACATGCTGTCCACACTGCGACGACCGCCACGATCCCGACCGGGCGAATGCCGAGCCGGTAACATCTGGCGGATGCGAGGGGATTACCTGTCGACCGACCGAACACGTCGACAGCAGAAGAGCGGCCTCCCCTCCGGACCCGACTTCGACGGCGGAGAGCGATGCTGAGATTCCAGGACGAAGCAGTACTTGTGGAGGATGTGCACAAGTCCTTCGGCGACGTCCACGCCCTTCGCGGAGTCACCTTCTCTGCGGCGAAGGGCACTGTTCTCGGCGTGCTGGGCCCCAACGGCGCCGGCAAGACCACCACCGTGAAGGTCCTGTCCACCCTGCTGCGCCCGACCCAGGGTCGAGCGATGATCGCCGGCTACGACGTGGTACGCAACGCCCCGGAAGTACGCCGTGCGATCATGATGACCGGACAGTACGCCGCGCTCGACGAGACGCTGACCGGTCGCGAGAACCTCGTGCTGTTCGGCCGCCTGATGGGGCTGGACATCGCGGCCGCCCGGCAACGAGCCGACGATCTCCTCCGCGAGTTCGACCTCGTCGAGGCGGGGAAACGGGCTGTCCGCCACTACTCCGGTGGTATGCGCCGGCGGGTGGACATCGCGTGCGGACTGGTGGTCCGCCCGGAAGTGGTGTTCCTCGACGAGCCGACGACCGGCCTCGACCCGCGCAGCCGTCAGGGCGTGTGGTCGTTGGTCGCCGCGCTGAAGAACGAAGGCATCACCGTGCTGCTCACCACCCAGTACCTCGAGGAAGCGGACCTGCTCAGCGACAACATCATCGTCATCGACAAGGGCACGGTGGTCGCGGAGGGCACCGCGGACGAACTCAAGGCGCGCACCGGCGGAAGCTTCTGCGAGATCGTACCGGACGACCCGCGGGCGGTGCCGTGGATTGTGCACGCGCTCGGCAACCTCGTTCCCCAGGAGGTGCGCGCCGAGATCGCGCAGCACCCCGGGACCGACCGCGTCGCGATCCCGGCGCCGTACGGGCCCGCGACCCTTGCCGAAGCGCTGCGGCGGCTCGACGGATCGCGTATCCCGCTCGCGGACATCGGTCTGCGCCGCCCCTCCCTCGACGACGTCTTCCTCAGCATCACCGGACATGCGGCCTCGCCTGCGTCGGACGGAACGAGCTCGGAACGGAAGGAGCCGCCCTCGTGACCGTCACCGCGAAGAGTCTCGTCGCGCAGAACCGGGTGCAGCAAGGCGGTACCATCTCGGTGCCCGCCAAGCGGGTGGGCGCGCACCGCCGCGCGAACCCCTCGGGATTGCAGCAGTGGCTCGCGCTCACCGGCCGCACCGTGTGGACGATGATCCGCTATGGCGAGATCCTCGTCGCGATCCTCGCGCCGTTAATCTTCACGGTCGGCTTCTATCTGCCGCTGAAATTCGTAATGCAGCTCCGCGGGGTGGACTACGCGCAGTTCCTCATGCCGATCATCGTGATGCAGGCGATGGCATTCACAGCGATCTCGGCGTCGCAGTTGTCGGCGATGGAGAACGCAAACGGGTTCAGCACCCGGCTCAAGACGATGCCGGTGGTCGACGCCGTGCCCCTGCTGGCGCGCATGTCGAGCGGAGTGGTGCGGTCGGCGGTGTCGCTGACGGCGGCCCTGCTGTTCGGCCACGTCATCGGCTTCCGCTTCAGCGCGGGGTTCTGGCAGGCCGCGTTGTTCTGTTCCTTCGCGATGCTCATCAGCATCACCCTGTCGCTCGGGGCCGACGCGATCGGCTCGCTGTCGAAGAGCCCCGAGGCGACGGCGCAGGCATTGACCTTGCCGCAGTTGATCCTGGGTATGCTCTCGTGCGGCTTCGTCCCCGAGGACGGGTTCCCCGAGTGGATCAGGCCGTTCGTGCGTAACCAACCGATCTCCCAGTTCTCCTTCGCGATGCGCGACATGGCGGAGGGCGGCGTCACGGCGTCCGTGTTGTTTCCCGCTGCGGCCTGGTGCCTCGGGCTGCTCGCGGTGTTCGGCCCGCTGGCCTTCTGGGCGAGTATGAGGCGCCAGTGAAGAAGCAACCGGAGCAGTCGGTTCCCCGATCTCGGTTCGACGCGGGCCACATGTTCGACTTTCCCTCCCCCAACGCGGCGCGGTCGGAGAGTTCGGCTCGCGCGCTGCTGGAGCACAGTTTCGTCCAGTGCAAGCGGCTACTGCTCCGGTGGTCCCGCGACCCCGCCACCATGATCCAGGCACTGCTGTATCCGGCGCTGACGTTGGTGATGTTCCGCCTCGTGCTCGGCGACTCGGTGTCTGCCGCAACAGGCCAGCCCGCGATCTACGGCAATGTGCCGCTCATCGCGCTGGTCGGCGCGATGTTCGGGTCGGTCGTCAGCGCCGTCGGATTGAAACTGGAACGGAAGAGCGGGCTGCTGAGCAGGTTCTGGACCCTGCCCGTGCACCGGGCGTCGGGCTTGGTGGGCCGGATGCTCGCCGAGGCCGTTCGCGTGTTCGCCACCACGGTCCTCATCGTCGCGGTCGGGATGCTGCTCGGCTTCCGGTTCAACCAGGGGCTGCCGGCGGCCGTGGCGATGATGCTGGTGCCCGTGCTGTTCGGGATGGGCTTCGCGGTGATGGTCACGGCCCTGGCGACGATCTCCGGGGACGCCCCACTCGTCGAACTGGTATCCATCCTGTGCACCCTGCTGATGTTCTTCAACTCCGGATTCGTCCCGGTCTTTGCCTACCCGACGTGGCTGCAGCCAATCGTGCAGTATCAACCGATGTCGTGCGCTGTCGACGCCATGCGGGGCCTCTCGCTTGGCGGTCCGGTGCTCGAGCCGCTCCTGCAGACCACGGCATGGTCGCTCGGCCTGATCGCGATCTTCCTGTACCCGGCGATCCGCGGATATCGCCGGGCCGCGGCGACCGGCTGACACCGGTCCACTAGCGTGGCTGCCATGACAGATGCAGCCGCACACCCACCACGCAGTTCCGACCGGCCGGTAGCGCTCGTCACCGGCCCGACCTCGGGTCTCGGCACCTCCTTCGCGCGGCTCCTCGCGAGCCAGGGACACGATCTCGTGCTCGTCGCGCGGGACGAGGACCGCCTCCGCGCCCTGGCCACCGAGCTCGAAACGGAGCACGGCGCCGGGACCGAGCTCATCGTCGCCGATCTCGCCACGGGGAAGGGACGCATGATGGTCGCCGCGCGGCTCGCGCGCGGCATCGACGTCCTGGTGAACAACGCGGGATTCGCCACGCCTGGTGTGTTCTGGGACACGGAACCCGAGCTGCTGCAGGCGCAACTCGCGGTCAACGTGACGGCGGTCATGGAACTGACCCACGCCGCGCTGCCGCCGATGCGCGCCGCGGGCCGGGGCACGATCATCAACGTCGCGAGCGTCTCCGGGCTGCTGTCCGGGCCCGAGTCGGCCTACGGGGCCGGCAAGGCCTGGGTGGTGAAGTTCTCGGAGGGCCTGGCGCATCAGCTCACGGGCAGCGGCGTGCACGTGCAGGCTCTGTGCCCGGGATATATGAAGACCGAGTTCCACTCACGCGCGGGCCAGGACGCCTCGGGTGTACCCGGCGCCCTGTGGTCCGATCCCGACGAGGTGGCGCGCACCGGTCTACAAGACGCCCAGAAGGGCTGGGCGGTCAGCGTGCCGGGATGGCGCTACAAGCTGTACACCACAATCGACCGCCTAAAGCCCCGCCGTCTGGTGTGGCGTTGCTGAGCGCCTCCGGCAGAGACGACTGTGGGCCCTCCGGGACGGGAGGGCCCACAGTGGCCGGATACCGGCCCCACCCGGCGCTCTCACGCCGGCCGGAACCGGTCAGCCCTGCTCGACCTGCAACGCTCGGGCGAGAACCGGCCAGGACGCCTTCAGCTCGTCCTCCCAGTACCCCCACGAGTGCGTCCCGCTGTCGCGGAAGTTGAAGGTCGCCGGAATCCCCAACTCCTCAAGGCGATCGCGCAGATTTTGAGTGCAGTAGTTGGTGGCTGCCTCGATGACCCCGCCGACGACGACCTGGTTCGCGACGTTGCCCGCGTCGCCGTTCATCGCCGGGCCGTCACCGTTGTCGTACCGACCCGGCAAGCCGTTGCCATTGGAGACGTACAGTTCGAAGCCCCGTAGCCTCTCGGCATGCAGGTAGGGGTCGTTCGCAGCCCAGGCCGGGTCATCCGGCGGTCCCCACATGTTGACCGTCTTCCCGCCACCCCAGGTTTCCACGGTCAGCCGCACGAACTGCTGCCCGATCGGGTCGCTGGTCTGCGCGCACCCGCTGTATGCGGCGATGCCGCGGAACAGGCCGGGCTTTGCGGTCGCCAGGGAGAAAACCGATGTGCCGGACGAGGACAGACCGGCGATCGCGTTGACACCGTTGGCGCCGAGCGCGGCGTCCATGATCGGCGGGAGTTCCTCCGAGATGAAGGTCGTCCACTTGTTGTTGCCGAGCACCGGGTCAGGGTTTTTCCAGTCGGTGTAGTAGCTGAATCGGCCTGCCAGCGGAGAGACCACGTTGATGTTCTTGGCGGTCAGGAAGGAAATGGCGTCCGTCTGCAGGCGCCACGTGCCCCCGTCCTCGCCACCGCCCGCACCGTTGAGCAGATACAGCGTGGGACGTGGCTCGCTGGTGTCGGCGGGCCGCCACACGTCCACCGGGATCTCCCGGTCCATCGACGCCGAGTACACCCAGATGATGATCGAGTCCTCGTCGTAGACCTCGGCCTTGGTGATCTTCGAGCCGTTCGGCGCAGCGACGGACGCGAGCACGCGACCGGAGTCGAGGACGGGGTCCGCCGCGGCCGTTGACCATCCGGCGGCCAGCGGCACCGTCGCCGCCGTCAGCGCGACCGCTAGAGACCTCGCGACGCCGACCCCCACACGCTTGCTCATTCGACGCATACCCTCGCTTACCACCTTCCGTGTTCCGCCGTTGCACGCGTACCGGTGCCGCAACGGTCCCCATACAGCTCGATGGGACCCCATCGGGGTCCCATCGAACGTCGTTTCCGGTCGATCGTCGTCAGGCGATTGCGAAGCATTGGCCGCCGTTCAGGACGAACAGCTTGCCGGGAGGGCAGTTCGGAGGAGTGACGAGATCCGCGAGCTCCTCCGGCGTGAGGGTGGTCAACCCGGGCAGGATGTCGCTGACGACCGGCGCGTTCGGATCGATGATCGGGGCGGCCTGGGCGGCACCTGCCGCGCCGAGAGCAATGGCGGCGGCCGTGGTCGTGCCGAGCAGGGCGGCGAGTGTACGACGCATGGGAGATCTCCTCTGTGTGTGGCCGCAAGGACCGTGGGCCGAGCGGGTGCGACAGCGCACCGTCATCCGCATCGAGTGCGCCGCAAGGAGAATACAGCATGCACCCGTATAGAGCGGATGCTCGGTCCGGTCGGTGGCGCCGCGGCAACAGCAGTGAAACGAAGGCGGCGATCGGCGCGATTTCTTCCGGATACGACGATACCGTCGGTCCGTCGGGCCGGCGGCCCGGTGTACCAGCGACACGGAAGAGTCCCGACCGGAAAATCCGCTCGGAGGCATCGAATACGACGGAGAGGCGGTTCCCGACCCATGCTTCGATCGAAGACCCGAGCCGAGTCCGGTTCGCCGCCACGCGCGCAGGCACTCGTACTGCGATTCGTCGTTCCGGTCTGCGCGGCCCTGCTCGTGTCGCTCCTCGGCTCGCCGATCGCCGGCGCCGACCCTGTCGTCGCCCAGGGCCGGCCGATCGCATCGGTGGAATCGGCCAACGGATCGAAGATCACCCGGATCGAGGTGCGCGACGCTCGCTCGGTGATCATGTACGTCTACTCCGGCTCGATGGACCGGGAGATCCCGCTCGACGTGCTGCGCCCCAGCGACACGAGCGTGCCGCGGCCGACGCTGTACCTGCTCAACGGCGCCGGCGGTGGTGAGGACGGCGCAACGTGGCGCGGGCAGACCGACACGGTCGAATTCCTGTCGGACAAGAACGTCAACGTGGTGACCCCGATGGCTGGCAAGTGGAGCTACTACACCGACTGGCGCGCCCCCGACCCGGTGCTCGGAGTCAACAAGTGGACGACGTTCCTCACGAAGGAGCTGCCTCCGCTGATCGACGCCGGATTGGGCGCCAGCGGTGTCAATGCGATCGCGGGCGTGTCCTCGTCGGGAACCTCGGTGCTGCAGCTCCCGATCGCCGCGCCGGGCCTCTACCGCGGTGTCGCAGCCTACAGCGGCTGCGCGCAGACCAGTGATCCAGCGGGCCGGCAATTCGTCGAGCTGACGGTGGAGACGTGGGGCGGCGGCGACACGGTGAACATGTGGGGCCCGCCGGACGACCCGGCCTGGGTGCAGAACGATCCCTATGTGAATGCCGAGAAGCTGCGCGGCCTCGAACTGTACCTCTCGACGGGATCCGGCATCCCCGGCCCGTACGACACACTCGCCAACCCGCGGGTCGGCGGCGACCCGGGCGTGCTCGCCAATCAGATCGTCGTAGGCGGCGTCATCGAAGCAGCCGTCAACGGCTGCACCCACAATCTGGCACGCCGGCTGGGCGAGCTGCAGATCCCGGCGACGGTCAACTTCCGCCAGACGGGCACGCATTCGTGGGGCTACTGGCAGGAGGACCTCGTGAATTCGTGGCCGGTTCTGGACCGCGCGCTGCAGGGCTGAGCGACTTCCAAACCCGCACAGGGCACCCCTACCGCGCAGCGGCCGGCCGGCCGGGATCGTCACCCGCCGGCCGGCTGCTGCGCGTGCACCGATCGCCGCTGCCCTACCTCGGGTCGGTCCTCGCATCGGCGGGCACGTCGTCGACCACGACGGCGTCGTCGATGGCGCGGAAGAAACCGATGCGGCTGTAGTAGTCGACGTATCGCCGCAAAATCTCGGCGTCTACCCGCGGGCAGTCGATGCCCGTGCCGTCGAGCACCGCGCGCGCACGACCATCGGCGAAGGTCTCGGTTTCGGCCAGGCCCGTCGCGAACTGACCGGACACCAGCATCGCCCGCATCAGGCTGTCGTCACCGCAGGCCGACAGCGACTCCGCCGTCGCGAACAGGGCCGTTCCGAACTCCATCACCGTCACCGGCCGCAGCTCGAATCCGTGGCTCCGCAACTGCTCCGCGAGCTCGGCCATGGCCGTCCGGTACGGCGACACCAGATGGAAGGTGCCGCCCCACGTGCCGGGATCGAGAGCGATCCGCACCAGCGCCCGGGCGACATAGTTGACGGGAACCATCGACACGGTGCCGTCGGCGGCGTCCGGGATCATTCTCAGCGCGACGATCGCGCGCACCATGTTCCAGAACGCGTCGTCGGTGCCGCATGCGCCCGTGACCACGTCGCCGGTGATGAGACCCGGACGGTAGACGGAGACGGGGATGCCGCGGCTGCTGGCGATCCGCACGATCGCCTCACCGACCCATTTGGACTGCACGTACCCCGAACCACCCACCCGTTCGGGCTCGAGGCACTCGTCCTCGGTGGCGACACGCGGTATGCCCGCCGCGATCGCGGCCTCGTCGGTAACCACGGAGCCGGTGGAGACGAAGTGCAGCGGCTTGAGGTGGTCCGTCGCGGCGAGCCGCAACAGTTCCTCGGTCGCCAGCACGTTCGGACGGTGCAGCCGACCGTACGTTTCGATGTGGTTGACGCGTGCACCGTTGTGCACGATCACATCGATGCGTTCGGCGAGGTCGGAGAACTGCTCCGCTGTAAGTCCGAGCCGGTCCTCCGCGAGATCCCCGGGGACGGCCACGATCCGGTCGCCGTCGCCGTCACGCGACGAACCGAACCGCTGCATGGCGGACTCGATCCGCTCGAGACCGTGCGCGGCGGAGTCCGCCCGGACGAGGCACCAGATCTGCGCGTCGGTCCGATCGAGCAGTTCTCGTACGAGGAACGAGCCGAGGAATCCCGTCGCACCGGTCAGCAGGATCCGCTCCGGCTTCGTGCGCACCGGTCCCGCTCCGTCTGCGGTGATGTCGGCGGGCAGCTGCGCGTGCTCGGCGAAGCCGGCCACCGCGACATCCTGCCGGGCCGGGTCGAGGTGGCGAGCCAGATCCTCCACCCGGGAGTGGTCGAACAACTCCTGCACGCCCACGTCGACACCGACGAGTTCGCGCAGCCGGTTGACCACCTTCACCACGAGCAGGGAATGACCGCCGAGCTCGAAGAAGTCGTCGTCGAGTCCGACTCGCTCGGCTCCTAGCACCTCGGCGAACACGCCCGCGACGGCGAGTTCGATCGGGGTCGTCGGCACGCGGAACCGTCGAGCCTCGAACACCGGTTCCGGAAGCGCCCGCCGGTCCAGCTTGCCCACCGGGGTCAACGGGATCTCGTCGAGCACAACGAAGGCCGACGGCACCATGTGCGACGGCAGGACGCGCGCCACGAACTCCTTCAGCTCCGCCGCATCGACCTCCGCGCCCTCGGCAGGCAGCACGTAGGCGACCAGCTGCGCACCGGCCGCGCCGTCCCGCCGATGAGCCGTCGTGGTTGCGAAAGCCACCGACGGATGCTCGGCCGTCGCGGCGTCGATCTCGCCGAGTTCGATCCGCAGCCCGCGCACCTTGACCTGGAAGTCGCTGCGTCCCACGTAGGAGATTTCTCCGGCCGCGGTCCACGCCACTACGTCGCCGGTGCGGTACATCCGCTCTCCCGGCACCCCGTACGGATTGGCGACGAACCGCGCCGACGTCAAGGCGCGCCGCTCATGATAACCACGCGCCAGCTGCACGCCGGAGATGTACAGTTCGCCGGCGACGCCGACGGGAACGGGCCGCAATCGGTTGTCAAGCACCAGTTCCCGCACGCCTCGGATGGGGGCACCGATCGTCACCGGATCACCCACGGCCATGGAATCGGAGATGTTCGTCATGATCGTGGTCTCGGTCGGACCGTACCCGTTGTAGAGGGATCGGCCCGGCGCCCACCGTTCCACGATCTCCGACGGCACGGCCTCGCCACCCGCCACGAGATGCTGCAGCGACCCGAGATTCGCCGGGTCCATCGACGCGAGCACAGTCGGGGTGATGAATGCGTGCGTGACCGACTCCCGGCATATCAGCTCCGCGAGCTCGGCCCCACCGAAGACCGAGGCCGGTGCGATCACCATCGTCGAGCCCGCCGCGATCGCCAGCAGCAGTTCGAGCACCGAGGCGTCGAAGCTGGGCGAGGCGACGTGCAGCACCCGAGACAGCAGCGTCGGGCTGTACCGCTCGTACTGCTCGACGCAGAAGTTGTGCAGGCCGGCGTGCGTGACGGCAACACCCTTCGGCAGGCCCGTGGACCCCGATGTGTAGATCACGTAGGCGACTTGCGCGGACCGAATCGGTGCGGGCAGGTCCGCATACGTCACCGGGGCGCCAGACACCTCGGCGCAGCGCGCCTCTACGTCCGCTTCGTCGAGCACCCACCAGTCGACCGCGGCCGGCAACGACTGCACGTGCGCGGCCAGGGTGAGACCGAGCACCGCACCCGAGTCGGTGATCATGTGGGTCACGCGATCGGCCGGGTAGTTCACATCGACGGGCACGTAGCCAGCGCCGGTCTTCGTCACAGCCCACACGGCGAGCACGGACTCGATCGAGCGGGGAATCGCGATCGCGACGAGATCCGAGGCGCCGACCCCGCGGTCGAGCAGGACCCGAGCGAGCCGCGAGGACCGTTCGTCCAGTTCGCAGTAGGTCAACTCCCGCCCCTCGCACCGCACGGCCACGCCGTTCGGGTTCTTGGCGACGGCCTCGGCGAGCAGGTTGGGCAGGGTCGAGGTCCACGCCGGTCCGCGTGGGGCGGTCGTACCAAGGACGGGAACCGCGAGGAGCGCGGCGCGCTCGTCCGCACCGAGGACGTCGACGTCGCCGATCGCGACGCTCGGCTCGGCGGTCACCGAGTCGACCACGCGGACCAACCGCTGCGCGAAGGAGGCCACGGTGCTCTCGTCGAACAGGTCGGTCGCGTAGGTCAGCGCGACGTCGAGGCCTGCCGCACCGCCCTGCGGACCGACCTTTTCGACCACCGTGAACTGCAGGTCGAAGCGAGAGACCGAGTCTTCGGGGTCGAGCCCGGCGACGCGCAGGTCGCCGAGTTCGAAGCTCGTCCGGGGGGTGTTCTGGAACACCAGGGCCACCTGGAACAGCGGGTTCCGGGCCGTGGACCGCTCGATGTCGAGTTCCTCAACGAGCCGCTCGAACGGCACCTCGGCATGGCCGAACGCGGCGAGGTCCGCCTCTCTGACCCGGGACAGCAGCTCGGTGAACGACTCGTCGGCGACGACCGGCGTGCGCAGCACCAGGGTGTTGACGAACATGCCGACCAGGTCGTCGAGTTCGGCCTCGCCGCGTCCGGCGACGGGCGTCCCGATCACGATGTCGTCGCTGCCGGAGAGCTTGCCCAGTAGGACCGCCAGCGCGGCGTGCACCACCATGAACGGCGTGACCTGCCGGCGGGCGGCGAGTTCCGCGATCGCTTCCTGCGTCGCGGACGGCAGCTCGGTCCGGAACGTCGCGCCCCGGTTCGACGCGACCGGCGGCCGTGGCCGGTCGGTCGGCAGATCCAGTTCCTCGGGGACGCCCGCCAGCTGCGACTTCCAGTACCGCAACTGCTGCGCGAGCAGCGAGTCGGGGTCGGTCTCGTCGCCGAGCACCTCACGCTGCCACAGGGTGTAGTCGGCGTACTGCACCGGCAGCGGCGCCCACGCCGGCGCCTCGCCGCGGCTGCGCGCCGCATACGCCACCATCACGTCGCGGGTCAGCGGACCCATCGAGAACCCGTCCGCGGCGATGTGGTGCACCACGACCACGAGCACGTGCTCGGTGTCGGTGAGCCGCAGCAGCGCCGCGCGGACGGGCACGCGGTCCGTGACGTCGAACCCGGTGGAGACCAATTCCGCGACGCGGTTGTGTATCTCGTCCTCAGTGACCGTGTCGTACGTGAGGTCGAGGCGACCCTGCTCCGGGGTGCAGATCTTCTGCACGCCGACCCCGTCGAGCTCGGGGTAGACGGTGCGCAGCACCTCGTGCCGGGCGACGACGTCATCGAGCGCGTCACCCAACGCGGTCACGTCGAGTTCGCCGGTGAGGCGGATCGCCATCGGGATGTTGTATGCCGCAGACGCAGGGTCGAACCGGTTGAGGAACCACATCCGCGACTGCGCCAACGACAACGGCACCCGCTCCGGCCGCTCCCGCGCCACCAACGCCGCCCGCGCCCCCGACCCGGCATGCGACTCGAGCCGCGCCGCCAACCCCGCCACCGTCGACGCCTCGAACACCGTACGCACCGGCACCGACGCCTCGAGCGCCGCCCCGATCCGCGCCACCACC
>NZ_JAALEG010000059.1 GCF_011058165.1 Rhodococcus aetherivorans
GTGTCCAGGGGAACGGGGCGGAGCGGAGCGACCTCGACGGCGCCGGTGTCGACGTCGTCGGGTCCGGGAAGCGTGGTGCCGGGAAGTGCCACGGCCGCCGAGCCGTACGCGACGGCGTGGCGGAGGCGCTCGGCGGGGCCGAGCCCGGCCAGCTCCGCGACGAGATAGCCGGCGAGGGAGGAGTCGCCGGCGCCGACGGTGCTGCGCGCGGTCACGGGTCCGGGCACCGCGTGCCAGGCACCCTCGGCGGTGATCAGCACCGCGCCGGCCGCGCCGAGCGTGGCCAGCACCGCCCCGACGCCGCGCGCGACGAGCCGGCGTCCGGCGGCGACGACGGGTCCGGTGTCGCCGGCCGCCGCCGCGGATTCCAGGGCGGCGGCGTCCGCGCCGGTGAGCTGGGCGAGCTCGTCCGAGTTCGGTTTGAGCAGGTCGGGGGCGGCGTCGGGGAACCGGGCCGCGAGCGACAGCAGGGGAGACTCGGAGGTGTCCACCGCGATGCGGCACGCGACGGACCCGTCGACGGCGGCCGCGCGGACGGAGCGGACGAGATCGGCGTACCAGTCGGCGGGCACGCCGGGCGGCAGCGATCCGGACATCACCACCCAGCGGGCGTCGGCGGCGGCATCGACGACGGTCCGGCGCAGCGCATCGAGTGTCCCTTCGGTATACGCCGGGCCGGGCTCGTTGAGCTTGGTGGTGGTGCCGTCGGGCTCGGCGACGGTGATGTTGCTGCGCGCGAAGCCCCCGGTCGGAACGGCGCGGTAGCCGATGCCGTGGTCGTCGAGCGCGGCGAGCAACGGGTCGCCGGTGTTTCCCGGCAGGACGGCCAGGACCGGCCGGCCGGCCGCGCGGAGCACGCGGGCGACGTTGACGCCCTTGCCGCCCGGGTCCACGCGGGTGGCGGCGGCGCGGTGCACGGCGCCGCGGACGAGCGGGCCCGTCAGTGCGACCGTCCGGTCCAGGCTGGGGTTGGCGGTCAGCGTGACGATCATGCCGTCACCACCTCGATTCCGTTGTCGGTGAGCTCTTTGCAGTCGGTGTCGTCGATCTCGGTGTCCGTGACGAGCACGTCCACGGCGTCGACGGGGGCGAAGCTGATCAGGTGCTGTCGGCCGATCTTGGAGGAGTCGGCGACGACGACCACCCGGTCGGCGCATCGGACCATCGCGCGCTTGACGGCGGCCTCGTCCGGGTCGGGAGTGGACAGGCCGTGGCCGACGCTGAGCGCGTTGGTGCCGATGAAGGCGACGTCGACGTGCAGAGCCCGGAGGAATCGCAGCGCGTCCTCGCCCACGCTGGCCTGCGTGATCCCGCGGACCCGGCCGCCGAGCATGTGCAGGCGCACCGATCCGAGGCCGGCGAGCCGCGCGGCGATCGGAACCGAGTTGGTGACCACCTCGAGGTCCACGTCGGCGGGCAGCGCCGCCACCAGCCGGCCGGTGGTGGTGCCGGCGTCGAACACCACACTGCCGCCGGCGGGGGGAAGGTACCGGGCCGCCGCGGCGGCGATCCGGTCTTTCTGTGCGGCGTGGGTGTGCTCGCGCTCGCTCAGCGCGGGTTCGGTCACCGTGAGCGCTGCGGTGGGGATCGCGCCGCCGTGCACCCGGCGCACATGGCCGAGCCGCTCGAGCAGGGCGAGGTCCCGGCGGACGGTCTCGGTGGTGACGCGGAAACGGGTGGCCAGATCGGCGACGGACATCCGTCCCCGTCGGCCGATCAGCTCGGCGATCGCCTGCTGCCGTTCCTCTGCGTACACGCCGGGCTCCTCACCGCCGAAATGTTGGTTTATGTTGTTTTACGCCCGTATGTGTTGACATGTCAATGGTTCGGAGTAATCTCGATCACAGAATTACCCCGGAGGCCCATCCCGACACACCGGGCGGCGAGGAGGAGACATGGAGAAGGTGATTCCCGCAGCGGCGGAGATGTCGATCGTTCGGGGCACGCCCGTCGTGCCCGGGGTTGCCTACGGCCCAGTCGTGCGCCCCGCGCCGCGGCCGCAGATACCCGCCACGTTCGAGAGCATCCCGGACACCGCGCGCGACGCCGAGGCGGAGCGTTTCCGGGCGGCCGCCACCACCGTCGCGGACCGGCTGCGCAGCCGCGCCGGCCAGGCCTCGGGCGCCGCCGCCGAGGTCCTGCTCGCCAACGCCCAGCTCGCCGAGGACCGCGGCTGGCTCGGCGCCGTCGCCGCGAAGATCCGCAGCGGAGCCGGCGCGGTCGAGGCCGCCGTCGGCGCCACCGACCAGTTCGCCGACATGTTCACCAAGCTCGGCGGGCTGATGGCCGAGCGCGTCACCGACCTCCTCGACATCCGCGACCGCGTGCTCGCCGAGCTCAGCGGCCACCCCGAACCCGGTCTCGACCTGCCCGAGGAACCGTCGATTCTCTTCGCGGAGGACCTCGCCCCCGCCGACACCGCCGGCCTCGATCCGACCCGCGTGATCGGGCTCGCCACCACCCTCGGCGGGCCCACCAGCCACACCGCGATCATCGCCCGGCAGCTCGGCATCCCCTGCGTGGTCGCGGCGGCCGACCTGGACACCGTTCCCGCCGGCACCCGCGTCCTCCTCGACGGGGCCGCCGGTGAGATCCGTCTCGACCCCGACCCCGAAGGCGCGGCCGCTGCGGTCGCAACCGACCGCAGCGAGCGTGCGCGCATCGCGTCCTGGGCCGGCCCCGGCACCACCGCGGACGGTCATCGTGTCGAGATCCTCGCGAACGTGCAGGACGGCGCCGGTGCCCGTGCCGCCCGCGAGACCCCGGCCGAGGGGGTCGGCCTGTTTCGGACCGAGCTGTGCTTCCTGGACCGGGAAACCGAGCCGACCGTCGAGGAACAGGCCGCGATCTACGCGGAGGTCTTCACCGCCTTCGCCGGCCGGAAGGTCGTCCTGCGGACCCTCGACGCGGGCTCCGACAAGCCGCTGCGCTTCGTCAACCACCCCGACGAGCACAACCCCGCACTCGGGTTGCGCGGCATCCGGATCGCGACCGCCACCGAAGGACTGCTCGACCGGCAGCTCGACGCCGTCGCCGCCGCGGCCGCCCGCACAGGCGCCGCGCCGTGGGTGATGGCGCCGATGATCGCGACCGTCGCGGAGGCCGCGCACTTCGCCGCCGCCGTCCGCGCCCGCGACCTCGTGCCGGGGGTGATGGTGGAGGTGCCGGCTGCCGCGCTGCTCGCCGAACGCCTCCTCGAACACGTCGACTTCCTGTCGATCGGCACCAACGACCTCGCGCAGTACACGATGGCCGCGGACCGCATGTCGCCGCACCTCGCGGCCCTCACCGACCCGTGGCAGCCGGCCGTGCTGGCCCTGGTCGCCCGCACCGCCGCCGCCGGGCGCGCGGCCGGCAAGCGGGTCGGGGTGTGCGGGGAGGCGGCAGCCGACCCGTTGCTCGGCTGTGTCCTGACCGGCATGGGGGTCACCTCGTTGTCCTGTGCGGCAGCAGCCGTCGCCGGCGTCGGCTCCCGCCTGGCCACGGTCACCCTCGACCGGTGCCGCGAGGCCGCGGACGAAGTGCTCCGCACCGTCGACCCCGGCGAGGCGCGCGAGGCGGCGGCCCGCGTGCTCGCCTGACCGAGGTGATCCGCGTCGGGAGCGACCCCCGCGACCTGCTCCCGGAGCCGGCCGGCGCCTACCATTCCCCGTTGTGAACGAACAACTGAGGACGCGGACGGCCGGGTTCGGCTGGACCCTGCACGGCGACGGACGTCGCGTTGCCGACGGCGAGGTCGTCGCCCCGGACGAACGACTGTCCTGGCCCCGCACCGTGGGCATCGGCATGCAGCACGTGATCGCGATGTTCGGCGCCACGCTGCTCGTGCCGACGATCACAGGCTTCCCGGTCACCACGACGCTGCTCTTCTCCGGTGTCGGCACCGCCCTGTTCCTGCTGATCACCCGCGGCCGGGTGCCCAGCTATCTCGGCTCGTCGTTCGCGTTCATCGCGCCGCTGGCGGCCTCGGCCGGCGAGGGCCCCGCCGCCCAGCTCGGCGGCATCGTCGCCGTAGGAGTCGCCCTCGCGCTCGTCGGTCTCGTCGTCAAGGCGCTGGGGTCCCGCGTCGTCGACGCGCTGATGCCGCCCGTCGTGACCGGCGCGATCGTCGCCCTCATCGGCCTGAACCTCGCGCCGGTCGCGGTCGGATCCTTCGAGGCCCAGCCGCTCGTCGCGGCGATCACGCTGGCCGCGATCCTGCTCGTCACGGTGCTCGGCCCCGGCCTCGTCGGCCGCCTCGGCATTCTCGTCGGCGTGATCGTCGGCTGGCTCTTCGCCGCCGTCTCCGGCGGCCTCGCCGAGGAACGCGTCGCGGCCCTGCGCGACGCCGCGTGGTTCGGCCTGCCCGAACTGCGCGCCCCCGCGTTCGAGCTGTCCGTGGTGCTGATCGCCCTGCCCGTCGTGGTGGTTCTCGTCGCCGAGAACGTCGGCCACGTCAAGGCCGTGGCGGCCATGACCGGCCGCAATCTCGACGACGTCGCCGGCGACGCGCTGCTCGCCGACGGCCTGGCCACGACGCTCGCCGGGGTCGGTGGCGGCTCGGGCACCACCACCTACGCCGAGAACATCGGCGTGATGGCCGCGACGCGGGTGTACTCGACCGCGGCGTACTGGGTGGCCGCCGCGACGGCCGTGGTCCTCGCCTTCTCCCCGAAGTTCGGTGCCCTCGTCTTCACCGTCCCGGACGGCGTGCTCGGCGGCGCCACCCTGGTCCTGTACGGCTTGATCGGCATCCTCGGCGTGCGGATCTGGATGGAGGCGAAGGTCGACTTCACCGATCCGGTCAACCTCACGGTGGCCGCCGCCGCGCTCGTGGCCGGGATCGGCGACCTCACCCTCACTGTGGGTTCCGTCGAACTCGGTGGCATCGCGTGGGGCTCGATCGGCATCCTGATCGCCTACCCGCTCCTGCGGCGATTGGCGGACCTGCGCCGCCGGCCGCCCGGCGTGTCCGGTCACAAATAACGCTCGTTCCTGTCAGCGTCAGACCCGTCCTCCGATGTCTACCGTGAGCGTGACGTACGTCATCGGATACAGGAGCGCACATGGAACGCACCCTCTTCGAGCCCGAGCACGAACTTTTCCGCGAGTCGTACCGGAAGTTCCTCGAGCAGGAGGTGGCTCCCTTCCACGAGCAGTGGGAGCAGGACAAGATCGTCGACCGTGAGGTCTGGAAGAAGGCAGGCGCGCAGGGCTTCCTGGGCATGGCCGTGCCCGAGGAGTACGGCGGCGGCGGTGTCGAGGACTTCCGCTACAACACGATCGTCACCGAGGAGACCACGCGCGGAGGTTTCAGCGGCATCGGTTTCATGCTGCACAACGACGTCGTGGCGCCGTACCTGCTGAAGCTGGCGAACGAGGAGCAGAAGCGGCGCTGGCTGCCGGGATTCTGTTCCGGCGAGATCATCACCGCGATCGCGATGACCGAGCCCGGCACGGGCAGCGACCTGCAGGGCATCAAGACCCGCGCGGTGCGGGACGGCGACGAGTGGATCCTCAACGGTTCCAAGACCTTCATCACCAACGGCATCAACGCGGACCTGGTGATCGTCGTCGCCTGCACCGACCCGGACAAGGGGGCGCAGGGCTTCTCGCTCCTCGTCGTCGAGCGCGGGATGGCCGGCTTCGAGCGCGGCCGCAATCTCGACAAGATCGGCCTCGCGGCGCAGGACACCGCCGAGCTGCACTTCACCGACGTGCGGGTGCCCGCCGCCAACCTCCTCGGTGAGGAGGGCCTGGGCTTCATCTACCTGATGCAGAACCTGCCGCAGGAGCGCCTGTCGATCGCCGTGGTGGCGGCGGCGGCGATGGAGGCCGTGCTCGAGGACACGATGCAGTACTGCCGCGACCGCAAGGCGTTCGGCAAGTCGATCGGCAGCTTCCAGAACACCCGGTTCGAGCTGGCGGAGCTGGCCACCGAGACCACCCTCGCGCGCGTGTTCGTCGACAGGTGCATCGAGCAGCTCAACGCCGGAACCCTGAGCGTGCAGGAGGCGGCGATGGCCAAGTACTGGACCACCGACAAGCAGGTCGAGCTGATCGACCGGTGCCTGCAGTTGCACGGCGGTTACGGCTACATGCGCGAATACCCGGTCGCGAAGGCGTATCTCGACGCCCGCGTGCAGAAGATCTACGGCGGCACCAACGAGATCATGAAGGACATCATCGGCCGCGGCCTGAATCTCTGACCGGCCCCGGGGCACCGGTCCCGGCCCGGAACGAGCACGGGCGGCGCCGCGATCCGCGGCGCCGCCCGCGCGCGTTCGCGGGGGAGGAGCGAGGTCAGAGCTTGCGGATCACGGTGACGACCTTGCCCAGGATGACGGCGTCGTTGCCCGGAATCGGTTCGAACATCGGGTTGTGCGGCATCAGCCACACGTCCTTCTTCACGCGCTTGAACGTCTTCACGGTCGCTTCGCCGTCGAGCATCGCGGCGACGATATCGCCGTTGTCCGCGACGTTCTGCTGGCGCACCACCACCCAGTCACCGTCGCAGATGGCCGCATCGACCATCGATTCGCCGACCACCTTGAGCAGGAACAGCGAACCCTGCCCCACCAGTTCTCTCGGGAGCGGGAACACGTCCTCGACGGACTCCTCCGCCAGGATCGGACCGCCCGCCGCGATCCTGCCCAGCACGGGAACCATGGCGGCCGGCGTGGCGGACTCGGCGGCGGTGTCGACCCCCTCCGCCGGCTGCGCCTGCGGGGCCGCAGGCTGCGGATCGTCGAGGCCGCGCACGTCCACTGCCCGGGGGCGGTTCGGATCGCGCCGGAGGAAGCCCTTGCGTTCGAGGGTGCGCAACTGGTGCGCCACCGACGAGGTGGAGTTGAGGCCCACCGCGTCGCCGATCTCGCGGATGCTCGGAGGGTAGCCCCGTTCGGTGACCGATTCGCGGATCACCTCGAGGACGCGGCGCTGGCGTTCGGTCAGGCCGGCGGCCGGATCGGCGGTGGTCGTCCGGCTCCGCCCGGCCCGGGGATGGCCGTCCGTCATGATCGTGACCTCCGTGCGTCGTGTGTCGGATGTGCTGGATGTGATGGATCGAATCTAGCTCTCCGATGGCCGGTTATCAAACATCTGTTCGAGATTTTCGGCCGGTAGTGCTGACTTTGTCGGAGCGGCGTGGTACACATCGAACACACGTTCTTTCGAACAGGTGATCGAATTACTCTCGCCGTCGATCGAGCGGTGACCGAAGTTCCGCCGCGGGCCCCGTCCCGCGGACGAGCGACACGGAGGCCTCGATGAGGACATCAGCAGTTCGCCGCACCGAATGGAACGACACCCGGCACCACCCAGACCAGTGCGACGACACCGGGCAGTACGACACGGGACACTACGACGACACCGGGCAGTGCGACACAGGGCCGTGCAACGACACCGGGCAGTTCGAGGACCCAGGGCAGTTCGAGGACCCAGGGCAGTACGACACCGGACGGGACGGCGAGGGCCGGGCACGACGCTCCGCGGCGACGCACCTCGCCCGGCGGCCGCACGAGGCGCCGGACCGGCGGCTGCCGGTCCGCCCGGATCCGGGGGTGGTGGACTACCGGCGCGCTCCGGTCCGGGTCTCGCGCGTCCCGCACCGGCCCGCCGGGACCGCGCAGCCCGGCCTGCGCACCGTACTGGCGACGGCCCTGCTGACCGCGGTCGCGACCGCGGGACTGCTCGGGATTGCCCACCTGCGCACCAGCCAGGTTGCGGCCGGGGCCGCACGTACCGACGTCACCGTCGTGCAGGCGGGGGAGTCGCTCGGCGACGTCGCGGCGCGGGTGACTCCGGGTTTGCCCCGCCCCGAGGCGATCGAGCGGATCCTCGAACTCAATGCCATGTCGGACGGCCGTCTGCGGGACGGCCAGACCCTGCTCGTTCCGGCCTCCGCGCCGCGGTGAACCGGCATGGACGGGCGGGTACCGGATCCGGCCGACGATCCGGGTATGCAGGTATTGTCGACTCTTGTCAGTCACACCACCTCGTGTGGTCGCGCCGAGAGCGATTCGCCTGCCGGTGAGTCCGGTCTCGGGAGGACGGCATCGGTTCGACGCCGACGTCGCGGCCAGCACGGCTACGACGAAGGAATCGACATGTACTGCCCGTATTGCCGGCACCCCGATTCCCGCGTCGTCGATTCCCGCGAAGCCGACGAGGGGGCCGCGATCCGTCGCCGAAGGGCATGCCCCCAGTGCGGCAGGCGTTTCACCACCGTCGAGACGGCGGTGCTGTCGGTCGTCAAGCGCAGCGGCGTCACCGAACCGTTCAGCCGGGAGAAGGTGGTGCGCGGGGTGGCCCGTGCCTGCCAGGGCCGCGACGTCGACAACGACGCCCTCAACCTCCTCGCCCAGCAGGTCGAGGACGCGGTGCGGGCCAAGGGTTCCCCGGAGATTCCGAGCAACGAGGTCGGTCTGGCCATCCTCGGCCCGCTGCGGGACCTGGACGAGGTGGCGTATCTGCGATTCGCCTCCGTCTACCGGTCCTTCAGCTCCGCAGAGGATTTCGAGCGCGAGATCAAGGAACTGCGCGAGCACCAGCACCGACGCGAGACCGAGTCCCCGGACTGAGCGCCGCGCCGTTCGGCGCGCGCCGGGATCCTCGTCGCCGGATCAGCGAATCGCCGCGACGGCCTTGAGGATTCGCGTCTCCGAGATCGGCCCGCGGGTGCCGAGGTGCTGCGCGAACAGGCTGACCCGCAACTCCTCCATCATCCACGAGACCTCCACCACGTCGGCAGCCGTGGCCCGCTCCTCCGGCAGCCGGGCGAGCAGTCGGTCGTACTCGGCGTAGACCCGGTCCAGCACGTCCATGCCCTGCCGGTCGCGAAGCGCGCTCGCCGGCAGCGATTCGAGCCGGTGTGCCGCCGCCGCCAGGTAGCGGGGCAGGTCGGCCAGCCGGGCACTGCCGAGTTCGGCGACGAAACCCCGGAACAGCAGCGAGGTCAGCTGTTCACGCACGTCCTCGGCGGCCTCGCCGCGCACCCGTTCGAGCAGCACCTCCACCTCGTGTGCCCTGGCCAGGGCGGGGACGACGAGCTTCAGCAGCGCCGCCACCCGGCCCGGCAGCTGGGCCCGCACCACCTTCGCCAGCGCGGTGAACTCGTCCGGTGTGCGCACCGGCTTGCCGTGCCGGGCGATCAGCTCGTCCACGGCGCACGCCCGGCAGTCCTCGAGCAGATCCTCGAACGAGCCGTCCGGATTGCGGCCGAGCGCCAGCCGTTCGCCGTTGCTCAGGCCCGACGTCGCGGCGCGCGCCTGCATCGGGACCGCCTCGAGCAGCAGAGCCCGCAGCCCGGTGCGCATCGCGGCCTGCTGCGCGTGCGGGGTGCTGAGCACCCGCACGGCCACGCCACCATCCTCGGCGACCAGCGTCGGATATCCGGTCACCTGCTGGCCGGCGACGGTGCGTGTGACCGTGGGCTCGAGGGTGCCGAGCGTCTCGGCTGTCCATACCAGTGCCGGCGCGCGCTCGGTGCTCGACGCCGCCCGGGAGACCTCGGCCTCGACACGGTTCGCCAGCTGCCTGCGCAGCGCGGTCAGGCTCTTGCTGCGCGCGAGTACGGCGCCGCGTTCGTCGACGGCCGCGAACGTCATCCGCAGGTGGTCCGGCAGGGCGGTCGGGTCGAAGTCGCTCGGCTCGATCCGCGCCGCGCCGAGCCGCGACAGCTCCCGCGCCATCGCGTTGACGAGCGGCTCGGAGCGCGGCTGCACGGACGCGAGGGCTGCCGCAGCGAAGTCCGGTGCCGGAACGACTTGGCGGCGAAGATGCTTGGGAAGCGTCTTGATCAGGGCGGTGACCAGCTCGACCCGCATACCGGGTACCGACCAGTCGAAGCCGACCGGCCGGACCCCGGCCAGCAGCGCGACGGGAATGCGGACGGTGACGCCGTCCTCCTCGGTGCCGGGCTCGAACTGGTAGGTGAGGGGGAACTGCAGATCGCCCTGCCGCCACGCGTCGGGGTAGTCGCCGCCGAGGACGGTGGGCGCCTCCTGGTTGACCACCGTTTCCGGGGTGAAGGTCAACAGGTCGGGATTCTTCTGCCGCTCCTTCTTCCACCACGCGTCGAAGTGCCGCGCCGAGACGACCTCCGGTCCGACGCGCTGGTCGTAGAACTCGAACAGGGTCTCGTCGTCGACGAGGATGTCGCGCCTGCGGGCCCGGTGCTCGAGCGCCTCCACGTCCTCGAGCAACTCACGGTTGGCGTGGAAGAACCTGTGGCGCGTCCGCCATTCGCCCTGGACGAGGGCATGCCGGATGAACAGCTCGCGTGAGGCCTCGCGGTCGATCGGGCCGTACTGCACGGGCCGTTGCGCGACCAGGGGAATGCCGTAGAGCGTGACCCGCTCGTAGGCCATGGCGGCCTCGCGCCTGGTGGACCAGTGCGGTTCGGAGTAGGTGCGCTTGACCAGGTGCGGGGCGAGCTTCTCGGCCCATTCGGGTTCGATCCGCGCGGTGACCCGAGCCCACAGCCGCGACGTCTCGACCAGCTCGGCGGCCATCACCCAGCGCGGCGGCTTCTTGGACAGCGACGAGCCGGGGAAGATCGCGAACCGGGTCCCGCGCGCGCCGAGGAAGTCCCGCTTCTCGCCCTCACGCACGCCGACGTGCGAGAGCAGCCCGGCCAGCAGCGACTGGTGGATCGCGTCGTGGCCGACGTCCTGATGCCGCGTCTCCCACCCGAGGTTGAGGGTGATCTGGCGCAGCTGGCCCTGCAGATCCTGCCATTCCCGGATCCGCAGCCAGTGCAGGAACTCGTCGCGGCACATCTTGCGGAACCGGCTGGACGACAGTTCCTTCCGTTGCTCCTTCAGGTAGTCCCACAGCTTCAGGTACGCAAGGAAGTCCGAGCCCTCGACGGCGAACCGGGCGTGCTTCTCGTCCGCCGCCTGCTGGAACTCGGCCGGCCGTTCGCGCACGTCCTGGATCGACAGCGCCGCAACGATGATCAGGACCTCGCGCAGGCACCCGTTGCGGTGACCCTCCACGATCATCCGCGCCATGCGCGGATCGACCGGCAACAGCGCGAGTTCGCGTCCGGTGCCGGTCAGTTTCGGTGGTTCGTCCTTCGACGGCGGTTCGAGCGCACCGAGTTCCTCGAGCAGCGCGACACCGTCGCGGACGGCCCGCGGGTCGGGGGCCTCGACGAATGGGAACGAGGCGAGGTCGCCGAGCCCGAGCGCCGTCATCTGCAGCACGACCGAGGCGAGGTTGGTGCGCAGGATCTCCGGTTCGGTGAACTCGGGGCGGGCCTCGAAGTCCTCCTCGGAGTACAGCCGGATACAGATGCCGTCGGCGACGCGGCCGCAGCGGCCGGACCGCTGCCGGGCGGAGGCCTGCGAGATCTCCTCGATGGGCAGTCGCTGGACCTTGGTGCGCACCGAGTAGCGGGAGATCCGCGCGGTGCCGGGGTCGACGACGTAGCGGATACCGGGCACGGTGAGCGAGGTTTCGGCGACGTTGGTGGACAGCACCACTCGCCGGCCGGTGTGTGGGGTGAACACCCGGTGCTGCTCGGCGGCGGACAGCCGCGCGTACAGCGGCAGGATCTCGGTGCCCCGTAGCTTGCGGTCGCGCAGCGCGTCGGCGGTGTCGCGGATCTCGCGTTCACCGGAGAGGAACACGAGGATGTCCCCGTCTCCCTCGGCGCAGAGTTCCTCGACCGCCTCACAGACGGCATCCACCGGGTCGCGGTCGACGAGCGCGTCGCCCACCTCGACCGTCAGGGGACGGTACCGGATCTCGACCGGATAGGTGCGGCCGGAGACCTCGACGATGGGCGCGGGCGTGCCGTCGGCCGCTGCGAAGTGGTTCGCGAACCGTTCCGGGTCGATGGTCGCCGAGGTGATGATCACCTTCAGGTCCGGCCGCCGGGGCAGCAGTTCCTTGAGGTAGCCGAGGATGAAGTCGATGTTGAGGCTGCGTTCGTGGGCCTCGTCGATGACGAGGGTGTCGTAACGGCGCAGCAGCCGATCGCGCTGGATCTCGGCGAGGAGGATGCCGTCGGTCATCAGCTTGATCAGCGTCGAGTCCGACACCCGGTCGGTGAACCGGACGGTGTAGCCGACGGTGTCGCCGAGTTCGGAGTCGAGTTCCTCGGCGATGCGCTCGGCGACCGCCCGGGCCGCGATGCGGCGCGGCTGCGTGTGCCCGATCAGGCCGCGGACGCCGCGGCCGAGTTCGAGGCAGATCTTCGGGATCTGCGTGGTCTTGCCGGAGCCGGTCTCGCCGGCGACGATCACCACCTGGTGGTCGCGGATCGCGGCGGCGATGTCGTCCCTGCGCTGCGAGACCGGGAGGTTGTCGGGGTAGGTGACCGTCGGCACGCCGGCCGCCCGCGCCGCGAGCCGCAACCGCGCCTGCTCGATCTCGTCGGCGATCTTCGCCAGCGCCTCGGGTCCGCGGGCGCGGTCGAGCCGCCGGCGGATGCGGTGCTCATCGCGCAGCGATACCTCGGTGAGGCCTGCCTTCAGGTCGCGACGGGTCGCCCCGGGCGGGGCGGGGGAGCGCGGAGTCTCGGGTGAGGTGGACATGCTGAATCAACAGCCTAGCGAAGCGCGGACCGTCGCCGCGCGGCACCCGCGGACCGTCGCCGCATAGGATGGCAATTTCATCGCCGTTCGTGGAACAGGAGCAGATCGTGGGCGCGTTGTGGCACGGGTTCGCAGACATGGGTGTCGTCGAGCGGGACGGTGCGTTCGTCGTCGCGCGCGGAGAGGGCGCCTACATCTGGGATTCCGCCGGCACCCGCTATCTCGACGCGACCGCCGGCCTGTGGTTCGCGAACGTCGGCCACGGCCGCTCCGAGATCGGTGACGCGGTGGCGGCGCAGCTGGCGAAGGTGGCGCACTACTCCAACTTCGGTGACCTCGCCGCGGAGCCGACCGTCGAGCTGGCCGAGCGGCTCGCGACGATCGCTCCCGTTCCCGGCAGCAAGATCTTCTTCACCTCGGGCGGTTCCGATTCGATCGACACCGCGGCCAAGCTGACGCGCCGCTACTGGCAGGAGATGGGCCGGCCGGAGAAGACCCTCGTCGTCAGTCGCGAGAAGGCTTACCACGGCATGCACGTCGGAGGCACGTCGCTCGCCGGGATCCCCGTCAACGCCGAGGGGTACGGGAACCTGTGGGACGACGCCGCGAAGGTGGCCTGGGACGACGCGAAGTCGTTGCTCGCCCTCATCGAGCGGGTCGGCGCGGACCGGATCGCGGCGTTCTTCTGTGAGCCGATCATCGGCGCGGGTGGGGTGTACCTGCCGCCGGAGGGCTATCTCGCCGAGGTCCGCGACATCTGCCGCGAGCACGACGTGCTCTTCGTGGTCGACGAGGTGGTCACCGGCTTCGGCCGCATCGGCGGGTCGTGGTTCGCCTCTGGCCGGTTCGGACTCGAACCCGACCTGATCACCACGGCGAAGGGCCTCACCTCGGGGTACGTGCCGATGGGCGCGGTGTTCGTGGCGCCGAAGGTGGCCGAGCCGTTCTTTGCCGGCGGGGTGTGGTGGCGGCACGGCTACACCTACGGCGGGCACGCCGGTGCCGCCGCGGCTGCCCTGGCGAACCTGGACATCATCGAGCGCGAGAACCTGCTCGACGAGTCGGCGCGGTTGGAGCGGACCCTGCACGAGAAGCTGTCCCCGCTGGCCGAGCACCCGCGCGTCGCGGAGGTCCGCAGTGGTCTCGGCGCCGTCGCCGCAGTGCAGCTCGCCGACCCGGGTGAGGCGCTGGAGTTCGTGAAGGCGCTTCGGCGGCACGGGGTTTCGAGCCGGGCGGCGGGACAGGGTGCGCTGCAGATCTCGCCGTCGTTCGTGATGACGGACGAGCAGGTGCAGGGCCTCGTGGACGGGTTCTCCTCGGCCCTGGGTTGATCGACGATCGAGCGGCGCCGACCGTTCGGCACCGGCACCGCGGGTCGCGTCAGCGGCGGGGGCGGAGCCGTTGCAGCACAGTGCAGATCCGCTCGCGCAGTCCCGTGGGCACGTCGTCCAGCGGTACCGCGCCCTGCGTGTCGTGCGCGGCGGCGACGCGGGCGTAGCGGTCGTGGAGCACCGTGCGTACCTCGTCGGGCGTGTGGGCGCGTCGTCTGCGCTCGTCGCGCGCGACGACTGCGCCCGTCGCCGCGACGCCGACCACACCGGCGAGTCCGACGAGCTTCCACCACTGCCTGCCCTTCAATGCCATGGGCGCGAGCCTAGACGGTAGGGATTGGGCTGGGGCCGCGCTCACCTGGGACCGATGCTCGCCACCGTCGATCGGCGCGATCGCCCGGACGCTCCGGCCGAACAGTGTGCCTCAGGGCCTGTCCGGTACTCCGTTGCGTCCCTGCGCGGCCGTATCCGGCTGCGGGCTTGTCCGGAATTCGAATCGGCTGCCGACGGCATTGGGGTGGAAGGCGTCCGGGAGGGCGGTGAACAGCGCGTGCTGCGCCTTCCACGACGTGCAGTGGGCGGGCACGACCACGGCCGGATCCGCCGCGGCGAGGGCGGTCACCGTCCGGGGGACGATCGGGCCGTCGCGGAGATGGAACCCGCCGAGGACGGCATGGAGCCGGCCGACCCCGGTGAGCCGCTCGGCGTGCTCGAGGATGTTGATCAGCCCGGCGTGCCCGCATCCGGTGAGCACGACGAGTCCCCGGTCGCGTAGGTGCAGGACGACGGCCTGGTCGTCGTGGATGAGCGGGTCGGGCCGCCAGCGGCCGTGCCGGTGGGCTTGATGGCCCGGCATGCCGGTCTCGTACTCGGTGGTCCGGGCGATCCGGCCGGTCACCAGGAGCATTCCGTCCAGCAGGAAGGAGGGGCGCCGGTTGTCGACGACGACGAATCCCGCGCCCTCGATCGCCGCGCGGCTCGGCGTCGGTAACTCGAAGGCGCCGTCGGGACCGACGATGCGCCGCCTCGTCCAGAAGTCGGGGTGCACGAGGATCGGCAGGTGCCGGGAACCGAGCCGGCGGGCGAGGCCCTGCAGACCTATGACGTGGTCGAAGTGGCCGTGGCTGAACACGATCGCCTCGATGCCGTCCGGGGAGATCGCCAGCCGATCGAGATTCGCCATCAGGCCGTCCGGCGTGGCCCCCGCGTCGTAGAGCACGCGGTGCGTGGTTTCGCCGACCCGGACCTCGATCAGTACGGAGAACCCGTGCTCCGCTCGGAGGAGGTCGACAGTCCGGAATCCGACCGCCAGATCGCTGGGGACGATCGGGAGCGGACCTGCCGATCCGGCCGGCCCCCAGCGGCGGACGGGCCCCACGTCGGGCAGCAGCACGTCGGAGGAGTTGTCCACCAGCGTCGTCACATCGACCGCGTCGACCGGCCGGAGCTCCACCCGTACGGGGTCCCGCTCCGGCAGCTGTCCGGCGGATCGTCGATCGCGGGTCTCCGCTCCCGTCCTCACGCCCTCCTCCTTCCGGTGGATACGGTGAAACAGCCTTCGGCCGGCCGGGCCGTCAGTGCTCGGGGCCGAGGTCGGTGAAATCGGGACGGAAGGGCGCCTCGCTGCCCGTCCGCAGATCGAACGTGCTGCGGTTCTGCGTGAGAATGTCCGTGCCGTAGACGTGGATCGAGATCGCATCGGTCCCGTCGAGTGCCTCCACCGAGTGGATCGTTCCGTCGGGAACGACGGTCACCGTGCCCCGCGGGTTCACGAAGGTGTCGGCAACCTGGAGCCGGGCCCTGCCCGGCACACTCCCGTCGTCGAGCCGGCGATACCACGTCTCCCGTTCCCGGCCCCGATACACGCCGACCACGGCCCACGCGCCGTGATTGTGCGCCGGAGTGCTCACTCCGGCCTTGAACACCGCCACCAGGATCGACAGGTGCCCGTCCGAGGCCCGGTAGAGGGGGTACAGCACCCAGTCCCGCGTCTCGGGACGCTCCTGGTACTGCGGGTCCAGCCAGTCGCTGTCGTCGGCGACTGCTGCGGCCAGAACCGCACGGACCGCCTCCGGTCCGTCGCGCAGTGCGGACGCCTGTCGGAGGCGGGGGATCAGATCGTGGATCGACTGCCGGTGGCCGACTTCGGTGTGCCTGTTCATGATGCACCTCCTGCAACCGCTCTCGAAGAGAACGGTATGCGCACAACAGTGATGAATGCATCGGTACCAGTACGGACGTCGCGCGCCGTCCCGGTGGTGCCGGGCGCCGGCTCACAGACCGAATTCGACCGCCCGCCGCACCAACTCCACCCTCGAGTTGATGCCGAGCTTCGCGTAGATGTTGGCGAGGTGGGTCTCCACGGTTCGCTCGCTGATGAACAGGCGCCGGCCGATCTCGGGGGAGCTGAGTCCGGCGACCGCCAGCGCGCCCACCTCCCGTTCGCGGGTGCTCAGGGCCTCCGGCCCCCAGGCCGGGCGGTCCCGGCGGCCCCGCCGTACCCCCGTCAGGAAGGCCTCGATCTCGATCAGCACCGCGTCCATGTCGCCGATCCAGGGCCAGTGATCGATCCCGGGCAGTTCGACGAGTGTCGCGCCCGGAACGCGCGCCGCGACGTAGCGGGAATGCTCGACCGACAGCCACGGATCGTCGACGTGGTGGAGCAGGAGCGTCGGCACCCGAATCTCGTGCAGCCTCGGACGAAGATCGGTCGCGGCGCAGAGCCGGAACAGGTCCCGTGCCTGCGCCGGGCCCGCCGCCGCCCGGGCGTGACGCGCGAACCAGGATCGATACCGCTCGTCCCCGGCCAGGGTCGGATTCATCGACGCGATGCCGGAGCCCGTCGCCCACCCCTCGTCGATGCCGGCCAGGACCGACGAGAAGAACTCCTCGCTCCACCCCGCCGCATACCCGTCGTCCTCCAGGAGCCGGGCATGGGCGTCCCACAGGATCATCGAACGTGTGCGGCCGGGGTACTTCAACGCGAACGAGGTGCAGATCCCGGCGCCGACGGCGACCCCGAACAGGGTCGCCCGCCGGGACCCGGCGGCGTCCATCACGGCGCGGATGTCCTCGACGCAGGCGTCCATGGACACCTCCTCCCGCGGCACGTCCGACAGGCCGGTGCCCCGCTTGTCGAACCAGATCAACCGGGCGAACGACGCCAGGCCGCGCAGGAAACGCGCGAAGAACCGCTCCTCCCAGGCGAGGTCGAGGTGCGAGACGAATCCCGGAACGAAGACGAGGTCGGGTCCCGCCTTGCCCAGCACCTGGTACGCGATGCTGACATCCCCGCTGGCGGCGTACCGGACCTCGTGGTCCATCCCTGCACCGTAGCGCCGTCTGCCGCGCTGTCAACCTCGGGTGAGGCGCAGCGAGGCGGGGCAGCGACGGCGGGCCGGCCACCACCTCCCGTGCTCGGCGGCCGGATCCCGTTACCTCCCCGCGTGAGAGGCTGTCGGTCATGCAGCAGCGGAGCTCAGCGCAGTCCCGGATCACCCTCGACGAGGCGGTGGAACTGACCCGCACCGGCGACCTCTGGATCTTCCGCGGCAGCAGCCACGCCGACCGGGCGATCCAGACGCTGACCAACGCCCCCGTCAACCACGTCGGCATGGCGGTGGTCCTCGCTGATCTGCCACCGCTGATGTGGCATGCCGAGCTGGGCAGGAGCCTGCCGGACATGTGGACCGGCCGGCACCACCGCGGTGTGCAGCTGCACGACCTGCGCGAGGCGGTGCAGGTGTGGAGTGCCCGGTACGGGCAGCGCGGCTGGCTGCGCCAGCTCGGCGTCGAGGTGACGCCGGAGCAGGAGGATCAGCTGCTGCGCACCGTCGCCCGGCTGGACGGCACGCCGTTCCCCTCGACGGGCCGGCTGGCGGGGCGCTGGTTCGCGGGCCGGCTGCCGTGGCGGAAACGCACGTCGGATGCGGGTCTCGAGCGCGCGTACTGCGCCGAGGTGGTGGGCGCGACCCTGGAGGCGATGGGGCTGCTCGAGCAACGCGGGCGCGGCAGCAACTGGTACGACCCCGGACGGTTCTGGAGCGGGGACCGGTTGCCGGCCGCGCCCGGGGTCGCATGGGGGCGCGAGATCGAGGTCGTGCCTCCCGAAAACGGGTGAGGGGCTGGTGCGCTCGGTCGCCCCGCCGGAGGTCCACGCCGCCGGATAGGCCCGTTTGCCGGGCCCGCGCGACGACTTCGCGGGATCATGAGCCCATGTCGCGTCCCGCCATCGCACTGCAGGTCTACGTCCTCGACACGCCGGACCCGTCCGGGCTGGCCTCGTTCTACGCCGTGCTGCTCGGCTGGGACATCGACGACGCCGCCACCGACGACGACTGGGTCCAGTTGCGCGCCCCGGCCGGCGGGGGCCTGGCGTTCCAGCTGGCCCCCGAGTTCACCCCGTCGACGTGGCCGGACGACCGGGTCGGGCTGCAGGCACACCTGGACCTCGAGGTCGACGACCTCGACGCCGCGGAGGAGTGGGTGCTGCGGCACGGCGCAACCCGCGTCGTCGGGCCCAACCCCAGCCCGACCTTCCGCACCTACCGGGATCCGAGCGGCCACCTCTTCTGCCTGGTGCGGTCCGCGTGAGCGGTCCGTGTTCCGGCCCGGGGCCTCCCGGGCGGCTACCGGCGCCGGCGCGCCCGTCCGGCGCTCTTCGGCCGGCCCGCGTTTCCGCGGCGGGTCTTCGGCTTCTTGTCGCCGACCACCTTCTTCGGCTGCGATCCCTGCCGCTCCCCGCGCCGTTTCTGCTTCGGCTGGGACTCGTCCTGCCGGCCGCGGGAGCTGTTGGCGGTGCGGCCGCGCACGATCCCGACGAACTCCTCGACCAGATCGGTGGTCCGCGCCGAAAGCCACACCAGGCCCACCTGCGACTGCGGGGCATCGGTCACCGGCCGGTACGTCAGATCCTTGCGGTGGTACAGCCGGGCCAGCGACTGCGGCACGACCAGCACCCCCACCTCGGAGGCGACGTACGACACGGCCGTCTCCGTCGTGGCCGGGCGCTCGAACGCCGCCTCTCCCGGCAGGCGCGCCCAGTCCAGCACGTCGTCGCGCGGATGCAGCACCGTTTCCTCCGCGAGATCGGCGACGCTCAGTTCGTCGACGGCCGCGACGGCATGCTCCTCGGGTACCACCACCACCGATACCTCGGTGTAGAGATTGATCACCGACAGCCCCTCGCGCGGCAGCGGCAGCCGCAGCACCGCCGCGTCGACCGTGCCGTCGCGCACCGCGGCCTCGCCGTCGGCGGCGTCCACGGGCACCAGCTCGAGGGGGACGTCGGGTATCCGCTCCGCCCACACCCGCACCCATTTCGCGGGGGTGACCCCGGGGACGTAGGCCAGCCGGAACACCGGGGCGGACTCTTCGCTCACCCGCTCAGGCTAGCGGCCCGTGCGTCCAGCGTCCGCCGAGCATCGTGCCCCACACCGGCATCGCGGCCAGCTCCGCACCGGAGCGGGGCAGCGTGTCCGCGTCGAGCACCACCAAATCGGCGACGTCGCCGACGGCGACGCGGGCACGACCACCGGTGGACGCGGCCAGCGCCACCTGCAGGTCCAGTTCGTGCTCGCGGTGCCAGACCCGGCCGTCGGGCAGCGTGCGGTCGATCGCGGCGGCCAGCGTCCGCCACGGATTCAGGGGCGCGACCGGCGCGTCGGAGCCCAGTACCAGCCGCGCCCCGGCCGCGTGCAGCGTCCCGTACGGGAAGGCGCGGTGCGTGCGGCCGGGCCAGTACCGTTCGGCCAGGTCCACGTCGTCGTACACGTGCGCCGGCTGGATGCTCGCCGTCACACCCGACCGGGCGAACCGCGGGAAGTCGCGCTCGGCCACGAACTGGGCGTGCTCGACGCTGCCGCGCGCCCCGGTGGCGGCGAACGCGTCGAGCACGTGCTCGCAGGCGTGGTCACCGATCGCGTGGATCGCGCTCTCGACCCCGTGTTCGTGGGCGTGGCGCATCAGCGGCTCGAGCCGTTCCGGCGGCACCGACAACATCCCGTGCCCGCCGTCGGGATACGGGTCGTGACAGTAGGCGGTGCGGGTGCCGAGCGATCCGTCGACGATCACCTTCAGCGGACCCACCGTCGCCAGCCCCGCGGTGCCGGGTACCACGTCGCCGGTGCGCATGCCCGCCGCGATCGCCGCGTCCAGCCACCGGGGCCAGATCCCGCACCGCACACGCAGGTGCCGCGTCCCGGCGCCGATGCGGCGCCTCCACGCGGCGAGAGTGTCCGCGATCTCGAAGTCGACGACGCCCACCACGCCGCGGGCGGCGGCCGCCCGGGCCGCGGAGTCCACGAGGCGATCGCGCACCTCGTGGTTGACGCGCTGGATCTCGTTCATCAGCGGCATGAACTCGGTTTCCCGCAGCAGCCCCGTGGGGTGTGGATGCAGCGAAAAGCGCTGTAGCGCAGCAGTATTGAACCAGGCGCTGTGCAGGTCTGCGCTGAACGCGACGACCGGCCGGGCGGGGGCGATCGCATCGAGCGCCGCAGCGGTGGGCGTGTCCGGCCACAGCCCGTCGCGGAAACCGTGCGCGACCACGACGGGGGCGTGGTCACCGGCCAGGCGGGCGGCCACCAGCGCGACCGCGTGCGCGGCCGACGTCGCGCCCGACAGGTCGAGCGCGGCCTGCGCGAGGGTCCACTGGTCGAAGTGCACGTGCGCGTCCCACAGGCCCGGCAGCACCAGTCGCCCGCCGGCGTCGACGACCTCGGTGCTGCCCGCGATGTCACCGCCGATGCGGTCGCCGGTGATCGGCAGGTCGACCGGGCCGGCACCGGGCGCCGTGCGGGCGCCACGCAGGACGAGGGACGGCGGCACCGCTCAGCCCTCGACGATCTCGAACTCGTCGAACACCACCTCGCCGGCCGCGTCGGACTCGGCGAGGTTCACCTCGCCGAGCAGCGCCCAGCCGTGGTCCCCGGCGGGGTCGGCGAGGGTCTGCCGGACCCGCCACAGATCCTTCTCCTCGACCACGGTGAACAGCTGCGGGCCCCGCGCGTCGGGGCCGGTGCCGATCTCGTCGTACTCCTCGAAGTACAACTCGAGCAGGTCGGCCCAGTCCTGGGCCTCGAGCCCGTCGCCCAGCTCGGCGAGCTCGTTCCACCGTCGCCGCGACGCCAGTTCCACCCGCTTGAACATCGCATTGCGCACCATCACCTTGAACGCCCGCGTGTTCGCCGAGATCGGTTTGGGCACATCCGCGCCGAATGCCACCTGCTGATCGTCGGATTCGACGCCGGGGTTGGTGAGCGACTCCCACTCGTCGAGCAGGCTCGAATCGACCTGGCGGATCAGCTCGCCCAGCCACTCGGTGAGGTCTTCGAGTTCCTCGGTGCGGGCCGCGTCCGGAACCGTCTGGCGCAGCGCCCGGTAGGCGTCCGCGAGGTAGCGCAGCACCAGTCCCTCCGAACGGGTCAGGCCGTAGTGACCGACCAGTTCGGCGAACGTCATGGCCTTCTCGACCATGTCCCGCACCACCGACTTGGGGGACAGCGGGAACTCCGAGACCCACGGATGCCCGGCGCGGTACGTCTCGAACGCCGGCTCGAGGAGTTCCGCCAGCGGCTTCGGCCAGGTGATCTCCTCGAGCAGCTCCATGCGCTCCTCGTACTCGATGCCGTCGGCCTTCATCTGCTGCACGGCCTCACCGCGCGCGGCGTGCTGCTGCGCCATGAGGATCTGCCGCGGATCGTCGAGCGTGGACTCGATCACCGACACCACGTCCAGCGCATAGGTGGGGGAGTCGATGTCGAGCAGCTCGATCGCGGCGAGCGCGAACGGCGACAGCGGCTGGTTCAGCGCGAAGTCGCGCTGCAGGTCCACGGTCAGCCGCGCCGTCCGGCCGAACTCGTCGGGCTCGTCGAGCTGCTGCACCACCCCGGCCTGCACCAGCCCCCGGTACAGCGAGATCGCCTTGAGGATGTGCCGGCGCTGGGCGGGGCGCGCTTCGTGGTTGTCCTCGAGCAGATGGCGCATCGCCTCGAAACAGCTGCCGGGGCGGGCGATCACGTTCAGCAGCATCGAATTGCTCACGGAGAAGCGCGAAGTGAGCGGCTCGGGGGATGCGGCGACGAGCTTGTCGAACGTGCCCTCGCCCCACGAGACGAATCCCTCGGGCGGCTTCTTGCGCTGCACCTTGCGGCGCTTCTTCGGGTCGTCACCGGCCTTGGCGAGGGCCCGCACGTTCTCGATCTCGTGCTCGGGCGCCTGCACCACGACGGTGCCCATCGTGTCGAATCCGGCACGGCCGGCGCGGCCGGCGATCTGATGGAACTCGCGGGCCTTGAGCTGCCGGGTCCGGGTGCCGTCGAACTTCGTCAGGCCGGTCAGCAGCACCGTCCGGATGGGCACGTTGATGCCCACCCCGAGGGTGTCGGTCCCGCAGATGACCTTCAGCAGCCCGTCCTGGGCCAGCCGCTCGACGAGCCGCCGGTACTTCGGCAGCATCCCGGCGTGGTGCACGCCGATGCCGTGCCGCACCAGCCGCGACAGCGTCTTGCCGAAGCCGGTGGAGAACCGGAACGCGCCGATCGCCTCGGCGATCGCGTCCTTCTCCTCGCGCGAGCACATGCTCACGCTGGTCAGGGCCTGCGCCCGCTCCAGGGCGGCGGCCTGGGTGAAGTGCACGACGTAGACGGGGGCCTGGTGCGTGGTGACCAGTTCCTCGATCTCTTCGCCGATCGGCTTCTGGGAGTAGGTGAACGACAGCGGCACCGGCCGCTCGGAGCCGGACACCTCGGTGGTGGTGCGGCCGGTGCGCCGGGTCAGGTCCTTCTTCAGGAAGGTGACGTCGCCGAGGGTCGCCGACATCAACAGGAACTGCGCGCGGGGCAGTTCCACGAGGGGCACCTGCCAGGCCCACCCGCGGTCCGGCTCCGAGTAGAAGTGGAACTCGTCCATCACCACCTGGCCGATGTCCGAGCCGGCGCCCTCCCGCAGCGCCAGATTGGCGACGATCTCGGCGGTGGCGCAGATGATCGGGGCACCGGGGTTCACCGAGGCGTCGCCGGTCATCATCCCGACCCGATCGGCGCCGAACACCTCGCACAACGCGAAGAACTTCTCGCTGACCAGCGCCTTGATCGGGGCCGTGTAGAAGGTGCGCGTACCGGTGGCCAGGGCGAAGAAGTGCGCGCCGAGCGCCACCATCGACTTGCCCGACCCGGTGGGCGTCGCGAGGATCACGTTCGACCCGGAGACCAGCTCCAGCAGCGCCTCCTCCTGCGCCGGATACAGCGAGAGGCCGCGCCCGGTCGTGAAGGTGGTGAAGGCGTCGAACAGCGAGTCCTCGTCGACGATGTCGGGGGTCAGATCCGGAAGCAGCACCGCTCCAGGCTAGTTGTTGCCGCCGTGACCGCGCCGACGCGCCGTGTGCGGCAGGCCGGCGCGCGGCGGCCGACGGGTCCTGCCGCCCGCGCCGGTCTCGACGGCTGCACCTGCCGGAGCGGGCCGACGGCGACGTGCGACGGCGTTCGAGGACTCGGCGCGGGACGTCGTGGGCGGCGGGTCGCTCAGGTGGCGCTGCGTTCGTCGGCGCCCATCGCGCCGAGCACGGCCCTGCGGGTGGCCGGACCGCCCGTGATCTGGTTCTCGCTGACGCCGTTGATCAGCAACTCGCGCCAGCGTTGCTCGTCGAACACGAGGGGTGCGGTCGAGTCGAGGAACTCCTCGACGACCCGCAGGAACCGGATGGGGTCGTCCCGGAACGGGAAATGGCCGGCGCCGCGGAAGACGTCGAGCCGGGAGTTGGGCATCGCCGAATGCGCCAGGTAACCGTGACTGACCGGGATCACGCTGTCGTGATCTCCCCAGATCAGCTGCACGGGCAGGTTCTCGGTCAGGTAACAGCGGTCGAGCATCGTCACCACCTGGCCGCGCCAGTCCACGACAGCCCGCAGCGTGCGCAGGAACGCCTCGTACGCGGTGGGATCGGGCAATCCGCTCAGGACCCGGATCAGATCCGAGGTGTCGTGCAGGAAGGGGCCTGGCCGCAGCGGCGTGTCGTGCAACTGTCCGAGCAGGCCGCCGGCGATGCGTACCGCGGGCAGGGCGCCGGGCAGCCGCAGCAGCTTGAGGACCTCGCTCAGGCCGGGCATGGACAGCAGGCGCAGCGCCGGGTGGACGTCCTTGGTGACGCCGCCGGCCGAGACCAGGATGAGCCGGTCGACCATCTGCGGGAACTGGTACGCGAACTGCATCGCGACGCCGCCGCCGAGGGAGTGCCCGACCACGGTGACGTGCTCGATGTCCAGGACCGAGAGCAGGTCGCGGACGCCGTTGGCGTACGCGGCGACCGAGTAGTCGGCGCGCGGCTTGTCGGAGCGGCCGTGGCCGAGCAGGTCCGGTGCGATGACCGTGTACTTGCGGGCCAGGTGCGGGATGACCTCCTGCCAGGTCGAGGAGTTGTCGCCGATCCCGTGGATCAGCAGCAGCGCGGGGCCCTCGCCGGCGAGCCGGAAGGCGCGACGGTAGCCGTGGATGGTGCGGAAGACCATCCGCGTCTCCGCGTCCGGCACCGGCCGGAGCGTGCGTGTGCGCGGTGTACCCATGTGCGTCTCCTGACCGCCGGTTCCTCGTCTACCTGTGGTGTCCGAGGCGCCGGACCGTCTCCGGCCCGACCCTTCAGCTCAACTCGTCGAACTGAGCGTACTGACTGTATGTGACCTGCACAACGCGAAGTGTAACGAGAGAGTAATGATCCGGGGTCGGACAGGCGGCGATTCGAACCCGGTCAGGCGGAGGGGTCCGCGTCGCCGGGCTGTCCGTTCCCGCCGCGATCCTCGTATTCGGCGAGGAAACGCTCGAACTCGGCACCGATCTCCTCGCCGGTCGGCAGGTTCTCGTCCGTCGGCAGCTGGGCGGCCTGCTGCTCCTGGGCCGCCACATAGCTGTCGTACTGCCGCTCGAGTCCGCGGACCACCGCCTGCACCTCCTCGTTCTGGGCGATGTGCTCGTCGATCTGCTCACGCACCCGTGCGGCGGCCTCGCCGAGCGCGGCCAGCGGCAACCCGAGGCCCCCGGCTTCGGCGACGTTCTCGAGCAAGGTCTCGGCAGCGCCCGGGTACTCGGTCTGCGCCAGGTAGTGGGGCACGTGGACCGAGAACCCCACCGACTCGTGCCCGTGCTGCGCCATCCGCAGCTCGAGCAGCGACGACACCCCCGCCGGCACCTGCAGCTCGCCCGTCCAGCGGTGGTGGTCGGCGATCAGGTCCTTGTTCGTCGAGTGCGCCGTCACGCCCAGCGGACGGGTGTGGGGGATCGCCATCGGGATCGCGCTGATCCCGATCGTGCGCCGGACCCCGAACTGCTCGGCGAGCAGGCGCACCGCCGTGATGAACCGCTCCCATTTCAGGTCCGGTTCCGCGCCGGCCAGTAACAGGAAGGGGGTTCCGGCCGTGTCGATCAGGGCGTACAGGTTGAGTTCGGGGGCGGCGTAGTCGGAGAAGTGATCCGCCTTGAACGTCATGGTCGGCCGCCGGGACCGGTAGTCGATCAGCTCGTCCACGGCGAACGACGCCACGAGTTCGCTTTCGAGGCTCTCGCGCAGGTGCGTGGTGGCGAGCCGCACCGCATGCCCGGCGTCGGCGAACCCCTCGAGACCGTGCACCAGCACGGGACCCTCGCCGTCGGCAGACGTCAACTGCGGAGCGGGGAACTCGAGCTCGTACATGCGGGACTGGTCGTCCATGCGAACATCCTCCGTTCGATCCGGGGCGCCGTGATACCGCCGGGTCACCGGCGTGGCATGGTGGAGTTCGAGTCTAGTTGAACTGGTGATCAGCTTCCGCCGGGGCACGACCCCGGCGGGACGCGACAGCGGAGGTCCGGTGGCAACCCACAGCGCAGGAGACGACGTCCGGACGCCGCGCCGCCCCCGGACCCCGCCGGTGCCCTTCCGCCGGCTGGGCGCGACCGTGATCGGGGGCGCGTTGCTGCTCGCCGCCGGGTGCTCGTCGATCGTCGACGGCACGCCACAGCCCGAGCCGGCCGCACTGGCCACGACGGACGAGGCCGGCACCGCGGGCCGGCCCCTCGCCGAACTGCTGCTGCCGCCCGAGCAGTTCCCCGAGCCGTACGACGCGGTGGTGCTACCGCCGCAGGCGGTCGCCCAGGCCGCTCCCGACCTCACCGGAGTCCCGGAGGGGGCCAAGGTGGATCCACCCGGATGCCTGCCGCCGCCGCAGAACTACGGCCCGGACGGGACCGCGATGGTGGTCGGCACGGACAACGACAGCCGGGCCACGATCTCGGTCGAACTCGTCGCTGTCACCGACGACCTGGCCGCCTACCGCGACCGTCTCGTCGAATGTCCCGTCGTCGCGGCGACCCGCCGGGGCGTCACCGCCACGGTGACGACCACGGTCGACCCGTCGGCGCCGCCGGCCGCCGCGGGGGTGGCGACCCTCGCGTTCACCCGCACCGTCCGCTCGGGCGAGGGCCGGGAGGTGGTCACCCAGTCGATGACCAGCCGGATCGCCCAGGTCGACGACGTGCGGGTGCTGGTGACGTACATGTCCTTCGGTGCGGGGCCCGCCGACACCGCCACCCTGGGCCGGGTGTTCGAGGCGAGCGTGGAGCGCGTGCGCGTCGGCTGACGCGGCACGCTACCAGCCGGCACCGACATCGGGCGGCCGGAACTCCTGCGGCCGCAGTACTTGTCCACAACCGGAGCGCTCGTCCCCAGATTCCGCGGATCCGGGTCGCGCGGCCCCCGAGGGCACCGGTCGTCGGGGACAGTCGGCGCATGACCACATCGACTTCCTCGCCCCGGCCGCTGCGACTCACCGATCCGGGGGATCTGATCGCCGCCGTGCCGGCCATGCTCGGCTTCCTGCCCGCACGGTCGCTGATCGTGCTGAGCCTCGCGTCCGATGCCGGCGGCGGGCGCGACGGTGCCCGGTCCGCGACCGTCGGCGCCGTCATGCGCCACGACCTGATCCTGCCGCCCGGCGAGGACGATCCGGTGCCGGCTGCGATGCGCGACGTCTTCGACCGATTCGGTGCGCTCTGCGATCGGGAGGGCGCCGACGCCGTGCTCGTCGTCCTCGTCGACGACCGTCTCGACCACCCCGACGCCCCCGCCGTCGCCGCGGCCTGCCGACTGCTCGACGACTTCGCCGTCCGCCTCGACCGGCGCGGGGTTCGCATCGCCGGAGCACACGCCGTTTCCGAGGTCGCTTGCGGCAGAACATGGTTTGCGCTCGTCGGCGGTGCGCGCGGGACGGTCCCGGACCCGCAGGCCTCGCCCGTCGCCGCCGCCCGCGTCTTCGAGGGCGGGGCGATCCGGCGGTCCCGCGCCGAACTCGCCGATCTGCTCACCCCGCTGCCGATGCCCGGGCGCATGCAGGTTGCCGACCACATCGACGAGGCGATCGACGCGCGTGACCTCGCCTACGAACTCGCCGTCCGCGCCGGCGGCCGCGACCGCGCCGACCGTCAGGAACTCGAGGCCGTGCTGGCCCACATCGCCCAGCACGACGACGGCGCCGAGCTGCTCGCCCCCGAGCTTGCCGAACTCGCCGTCCTGCTGTCCAATTCGACCGTGCGCGACGCCGTGATGGCCCTCGCGGCGGGCGCCGAGGCCGACACCGCCGAACGGTTGTGGGTCACGCTCACCCGGCGTCTCCCGGACCCGGAACGAGCCGAGGCCGCCGCCCTCGTCGGCTACAGCGCGTACGTTCGGGGCGACGGACCGCTCGCCGGGGTGGCCCTGGGGGTCGCACTCGAGTCCAACCCGCGGCACCGGCTCGCCGACCTCCTCGACCAGGCCCTGCAGGCCGGGCTGCGGCCGCCCACCGTGCGCGGCCTCGCCGACACCGGCTACGAGATCGCCGCGCGGCTCGGGGTGCGAATGCCCCCGCCCGCACCGGCGGCGTGACCGCCGGGACGGCGCCGGCTCAGCGCCGTGCCGCGTGCGACCGGTCGCCGAGTTCCTGCAGGTAGACCCACGCGTCGGCGACGATCTCGTCGAGGCTCGTGTGCTGCGGCTTCCAGCCCAGTTCCTCGACGGCGCGGCGGCTCGACGCGATCAGCACGGCCGGATCCCCGGCGCGCCGGGGTGCATCGACCACCGTGATCGGCAGGCCCGTCACTCGGCGGCACGCCTCGATGACCTCCCGGACGGTGAAACCCTCGCCGCTCCCGAGGTTGTAGACGGCGTGCTCGCCGGGCCGGGCGGCCGCCAGTGCCAGCAGGTGGGCGTCGGCGAGGTCCTTGACATGGATGTAGTCCCGCACCGCCGTGCCGTCCTTGGTCGGCCAGTCGGTGCCGAACACCGAGATGTGCTCGCGCTGGCCGAGAGCCACCTGCAGCACGAGCGGAATCAGGTGCGTCTCGACCACGCGGTTCTCGCCGGCACCGTGGTATGCGCCCGCGACGTTGAAGTAGCGCAGGCTCGTCGCGGCCAGACCGTACGCCCGCGTGTACGACGAGATCGCATGGTCGATGGCGAGTTTCGTGGCGCCGTACGGGTTGGTGGGCCGGGCGGGTGCATCCTCGGTGATCGGTACCCGGTCCGGCTCGCCGTACGTCGCCGCCGTCGACGAGAACACCAGCCGCGGTGTTCCCGAGGCGCGGATCGCGTCCAGCAGGGCGAGGGTCGCGACGACGTTGCCGTGCCAGTACTTGTCCGGATGCTCGACGGACTCGCCGACCAGGGACTGGGCCGCGAAGTGCAGCACCCCGTCGAACCGGGGCTGTGCACCGCCGCCGAGCACCTCCGCGGCCGCGGTCGCGATGTCGCCCTCGACGAACTCCGCGCCGGCCGGGACGGCGTCGGCGTTGCCGGTGGACAGATCGTCGAGGATCACCACCTCGTGACCCTGCTCGAGCAGCACCGTGCTGCAGACGCTGCCCACATAGCCGGCACCGCCGGTAACCAGAAGCCTCACGCTGGGACCCTTCTTCGCCGGCCCGCGCGGGGCCGGCGAAGAAGGGGCCTGTCTCAGACCTGCTTCACCTGCACCGCGTGGGCCATCTCGTCGGAAAGTTCGAAGCCGTCGTGGCCGGGCACGTTGATGACCACCGACCCCGGCTTCGTCTCGACTGTAACGCGTGCGTCGGGGACGATCCCCGCCTCACGCAGCCGCCCGATCACCTCGTGATCGGACTGCACGTACTCCGCCAGCCGGCGCACGACCACGGCGGTCGGCTTGCCCGGCGGGATCTCGGTGAGCCGCACCAGCCGCTCGTCCGCCGCGGCCGGGCGGTCCAGGCCGAGCTGGTCCAGTCCCGGAATCGGATTGCCGTACGGCGAGGTCGTGGGGTTGTGCAGCACCTCGACGAGGCGGCGCTCGACCTCCTCGCTCATCACGTGCTCCCAGCGGCATGCCTCGGCGTGCACGTTCTCCCAGTCGAGACCGATCACATCCACGAGCAGCCGCTCGGCGAGCCGATGCTTGCGCATGACCGACACCGCCAGGTCGCGGCCCTTCTCGGTCAGCTCGAGGTGCCGGTCGCCTGCCACGCGCAGCAGCCCGTCCCGCTCCATCCGGGCGACGGTCTGGCTCACGGTCGGTCCGCTCTGTTCCATGCGTTCGGCAATGCGCGCACGCAGCGGCACGACGCCCTCTTCCTCCAAGTCGTAGATCGTCCGGAGGTACATCTCCGTGGTATCGACCAGGTCCTTCACTCTCACACCCCTTCGTCTGCGGCCGATTCTAACCGGGCGAAACCCCCGGCGGGCGCACCTCGCGCGGCGCCGCCCGGCGGGGCCTGCGGCAGGCGCGCCGGGGCCCTGCGGCACTCGCATCGCCCCGGACGGCGCAGTAGCTTTGTGGCCATGACCACGACCTCCGCCGCGACGGGCGATCCGACACATCCGAGCGGCGACCGAGTGGTGGTGTGGAGCCCGGACTTCCTCGACTACCGGTGGGGCCCGACTCATCCCATGAATCCCACCCGGCTCGATCTCACGATGGCACTGTCCCGCGGCCTCGGCCTGCTCGAGGGGGTGGAGACCCTGCGTCCGCCGGCCGCGACCGACGCCGAGCTGCTGCGCATCCACACCCCTGCCTACGTCGAGGCCGTCAAGCACGCCGGCAGCCTGCCGCCAGGTTCGACCGCCGGGGCGGAGGCCCCGCACGGTCTCGGCACCGAGGACAATCCGATCTTCCCGCGCATGCACGAGGCCAGTGCCGTCCTCGCAGGCGGCACCCTCGCCGCCGCCCGGGAGATCGCCGCCGGCCGCACCCGGCGGGCGGTGAGCATCGGCGGTGGGATGCACCATGCGATGGCGGACTGGGCCGCCGGATTCTGTGTGTACAACGACGCCGCCATCGCCATCTCGTGGCTCCTGGACAACGGCTTCGACCGGATCGCCTACATCGACGTCGACGCCCACCACGGCGACGGGGTGCAGCACGCCTTCCTGAGCGATCCCCGGGTGCTCACCGTCTCCATCCACCAGCACCCCGCGACGCTGTGGCCGAACACCGGCTGGTCCAGCGAGGTCGGCACCGGCGCCGCCGAGGGGACCGCGATCAACCTGCCGGTCCTGCCCGGCACCGTCGATGCGCTGTGGCTGCGCGCATTCCACGCCGTCGTCCCCGCCGCGGTCGCGACGTTCCGGCCGCAGATCATCATCAGCCAGTGCGGTGCCGACAGCCACCGGGAGGATCCGCTGGCCGACCTCTCGTTGACCGTCGACGGCCAGCGCGCGGCGTATCTCGCCATGCGCGAGCTCGCGGACCGGCACTGCGAGGGCCGGTGGCTCGCGGTGGGCGGAGGCGGCTACGGGCTGGTGCGGGTGGTGCCGAGATCCTGGACCCACCTGATCGCAGCCGTACTCGACCGCGAGATCGACCCCGCCACCCCGATCCCCGACGAGTGGCGCGAGCGGGTCGCCGCGATGGCGCCGGGGGTCGATCTGCCGACCGTGATGGGGGAGGGCGGCGACGTGGCGTATCTGCCGTGGGACGGCCCCGGCGGTACCCCCGAGACCGGCATCGCATCGTTCGATCGTGCCCTCAGCCGCGTCGACTCGGCCATCGTCGCCACCCGCCGGGCCTGCTTCCCGCTGCTCGGCCTGGACCCGGAGGACCCGCGTGACTGAATCCGAGAACACGGCCCACGGCCCCGCGGTCACCGCGGGGCAGACCCCCGACGGCGACGCCGCCGCCGGCGGGCCGGTCGATGCCGCCGCCGGCGAGCCGGTCGATGCCGCCGCCGGCGAGCCGGTCGATGCCGCCGCCCGCGCACAGGCGGAGAAGGAGGCCGCCCGCGAGCGCGCACTCGCCGTCGCCCGCAACTACCCCAAGCACTGGGTGGCGGACGTCCTCGCCGCCGACGGCAAGGCCGTGCACCTGCGGCCCATCGTCCCCGAGGACGCGGACCTGCTCGTGGACTTCCACAGCAAACTCTCCGAGCGCACCCGCTATCTCCGCTACTTCGGCCCCTACCCGACGATGTCGAAACGGGACCTGTTCAACTTCACCGTCGTCGACCACCACCGGCGGGTCGCGTTCGTGGCCCTGCTCGGCGGGGAGATCATCGCGGTCGGCCGCTACGAGGGTCTGCCCGAGGGCGACGGCCTGTCCGCCGAGGTCGCATTCACCGTCGCCGACGCGCACCAGGGCCGCGGCCTCGGTCCGATCCTGCTCGAGCACCTCGCCGGGGCCGCCGCCGAGAACGGCCTCCACACCTTCGTCGCGGAGGTGCTGGCCGAGAACCGCAACATGGTGACCGTGTTCCGGGAGGCCGGCTACCAGGTCAGCCGCAGTTTCGAGGGCGGCGTGGTGCGACTCGAGTTCGCCATCGACCCCACCGAGGCGCTGGTGTCGGTGCGCAACGCCCGCGAACGCGCCGCCGAGGCCCGCAGCGTCCGCAACCTGCTCAGCCCGGGCAGTGCCGCCGTCATCGGCGCGTCCACCGACAGCCGCAAGGTCGGCAACGCGGTCCTGGTCAACATGCTGCGCAGCGGCTTCACCGGCCCGGTCTATCCGGTCAACGCCGAGCACCGCTCGGTGCGTGGCGTGCGGGCCTATCCGACCGTCCGTGACATCCCCGACGACATCGACCTCGCGATCGCGGCGGTCCCGGCCGACGCCATCGACGCGGTGCTCGACGACTGCCTCGCCAAGGGCGTCAAGGCGTTGCTCGTCGTGTCGTCCGGCTTCGGCGAGACCGGTCCGGAGGGCCGGGTCGCGGAACGCCGCCTCGCCCACGCGGCCCGGGCGCACGGCATGCGGCTGATCGGGCCGAACGCGCTCGGCGTCGCCAACAACGATCCGGAGATCCGCCTCAACGCCACCCTCGCGCCCGTGCTGCCCGCGGCCGGCAACGTCGGCTTCTTCTGCCAGTCCGGCGCGCTGGGCATCGCGATCCTCGACGAGGCGGCCAAGACCGGCGTCGGCCTGTCCTCGTTCGTCTCTGCCGGCAACCGCGCCGACCTGTCGGGCAACGACCTGCTGCAGTACTGGGACACCGATCCGGCCACCGAGGTGGTGCTGCTGTATCTCGAGAGCTTCGGCAATCCGCGCAAGTTCTCGCGTATCGCGCGGCGCGTGGCCCGCAGCAAGCCGATCGTCGCCGTCAAGAGCGGCCGCCACGCCGTGCCCCCGGTCCTCGCGGCCCGCACGGGGGAGATGGACGACACCATCGTGCGGGACCTGTTCGAGCAGGCCGGCGTCGTGCAGGTGGGTTCGATCGCGCAGTTGTTCGACTCCGCCCTGTTGTTCGGCTACCAGCCGCTGCCCGCCGGCCCCCGCGTCGCGGTGGTGGGCAACTCCACGGCCCTCGGCGTGCTCGCCGTCGACGCCGCCCGCAGCGAGGGCCTGCACGTCGGTGAACCCGTCGATCTGGGGGCGGCGGCCTCGCCGGAACAGTTCGCGGCAGCCGTCGCCCACGCGCTCGAGGCGGCCGATGTCGACGCGGTGATCGCGGTGTTCGTGCCCCCGGTCGCCGTGACGGTCGAGCCGTACGCGCAGGCCCTGCGCGACGCCGTCGCCGGCACCGACAAGCCGGTGCTGACGACGTTCCTCGCCACCGAGGGCCTGCCCGACGTGCTCGCCGTGCGCGGACCGGACGGCCACCCCACCCGGGGTTCGGTGCCGTCGTATCCGGGGCCCGAGCGGGCGGCGCTCGCGCTGGCCCGGGCGTGGCGGTACGCCAAGTGGCGCAGCCGTCCGGCGTCCCAGGTCGTCCGTCCGGCGGGCATCGAAGCCGACAAGGCCCGCACCCTGGTCGAAGGGTGGCTGGCGACGTCGCCGGAGGGACGCTGGCTCTCGGACACCGAGGCGGCGCTGCTGCTCGCGTGCTACGGCGTGCACATCGCCGAGTTCCGGGCGGTGACCACGGCCGACGAGGCCGTCGCCGCCGCGGAGGAGATCGGGTTCCCCGTCGCGGTGAAGGCGACCGGCGCCCACTGGCGGCACCGGCCGGACCTGAGCGGGGTGCGGCTGGATCTGCTCGGGCCCGAGGCGGTGCGGATCGCGTACCGTGACCTCGCCGCGGTCTCCGGGGAGCCGTTGCTGCACGTGCAGAAGATGGCCACCAAGGGCATCGGTTGCGTCGTGCAGGTGCAGGACGACCCGTCGTTCGGGTCGCTGATCTCGTTCGGTCTCGCCGGGGTCATCTCCGACCTGCTCGGCGACCGCGCTTTCCGGGTCCTACCGGTCACCGAGGACGAGGCGGTCGAGCTGATAGACGCACCCAAGGCGGCGCCGCTGCTGTCCGGATACCGCAACACCGAGCCGGTCAGCAAGGCCGCGCTCGTCGACCTGGTCCAGCGCATCTCCGCTCTCGCCGACGATCTGCCGGAGGTGCGGGAGATCGCGTGCGAACCGGTCCTCGCGTCTCCCACGGGCGCGGAGATCACCGACGCGCACCTGCGGATCGGCCCCGAGCCGCACCCCCTAGACCTCGGCCCCCGCCGGCTGCGCTGACCTCGGCCCCCGCCGGCTGCGCTGACGGCCGCGGCGGTCCGCGGACGCGAAGATCCCCGAGAACCCAGCCCGGTTCTCGGGGATCGTCCGGCCGACTGCCCGGTCAGCTGGCGTAGGCGCGGAGGCGTTCGGCGCGATCGCCCTCGCGGAGCTTGCCCATCACTTCCCGCTCGATCTGGCGGACCCGCTCACGGGAGAGGCCGAACAGCTTGCCGATCTGGTCGAGGGTGCGGGGCTGGCCGTCGTCGAGGCCGTAGCGCAGCCGGATCACCTGCTGCTCGCGCTCGTCCAGGGTGGCCAGGACGCTGCGCACGTCGCTGTGCAGCAACCCGGCGATCACCGCGTTCTCCGCGGACGTCGCCTCGGCATCCTCGATGAAGTCGCCGAGCGGGGCCTCCTCGTCGTTGCCGACCGGCATGTCCAGGCTCACCGGGTCGCGGCTGTGGTCCAGCAGGTCGCCGATCTTCTCGACCGGGATACCGGACTCCGCGGACAGTTCCTCGTCGGTCGCCTCCCGGCCGAGCTGCTGATGCAGTTCCCGCTTGATCCGGGCCAGCTTGTTGACCTGCTCGACGAGGTGGACGGGGAGCCGGATCGTGCGGCTCTGGTCGGCCATGCCGCGGGTGATGGCCTGCCGGATCCACCAGGTGGCGTAGGTCGAGAACTTGAAGCCCTTGGCGTAGTCGAACTTCTCCATGGCGCGGATCAGGCCGAGGTTGCCCTCCTGGATCAGGTCCAGCAGGGGCATGCCGCGGCCGGTGTAGCGCTTGGCCAGGGACACGACCAGACGCAGATTCGCCTCGAGCAGGTGACTGCGGGCGGCCTGACCGTCACGCACGACGATCGCCAGGTCGCGCTTCTTCGCGGCGGTGAGCCGCTTCTTGGTCTCCAGCAGATGCTGGGCGTACAGGCCGGCCTCGATCCGCTTGGCCAGTTCCACCTCGTCCGCAGCGCTCAGCAGGGCCGTGCGGCCGATCCCGTTCAGATAGACGCGGACCAGGTCCGCGGCCGGGCTCTGGCTGTCGAGGTCGGAATCGACGCGGGCGGTGGTATCGGGGCGTGCCATGACGTGCCTCCTCATCGGTGGTGTCTCGATGCGTTCAACGCGCAGGACCCCTGGGAAAGTTCCCGGGGTTCCTCCGTGGGAACCGCCCTGACCTGCGTATATGGCGAACAGGTCCTGAGAAGTTGCTGAGAACACACCACCGGGGGAACCGGCGGGTAACTTTCCGGCCCGCCGGGCCGCCCTACCGGACGGGTTCGACGAGTCCGTGCCGGACGAGCGCCTGCACCAGGGGGACCGCCTGCCCGGCCAGCGCCTGCTCGTCCTCGTCGTGCGCGGCGGCGAGCAGCGCCACCAGCTCCGACAGCGGCAGGCCGTCGGCCCGCATCCCCGCCAGCAGGGCCGCTGCGGGATCGTCCACCTCGTGCTGCCAGTTCGGGCCGCCGCCGCGGTGCACGCGCGTCACCACCTGCCGCCAGCCGTCCGCACCCGGCAGGTACACGCGCTCCAGGGCGGTGTCGGGCCGGACGACGAACCGCGCCTCGAGGACATCGTGGTCGCGCAACCACGCCAGCCGCTCGAAGTAGCCGACGGCCTCCGCCCCGAGCGGGTCGGTGAAGCCGTGCCGCAGGTCCTCGGCGAGCACGTCGCTGGGCGCGTCGGTGCGCCGCAGGTAGACGAACCCGAAGCCGATGCCCTCGACCCGGTGCCGCTCGAAGTGGTCCAGCCAGGCCTCGGCGCGCGCCGCCACCGCCGGATCCCGCGGGTCGGCGTCGCCGTCACGCAGCCACGTCCCCACGTAGAGGGCCGGGTCGGCGACGTCGCGCTGCGCGATCCACGCATCGACCCCGTGGGCGGGCAGCCAGGAGGCGATCCGGCGTCGCCAGTCCTCGTCCTCGACGTGCACCCACGAGGCCAGCATCGCCGCGGTCCCACCCGGGTTCAGGTGCTCGGCGGCGCGGGAGACCATCAGCTCGCTCGCGCCGTCGAGGTCCAGGCCCGAGTCCCGGTAGGTGTGCTCGACCCGTCCGGTGCTCACCACGAACGGCGGGTTCGCGATGATCCGGTCGAAGCGGCGGCCGGCCACCGGCTCGAACCACGATCCCTCGAGCAGTTCGACCTCGACCTCGTTGAGCGCGGCCGTGGCGGCGGCCAGATCCAGTGCCCGCGGGTTGACGTCGGTGGCGGTGACGGTGCCGGCGAAGTCGGTGGCGCGCACGGCCTGTACGCCGCAGCCGGTGCCCAGGTCCAGCACCGAGCCGACCGGGTCGGTGGGCATGGCCTGCAGCAGCGACAGCGAGGCGTGCCCGACCCCGAGCACGTGGTCCTCGCGGGTGGGCCGGGGGCGCATCGCCCCGTCGAGGTCCGACAGCATCCAGCGGGTGCCGGTGCCGGCGTCGAGCGGTCGCAGATCCAGCGCCGCGCGCACGCCGTCGCCGTCGCGTTCGAGCAGCCCGGCCGCGATCGCCGTCGCCACGTCGACCGGAGCGAGCGCCGCGGCCACCTCCGCAGCAGGCAGCGTGTCGCACACCAGGAACAGGCGCACGAGGGTGCCGAGATCACCACCGCCCGTCGCGGCCCGCCGCACCGGCACGGGCTCGCCCCGGCCGAGCGCGGCGTGCGCGTCGGGGCCGAGCAGCTCGAGCAGCGTGTCGGTGTCGAACCGGGCGCGCGTCAGCGCCGTGCGCAACGGGGGGCAGATCGAAAGCAGCAGGTCGCGGTCCACCCCCGCATTCTGGCAGCACCCCGAGGCCGCGTCGCCGGGGGACCGGGAGCCGGGTCAGCCCTCGATGATGCGGGGCTGCGGGCCCTCCAGGGCGGTGGTCCCGTCCCCGCGGCCGTCCCAGCGGCTGGGCTCGTCCTTCGACCGCGGCGGCCGATCGTTGGCGATGAGCACCGCCACCCACGGCAACGGGACGGACAGGGCGAGGATGCCCACCGAGAGCCAGGGATTGGCGAACGCCGCGTACGCGAGGGCGGCGAGGATCATGGCGGGGATGCGGAAGGACATGAGCGTGAGGTACTTGCGGACCCGCGCACGGTGCTGGTCCTCCAGCGACAACGCCGCCTCGGTGATCAGAACCGGTTTCTCGGGTGACCCGTCGTCGTAGTCCCCATTGAAACCCGGAGTTCTCGACATCCCTCTACTGTCCCACTCGCGCGCGCGGAATGCACATGCGCATCCGCATCGAGGGTGCGGCATCATGTAACGGTGAGCACCGACATCAAGGAACGGCCGGATACCACCACCGACGAAACCACCGACGACGACACTCCCAAGTTCTTCCACTACGTCAAGAAGGACAAGATCGCCGAGAGCGCGGTCATGGGCACCCACGTCGTCGCGCTGTGCGGCGAGGTCTTCCCGGTGACGCGCTCCCCGAAACCGGGGTCACCGGTGTGCCCGGAGTGCAAGAAGGTCTACGAGGGCCTGCGCAGGGGCGACTGATCGACGGTCTCGTCCGGAGCCGCCGGGACGTGTTCGCCGGCGGCCTTCTCCGCTGCGCGCGGGTGCGGAGCGTCCACGGGGCACGACTCCGGTTCCCGCTGGTCCGGCCGCATGATGTCCGGTAGCCGGATCGGGATCGGCGCCGTCCCGAGCCGCCGGGTCAGGCCGGTCACTGCGGCCGCCGCCGGCGAGGGCGCCGCGGCGGCCCGTTCGGCCAGCCACCGGCGCATCTGCTCGATGCGGGTCTCGCGGGCGGGCCAGAACTCCTGCACGGTCGCGTTGAACTCGGCACCCAGCACGACGGCGAAGCCGAGGAAGAAGGTGAACAGCAGGAACGCAATCGGGGTGGCGAGCGCGCCGTAGGTGTAGCCGGTCCCGGAGACCCACCGCAGATACCAGCGCAGTCCCGCGCTCGACGCCATGAAGAACGTGCCCGCGAGGATCGCGCCGCCCAGCAGCCGATGCCACGGCAGCGATCTCGGCAGCGCCACCTTGTACAGCGTCGTCAGGCCCACGAGCAGCAGCAGTCCCACGCCGGGGTAGTAGAACGTGTCCAGCAGCCGGGTGCCGAGGTCGTACCACGCCGCTGGCAGCGCGCGTCCGATCATGGTCGGCCCGAGCGCGACGAGTGGCAGCGTGAACACCGCCAGCACGAGGAACACCACGTACAGCAGCAGCGCGAAGAACCGCTGCCAGACGGGATGCCGGTGATCGTGCTGGTCGTGTGCCTCGTCGATCGAGTCCACGAACGTCGAGATCGCCGACGAACCCGCCCAGAGCGACAGCAGGAACCCGAGGGACATCACGTCGGCGCGTCCCCGCAGCAGCACGTCCTGCACCGTGGGCCCGATGATGTCGTCGACGACGCTCTCGCTGAACATCGTGCGGCTGAACGTGACGATCTTGGACTGGATGATCTCCACCGTGTCCGGCCCGAACCACCCGGCCACGTACCCGAGACTGCCCAGCAGGCCCAGCAGCAGCGGGGGCAGCGACAGCGTCTGCCAGAAGGCGGCGGCTGCGGCCTTGCTGAAGATGGAGTCGTCCCATGCCTTGGTCGCCGTGCGGGCGATCACCTGTAGGCCGCGATGCACCGGCCGCCGTCGCGGGCTCGATGCGGCGGTGGATCCGGCCGGTGGGGATATCTCGCTCATGGGTACTTCCAGCATTCCTGACGACACGCCGCGGTGCGCGGCGGCGGGCCGACGGGACCGCGAATTCTGTCATGATCGTCTCCTGTCGCCCGCGTCACGGACGGCGGTTCGGATGCGGGCCGGGCTCGCGGGCCGGGATAGGCTGCTCGACGGCCGTCGCCCGCCCGGCGACCGCACGGCGGTGCCCGTTCGCCGCCCGGCGACGTCGCCGTAGAGCGAAACCACCTGCACGACCGGAGAAGGAGCACGAGTAGCCGGTGAGCACCGAGACCCTCGGAACAGCGTCCTCCGCCCCCGCCGGACAGCTGCGCGCCTGGCAGCGCCGGGCCCTCACGAAGTACCTCGCGACGGGTCCGCGGGATTTCCTCGCCGTCGCGACCCCGGGCGCCGGTAAGACCACGTTCGCGCTGCGCGTCGCGAGCGAGCTGCTGCGCGACCGCACCGTCGACCAGGTGACGGTCGTCGCCCCGACCGAGCACCTCAAGCACCAGTGGGCCGCCTCGGCCGCCCGCTCCGGCATCGCGCTGGACTCGAACTTCACCAACTCCACGGGCCAGACGTCGAGCGACTTCCACGGCGTCGTGGTGACCTATGCACAGGTCGCCTCGCATCCGTTCAAGCATCGGGTCCGCACCGAGGCGCGCCGCACCCTGGTGATCCTCGACGAGATCCACCACGGCGGCGACGCCAAGAGCTGGGGCGAGGGCATCCGGGAGGCGTTCGGCGACGCCACCCGCCGCCTCGCCCTGACCGGAACACCGTTCCGCAGCGACGACAGCGCCATCCCGTTCGTGGTGTACGAACCGAACGCCGACGGTCTCATGCAGTCCAGGGCCGACCACGCGTACGGCTACGCCGACGCGCTCGCCGACGGCGTCGTGCGCCCGGTGGTGTTCCTCGCGTACTCCGGTGAAGCCCGGTGGCGCAACAGCGCGGGGGAGGAGTACTCGGCGCGGCTCGGCGAGCCACTCAGCGCCGAGCAGACCGCCCGGGCGTGGCGGACCGCGCTCGATCCCGCCGGCGACTGGATCCCGGCCGTCCTCACCGCCGCCAACACGCGGCTCGAGCAGCTGCGCCAGGGCGGGATGCCCGACGCGGGCGGATTGGTCATCGCCAGCGACCAGACGGTGGCCCGCGCGTATGCCAGGATCCTCGAGCAGCTCACCGGCGAGGCGCCCGCACTCGTCCTGTCCGACGACCCGACGGCCTCCGGGCGCATCTCGGAGTTCGATGCGAGCACCCAGCGCTGGATGGTGGCGGTGCGAATGGTGTCCGAAGGCGTCGACGTGCCGCGGCTCGCGGTGGGCGTGTACGCCACCAGCGCGTCGACGCCGCTGTTCTTCGCCCAGGCCATCGGCCGGTTCGTGCGATCACGCCGCAAGGGCGAGACCGCGAGCGTGTTCCTGCCGTCCGTGCCGGTGCTGCTCGATCTCGCCAGCCAGCTCGAGGCCCAACGGGACCACGTGCTCGGCAAGCCCCACCGCGAGAAGGAGGGCTTCGACGACGACCTGCTCGCCGACGCCAACCGGCGCAAGGACGAACCCGGCGAGGAGGAGAAGGCCTTCACCGCGCTCGGCGCCGACGCCGAGCTCGACCAGGTGATCTACGACGGCTCCTCGTTCGGCACGGCGACGTTCGCCGGCAGCGAGGAGGAAGCCGACTACCTGGGGCTTCCCGGGCTGCTCGACGCCGAACAGATGCGGGCGCTGCTGCGCCGCCGCCAGCAGGAGCAGCTGGACAAGCCGGCCTCCC
>NZ_JAALEG010000005.1 GCF_011058165.1 Rhodococcus aetherivorans
GTGTCGGCCCGGTGGATCCGCTGGGTCACCAGCCGGCAGAAGTCGAGGGCGGATCCGGTGACGGTCTGGGTGGCGGCGTCGGGCCCCCAGGTCCACTCCTGCCCGTCGGGCGGGGAACGTGAGATCCGAGCGGGAGGTTGTCGCGCCGAGGGGGCGGTTGTCGGGCACGCCACTCGCACGTTGCCACAACAACCTCCCCCTCGTCGCGGGAGTCACCCGTCGGCGAGCTTGGTGAGGAGGCGGGCCAGTTCGGTGCGCTCGGGGCCGTCGAGGTGGGCGAAGAACTCGGTGGCCTCGGTGTCGCGGGCCGCGTCGAGTTCGGCGGCGATGCGACGGCCCTCGTCGGTGAGGTGGACGCACACGGCGCGACGGTCGGCGGGGTCGGCGACGCGACGGGTCAGGCCCCGGGCCTCGAGCCGGTCGATCACCTCGGTGGCCGATCGCGGCGCGATGCGCAGCGCCTTGGCGACGTCGCCGAGGCGCAGCGGCTGAGCGGAGTGGCCGACGACGTGCAGCGCGCGGTGCTCGTGCGGGGACAGTTCCCACGGGACGAGGGTGGCGTGCCAGCGGCGTCGCAGCGTGCGGGTGGCCGTCATCAGCAGGTCGCGCAGCGCCGGGTCGGTGGGGGCGTCGGACATGATGCGGATCATACCTCACTTGACGGCTGCCTCTTAGTGAGGCAACCTCAACAAGTACGTTTCGTGCCTCACGAAGGAGGTGATGGGCATGATGCAGCCTCCGCCCGGCGGCGGGCCGGGACCGATGCGGCACGCCAAGCCCGACCCGCGCGACCGCGCCCAGCTCGAGGAATCCCCCGTGAGCGTGCGCCGCATCGGCGCGCTCTTCGCGCCCTACCGCTGGCAGGTCGCGCTCGTCGTCGTGCTCATCGTGGTGTCGTCGGTGATCACGCTCGCCAACCCGTTCCTCGTCCGCACCCTCATCGACCACGCGATTCCCGACCAGGACGTGCCGTTGCTGCTCGGCGCCGTCGGCGCGATGCTCGCCGTCACCGTCGTCGCCTCGATCCTCGGGGTGGTGCAGACGTGGATCTCCACCACGGTGGGCCAGCACGTCATGCACGACCTGCGCACCCGCGTGTTCGACCACCTGCAACGGCAGTCCCTCGGCTTCTTCACCCGCACCCGCGGCGGGGAGATCCAGTCACGCCTGACCAACGACATCGGCGGCATGCAGAACGTCGTCACCTCCACCGCCACCTCGATCGCCGCCAACGTCACCACCGTCGTCGGCACGGCCGTCGCGATGGCGGTGCTCAGCTGGCGGCTGTCGCTGCTGTCCCTGCTGGTGCTGCCGCCGGCGATCTGGCTCACCCGCAAAGTCGCCCTGATGCGCCGCGAGATCACCGCCGTGCGCCAGCGTCGCCTCGCCGACATGCAGACCCAGATCGAGGAGAGTCTCTCGCTCAGCGGCGTCCTGCTCGGTAAGACCCTCGGCACCGGCCCGGCCATGTCGACACGCTTCGCCCGCACCTCCACCGAACTGGCCGACCTCGAGGTCCGTTCCCAGCTGTCCGGTCGCTGGCGCATGGCCACGATGAACATCGTCTTCGCCGCCATCCCCGCCCTGCTCTACCTCGTCGCCGGCCTGCCCGCGACGTCGGGAGGGATGACCATCGGCACCCTCGTCGCCTTCACCGGCCTGCAGGCCACCCTGTTCCGGCCGCTGATGAGCCTGCTCGACGTGGGCGTGTCGGTCACCGGTTCGCTGGCGCTGTTCAGCCGCATCTTCGAATACCTCGACCTGACCGTCGAGATCGGCGAACCCGCGAACCCGGTGCGGCTCGACCTCGACCGGATCGCCGGCGCCGTGCGGTTCGACGACGTCCGCTTCCGCTACGACGGCGCCGACCGGGACGCGCTGGCCGGCATCACCCTCGACGTGCCCGCCGGCTCACACGTCGCTCTCGTCGGCGAAACAGGTTCGGGAAAGACGACTCTCGGGTCGCTCGTCGCGCGGCTGTACGACCCCACGTCGGGGCGGGTGACGATCGACGGCGTCGACGTGCGCGACCTTCCGCTCGCCGACATCGCGAGCCTGGTCGGGGTCGTCTCCCAGGAGACGTACCTGCTGCACGCCACGGTCCGGGAGAACCTGCGCCACGCCAAGCCCGACGCGACGGACGCCGAGATCGAGCAGGCCGCCCGCGCCGCGCACATCCACGAGCTCCTGTCCTCGTTGCCGGACGGCTACGACACCGTCGTCGGGGCGCGCGGACACCGCTTCTCCGGCGGCGAGAAGCAGCGCCTCGCCATCGCCCGCACCCTGCTGCGCGACCCGCGCATCCTGGTGCTCGACGAGGCGACGAGCGCGCTCGACAACGAGACCGAACGCGCGGTGCAGCAGGCCCTGGACGCGGCCCGCCGCGGCCGCACGACCCTCACCGTCGCGCACCGCCTCTCGACGATCCGCGACGCCGACACGATCGTCGTCCTCGACCGCGGCCGCATCGTGGAGCAGGGCAGCCACGACGAACTGCTCGCCCGCGGCGGCAGATACGCCGCGCTCGCGGCCCGCACGGAACCGCAGGAAGTCGGCGTGTAAGCGGCGCTCCCCGCGGATCAGCCGGACACCGAGAGGACGCGGGTGCGCAGGCGCCGCACCGCGTCCGCCGCCGGCACCACGGCGGCGCACCGCGCCGCGAGGTAGTGCAGCGCCTCGGTGTGCTCGCGCCGGGAGAAGTCCGCGACGCCGTCCGCGACGACGAAGACCTGCACGTCCTGCATGAATCCGTCCAGCGCGGTGCTCAGGCACCCGATGTGGGCGTAGACGCCGGTGACGACGAGCTGGTCCCGGCCCCACGCGCGCATCCGCTCCCGCAGGTCGGTGCGGATGAACGCGCTGTAGCGCCACTTGGTGAGCTGCACGTCGTCCTCGCGCGGCGCGAGGTCGGCGACGACGGACGTCAGGGCCGGATCGTCGGCCAGGCCGGGACCCCAGAAATCGGTGAGCAGCGCCCGCTCGGCCGGATCCTGGTCGCCGGGCTGGGCGGTGTAGACGACGGGAATGCCCGCCTCGTACGCCGACCGCCGGATCGCGTCGATGTTCGGGACCACCGTCGCCAGCGGATCCGCCGCGCGGTCGAAGGCCCGCACGAAGTACTCCTGCATGTCGTGCACGAGCAGTACCGCCCGCCCCGGGTCGATGGTCCAGTCGACGGTGTTGGCGGGCAGGTCGGTCGGCAGGGGATAGGACACGGACTTCGGCAGGGCCATCGCAGGATTCGCTTTCTGTGGTCGAGCGGAGTCGGGATCAGTGCTGCAGGGTGGCGGCGAGCGCGCGACGCAGTCCGGCGCGGCTGGTCTTGCCCACACCGGTGCGGGGGAAGGTGTCGACGAAGACCACCTTGTCGGGGATCTTGTACGCGGCCAGGCCCCGCTCGCGCAGGAAGGTCCTCAGCGCCGGGGCCTTCGGGGCCTCGCCGTCGGCGACGACGAACACACACGTGCGCTCCCCGAGGTAGGCGTCGGGCACGGCCACCACCGCGGCGTCCAGGACCCCGGGGTGGGCGAGCAGGTGGTTCTCCACCTCCTCGGCGGCGATCTTCTCGCCGCCCCGGTTGATCTGGTCCTTCGCGCGGCCCTCGACGACGACGTAGCCGTCCTCGGTCAGCCGCACGAGGTCACCGGTGCGGTAGAACCCGTCGGCGGTGAACGCCGACGCGTTGTGCCCGGGCGCGTCGTAGTAGCCGCGGATCGTGTAGGGACCGCGGGTGAGCAGGTGGCCCGTCGCGCCCGGGGCGACGGGACGGTCGGCGTCGTCGACCACCCGGATCTCGTCGTGCGGGCTGATGGGCCGGCCCTGGGTGCCGACGATGGTGGCCTCGGGGTCGTCGAGCCGGGTGTAGTTGACCAGGCCCTCGGCCATCCCGAACACCTGCTGCAGGGTGCAGCCGAGTTCGGGCGTCACGCGCGCGGCCGCCTCGGCGCCGAACTTCGCGCCCCCCACCTGCAGGACCTGCAGCGACGACAGGTCCCGGTCGATACGGGGCCGCGCCGACAGCCACGCCAGTGCGAGCGGGGGCACGAGCGACGCCATGGTGACCCGCTCGCGCTCGATCAGCGCGAAGGCGGTGTCGGGGCTCGGGTCCGGCGCCAGCACGATCGTGCCGCCGGCGTGCAGGACCCCGAGGATCCCGGGTGAGCTCATCGGGAAGTTGTGCGCCGCCGGCAGTACCACCAGCATCCGGGTGCCGGCGTCGACGCCGCAGATGCGGGCCGACTCGCGCACCGAGTACAGGTAGTCGGTGTGGGTGCGCGGGATCAGCTTCGGGGTTCCGGTGGTGCCGCCCGAGAGCTGCAGGAAGGCGACGGATTCCGCTTCGACATCGGCGAATTCGCCCGGCTCGTGCTCGCGCAGCGCGTCGAGCGGGGTGAACTCCCGGGCGTCGCCGGCGACGACCACGACCGGCGGACGGTCGAGGTTCGTGCACACCTGCCGGGCCAGGCCGCGGTAGTCGAATCCGCCGTGCTCGCCGGCGATCACGTACGCGGCGGCGTCGGTGAACCGGCAGAAGTACCCGATCTCGGCGCTGCGGTGCGCGGGCAGCGCGAACACCGGCAGCGCACCGAGCCGGAACACCGCGAAGACCACCTCGGTGTACTCGACGATGTTGGGCAGCTGCACCAGCACCCGGTCGCCCGGCCGGACGCCCGCGGCCGCGAGCCCGGTGGCGATCCGGTCCGCGGCGCCGGTGAGTTCGCGGTAGGTGAGGCGGCGTTCGGTGCCGCGGGCGTCACGGCCGACCACGGCGACGCGCTCGCCGTGGCGGTCGGCCCGCACGGACAGGAACCGGACGAACGTCTCGTCCGTCCAGTAGCCCGCGGCGCGGTAGAGTTCCGCGAACTCCTGGGGGTAGCCGGCGGTGGCAGCCAGGGGAGTCCGGGTGGCGGCGATCGTCACGGAGTTCCTTTCGATCCGGTTCAGGCGCGCAGCGTGGCGCCGCCGTCGACGTACAGGGTCTGCATGGTGATGTGGCGGGCACGGTCGGAGAGCAGGAACTCGACGGCGTCGGCGATGTCGGCAGGGTCGGCGATGCGGCCCAGCGGAATCCCCACCTTGAACGAGGCGGCGTCGCCGTCGATCGCGGTGCGGGCGCCCGCGTCGTCGGCCGGATCCGGCCACAGGGACCGTTGCATCGCCGTGTCCGTGGAGCCCGGGGCGACGACGTTGGCGCGGACCCCGAACCGGGCCAGCTCGAGGCCGAGCACACGAACGATCATGTGGGCGGCGGACTTCGACGCGCCGTATGCGCCCATTCCGGCGCGGGGCACACCCGCCGAATTGGAGCCGACCGTGACGATCGCCCCGCGGCGACGCTCGCGCATCCCGCGACCGACGACGCGCAGCACGTTGATCAGGCCGGTGACGTTGACGTCGAACATCCGCTGCCACTCGGCGGGATCGGAGTCGAGCACCGACCCGGTGGTGAAGACGCCCGCGACGTGGGCCAGCGCGTCGACCGGCCCGTGCTCGGCCTCCACTCGTGCGACCGCCTCGGCGACGCCGGCCGCGTCGCACACGTCGAGACCGTGCACGGGGGCGGCCACGTCGAGCAGCGCGGCGGTCTCGGCGAGGCCGTCGACATCGCGGTCGGCGAGGACGACGCGGTGCCCGGCCTTCGCGAGGGTCAGGGCGGTGGCGCGGCCGATGCCCTGGGCGGCGCCGACGACGAGGGTGACGGACCGGCTCACCGCCGCACCCCCAGCGCCTCGAGCACCGTGCCGAACTTCGTTGTGGTCTCCGCGAGTTCGTCGAGCGGATCCGACCCGGCGACGATGCCGCCGCCCGCGTGGGTCGTGAGCGTGGTGCCGTCGGCGTCGAGGACGGCGCAGCGGATCGTCACCATCCATTCGCCGTCGCCGTCCCGGTCGGCCCAGCCGACGGCGCCGGCGTAGAAACCGCGGTCACCCTCCAGTTCCTGGATCAGCGCCCGGGCGGGGGCGGTCGGCGTGCCGCAGATCGCGGGGGTCGGATGCACGGCGAGGGCGAGGTCGAGGGCGGTGACCGACCGGTCCCGCAACCGGCCCGAGATCGGGGTGCCCAGGTGCCAGAGCTGCCGGGTGCTCGTCAGGGTCGGCGACCCGGGGATGTCGAGGTCGGTGCACAGCGGTTCGAGGCTCGCACGCAGGGCGTCGACGACGTGGGCGTGCTCGGCGAGGTTCTTCTCCGACGCGACGAGGCGCCGGCCGGTGCGCCGGTCGACCTCGGGGTCCGGGTGCCGGGGCGCCGAACCGGCGAGCGGATGACACGTGACGAGGTCGCCGCGGCGCCGGACGAGCACCTCGGGACTGGCCCCGACGAGGTGTCGGCCGGTCCACGGTCCCCCGGCGGCGGTGAGGTCGACGACGAATCCGTTGCCGGAGGGGTCGTTTCCGGCCAGGCGGGCGAGCAGCGACGCCGGGTCGACGGGTGCGTCCGCCCGCAGGAGCAGCGCGCGGGCCAGCACCACCTTCGCCAGGTCGTCGGCCGGGTCGCGCAGTTGCCGCAGCGCCGTGGCCACCCGGTCGAGGTGTTCGTCCTCGGTGGGCAGCGTCGCGGCGATCCGCACCGGCGGCAGCGCGACGGTGACGTCCCCGACGGGGTCCGGCTGGTGTCGCAGCGCGACGGGAGCGGTGAGGGCGGCGTGGTGGTCGGGTGCGAACGGCAGCGCGCCGACGACGGCGGCCACCGAGCCGGCGCGCAGCGCTGCCGCGGCCTCGCCGGCCGAGGCGAACCGGGCGTCGACGCCCTCCGCCACGACGGTGCCGTGCGGACGCGACAGCACGAACGGGGCGGCGGACCCGATCTGCCGCGGGGCGGCGGTGCCGATCTGCCGCGGGGCGGCGGTGCCGATCTGCCGCGGGGCGGCGGTGCCGATCTGCCGCGGGGCGGCGGTGCCGGGCGCGGCGACGGCCGGTGCTTGCATGTGCGCAGACCTCTCGTAGTGGTGACAGGGACGGTCGCGGTGCCGTGCACCCGACCCAGCAGAACATATACGGTTAGCCTAACCTTTGGTATCGTCACGTTTCGCGCCGGACCGGCTTCACCTCTCGTGATGCGATACGGCACAGTCGAATTCGACCGTAGAAAGGGGATCGATCGTGCCCACGTCCGGCCCGTCGACCTCGGCATTTCCGCTGACGCGGGCCCAGTCCGGCGTATGGTTCGCCCAGCAGCTCGACCCCGCGAACCCCGTCTTCAACACCGCGGAATGCGTCGAACTCCGCGGCGACGTCGACGTCGCCGCGGTGACGCGGGCGGTCCGGGAGGCCGTCGCCGAAGCCGAGGTGCTCACCGCGGCCTTCGCCGTGGAGGCCGACGGATCGGTCCTCATCCGTCCCGGCGCGCACGAGGCGCCGGAGCCCGCCGTCGTCGATCTGCGCCGCGAGCCCGACCCGGAGGCGGCCGCCCGGCGCTGGATGGCCGGCGACCACACGCGCGTGCTGGATCCCGCCCGCGAGCCGTGCCTGCGCGCCGCCGTGCTCCGCCTCGGCGACCGGCACGCCGTCCTCTACCTGTGCATCCACCACCTGGTGATCGATGCCTACGGCTTCGGCCTGCTCACCCGGCGCATCGCCGAACGCTACACCGCCGACGTGCTCGGGCTGCCGGTCCCACCGGCCAGGTTCGCCCCACTCGCCCCCGTCGTCGCCGAGGAAGCCGCCTACCGCGCGTCCGCGGACTTCGCCGCCGACCGGGACTTCTGGGCCGGCTACCTCGACGGCGCCGAGGACGCCGTGACCCTCGCCGACGGTCCCGGCGGCATCGCCGTCCGCTGCCGCGGCGTGCGCCTGACCCTGACCGCCGTACAGCAGCAAGGGCTCTCGCGGATCGGCAAGGCCACCGGCGCGAGCTGGGGCGACGTCGTCACCGCCGCCGTCGCCGCGTTCCTGCGCGCCGCGACGGGACGCGGCGACGTGATCGTGGGATTCCCGGTGATGAACCGGCTCGGCAGCGCCGCGACGACCGTGCCGATGTCCGCGGTCAACGTCGTGCCGCTGCGCCTGCGTCCCGAACCCGCCCGCACTCTCGCCGATCTCGTCGCCGAGGTGCGTGCCGCCGTGGCGGACTGCCGCCCGCACCACCGCTACCGCGGGGAGGACATCCAGAACGACCTGCGCCTGCCCGCGGGCTCCCGGGGCGTCGTCGGACCGTCCGTCAACGTCAAACCGTTCGGCGACCGGCTGCGCTTCGCGGACCTGCACGCCGCGGTGCACTCCGTGGCCCGGGGCCCGCTGCAGGACTTCATGGTGACCGTGCGGCCGCTCGACCACACCGGCGGCCTCGAGGTCTGGGTGGACGCGGATGCCGACGCCTACACCGCCGACGACCTCGCGCGGCACGCACGCCGTCTCGAACTGCTCCTCACCCAAATCGCCGCGCTCGCCGATCCGCACCGGCCGCTGGCCCGGCTGCAGATCCTCGGCGCCGGCGAGCGCCGCCGCCTCCTCGTCGAGCGCAGCGGCGACGACCTGCCGGTGCCGACGGACCTCACGCTGCCGGACCTGCTGGCCGCGCAGGTGGCCCGTGACCCGGACGCACCCGCGGTGCGCGATGCCGCCACCGCCCTGACCTTCGGCGAACTGGCCGCGCGCTCGCGCCGCCTCGCCCGTCACCTCCTGAGCCGCGGGCTCGGCCCACAGCGGCGCGTCGCCGTCGCGTTGCCGCGCCGCGCCGACACGCTGGTTGCGCTGTTCGCCGTCCTCGAGGCCGGCGCCACGTGCGTTCCGCTGGACCCCGACCATCCCGCCGAGCGGCTCGCCCACGTGCTCGCCGAGACCGTACCCGGTGTCGTGCTCACCGGCGGCGACGGCGCCGCACGTATCGCCGAGATCTCCTGCACCGCGGGCCTGCCCGATCCGGTGAACCTCGACGGGCTGGACCTGTCCGGCTACGACGCCGAGCCGCTGACCCGCGCCGAACGCGGCCGCCCGCTGCACGAGCTCGACGTCGCCTACGTCATCCACACCTCCGGTTCGACCGGCCGGCCCAAGGGCGTGGAGGTCCCGCACCGCGGCGCCGTCAACCTGTTCCACAGCCACCGCGAGCGCGTCTTCTCCCGTGCCCGCGCCGAGGCCGGCCGCGACCGCCTGCGGGTCGGGCATGCCTGGTCGTTCGCGTTCGACGCCTCGTGGGGCCCGCATCTGTGGCTGCTCGACGGACACGAGCTGCGCATCGTCGACGAGGCCACCCAGCGGGACCCGCACCGGCTCGCCGAACTCGCCGGCAGCGAGGGCTGGCACTTCGTCGAACTGTCGCCCGCGCAACTCGAGCAGATCGTCGAGGCCGACCTGCTGCCCGCCGGTACCGTGCCGACGCTCGGCTTCGGCGGCGACGCCGTCACCGACGCCCTGTGGCGGCGTCTGCGTGAGCGCGACGGCGCCGCGTTCAACTTCTACGGCCCCACGGAGGGCACCGTCGACGTCCTCGTCGCCGAGGTGGGGGACGCGGCGGAACCCGTGATCGGCCGGCCGGTGGCGAACCTGCGCGCCTACGTGCTCGACGCCGCGCTGAATCCGGTCCCGGAGGGCGTGGACGGCGAACTGTACGTCGCCGGCCCCGGCGTGGTGCGAGGCTACCTCGGCGCGCCCGGCGCGACCGCGGCGCGGTTCGTGGCGAACCCGTTCGGCGACAGCGAAAGCCGCATGTACCGCACCGGCGACGTGGTGCGGTGGACCGCGGACGGCCACCTCGTCTACCGCGGCCGCCGGGACGACCAGGTCAAGATCCGTGGCTTCCGCGTCGAACTCGGCGAGGTCGAGGCGGCGCTGCAGGAGCTGCCCGGCGTCGCGCGGGCCGTCGCCGTGGCGCGTCCCGACGCGACCGGCACCGCGCGGCTCGTCGCCTACCTGGTGGGCGGCGACGGTGACCCCGCGGCGGCCCGTGAGCTCGTGGCGCGGCGGCTGCCGGCGCACATGGTGCCGTCGGCGTTCGTGTTCCTCGACGCGCTGTCGCTCACCTCCAACGGGAAGGTGGACCGCACGTCGCTGCCGGAACCGGACTTCGGGGCCCTCGTCGGCGGCCGCGCGGCCGCCACCGAACGCGAACGCGTGCTGTGCGCGGTGTTCGCGGACGTCCTGGGCCTCGACACCGTCGGCGTCGACGACGACTTCTTCCTCCTCGGCGGTCACTCCCTCGCGGCGGCCAAGCTGATCGCGAAGGTCCGCGACGCGCTCGGCGTGGAACTGCCGATCCGCACCGTCTTCGACCACCCGACCGTCGAGGGGCTCGCCGCGCAGTGCCCCGACGATGCCGCGGCCCTGCGGATCCCGCTGCGTCCGGTCGAACGCGGCGACCGTGCACCGCTTTCGGCGGGGCAGCAGCGGCTGTGGTTCCAGTTCCGGCTCGAGGGCCCGAGCCCGACCTACAACGTCCCGCTGACGCTGCGCCTGCGCGGCGTCCCCGATCCGGCGGCGCTGCACGAAGCGGTGCGCGCGGTGCTGGACCGGCACGAGGTCCTGCGCACCGTGCTCGAGGACCACGACGGCGTCGGCATGCAGCGCGTGCTCGCCGCACCCGGCGTGCCGTTCACCGCCCGCACCGTCGCGGGGGCCGACCTGGACGCGGCGGTGGCGGCCGCGGCGCGGCACGTGTTCGACCTCGAACGCGAGATCCCGATCAGGGTGATGCTTTTCGAGGGCGGATCCGCGGAGGCCGTGCTGCTGGTGCTCGTGCACCACGTCGCCGCCGACGAGTTGTCCGCCCCGATCCTGCTGCGCGAGCTCGGCGCGGCCTACGCCGCCGCGGCCGCCGGGAGTTCCTGGACGCCGGCGCCGCTGCCGGTGCAGTACGCCGACTTCGCGGTGTGGCACCGCGAGATCCTCGGCGACGGCGACGGACTCGCCGCCCGCCAGCTCGACTACTGGCGCGCCCGGCTCGACGGGATGCCGGAGGAACTCGACCTGCCCACCGACCGGCCCCGCGGCGCGACAGCCACGTTCGCGGGCGGCACGGTCGAACGGCTGGTACCGCCGCACGTGGCCGATGCGCTGCGGGCCGTCGCGCGCGGTGCGGGCGCCACGATGTTCATGCTCGTGCACACCGCCGTCGCCGTCGCCCTCGCGCGCAGCGGCGCGGGGGAGGACATCCCGATCGGCTCGCCCACCGCGGGCCGCCCCGCCGCCGAACTGGACGACCTCGTCGGGTTCTTCGTCAACATGGTGGTTCTGCGGACGGACCTGTCCGGCGATCCCACGCTCGCCGAACTGCTCGCCCGGATCCGCAGCACCGACCTCGACGCCTACGCGAACCAGGACCTGCCGTTCGACCGGCTGGTCGAGGCCCTGAACCCCTCCCGCAGCGCCGGCCGGCACCCGCTGTTCCAGGTGCTCGTGCAGCACCGCACCCCGCCGGTCGTCGACGCCTTCGCCGGCCTGGAACCGCGGGTGTCCACCGTCGACACCGGCGCCGCCCTGTTCGACCTGACCTTCGACGTGGTCGAGGACGCGGGCGACGGCCTGCGAGTGCGGGTGGAGTACGCGCGGGACCTGTTCGACGCGGCCACCGCCGATGCGCTCGCCGCCCGCGTGGTGCGCGCCTTCGCGGCGCTCGCGAGGGATCCGCGGACCCGGCTGTCCGCGCTCGACCTGCTCGCCGACGACGAGCGCGACCGTCTCTGCTCCGGCAGCCCGTACGTATGTATGGACGACGTCGAAGACGTCGGCGTGGACACCCTGGGTGAGCTGTTCACCCGCCAGGCGCGGCGCACCCCGACCGCGACCGCGCTGGTCACCGCCACCGGGACGCTCACCTTCGGGGAACTGCACGCCCGGACCAGTCGGCTCGCGCGGCACCTGATCCGCCGCGGCGTGGGACCCGAGACGGTGGTCGGGCTGATGCTGCCGCGCGGCACCGACGCGATCGTCGCGGCCCTCGCGGTGTGGCAGGCCGGCGGCGCCTACGTCCCGATCGATCCCGGGTACCCGGCCGAGCGCATCGAACACATGCTCGCCGACTCGAGGCCCGTCCTCGTCCTCGACGAGGCCGCGCTCGCCGCGGTGGACCCCACGCTCCCGGACACCCCGCTCGAGCCGGGCGAGCATCTCGGCGCAGTCTCCGGCGACGGGGCCGCCTATGTCGTCTACACCTCCGGCTCGACCGGGCTCCCCAAGGGCGTCGTGGTGCCGCACCGCGGCGTCGTGAACCTGGTCGCGACCCAGCGGCGCCGGACCGTCGGCCGCGCGGAGGACCGGCCGCTGCGGGTGCTGCTGAGCTACGCGCTGTCGTTCGACTCCTCGATCGACCCGCTGCTGTCCATGCTCGCCGGGCACACCCTGTACCTGCCGGACGCCGACCTGCTCGCCGACGCCGCCGCCACCGTCGCCTACGTGCGCACCCACCGCATCGACGCCGTCGACTGCGTACCGCTGCTCATGACCGAACTGCTCGCCGCCGGCCTGTGCGAGCCCGCGGCGCCGCACCGTCCCAGCCTGCTCGCCGTCGGCGGCGAGGCCGTGTCCGCGGACCTGTGGTCGGCGCTCGGCGCGTTCGACGGGGTACGGGCGCTGAACATGTACGGCCCCACCGAATGCACGGTCGACGCCACGGTCGCCGAGATCCGCGGGGCGCGCCCGCACATCGGGGCGCCGATCGACGGCGCCCGGGTGTACGTGCTCGACGACCGTCTGCGCCTCGTCGCGGCGGGCGTGGCCGGAGAGCTGTACGTCGGCGGGCCCGGCGTCACCCGCGGCTACCTGAACCGCCCCGGGCCGAGTGCGGCCCGCTACGTGGCCGATCCGTTCGGCGCTGCGGGCGCCCGGCTCTACCGCACCGGAGATCGGGTGCGGTGGATCGACGCGGGCGGCGACCGTCCGGTGCTCGAGTACCTCGGCCGCAGCGACGATCAGGTCAAGATCCGCGGGTTCCGCATCGAGCTCGGCGAGATCGAGGCCGCGTTGTCGGCGCACCCGGCGGTCGCGGGCTGCGTGGTCGTGGCCCGGGAGGACGAGCCGGGCCGCCGCCGGCTCGTCGGGTACGTCACCGGCGCCGGAGCAGATCCGGAAGTGTTGCGGCAGCACGTGTCCCGTAGTCTGCCCGAGCACATGGTGCCGGCCGCGATCGTGGTGCTCGACGAGTTCCCGGTCACCCCCAACGGTAAGGTCGACCGGCGGGCGCTGCCCGCCCCGGTCTTCGCGCCCGCCGGGGCGTCCCGGGCCCCGGCGAACGACCTCGAGCGGCGCCTGTGCGCGGTGGTGGCGGAGGTGCTGCGCCTGGACACGATCGGACCCGACGACGATTTCTTCTCCCTCGGCGGTGATTCCATCGTCTCGATCCAGCTCGTGTCGAGAGCCCGGGCGGCGGGACTGCGCTTCGCCGCCCGCGACGTCTTCGAGCACCGCACCCCGGCGGGCCTGGCCCGCATCGTGCAGGTCGACACGGCACCGGACGAGACGGAACGCACCGCCGCCCTGGGTCTCGTCCCGGCGACCCCGATCGTGCACGACCTCCTCGACCGCGGCGGCCCCTACCGGGGATTCGCCCAGTCCCGCCTCCTGCACGCGCCCGTCGGGGTCGACCTCGGCACCCTGGTCGCGGCGGTGGGCCGGGTGCTCGCGGTGCACGACGCCTTGCGTACCGTGTTCGATCCGGCGGCAAGGACATTCGACGTCCGTGCCGCGGACGCCGTCGATCCGGCCACGCTCGTCACGCGGGTGGATGTCCGGGGACTCGACGAGCGGTCCCGCTCGACGGTGCTGTCCGAGGAGACCGACGTCGCCTGTGCCGCCCTGGATCCCGAGACCGGTGACATGATGCGGGTGGTCTTCTTCGACGCCGGCCCAGGGCGTCCGGGCCGGATCCTGGTGGTGGTGCATCATCTGGTGATCGACGGGGTCTCGTGGCGGATCCTGGTCCCGGACCTGGCCGTCGCGTGCGAGGGCACCGAACCGGCCGGCGGGGGAACGCCGCTGCGGACGTGGGCGCGGGGGCTGCTCGACCAGGTTCCGGCGCGGCGCGGCGAACTGGGGTTGTGGCGCCGCGCCCTCGAACCGGCCGGGTGCGTGCGGATCGCGGGGCGGCGGGTGGATCCCGCGCGCGACACGATGGTGACGGTCTCGAGGGTGCAGGTGCAGGTCCCGGCGTCGGTGACCGAGGCGCTGCTGACGACGGTGCCGGAGCGCTTCCGCGCCGGCGTCGACGACGTGCTGCTCACCGCGCTGGCGCTGACGGTGGGCCGGGTGTGCGGCGGTGGGGCGGTCCCGGTGGACCGGGAGGGGCACGGACGCGAGGAACAGGTGGTTCCTGGCGCCGACCTGTCCCGCACCGTCGGCTGGTTCACCAGCCTGTATCCGGTCCGCCTCGACGTCTCCGGGGTGGATCTCGCCGAGGCGTTCGCCGGCGGCGACTGCGCCGGGGTGGCGCTCAAGCTCGTCAAGGAACAGTTGCGGGAGATCCCCGACAACGGAATCGGGTTCGGCATGCTCCGCCATCTCGATCCCGAGTCCGGGACCGAACTCGGGGCCGCACCGGCACCGGAGATCGGGTTCAACTATCTCGGCCGGCTGACCCTCGGCGAGGGGGACGGCGGACCGTGGACGGCCGCTCCGGAGGCCGGCGTGCTCGGCGGCACCACCGACGAGGCGATGCCGGTGAGCCACGCGATCGAGGTCGGCGCCGTCACCGAGGAGACGCCGGCCGGACCGGTGCTCCGCGCGACGTGGGGTTACGCCACCGGGGTCGTGCCGGCGTCCGTCGTCGCCGAGTTGGCGCACGGCTGGGTCGCGGCGCTGTGTGCGCTCGCCGACCACGCCGCGCGCGACGACGCCGGTGGCTTCACTCCCTCCGATCTGACGCTGAGCGACCTCGACCAGTCCGAAATCGACGATTTCGCACTGGAATTCGGGTGAGTGCCTCGGCGCTGGGCCCGGAGGTGCGCCGCATCATCGATGCGGACCGTCGACAGCGGAGTAACGACGTGTTCTTCGATCGGGACGGACAGGACACCGTCCCTCCTGGGGCGTCGGTACGCTCCGGGACCGCGTAGGCCACGGAGCAGTGGTCGGGGTCCTACAGGGGCAGGGGACGGTTGTCTACCACGCTTTTCATGACGAGAGTGGAGCTGAGGCGCCCGACGCCGGGGAGGGTGGCGAGGGATTCGTCGTAGAGCTTCTGGAAGGCGGGCAGGTCGCGGGTGATCACCCGCAGGAGGTAGTCGGGGTCGCCGAACAGTCGTTGCGCTTGCAGGACATGGGGTATGGCGGCGACGGCCGGTTCGAATGCCTCGAGGGTGTCGCGGTCGACGGTGCGCATGGTGACGAAGACGAGCGCCTCGAACGTCAGGCCCAGGGCGCCGGCGTCGAGCTGGGCGCGGTAGCCGGTGATCGCGCCGGAGCTCTCCAGCGCGCGTAGGCGGCGGTGGCAGGGCGAGATGCTGAGTTGGACCCGATCTGCGAGTTCGGTGACGGTGAGCCGCCCGTCTTGTTGGAGCTCGGCAAGGATCTTTTTGTCGACGTTGTCCATGTGGAAGATTTTCCCCCAATTACGCGGTTCTTGTGAAAACTATGGGAACGAATTCCAGGTCGATCTCCCTAATCTCTCTATCGGGAACCGCCAGGCGTCCTGGCGGTCCGAGAGTGTGAAGGATGAGTGAGGTCATGGCGGTCGGTACCGTTGCTGCGTTCTGGGCGGTGTCGTTTCTGTTCGTGCTGACGCCGGGGGCGGATTGGGCGTACGCGATCGCGGCGGGGCTGCGGCACCGCACCGTGGTGCCCGCGGTCGGTGGGATGTTGTCGGGGCATCTGGCAATGACCGCGGTGGTGGCGACCGGCGTCGCGGCGCTGGTGGCCCGCTCGCCGTTGGTGCTGACCGCGTTGACGGCGGTCGGGGCGGCGTACCTGGTGTGGCTGGGGATCGCGATGCTCGTCAAGCCCTCGGCTCTGCCGCAGGCCGGGGCGGAGCAGGCGCCGGAATCGTGGGTGCGGCAGGCGGTCAAGGGTATGGGGACCAGCGGGCTGAATCCGAAGGTGCTTCTGCTGTTCCTGGCGCTGCTGCCACAGTTCACCGACACGGACGCGCGGTGGCCCCTCGCGGTGCAGATCGTGCTGCTGGGTGTGGTGCACACGGTCAGCTGCGCGGTGGTCTACACGGGGGTGGGGACGGGGGCGCGGGTGGTGCTGCGCACCCGCCCCGCCGCGGCGCGGGTGGTGACCTGGATTTCCGGTGCCGCGATGATCGGAATCGGTGCGGTACTGCTGATCCAGCGGGTGGTCGGATAGGCCTGCCACGGTGGGTTCGGCCCGTGCGCTACGAGCGATCCGGCACCGACCGCAATGACGAGCAGGCCGTGGGTCACGGTCGGTGCGCCGTAGCGACGACGCGCGAGGACCGTGAGGTAACCGGTCCGCGGAACGACGCGATTCAGCCGTCATGTGGCGACGAGGATCAGTGCAGACAACCGTGCGCAGGACCGGGGACGTAGCGCTTGGCGCCCGCACCGAGTTCGGTTAGCCTAACCAATCAGGTCCGGGCGGGTGCCCGGCGAACAGACATGTGGGAGTTAGCGATGCGGGTTGAGGGACGGGGCCGGCTGCGCCGCGCAGCGGTGTTCGGCGCGACGGCGGTGCTGGCCGTGGGCCTGGTGGGGTGCGGCAGCGACGGTGGCTCCGGCGAGGAACCGGCCGCGGACGCCACGCGCACGTTCGAGGCGCAGAACGGGCCGATCGAGATCCCGTCCGACCCGCAGCGTATCGTCGCCTGCGGCTACGCGGTGCTACCGCTGCTCCAGGCCGACGCGAATCTCGCCGCCGCCTGCGAATGGACCCGCGAGCTCGACAACATGGACGCGGAGACCAAGGCCGCGTACGAGGCGCTGCCCAAGGTGGCGCCGGACGGGGCCGTGAGCGAACTCGACTACGAGGCCGTCGCCGCCGCCGCGCCCGACCTGATCATCATGGGCGTGCCCGCGCGCGTGCAGTCGCAGCTCGACACGGCCAAGCTCGAGGCCCTCGCTCCGGTGGTCTTCCTCGGCCTGACCAACCCCGGTGACTGGCGCGGCCTCGGTGAGCAGTACGCCGACGCCGCGAACGTGTCCGACGCCTACGGCGAGTACAAGGAGCAGTACGAGGCACGCGCCGCGGAGATCGCCGGGAAGTACCGCGGCACCCTCGGGAACCTGACCTTCGCCGGCGTCTGCAACGTGTGCGGCACCGAGCCCGGTGAGTTCTTCCGCGAGTACACCTCGTCGTACACCACCAACCTGTTCGAGGACCTCGACCTGCAGTTCCCCGGTCAGCCCGCCAACCCCGAGGACGTGCACGGCGAGTACCTCTCCGTCGAGGAGATCGGCCGGAACCTCGGGAACGTCGACGTCATCGTCTACGGCGTCGAGGCCGACGGCTCGGTCTCGCCCGAGCTGCAGGAGCTGATGGCCTCCCCGCTGTGGCAGTCCCTGCCCGCCGTGCAGGCCGGAAATCTGGTTCCGGTCAAACATTCCCACGCCGCGACCTACGAGACCGCGCTGCTCGCACTCGATTCCATCGACGAGGCGCTCCCCGCGCTGCCCGCGAACCGGCAGCAGTAGCCCTCCCGGCACCCACGGCCCCCGCGTCCGGCGACCCGGGGGCCGTGTTCGTCGCACCTCGCACCCGTTCGTTAGGCAGATATGACCCGCACCTCCGCGCTCGAAGACATCGTTCCCCTCTCGCCGCTGCAGCAAGGCCTGCTCTACCTCAGCACCGTCGCCGCGCCCGACGACACCGCCCGTGCCGCCGGAGCCGTCGAACCGGACGCCTACACCGTGCAGTCCGTGCTGAGCCTGACCGGGCGGGTGGACGAGGACACCCTGCGGACCTCCGCGCAGGCGCTGCTGGACCGGCACCCCGCCCTGCGCACGTGCTTCCGCTCCCGCAAGGACGGCCGCACCGCCGGCCTCGTCGTGCGCGGCACCGAAGCCCCCTGGCGCAGCGTCGATCTGACCGGTCTCGAGCCGGACGTCGCGGAGCGTCACCTCGCGGACCTGCTCGCCGAGGATCTACGCGACTGGTTCGACCTCACGCGGCCGCCGCTGATCCGCTGGCTGTTCGTGCGATTCGGGCCGGACGACGTGCGGCTCGTGCTCACCGCCCACCACATCGTCGTGGACGGCTGGTCCACCCCGATCCTGGTGCGCGAACTCCTCGAGATCTACGCCGCGGGCGGTGCCGCCACCGGCCTGCTTCCGGTCCGGCCCTACCGCGACTACCTCGCGTGGCTCGGCAGGCAGGACCACGACGCCGCCCGCGCGTTGTGGCGCGAATCCCTCGACGGACTCACCGAACCGAGCCTCGTCGCCCCGCCCGGCGCCACCCGGGCCACGACGCCGACCGCCGCCGTCGCCGTCGAGGTGCCGGCCGGACTCGGCGACCGGCTCACCGGCCTGGCCCGCGACGCCGGCGTCACCCTCAACACCGTCCTGCAGACCGGGTGGGCGCTGCTGCTGTCCGGGCTGCTCGGCCGCGATGACGTCGTCTTCGGCGCCACCGTCTCCGGGCGACCGCCGGAACTGGCCGGCGTCGAATCCATGGTCGGGTTGTTCATCAACACCGTGCCCGTGCGGGTGCGCCTGGATCCCCGCGCCACCGTCACCGAGCTGCTACGGCGCGTGCAGCTGGCGCAGTCCCGCACCGTCGACCACCAGTACCTCGGCCTCGCCGAGGTACAGCGCGACGTGGGACTGGGGGAGCTGTTCGACACCCTCACCGTCTTCGAGAGCTATCCCGTGGACCGCGACGCGCTCGACCGTGCCCAGCGCGCCGGCGGGGTCACGATCGCCGCCGTCGAGGGCCGCGACGCCACCAACTATCCGCTCGTGCTCACCGCGGGCGTCGCAGACACCCTCGTCATGACCCTCGACTACCGGCCCGGCCTGTTCACCGCGGACGACGCCGCCGCCCTCGCCGGCCGCCTCGTCCACATCCTCGGCGCCCTCGCCGCCGCGCCGGACCGCCCGGCCGCCGCGCTGGACCTGCTCACCGGCACCGAACGCGACCGCGTCCTCGGCACGTGGTCCGTCGCGCCGGCCGCGCCCTCGGACGGCACCGTCGCGGCGCTGCCCGCCTCGGCGGGGCCGGAAACCCTCGCGGTGGTGTGCGGCGCCGAGGAGCGCACCTTCGCGGAGCTCGGGGCGAACTCGGCGCGGCTCGCGCGCCTGCTGATCGGGCTCGGTGTCGGACCCGACGTGCTCGTGGGCCTGGCCCTGCCACGCTCCGCCGCCACCGTGGAGGCCGTCCTCGCGGTGCTCGCCGCCGGGGGTGCCTACCTGCCGCTCGATCCGTCGTACCCGGCGGAGCGGTTGGCGCACATGGTCGCCGACGCCCGCCCCGGTGTCGTGCTCACCACCCGTGCCGTCGCCGACGAACTCGGAGCGACCCTCACCGGCAGCGGCGCGTGCCTCGTCGTGCTCGACGACCCGGACCTGCGCGCCCGGCTCGCCGCGCTGCCCGCCGCCGCGGTGGCCGACGCCGATCGTCTCCGCCCGCTCCGCCCCGGTCACGCCGCGTACGTCGTCTACACCTCCGGCTCCACCGGCCTCCCCAAGGGTGTCACCGTCACCCACGCCAATCTCACCGATCTCGTTGCTGCGCAGCGAGAGACGATCATGCGGTCGGCGTCCGGCACGTGGCGGGTGCTGCTGACCTACCCGTTCGCCTTCGACTCGGCCGTCGCGGCCCTGACCTGGCTGCTGTCCGGGCACACCCTGCACGTGCTGCCCGACGAGCACCGCACCGACACCGCGTTCGTCGTCGACTACGTGCGGACCCACCGCATCGATCATGTCGACTGCGTGCCCGTGCTGATGAGCGGTCTGCTCGACGCCGGTCTGCTCGACGGTGACCGCCCCCGGCCCGCCAAGGTGACCGTCGGCGGCGAGGCAGTCGGATCGGCGCTGTGGCGGCGCCTCGGCGCCGCGGACGGCGTCGAGGCCTACAACTGCTACGGCCCCACCGAATGCACGGTCGACGCAACCTGCTCCCGTATCGAGGGAGACACCGTGACCATCGGCGGACCGACCCCCGGCACCCGGCTGTACGTGCTGGACCGGTGGCTGCGGCCGGCACCGCCCGGCGTGGCCGGGGAACTGTATGTCGCCGGCGGGGGTGTCGCCCGCGGTTACGTGGGACAACCCGGCCGGACGGGGGAGCGGTTCGTCGCCGACCCGTTCACCGGCCGGGGCGAGCGGATGTACCGCACCGGCGACGTCGTGCGGTGGTTGCCGGACCCGGTCGACACCGAACGCGGTGCCCTCGAATACGTGGGCCGCGACGACGACCAGGTCAAGATCCGCGGGTTCCGCGTCGAACTCGGCGAGATCGAGGCCGCGCTGGGTGCCGTGCCGGGGGTGCGTGCCGCCGTCGTCGTCGCGCACACCGACGCCCGCGACGTGCGCCGCCTGGTCGGCTACGTCACCGGAACGGCCGAGCCCGTGACCGTCCGCACCGCCGTCGCCGCCCACCTGCCCGAGTACCTGGTGCCCGCCGCGATCCTGCGGGTCCCGGAACTGCCGACCACCGCGAACGGCAAGGTGGACCGGAAGGCCCTGCCGGAGCCGGACTTCGGGGCGCTCGCCGGATCCGGTGCGCCAAGCACCGCGACGGAGTCGGCGCTGTGCTCCGCGTTCGCGGAGGTCCTCGGCCTCGACCGCGTCGGCGTCGACGACGACTTCTTCACCCTCGGCGGCGATTCCATCGTCTCGATTCAACTGGTGTCCCGCGCTCGCGCCGCCGACGTCCGGATCACCGCGCGCCAGGTGTTCGAACTGCGCACCGTCGCCGCGCTCGCCGCGGCCTGCGAGTCCGGCACCGGTGACGAGCAGCCGGCGCGGCCCGCCGTCGCGGCCACCGGCCCGGTCCCGCTCACCCCCATCGTGCGCGAAACCCTCGACCACGGAGGGGATCTGCGGCGCTTCGCGCAAGCCCGCCTGCTGATCGCTCCGCCCGGGCTCACCGAGGCGCACCTCGTCGCGGCCGTCGACGCACTGCTGCGCACCCATCCCATGCTCCGCTCGCGCCTGACCGTCGCCGGCGGCGACGCGGACTGGGTGGTGCCCGAGGGTATTCCGGACGCGGCGACGGCGGTGCGCCGGGTCTACGCGGCAGGTCTCGACGACGCGCGGTGGCGCGCCCTGTTCGAGGCCGAACGCGACCGCGCGCTGGCGGACCTCGACCCCGCGGCCGGGCAGATGATCCGCGTGGTGCTCCTCGACGCCGGCCCCGACGCGGCGGGCCGCGTGTTCGTCGCCGTGCACCACCTCGTCGTCGACGGTGTGTCGTGGCGGATTCTCGTGCCCGACCTCGCGGCCGCCGTCGATCGGGTGCGCCGCGGCGCCGCGCCGGACCTCGAGCCGGCCGGCACCTCCTTCCGGGACTGGGCGCTCGGGCTCACCGAAGCCGCCACGTCCGATCGCATTACGCACGCTTTGCCGCGCTGGCAGGAGATCGCCGAGACCACCGAACCGCCGCTGGGCGCCCGCCCGCTGGATCCGGCGCGCGACACCGTCGCCACCGCGCGGTCGCGCGAGGTGCGGGTACCCGTGGCGGTCACCGAGCAGATCCTCACCACCGTGCCCGCCGCGTACCAGGCGGGCGTCGCGGATGTGCTGCTCACCGCCCTCGCGCTGGCCGTGACGTCGGTGCGCGGCGGCGACGTGCTGCGCGTGCACCTCGAGGGCCACGGCCGCGCCGAGCACGCCGTGCCCGGCGCCGACCTCACCCGCACCGTCGGCTGGTTCACCACCCTGTACCCCGCCGTGCTCGACGTGTCCGGCATCGACCCGCACGAGGCCCTCGCCGGTACCGCGGCAGCCGGAACCGCTCTGGCCCAGGTCAAGGAGTCGCTGCGGGCCCTGCCCGACGACGGCCTCGGATTCGGGCTGCTGCGCCGGCTCGCTCCCGGGGGAACGCGGCACTTCCCGGGGTACCGGGCCCCCGACGTGATGTTCAACTACCTCGGCCGGATGACGCTCGGGGAGAACGCAGGTCAGGCGTGGTCCGCCGCGCCGGAGGCGGGTGCCCTCGGCGGCGCCGTCGATCCCGGCACACCCCTCGACCACGTCCTCGACGTCAACGCCGTCACCGAGGACGGCCCCCGCGGCCCCGAGATCGTCTGCGAATTCACGGCGGCGGGCGTCCTCGACGAGGAGACCGTCGCCCTCGTCGCCGGCCGGTGGGTGGAGGCGCTCGCCGCGCTGGCCCGGCACGCCGGCACCCCCGGCGCCGGCGGACCCACCCCGTCGGACCTGACCTACCGGGGGCTGGCGCTGCCCGAACTCGCCTCGCTCACCACCGAACTCGGCCCGATCGACGACGTCGTGCCGCTCACGCCGCTGCAGCGCGGCATGTTCTTCCTCGCCGGTCTCGACGACGGCACCGGCACCGACGTGTACTCGATGCAGACCGTCCTCGATCTGCGCGGCGACCTCGACCGGGACACGTTGCGGCGCAGCGTCGTCGCGCTGCTGGACCGGAACGCGACCCTGCGCACCGGATTCCGCACGACCGCAGCCGGTGACCCCGTCGGCGTCGTTCTCCGGGACCCCGGCCTGCGGTGGACGGACGTCGACCTCACACACGACCCCACCCCCGTGACCGAATGTCACACCGCTTCGGTCAGATCGACGCGATGTGACATTCGGCCCGTCGAGGAGCGCAGCGACGACCTCGTCGCCGCCGACCGCGCCACCCGGTTCGACGTCGCGGCCGCGCCGCTGGTGCGGTTCACCCTCGTGCGCGTCGCACCGGACCGGCACCGGCTGATCTTCGCCGCCCACCACCTGCTGCTCGACGGCTGGTCGTCGCCGCTGCTGATGCAGGAACTGTTCACCCTCTACGGCGCGGGCGCCGACCCGGCGTCGCTGCCCGGGGTCCGCCCGTTCACCGACTACCTTGCGTGGCTGGGCGACCGCGACACCGACGAGGGCTTGCGCCGCTGGACCGAGGCGCTCACCGGCGTCGAGGAACCCACGCTGCTTGCCCCGGCCGGCTCGTCGCTCGACGCCACGCTGCCCGCCGAACTCTCGGTGCCGGTGCCGGCCGGCCTGGCCGCGCGGCTGCAGCGCCGCTGCCGCGACCTCGGCGTCACCGTGAACACCGCGGTGCAGACCGCGTGGGCGGTTCTCCTCGGCGCCCGGCTCGACCGCACCGACGTGACCTTCGGCGCCGTCGTGTCCGGCCGCGTCCCGGACGTTCCCGGCGTCGAGACGATGATCGGCCTGTTCATCAACACCGTGCCCGTGCGCGTCGCGCTGCGCCCCGGCGAGCCCGCCGCCGAACTGCTCCGGCGCGTCCAGGACGAGCAGAACCGGCTCCTGGATCACCAGTACGTCGGCCTCGCCGACATCCAGCGCGCCGTCGGCCTCGGCGAACTGTTCGACACCCTCATCGTGTTCGAGAGCTACCCGATCGACACCGACGCCCTCGCCCGCGCGCAGCGCTCCGGTGGTCTCGATGTCACCGACGTCCGCGGTCACGACGCCACCAACTTCCCGCTGGTGCTCGTCGCCGCACTCGACGACGAGCTCGCCCTCACCCTCGAGTACCAGCAGGCGTTGTTTACCGCCGCCGACGCCGGCGAGCTCGGCCGGCAGCTCGTGCGCCTCCTCGACCAGCTCGCCGGGGAACAGTCGCTGCGCGTCGCCCAGCTCGACGTCCTCGGTCCGGCCGAGCGAGGGCGGCTGCCCGAACTCTCGTCGACCGCCCCGGCACCGTCGAACGGGCACCGCACCGTGCCCGACCTGCTCGCGGCGCAGATCGCCCGCACCCCGGACGCGGCGGCCGTCGTGTGCGGCGCCGTGCGGCTCACCTTCGCCCAGCTCGGCGCCGCGTCGGCACGTCTGGCACGACGGCTGATCGACGAGGGCGTCGGACCCGAGACGCTCGTGGGCCTGGCCCTGCCGCGCTCGGCGGACATGATGGTCGCGCTCTGCGCCGTGCACGCCGCCGGCGGCGCCTACGTGCCGATGGACCCGGCGTACCCCGCGGAGCGCCTCGCGCACATGGTCGGCGACGCGCGGCCGCGGGTCGTGGTCACGAACGGTGCCGTGGCGCAGACGCTGCGACCGGTGCTCGGCGGGGTGCCGGTGCTCGACCTCGACGACGAGACGGTCCGTGCCGACGTCGGGGCCCGCCCGGCCGCACCCGTCGCCGACCACGAGCGCACCGCACCGCTCCGACCGGAGCACCCCGTGTACGTCATCTACACGTCCGGCTCCACCGGGTTGCCGAAGGGCGTGGCGATCACCCACGCGAACCTGCTCAACCTGTTCGACAGCCACCGCGCCGACCTGTACGTGCCCACCGTGGCGGGGGCGGGCCGGACGAGCGTGGGCGTCGGGCACGCCTGGTCGTTCGGGTTCGACGCCTCGTGGCAGCCGATGCTGTGGCTGCTCGACGGCCACGCCGTGCACGTGTTCGACGAGGACACCCTGCGCGATCCCGAGGCGATGGTCGCGTACGTCGCCGAACACGAACTCGACTTCCTCGAGGTCACCCCGTCGTTCCTCGACCGCATGGTCGCCGCCGGGCTGTTCGACGGCGGACACCGGCCCGCCACGGTCGGGTTCGGGGGCGAGGCCGTCAACCCGGCGCTGTGGCGGCGGTTGCGGGAGCTGACCGACGGACGTGCGTTCAATCTCTACGGGCCCACCGAGTGCACCGTCGACTCGCTCGTCGGACAGGTCACCGACGCCGACACCCCGTGCCTGGGCCGGGCCGTGCACGGCGCCGCCACCTACGTCCTCGACCGGATGCTGCGCCCCGTGCCGGTCGGCGTCGCGGGTGAGCTGTACGTCGCCGGATCCGGCGTGGCCCGCGGCTACCTCGGCCGCCCCGACCTGACCGGCACCCGCTTCCTGCCCGACCCGTTCGGTCCGCCGGGAACCCGCATGTACCGCACCGGCGACGTCGTGCGCCGGGTCCCGGCCGGCGACGGCCGTGTCACCCTCGAATTCCTCGGCCGCGGCGACGACCAGGTCAAGATCCGCGGCTTCCGGGTCGAGCTCGGCGAGGTCGAGGCGGCCCTGACCGCGGTGCGCGGGGTGCGCGACGCCGTCGCCGTCGCCCACACCGACGAACGCGGCGTGCGCCGGCTCGTCGGCTACGTCGTGCCCGACGGCGACGTGGACCCGGCCGTCGTGCGGGCCGTGCTCGCCGAGCGGCTCCCGGACTACATGGTGCCGGCCGCGGTGCTCGTGCTGGCCGCATTCCCCGTCACCGCCAACGGCAAGGTGGATCGGAAGGCGCTGCCGGAGCCGGACTTCGGGGCACTCGTCGGCTCGGGTGCGCCGCGCACCGAGCGGGAGGCGGTGCTGGCGGAGGTGGCCGCCGAGGTGCTCGGCCTCGACCGGGTGGGCATCGACGACGACTTCTTCGCGCTCGGCGGTGACTCGATCGTCTCGATCCAGTTCGTCTCCCGCGCCCGGGCCGCCGGGCTCCGGCTCACGGCCCGGCAGGTGTTCGAGCTGCGCACCGTCGCGGCCCTGGCCGCGGTCGACGAGACGGACACGGCCCCGGCGGCGGTGCCCGCGGTCGCCGCGACGGGCGACGTGCCGATCACCCCGATCGTGTGGGAGGCCCTCGCGTGGGGTGGCGACCTCGCGCGGTTCTCGCAGGCGCGGTTGCTCGTCGCGCCCGTCGGCCTCACCGTGGACACGCTCGGGAAGGCCGTCGCGGCGCTGCTCGACACCCATCCGATGCTGCGGTCCCGGTTCGCCGTCGCCGGGGGCCGACCCCGCTGGACCGTCCCCGAGACCGCACCGGGCATCGAGACCCTGGTGCGCCGCGTCGAGGTCGGCGAGGTCGACGACGAGCAGTGGGCGGATCGGTTCGCTGCCGAACGCGAAATCGCCTACAGGGCACTCGATCCGGAATCCGGAGTGATGGTGCAGGCGATCTTGTTCGACTTCGGGCCGCACCGCCCCGGCCGCGTGTTCATCGCCGTGCACCACCTGGTGATCGACGGTGTGTCGTGGCGCATCCTCGTGCCCGACCTCGCCGACGCCGTCGAACAGGCCGGACGCGGCGAGACCGTCGCGCTGACGTCACCCGGCACGTCCTTCCGGGCGTGGGCGACCGGCCTCGCCGAGGCCGCGCGCTCCGAGCGGATCAGGGCCTCGCTGCCCGCCTGGCAACCCGCGGTCGACGCGGTCGAACCACCCCTCGGCGTCCGGGCCCTCGACCCGGCACGCGACACGGTCTCGGCGCTGCGCTCGACGCACGTGCGGGTTCCCGTGCCGGTCACCGAGGACGTCCTCGCCTCCGGGGCCGTGAACGACGCGCTGCTCGCGGCGCTCGCCGTGGCGGTCGCCTCGGTCCGCGGCGGCGACGTCGTGCGCGTCGAACTCGAGGGTCACGGCCGCGAGGAACAGGTCGTGCCCGGAGCCGACGTCGCGCGCACCGTCGGGTGGTTCACGTCGATGTTCCCGGTCGCGCTGAACCTGGCCGGTATCGACCCCGAGGACGCCCTGACCGGCGCGGCCGCCGCGCGCGAGGCCCGCGCGCGAGTCGCGCACGTGCTGAACGCCGTGCCCGACAACGGCATCGGCTTCGGACTACTGCACCGCCTCGCGCCCGACCACGTCTTCGACCGCTATCGGCGGCCCCAGGTGGTGTTCAACTACCTCGGCCGGATGACGCTCGGCGAGGACACCGGCGCCCCGTGGTCGGGCGCACCCGAGGCCGTCGCGCTCGGCGGTTCCGTCGACCCGGCCACGCCGCTCGACCACGTCCTGCACGTCGACGCCGTCGTCGAGGACACCCCGGAGGGGCCCGTGCTCGACTGCGAATTCGCCGCGCCCGACGAGGTGCTCGACGAGCACACCGTCGCCGTCGTGGCCCGGCGCTGGGTCCAGGCCCTCACCGCGGCCGCCCGCATCCCCGAACCCGTTGCAACCGAGAAGGAGTGACCTCATGTCAACACAGTCCGGCATCCTGGACCGCGAGACGATCCGCACCGATATCGCACGGCTCCTCGAGATCGAGGCCGACGAACTCGACCCCGCGCTCAGCCTCGTCGACCAGGGCCTCGACTCGGTGCGTCTGATGGGGCTCGTGGAGCAGTGGCGCGGCGCCGGCGCGGATGTCGACTTCGTCTCGCTGGCCACCGAACCGCAGCTCGAGGCGTGGTACGACCTGCTCGCCCCGCGGTGACCCGGCCGTGGCCCTGATCGACAAGCTGGTCCTCGACGTCGACCCCCTGCGCACCAGCCGCGAATTCCGCTACATCTTCACCGCTCGGGTCGTGTCGCTGTTCGGCCTCGGCTTCCTCGTCGTCGCCGTGCCGCTGCAGGTGTACCGGCTCACCGGGTCCACCGCGCAGGTCGCCGCCGTGTCGGCGGTGCTCGGCGTGACCACGTTCGCCGCCACGTTCGTCGGCGGGGTGCTCGCCGACCGCTACGATCGCCGGCGCGTCATCGCCGTCGCCCGGGGCACCGCGGGCGTGGCGTTCGCGGTGCTCGCACTCAACGCGTTTCTGCCCGACCCGAAGATGTGGGTCGTCTATGTGGCGGCCGTGATCGACGGCGCGTGCGGCGGCATTTCCGCGACCGCCCTCATGGCCGTCACCCCCAGTCTGCTGCCGCGGGAGAAGATGGCGGCGGCCGGTGCGCTCATGGCCCTCACCGGCGACCTGGGCGCGATGGTCGGACCCGCACTCGGCGGGGTCGTCATCGCCGCCGGCGGAGTCGGGGTGGCCTATGCTCTCGCGGCATTCACCACCGCCGTGACCACGTTCTGCATCACCCGGCTGCCGTCCCTGCCGCCGACGCACGTCGCCGACGAGTCGCCGCTGCGCTCGGTGCTCAGCGGCTTCCGCTACGCGTCGGGGAACCGTGTCATCGGCGGCGTGCTCGTCTGCGGATTCGTGACGATGCTGCTTGCCGGCTGGTCGGTACTCGTCCCCGAGTACGCCACCGAGGTGCTCGGTGCGGGACCGTCGGTGGTGGGGCTGCTCTACACCGCCCCGGCCGTCGGCGCGGTGATCGGCTCGCTCACCAGCGGCTGGACCGGCCACCTCCGCCGATCCGGGCAGGTGGTCTTCCTGCTCATGGCCGTCTCCGCCGCCGGGCTCGTCGGGGCGGGCCTCACCGCGACCGTCGCGGTGGCGCTGCTGGGCCTGGCCGCGCACGGCTTCGGCGACGCGCTCACCGACATCGTCCGGTACGCGACGGTCCAGAAACACACCCCCGACGAGTACCGGGGGCGCATCGCCGCGGTGTGGGCGGCGCAGGTCACCGCCGGTGCCTCCGTCGGCGCGGTGGTCGCGGGCGCAGTGGCGGCGCTGGTGCCGATCTCGGCGGCGCTGCCCGCGTACGGTGCCGTCGGGCTGGTGATCACCGCGCTGCTGTGGGCCACCTGGCGCACGCTGCGCCGGCTCGACGAGGGGACCTCACTCGAGCGCGTCGCCTGAGCCCGTCCTGCCGAACGCCGCTGCGCCGGCACCCGTGTGCGGGTGCCGGCGCGGGCCGGTTCCGCTCGGTCGAACACGATCACGCCGCGGATGTTCTTGCCGGCGTGCATGTCCTCGTATGCCTCGGCGACCTGGTCGAGGGTGTAGCGGGTGGTGATCAGCGCGCATACCCCCGAGATCGTGAGCTACGCGGTCCGAAGGCTCGCACCGGCGTGAGACCCGCCTCGTCGTACCGCTGTTTCCGGACTCCGGCGAGGGGAATCCCGACGGCATGTCCACCAACGAACCGTTCGTGCCGTTCGAGCGCACGCCCGGAGAAGAGATCGATGCTGCGCACCCCTCTGCACGCTGGATGACGAGTGACGCAGCGCAGGCCCGGGACTACGACACCTGGTTCGCCAGCCCGTGGGGCGCCCACGCCTGGGCCGTGGAGCGTGGCGCGATCGATGTGGCCCTGCCGGAGGTGGCAGGCCGCACCGTGGTCGAGATCGGCTGCGGGACCGGACGGCTCGTGTGCCATCTTGTTCACCGTGGTGCCCGTGTGCTCGGTGTGGACCTGTCGGCGGGCATGCTGGCCGTCGCGGCCGGCCGGGCACCCGGCCGGGTCGTGCGTGCCGACGCCGCCCGCCTGCCGGTGCCGGACGCTGCGGCCGACGCGGCCGTCACCGTCGCGACCCTCGAGTTCACCGACGCCGCGGCCGTGCTCACCGAGATGGCTCGCATCACTCGTCCGGGCGGGCGCATCGTCGCACTCACCCTGAACCCGACCAGCCCTTGGGGGTGGCTCGATCGGCCCACCCGCCGAGCGCCGTACTCGGACGGACGCTTTGTCACGCGGCGAGAGCTGCGCCGTCTGGGCGCTCGACACGGCCGAGCCCGGGTGCAGGGCCGGTTGTTCACCGCGGCGCATCCGCGGTTCGGGCACCGGCTCGAGCCGCCGGCGGCCCTGATCGGCCGGATCGTCCCGCAGTTCGGTGCCGTCCAGGTGCTGGTCGTCGACCGGACGCGATGAGAGGTGAGTCGCCGTCGCGACGAACATATTTCTGCAACTGGGGGGTTGCAGCCGAGGAAGAAAGGTGCAACCCTGGAGTTGCACAACCCCTACCCGAACTGGAGGCGATCATGGCCCCGCTCGACATCACCCGCACCATCGACATCGCGGCACCGGCCACCAAGGTGTGGTCCGCCCTGACCGAACCCGCACTGATCGCGCAATGGTTCGGCGACAGAATCGAATTCGACGCATCGCCCGGCGGTACCGGCACGTTCGGCTGGACGGGCCACGACGCCGGACCCTTCCGGGTGCTGGTCGAACACGTGGACGAGCCGAAGACACTGATCTACCGCTGGGCACGCGACGCGAATGTGGACCCGGTACCGGGCAACTCCACGGTCGTGCGGTTCGACCTGGCCGAGATCGACGGCGGCACCCGGTTGACGATGGTGGAGACCGGCTTCGAGGAACTCGTCGACCCGCAGTCGGCCCACGACGGCAATGTCGACGGCTGGCGTGCCGAACTCGGCGATCTGGTGGAGTTCCTGGAATCCCGGTGAACGATGTGCCGAAGGGCGTTCCAGCGGTGCTCGCGGTACTGGCCGACGAGACCCGCTGGAACATCCTCACCGCGATCGGCGCCGAGGACCTGTCCGCCAGTGCGCTCGCGGGGCGGCTGCCGGTCAGTCGTCAGGCGATCGCCAAGCACCTGACCGTGCTGGCCGACGCCGGGCTCGTGGAGTCGGTTCGGGTCGGACGGGAGATCCGCTACCGGGCGGTCGGTGCCCGGCTCGGCGAACTGGCCGGCGAGCTGGAATCGATCGGACGGCAGTGGGACCGCCGGCTCGAAGCGATCAAGCGCATCGCCGAACGTCCCTAGCCGCACGGGCGGCCGGAGCGCGGCGAGGCCCGAGCGGCGACGCGCTCGGCGAGGAGGGTGGAGCGCCGTCCCGAGGGGTTGTCCATCGACACCCTCGGGGTGGTGGTGCCGGTCGCCGCCGGCACCGACCCTGTAGTGGTCCGAGGAGAGATTCGCCTCTCCGATCGAGTACCACTGGAGGGCAGGTCGATTCATGGCGGCGAGTGGAGAGCGCAGGACCCGGGACCGGGTCCTGCGGTTCGTGACCGCAACGGGAGCGGCGACGGCACTGATCGTGGGCGGGTTCACGTCTCCGGTCGGCGCGGCCGGCTTCGCCTCGGCGGCGGGGGAGATCCCGCCGGGCCTCGAGCCCTTCTACACCCAGCAGCTCCAGTGGGGCTCGTGCGACGGCTACAGCACCGACGGATCGGACCTGGCCGGGGCCGGGCTCGAGTGCGCGCGGGTGACCGTGCCGATCGATTACGAGAACCCCCAGGGCGATACCGCGCAGATCGCCCTGTCCCGATCACGGTCGACGGGGGAGAAGGTCGGGTCGCTGCTCGTCAACCCGGGTGGACCGGGAGCGTCCGGCCTCGGGATGGCCGTCGTCGGCGCCGGCACCGAGCTCGCCGAGCGGTTCGACGTCGTCGGATTCGACCCGCGCGGCATCGGTGCGTCGACACCGCAGATCGACTGCCTGACGCCCGAGGAGACCGACGCGTGGCGGCAGGACCCCGCGGTGGACATGACCCCCGAGGGGATCGCCCGGGCGGAGCAGAACCGCCGGGAGTACGCGGCGCGCTGCGCCGAACGCACGGGCACCGACGTGCTGGCGCACGTGGGCACCCGCGACGTGGTGCGGGACATGGACGTCATCCGGGCCGTTCTCGGCGACCCGAAGCTGAACTACCTCGGCTACTCCTACGGAACCCGGCTCGGTTCGGCCTACGCGGAGGCGTTTCCCGGCAACGTGCGGGCGATGGTGCTCGACGGGGCGCTCGATCCTCAGCAGGACCCGGTCGAGGAAGCGGTGCGGCAGGCCGCCGGTTTCCAGCAGGCCTTCGACGCATTCGCCACGGAGTGCGCGACCCGCGAGGACTGCCCCCTCGGCTCCGATCCCGCGGTCGCAGTCGAGCGGTTCCGCTCGCTGGTCGATCCCCTGATCGATCGGCCGGCCGCGACGGAGGATCCGCGGGGGCTGAGCTACGCGAACGCGATCAGCGGCGTCATCGCGACCCTGTACTCGCCGGAGGGCTGGGAATACCTGCGGGACGGGCTCGCCGAACTGGTGCAGGGCCGGGGCGACACACTGCTGGTGCTGTCCGACATGTACGAGGGCCGGTTCGCCGACGGTTCGTACTCGAACTCTGCCGAGGCGATGGCGGCGGTGCGGTGCGTCGACGACGCCGCCGTGACCGACCCCGCCGTGGCCGGTGAACTCGACACCCGGTCCCGGCAGGCGGCCCCGTTCCTCGACGACGGCCGCGGCACCGGCAACGCGCCGCTCGGTGCGTGCGCCTTCTGGCCCGTGCCGCCGACGGGAGATCGGCACGCCGTGGAGGTCGACGGTCTGCCCCCGATCGTCGTGGTCTCCACCACCGAGGATCCGGCGACGCCGTATCAGGCGGGTGTGGACCTGGCGAAGCAACTGGACGCGGTGCTCGTCACGTACCGCGGAACCCAGCACGGCGTGGTGCTGAGCGGCCAGTGGTGCGTCGACCTGCCCGTCGCGCGTTACCTCGTCGATCTGGCTGTGCCGGAGGGGGATACGACATGCTGAGCCGGACCGGAGCCGATCCGTCGTGACAGACGTTCGGGGCGCCCGCGGTGGTCACCGCGGGCGCCCCGCGAATTCGGAGCCGAACGGCAGGGTTTCCCAAGGCTGCTGCCAGCTGCGCGGGTCAGTGTGGAGTCGTCCAACGGGCGGGGAACCACCTCGCCCCCGACGAGAGGACTGCGAAGTCGTGAAGGTTCTGAACACGAAGCTGGGCAAGGTCGCGGCGACGGGGACGATCGCGTTGGCCGCAGTGGGCGCCGGCGCCGGCGTCGCGAGCGCCGCACCCGGTTCGTCCCCGGTTCAGCAGCAGCCGGCGCCGCAGCACCAGCCGGCCCCGCAGCATCAGCAGCCCGGGCCGCAGGGGCACGGGTTCTGGCTGTTCGACCAGTGGGTGCCGCTGCCGTGGTGACGACTGCGCCCGTCCATCCCGGCTGAGGGTGCGCGGCGACCGTGCCGCTCCGGCGCGGTCGCCGCGTGCCGCCCTCACGCTCGTCACCGCGGCTCCGGGTCGGCGCCGGGCCGCACCCTCGGCCGACCTGGCAGACTCGATCGGGAAGGCGATGAGGAGACAGACGGTGACGGAAACGGTGGACGGCGCTGACGACGTGCAGCTGAGGCAACCACGAGTCGAGCCGGCGCAGCTCAACCTGGACCCGCCGCAGATCGCGCTCCAACGGGAGTTCCGCCGCGTCCTGATGGTCTACAAGTTCGGTATCGACGAGATGATGACCAAGATCAACATCCTCCGGGAGGAGTTCGGCTTCACCCACGACCACAACCCGATCGAGCACGTCAAGTCGCGGCTGAAGACACCGGAGTCGGTCGTCGAGAAGGCCGTCCGCAAGGACCTGCCGCTCACCCTCGACGCGATCCGCGAGAACATCTACGACATCGCCGGCATCCGCATCACCTGCAGTTTCATCTCCGACGTCTACCGGATCTTCGACTTGATCACCGGGCAGCGCGACGTCCGGGTCGTCCAGGTCAAGGACTACATCGCGCATCCGAAGCCCAACGGGTACCGGAGCCTGCACGCGATCGTCGAGGTCCCCGTGTTCATGTCCGACCGGGTGCAGCCGGTGTTCGTCGAACTGCAGATCCGCACGGTCGCGATGGACTTCTGGGCCAGTCTCGAACACAAGATCTTCTACAAGTACGACAAGGCGGTGCCCGTCGGACTGCTCGACGAACTCCGGGCAGCGGCCGCGACCGCCCGCGATCTCGACGTCCGGATGGAGGCCCTGCACGACCAGGTGCACGGGCCCGACTCGTCGCCCTGACCTCCTGCGGGGCGAGCGAATGTATCGCTCGCTACCGCTGAGGAGATGGACGATACATTCGCTCGGCCCGGGGCGGCCCGGGGCGGCCCGGGGCGGCCCCGAGGCGGCCCAAGGCGCGCGTCGCTCGGCCCGGCTCAGGCGTCGTGCTCGGTGAAGTCCCGGTCGTGATCCGTGGTACGGCCGTACCCGGTCTCGGTCATGCCGTGCCGCCAGTAGCCGATGACGAGGGTGGACCTGCGGTCGAAGCCCGCCTCGTTCCGCAGATACCTGCGCATCCGCAGCACAGTCGCGGATTCGGCCGAGACCCACGCGAACCGCTTCAATTCGCCGTCGGGGATCGGCACGGCGGTCGCCGCGTCGGCCAGGTGTGTGGTGGTGCCCGCGGGCGCCCCGTCGCGGTGCACCCAGCGGATCTCGATGTCGGCGGGGGAGCGCAGATCCTGCCGTTCACCCTCGTCGGCGACCTCGACGACGGCGGTGCCGCGGGCGCCCTCGGGTAGGCGTTCGAGCATGCGGCCGATCGCCGGCAGCGCCGTCTCGTCGCCGACGATCAGATACCAGTCGGCCGGGGGCGCGACGATCCCGCCGCCGCCGGCCGCCGCGATGCGGTCGCCCGGACGGGCCCGCTCGGCCCAGGCGCTGGCCAGCCCTTCGTCGCCGTGCCGGACGAAGTCGATGTCCATCTCGGAGGCCGCGGGATCGAGCCGCCGCACGGTGTAGGTGCGGACCTGCGCCTTGAGCGTGGGGTCGGGCCACTCGAGGCGACGGCCGCCGGTGTTGACCGGCAGGTCGAGGTCGCCGTTCTCCCGCGGGAAGATCAGTTTGATGTTGGGCACGCGGGTCGGGTCGCTCGCGTAGACCTCGACCCCGCGGCCGGCGAACGTGACGCGGCGCATGCGGGGGGTGATGTCCTCGACCTTCGCGACTTCGATGACGCTGGGCATCAGCCCGTCTTCGTTCGACATGACCCACACCTTAGGTGAGCCTTTCCAACCTAAGGGGTGCCGGGTGGTTCGGCGGGCCGGTTCGGCATCGTCGCGGCCGTCACCGCCAGGCCCACCGCGGCCACGAGAAGGGCGACGAACACCGGAGCCACCGCGTCGGCGAGCCGCTCCGGCTCCAAGGGGCCCGACCCGGCGACCCCGTCCGCGGCCAGCGCCGAGTTCGCCAGCGCGCCGAACACCGCGACCCCGACGGCGCTGCCGATCGATCGGGCGAACGAATACGCCCCCGTCACCACGCCCCGCTCGGCCCACGTCACGCTCGACTGCGCCGAGATCAGCGCCGGGCTCGCGATCAGGCCCATCCCGAGACCGACCAGCACGCAGCACACCGCGACGTGCCACACCGGCGACCGCTCGTCGAGCAGCGTCAGCAGACCCGTGCCGGCCAGCACCGGCACGGACCCGATCATCGCGGTGTTGCGGAACCCGATCCGCAGGTAGAACCAGCCGGAACGAGCCGCCGCGAGCGGCCAGCCGATCGTCATCGTCGACAGGGTGAATCCCGCGACCAGTGCCGTGGTGCCCAGCGACCCCTGCACGAACGCGGGCACGTAGGAGGTCAGCCCCAGCACCACGGCGCCGACGAGGGCAGCGACCGCGCTGCTGGTCAGCACCACACGACGGGCGAACACCCACGGCGGCAGGATCGGCTCCGGCGCCCGCCGCTCGACCCACACGAACAGCAGTAACAGCGTCGTGCCGGCCGCGAACACCCCGGCGCTCGGCGCCGATGCCCACGCCCACGCCTGCCCGCCCTCGAGCAGACCCAGGATCAGCAGACCCGAACCCGTGGCGAGCGTCGCGGCGCCGGCCAGATCCACCCGCCGCCGGGCGGCCGGGGGCCGTGGCTCGGCGAACGCCCGCAGGAGCACCCCCGCGGCCAGCGCACACAGCGGCAGGTTGACCCAGAAGATCCACCGCCACGACACATAGTCGGAGAACACGCCGCCGACGGCGGGGCCGACGATCGCCGACATGCCCCACACGCTCGCGAGGTAGCCCTGCGCCTTTGCGCGCTCGGCGACGGTGTAGATGTCGCCGGCGATGGTCTGCGCCATCGGCAGCACGGCCCCCGCCCCGAGACCCTGCACCGCGCGGAAGGCGATCAGTGCCGGCATGCTCCACGCCAGCGCGCACAGCGCCGAGCCCAGCGCGAACAGCGCGATGCCGAACAGCAGCACGGGTTTGCGCCCGTACACGTCCGACACCTTGCCGTAGACCGGCACGAGCACGGCCTGCGTGAGCAGGTAGCTCGAGAACAGCCACGGGAACTGCGTGAAGCCGCCGAGGTCCGCGACGATGGTCGGGACGGCGGTGGCCAGGATGGTGCTCTCGAGTGCGACGAGCGCGGTGGCGAGCATCAGAGCCGCGAGAATCGGTCCGCGTTCCGAGCGCAGACCCACGTCGATCCGGGGTGCGGCCGACATCACGCTCCTGTTCGGGGTGGGGTTCCGGTCACGATCATTGTCATAGTGAACGATCCGGCGATCGGACGGGGGTGCGGTGCAGGTCGGCGCGGCGCACTAGGGTGGCAGCGTGCGTCCATCACTCCAGTCCTACCCCCACCTCGCCGGCGGCAAGGTCCGGGACCTGTATGTCATAGACGACGAGCACCTGCTCCTCGTGGCCAGCGACCGGATCTCGGCATACGACCACGTGCTCGACACCCCGATCCCCGACAAGGGCCGGGTGCTCACCGCGATGAGCGTGTTCTTCTTCAACCTGCTCGAGGTGAACCACCACCTCGCCGGGGAGCCCGACGACGAACGCATCCCCGCCGAGGTCCTCGGCCGCGCCCTCGTCGTCAAACGGCTGAAGATGGTGCCGATCGAGTGCGTGGCCCGCGGCTTCCTCACCGGGTCGGGCCTGCTCGACTACCGGAAGACCGGCGCGGTGTGCGGCGTCCCGCTGCCCGAGGGCCTCGTGGAGGCCAGTCAGCTGCCGGATCCGATCTTCACCCCGGCGAGCAAGGCCGAACTCGGCGACCACGACGAGAACATCACCTTCGAGGAGGTCGCCGACAAGGTCGGCGTGGATCTCGCCGTGAAGCTGCGCGAGGACACCCTCGACATCTACGGCCGTGCCGCGATGTACGCGGCGGACAAGGGCATCCTGCTCGCCGACACGAAGTTCGAGTTCGGCCTCGACGACGACGGCAACCTCATCCTCGCCGACGAAGTACTCACCCCGGATTCGTCACGCTACTGGCCCGCCGAGGGCTACGAGCCCGGCAAGGTGCAGCCCAGCTTCGACAAGCAGTTCGTGCGCAACTGGCTGACGGGCCCCGAGTCCGGCTGGGACCGTGCGTCCGACACCCCGCCGCCGCCCCTGCCGCAGCACATCGTCGACGCCACCCGGGAGCGCTACATCGAAGCCTACGAACGGATCTCGGGCCTGTCGTTCGCCGACTGGTGGGGGCCGAGCGCATGACCCCGCCGATCGCCAAGCGGGTCCCGTCCGAGCGGGTCCATCACGGACACACCTTCGTCGACGAGTACGAGTGGCTCCGCGACAAGGAGAATCCCGAGGTCATCGCCCATCTCGAGGCCGAGAACGCGTGGACCGAGAAGCAGACCGCGCATCTGGCGCCGCTGCGGGAGCGGATCTTCGAGGAGATCAAGTCCCGCACGCAGGAAACCGACATGTCGGTGCCCACCCGCATGGGGAACTGGTGGTACTACGCCCGTACCGTCGAGGGCAAGCAGTACAGCATCCAGTGCCGCTGTCCGATCGCCGACCCCGACGACTGGAATCCGCCGGAGCTGGCGCCGGGTGTGGAACTGCCGGGCGAGCAGGTGCTGCTCGACGGCAACGTCGAGGCGGCCGGGCACGAGTTCTTCTCCCTCGGCGCGTTCTCGATCAGCCACGACGGGACGCTGCTCGCGTACTCGGTCGACGTCGTCGGCGACGAGCGCTACACGCTGCGGTTCAAGAATCTCGGCACCGGCGAGCTGCTCGCCGACGAGATCCCCGGGACCGCACCCGGCGCGACGTGGGCGATCGACCACAGCCACATCTTCTACCTCACCGTGGACGAGTCGTGGCGGCCGGACACAGTATGGCGGCACCGTCTCGGCACGTCCCACACCGAGGACGTCAAGGTCTTCCACGAGCCCGACGAGCGGTACTGGGTGTCGGTGGGTACCACCCGCAGCGAGAAGTATCTGATGATCTGGGTGGGATCCAAGATCACCACCGAGGGCTGGGTGCTCGAATCCGCGGATCCCACCGGCGAATTCCGGGTGTTGCTGCCGCGCCGCGAGGGCGTCGAGTACGGCGCCGAGCATGCCGTCATCGGCGGCGAGGACCGGTTCCTGGTCATGCACAACGACGTCGTCGAGGTGGTGAACGACGCGACGGGGGAGATCACCCGCGAGAAGGCGGAGAACTTCGTCCTCGCCGAGGCGCCAGTGGACGATCCGTCGGCGCTGCGCACTCTCATCGGGCACCGGCACGACGTGCGTCTCGAGGACGTCGACGCGTTCGCCGGGCACCTCGTTCTCGGGTACCGGCGGGAGGCGCTGACCCGGCTCGCGGTGTGGCCGCTGACCGCCGACGGCTACGGCGAGCTGACCGAACTCGAGTTCGACGAGGAACTCTTCGCCGTCGGCCCGGGTGCGAATCCGGAATGGCACCAGCCGATGCTGCGGCTCGGCTTCACGTCGTTCATCACCCCCAGCCGGGTCTACGACTACGTCGTGGATTCGGGAGAGCTGTTGCTGCGCAAGGCCCAGCCGGTGCTCGGTGACTTCGACCCGTCGAACTACGAACAGCGCCGGGACTGGGCGGTGGCCGAGGACGGCACCCGTATCCCGCTGTCGATCGTGACCCGCAAGGGCACGCCCGAGAACTCGCCGGCGCTGCTCTACGGTTACGGGTCGTACGAGGCCAGCATCGACCCCGGTTTCTCGGTGGCGCGCCTGTCGCTCCTCGACCGGGGCATGGTCTTCGCGGTGGCGCACGTGCGGGGCGGCGGCGAGATGGGCCGGCACTGGTACGAGAACGGCAAGACGCTGGCGAAGAAGAACACCTTCACCGACTTCGTCGCCTGCGCACGGCACCTGATCGACGCCGGTGTCACCGGCCCGGACCGGCTCGTCGCCGACGGCGGCAGCGCGGGTGGCCTGTTGATGGGCGCGGTGGCGAACCTGGCGCCGGAGCTGTTCGCCGGGATCCTTGCGAACGTGCCGTTCGTCGACCCGCTCACGTCGATCCTCGATCCGTCGCTGCCGCTGACGGTGATCGAATGGGACGAGTGGGGAAACCCCCTCGACAACCCCGAGGTGTACGAGTACATGCGCTCGTACAGCCCGTACGAGAACGTCGAGGCGAAGGACTACCCGGCGATCCTCGCGATCACCAGCCTCAACGACACCCGGGTGCTCTACGTCGAGCCGGCCAAGTGGGTGGCCAAGCTGCGCGCCACCAAGACCGGTGACGCCCCGTTGCTGCTCAAGACGGAGATGAGCGCCGGCCACGGCGGCGTGTCCGGCCGGTACGAGAAGTGGCGCGAGGTGGCCTTCGAGTTCGCGTGGGTGCTCGAGACCTCCGGGGCATACCGCGGCTGAGAACCGCCGGGGCCGAATGTCACATGCGTTCGATGTAAACGACACGGTGTGACATTCGGCCACAACGGCCACAAACGGCCACCGCGTGCCGCCGCTCAGCGCGGGGCGTAGCGGATCTGCGGACGGCCGGCACGGCCGTACTCGGTGTGCCGGGAGGCGACGCCGTCGTCGGCCAGGCGCTCCAGATACCGCCACGCCGTCACCCGGGACACGCCCACCGCGCTGCCCACCTCGGCGGCCGTCAGCGGGCGCGACGCGTCCCGCAGGCACCGGGCCACCGCATCGAGGGTTTGCGGCGCAACGCCTTTCGGGGACGAGGCGCGCGGATCGGAGGTCCGCAGCGCAGCCATCGCCCGGTCGATGTCGTGCTGGCCGGTGGCCGTGCCCGACGCGCCGAGCGCGTCGCGGTAGGCCAGGTAGTGGTCGAGCTTGTCGCTCAGGGCCGCGAATGTGAACGGCTTGAGCAGATACAGCACGATGCCCCGGGCGACGGCGGTGCGGACGACCTCGAGGTCGCGGGCGGAGGTGACGGCGATGATGTCCGGGCTCGGGCGGATCCCGCTCATCGCTGCAGCCACGTCGAGGCCGCTCATGTCGGGCAGGCCGATGTCCAGCAACACCAGATCCACCGGCTCGGCGGTCCGCGCGGCGTCGGCGACGGCGCGCAGCGCGGCCTGCCCGGTGTTGGCGACGGCGACGACCCTGAACTGCGGCAGCCGATCGACGTAGGCGCGGTGGGCATCGGCGATGCGGGGCTCGTCCTCCACGACGAGGACGCGAATCATCGTGCGCCGCCTCCGTGCTCGGCCTGCAGGGGGATCTCCGCGACGACCATCGAACCCAGCGACGGTTCGGTCCGCAGAGTGCCGCGGTGCCGCGCCACCACCTGCGCGACGAGGGCCAGGCCCAGGCCGTGGTGGTCCGCCTTCGTGGAGTAGCCCCGCGCCATGGCACGGGCGAGGGTTTCCGGCGACATCCCCGGCCCGCTGTCCGCCACCTCGACGATCATGTTCGAATCATCCTGCCGTATCGTCACTTCCACCCAGGGCTCGTCGACGGCCCGCGCGGCGTCGATGGCGTTGTCCACCAGGTTGCCGACGAGCGTCACCAGGTCCCGGGTGCCGAGCGGCGTCGCGCCCAGTGCGGTGTCGTCGGTGACGGTCAGCTCCACGCCGCGCTCGGCGGCGTCGTTGATCTTCCCCAGCAGCAGGGCGACCAGCGCGGGTTCCTGCACCGACGCGGTGAGCCGGTCGATGAGCTGCTGCGACAGGCGTAGCTCCTCCGTCGCGAACGCGACCGCCTCCTCGGGGCGTCCCAGTTCGACCATCGTGACGATGGTGTGCAGCCGGTTCGCCGACTCGTGCGCCTGCGCGCGCAGCGCGTCGGCGAATCCGCGCACCGAGTCCAGTTCGCCCAGCACCCTCCGCAATTCGGTGCGATCCCGCAACGTCATCACCGTGGCGATCCGTCGGTCCTCCCACTGCACCGGGCTGCGGTCGACGACCAGGACGCGGTCCTCGGTGAGAAGTACGTCGCCGCGGGCGTCCGGGTCCGAGCCGGCCACCCGCAGCGCCTCGGGCAGGTCCTCCGTCGTGACCGGGCCGTCGCCGAGGCCGAGCAGGCGCCGCGCCTCGTCGTTGACGACCTCCACACGTGCGGGCTCGTCGGTGCCGAGCACGATCAGGCCCTCGCCGATCGCGTGGAGGACCGCGTCGTGGTGCTCGTAGAGCCGGCGCAGCTCGTCCGGTGCGAGTCCGAGGGTCTGGCGGCGCAGGCGCCGGCTGACGAGCACGGCGCCGGCGGCCGCGACGGCCAGGGCCGCGGCCGACAGGCCCAGGAGGGCGGGCAGCCCACGGGCGAACTGGTCGGCGACCTTCGCGCGGGTGACGCCGACGGCGACCAGGCCGACGACGCGTTCGTCGTCGAGGATCGGCGCCACCGCCCGGATGGACGGGCCGAGCGAGCCGGCGTAGGTCTCGGTGAACGCGGTGCCGGCGAGGGCCGGTTCGATGTTGCCGCTGAACGGCAGACCGATCATCGCGGGGTCGGTGTGGGTGTACCGGGTCCGGTCCGGCGCCATCACCACGATGAAGTCGGTGCCCGTCGCCTCCCGGATCCGTTCGGTGCGCGGTTGCAGCACCGCGGTCGGGTCCGGCGTGCGCAGCGCCGCGGCCGTCGAGTCGGACCCGGCCAGGGATTCGGCGATGGCGAGGACGGTGCGGCGGGTGGCGTCGTCGCTGTCGCGGCGCTCATCGATCCCGACGAGGACGGTACCTGCGGCGATGACCAGGGCGAGCACAGCCAGCTGCAGCACCAGCAGCTGACGTGCCACGCTCATCGACGGCCGGTGCGCGGTCGGCGGCACGGACGTACTCCTTCCGGATGCCGGTGGGTCCGCCTCGTGAGCGCGACATCACCTGAACGAAATGAACGCAATCTTCACCGGGTGAGGCTGCGCTACCACCATTTCTATCAGGAACGTGACCGCGATCACGAAGTCCCCCGAAACGTCCCATCCGAGAGGATCCGCCATGAGCACGTCCACAGACTCCCGGCCACCCGGTGCCAAGTCGCCGGCCAAGCGCAAAGACCGGACGCACTGGCTCTACGTCGGTGTCATCGTGGCGGTGGTGGCCGGCGTCCTCGTCGGCTGGCTCGCCCCGGACGTCGCCAAGTCGTTCGGCGTCCTCGGTACGATGTTCGTCGATCTCATCAAGATGATGATCAGCCCGGTCATCTTCTGCACGATCGTCCTCGGCATCGGCTCGGTGCGGGCCGCCGCCAGCGTCGGCAAGGTCGGCGGCCTGGCGATGGTGTACTTCCTCGGCATGTCCACCGTCGCGCTCGCTATCGGCCTGGGGGTGGGTAACCTGCTCGATCCGGGCAGCGGCCTGAACCTCTCTCCGGAGACCGCCGGCACCGGTGCCGCGCTGGCCGACAAGGCCCACGCCGCGGGCGGGACCATGGACTTCATCGCGTCGATCATCCCCACGTCGCTGCTGTCGGCGCTGACCGAGGGCAGCGTGCTGCAGACCCTGTTCGTCGCACTGCTGGTCGGCTTCGCGCTGCAGGCCCTCGGGAAGACCGGCGAGCCGGTCCTGCGAGGCATCGGCTACGTGCAGAAGCTCGTGTTCAAGATCCTGTCGATGATCCTGTGGCTCGCTCCGATCGGTGCCTTCGGCGCCATCGCCAACGTGGTCGGGCAGACCGGTCTCGGCGCGGTCGTCCAGCTCGGCACCCTCATGATCGGGTTCTACCTCACCTGCGTGCTGTTCGTGTTCGGTGTGCTGGGCTCCCTGCTGCGCATGGTGTCCGGGGTGTCGATCTTCAAGCTGGTCAAGTACCTGGCCCGCGAATACCTGCTGATCTTCGCGACGTCCTCGTCCGAGTCCGCGCTGCCCCGGCTCATCGCGAAGATGGAGCACGTCGGTGTCGAGCGCACCACCGTCGGCGTCGTGGTCCCCACCGGCTACTCGTTCAACCTGGACGGCACCGCCATCTACCTGACGATGGCCTCGCTCTTCATCGCCGATGCGCTCGGTTCGCCGCTGTCCCTGGCCGAGCAGCTCTCCCTGCTGGTGTTCATGATCGTCGCGTCGAAGGGCGCGGCCGGAGTGAGCGGCGCGGGCCTGGCCACGCTCGCCGGCGGCCTGCAGAGCCACCGTCCGGAGCTGCTCGACGGCGTCGGCCTCATCGTCGGCATCGACCGGTTCATGTCCGAGGCGCGCGCGGTCACCAACTTCTCCGGCAACGCCGTCGCCACCCTGCTGGTGGGAACGTGGACCGGCACCGTCGACCGCGGCCGCGTCCGCGACGTCCTCGCCGGCCGCATCCCGTTCGACGAGGAGACCATGGTCGACGACGGCCACGGTCCGGTCGCCGAGCCGAAGCCGGCCGTCGCCGCCGAGCCGGAAGAGAAGGTGCTGGCACGCGCCTGACCCACCTCCGCGAAACCCCTTGTGGCCGAATGTCACACCGGTTCGATCAGATCGAGCCGGTGTGACATTCGGCCACAGGCGTTCGGTCAGACGTGCGTCCGGGACAGCGCGGCGAGGTGCGCCCCGACCCGCTCGACGAGGTGGTCGAAGAACAGCGGCGGGTCGGTGGCGACGACGATCTCGGCGTTCGGTTGCCGGCCCCACATGCCGGACCAGTCGGCGACGGTGGTGCCGCGGGTGAGCCGGCCGTCGAGTTCGACGTCGACCGTCGCCGGACGGGTGGTGACGGGCACCGCTCCCAGGGCGACCGCCGCCGCGAACGGATCGTGGACGTGTGCCAGGAAACCCTGATCCTGATCGCGGTGGAATTCCATGTAGAAGCGCAGGGCGTCGGACAGGTACCGCACGACCGGGTGGGACGCCTCCGAGCGCAGTCCGCGCGGATCGTCCGGCGAGAGGATTTCGGCCGGCACGCTCCCCGCGGTCTCGGCGAGCCGTCGCAGGTGTTCGGGTCGCATCGCGATGGACTCGGTGGTGTCGAGCGAGCACACGATCGGCCGACGGCCGGGCTCGACCGCGGAGAACGCGTCGAACACCGCCTTCGCGGCCTCGGGGTCCACCGCGACGTTCCACTCGGAGGTGGGTGTGGTGTTGCCCGGGTAGTTGAACGCCCCGCCCATCACGACCAGACGACGCAACCGGTGGGGGAGTTCCGGGTCGAGCCGGACCGCCAGTGCGAGATTGGTGAGCGGACCGGTGACGAGCCCGACGAGTTCGCCGGGGTGGGCGCGGGTCAGCTCCACCCATGCCTCGGCGGCGCTGCGGCCCGACGGGCCGCGTCCGGGGGCGGGCAGGTCGGCGTAACCGACGCCGCGCGGGCCGTGCGTGTCCTCGGTGGTCATCAGCGGCGCGACGAGCGGGGCCTCGGAGCCGACGGCGACCTCGATGTCCGGCCGGCCGCACACCTGCAGCCACGCCAGGTTGTTCGTGGTGACCTGCTGCACGGGCACGTTCCCCGCGGTGGAGAGCACCGCGACGATCTCCGCGTCCGGACTCGCCAGCAGGTAGAGCAGGGCGAGTGCATCGTCGATGCCGGTGTCGACGTCGGCGACGAGGCGGGTGGGTTCGGGCACCCGCCCATCCTGCAGTACGCGGCCGCGGCCCGGAACGGTCGGGGCGGGCCGGATGGGTGTGGATGCCGACCACACCGCGGACGGACGGCCGATCGCGGCTCGGGCAGTGCGAGTCGGTCTCAGCCGACGATGCGCCGCAACTCCTCGCGGCAGCGGCGGTAGACCTCCACCGGTTCCGCGGCCTCGCCCGCGAGGGCGAGTTCGCCCCAACGCTCCCAGCTCGTGCGCCACACGGCCACGGCCGTCTCGGCGACCAGCAGGATCGTCGCCGGGTCGTAGTGCGGGAGCTGTTCGGTCAGGCGGGCCCGGAGGCGGGACGTGAGGACCTGCTCCTGCGATGCGGCGAGCGCCTGCAGGTCGGGCTCTTTCGCCAGCAGGCGCGCGACGCGCCGGTGTTCCTCCAGGTCGGGGTCGGTCTCCCGGCTCATCACCGCCTCCGCGGCGGCCTCGACGCTTCTCAGGACGGCGGCGGGATCCGGGCCGGAGACCTCCAGGGCGTCGATCACCAGGAGCAGGCGGCGCTGTCCGGGCAGGGCGGCCTGCTCCTTGGAGGTGAAGTACCGGAAGAAGGTGCGGGCCGAGATGCCGACCCGGTCGGAGATCTGCTGGACGGTGGTCTCGCGGACGCCCTGTTCCTCGAACAACTCGAGGGCAGCCCGGTGGATCTCCTGGTGGGTGTCCAGGCGGCGCCGGGTCCGCAGATCGCGGGGGATGTCGACGTTCATGCGGTCCTTCCTCAGCCGGTGTCCTGCGATTATGACCACCTCCGTCGATGCCGGCGTGCGGGCGGCGACCCGGCCGTCGCCTCGGGTTGCCGGCTCAGGAGGGCGGTGTCGTGTCGACCAGGCCGGCGGGGAGCTGGCGGAACATCTCGGCGAGCTGAGGCAGGAAGTCGCGGAAGCCGCTGCTCTTGCGCCAGAACATGCCGATGCGGCGATGCGGGACGGGATCTTCGAAGCGCAGCAGCCGGATGTCCGGCGGCTGGGTGACCGGGGTGGTGACGGCCAGGCGGGGCAACAGTGTCACCCCGACCCCGGCGATCACCATCTGACGCAGGGTCTCCAGGCTCGTCGCCCGGAAGCCGTTGCGTTCGGCGGCTCCGGTCAACCGGCACACCTCGAGGGCTTGGTCCCGCAGGCAGTGACCGTCCTCGAGCAACAGAAGGCTCTCGTCCGCGATCACCGACATAGGGGCAGGTTCGGCCGTGGCGGCCAGCGGATGCGTGGCCGGGACGGCGAGCACGAAGTCCTCGGAGAACAGGTACTCCTGGTGCAGGTGTTCGTCGTTGACCGGGAGCGCCAGCACGGCGACGTCGAGGTCGCCGCCGCGGAGCCGCTCGAGGAGGTCCTCGGTCTTCTCCTCGATCAACAGCAGTTCGAGGTCGGGGAACCTCGCCCGCACCTTCGGCACGACATGGGGGAGCAGGTACGGCGCGAGGGTCGGGAACAGGCCGATGCGGAGCGTGCCCGACTCCGGGTCGGAGGACTGCCGGGCGATCTCGCGAATGTTCGCCGTCTCGCTCAGAATGATCCGGGCCCGCTCCACGATCTGCCGGCCCGCGTCGGTCAGGGTGATCTGACGCGGGCTCCGCTCGACGAGTTCGACGCCGAGTTCCTGTTCGAGCTTGCGGATCTGGGTCGACAGCGTCGGCTGACTGACGTAACAGGCCTCCGCCGCCCGGCCGAAGTGGCGGTGATGCGCCACCGCGGCCAGGTACTCGAGATCACGCAGGTTCACGAGGGACGAACTATCGGACGACCGCGGCGACCGAGTCCTCGGCCGGGGCGCTGGTGCGGATGAGATGGTCGAACGCGCCGAGCGCTGCCGTCGCTCCGGCGCCGGCGGCGATGATGATCTGCTTGTATGGCACCGTGGTGCAGTCGCCGGCGGCGAACACGCCGGGCACCGAGGTCTGGCCGCGGTCGTCGACGACGATCTCGCCGCGCGGCGACAGCTCGACCGTCCCGGTGAGCCACTCGGTGTTGGGCAGCAGGCCGATCTGGACGAAGATGCCCTCCAGGTCGAGCCTGTGCGCGGTCTCGGTGGTGCGGTCCCGGTAGGTCAGGCCGGTGACCTTGTGGCCGTCGCCGAGGACCTCGGTGGTCAGCGCGCTGACGACGATGTCGACGTTCGGCAGGCTGCGCAGCTTGCGCTGCAGCACCTCGTCGGCGCGCAGCGCCGAGTCGAACTCGAGGAGCGTGACGTGCGCGACGACGCCGGCGAGATCGATCGCGGCCTCGACGCCGGAGTTGCCGCCGCCGATCACGGCGACGCGCTTGCCCTTGAACAGCGGTCCGTCGCAGTGCGGGCAGTAGGTCACGCCCTTGTTCCGGTACTCGGTCTCGCCGGGCACGTTCATCGAACGCCACCGTGCACCCGTGGACAGGATCACGCTGCGGGCGAGCAGGGAGGCGCCGCTCTCGAGCTCGACCTCGACGAGGCCGCCCTCGGTCGCAGGCACGAGCTTCGCCGCGCGCTGCACGTTCATGATGTCGACGTCGTACTGGCGGACGTGGTTGTCGAGTGCGGCGCCGAGCTTGGGGCCTTCGGTGTAGGGCACGGAGACGAAATTCTCGATCGCCATCGTGTCGAGCACCTGGCCGCCGAAGCGCTCGGCGACGACACCGGTGCGAATGCCCTTGCGGGCGGCGTAGATCGCGGCCGCGGCACCGGCCGGGCCGCCGCCGACGACGAGCACGTCGAACGGGTCCTTCTCGTCGATCGCGGCCGCCGCCCGGTCCGCGGCGCCGGTGTCGAGCTTGCCGATGATCTGCTCGAGGCTCATGCGGCCCGAGTCGAACAGCTCGCCGTTGAGGTACACCGTCGGCACGGCCATCACCTGACGTCCGTCGACCTCGTCCTGGAACAGGGCGCCGTCGATCGCGACGTGCTTGATGCGCGGGTTGAGCACGCACATCAGGTTCAGGGCCTGCACGACGTCGGGACAGTTCTGGCAGGACAACGAGAAGTAGGTCTCGAAGTGCAGCTCGCCGTCCAGGTCTCGCACCTGTTGCTGCAGCTCCTCGGGCTCCTTCGACGGGTAACCGCCGACCTGGAGCAGTGCAAGCGCGAGCGAGGTGAACTCGTGGCCCAGCGGGATGCCGGCGAAGCGGACCTCGATGTCGGTGCCGACGCGGCGCACCGCGAAGGACGGGCGACGCGCGTCGTCGTCGCGACGCTCGTAGGTGACCTTGTCCGACATCGCCGCGATCTCGGTGAGCAGTTCGGCGAGTTCGGCGGACTTGGGTCCGTCGTCGAGGGAGGACACGAGCTCGATCGGCAGGGTCAGCCGCTCGAGGAGGGACTTCAGTTGGCCGGCAAGCGAGGCTTCGAGCATAGGGATCTACTCCATCGACGGGGCGGAACGGTGATCGGGCGAAGGGAACTGCGCCGGGCGGTTCGGCGCTCCGGGGGTGGCGCGGGGTCCGGCGGACCGGACCCCGCGCCGCACTACCGGGGTGTCGAATCCGGGTGCGTCAGATCTTGCCCACGAGGTCCAGCGACGGGGCGAGGGTGTCGTCGCCCTCTTCCCACTTGGCCGGGCAGACCTCGCCCGGGTGCGACCGGACGTACTGGGCGGCCTTGACCTTGCGGACGAGTTCGGCGGCGTTGCGGCCGATGCCCTCCGCGGTGATCTCGGTGAACTGGATGATGCCGTCCGGGTCGACGAGGAAGGTGCCGCGGTCGGCCAGGCCCTCGTTCTCACGCAGCACCTCGAAGTTGGTGCTGATCTGCAGGGTCGGGTCGCCGATCATGGCGTACTTGATCTTGCCGATGGTCTCGGACGAGTCGTGCCACGCCTTGTGCGTGAAGTGGGTGTCGGTGGAGACCGAGAAGACCTCGACGCCGAGCTTCTGCAGCTCCTCGTAGTGGTCGGCCAGGTCGCCGAGCTCCGTCGGGCAGACGAAGGTGAAGTCGGCCGGGTAGAAGAAGAAGATCGCCCACTTGCCCTTGATGTCCTCGTCGGACACGGAGACGAAGCCGCCCTCCTGGTAGGCGGTCGCGGAGAAGGGCTTGATCTGCTTGTTGATCAGGGCCACGTTGAACCTCTGTTCGGTCGATATGGGTTTCTGACGTTGTGAACACTAACGACTTTCGATAGATAATGCCAATCGACCGGTCTGATTCGATTGATAGTCTGCATCTATCGGTATGATTGGTCGCGCCCGTCACCGCACCATGAAGACGGCGAGAGTTGTTCTCTCCGCTGCCGAGCGGGGCCGGCGCAGCCCTGAGGCTCAGCCCGCCTGCAGGAACGGGTAGTCGGTGTAGCCCTCGGCGCCCGGCGAGTAGAACAACGCCGGCCGCAGCTCGTTCTCCGGGTGCTCGCCGTGCCAGCGCTCGACCAGATCGGGATTGGCGATGAGCGCCCGGCCCACCGCCACGGCGTCGGCATGGGCGGCCTCGATCAGCTGCACCGCCTCCGCACGGGTGGTCGGCGACGCGAAGCCGCTGTTGGCGATCAGCCTGCCGCCGAAACGCCGGCGCAGCTCCTGCACCAACTCACCGGCCGGGTCCGCGTGCAGCACGGACAGGTAGGCCAGATTCAGCGGGCGCACCTGCTCGAGCAGGGCGCCGTAGGTGGCCAGGACGTCGTCCCGGTCGGTTTCGTAGGCGTCCTGGATGTTGTGCTCCGGCGAGATCCGCAGCCCGACCCGGCCGGCGCCGATGGCCGATGCCACCGCCGTGACCACCTCCACGACGAAACGGGCCCGGTTCTGCGGCGAACCGCCGTACTCGTCGGCGCGCTGATTGGCGGCCGGGGAGAGGAATTCGTGCAGCAGGTAGCCGTTGGCGCTGTGGATCTCCACGCCGTCCAGCCCGGCCTCGATCGCCCGGCGGGCCGCGGCGACGAAGTCCCCGATGATCGCCCGCGCCTCCTCCGTGGTCAGCGCGTGCGGCACCGGGTACGGCTGCTTGCCCTTCTCCGTGTGCCCCACACCGTCGATCGCGATCGCGCTCGGGGCGACGACCCGCCGGCCGCCGTTCACGTCGGGGTGCGTGACCCGGCCGCCGTGCATCACCTGCAGCACGATGCGGCCGCCGCGGTCGTGCACCGCCTCGGCCACCCGCCGCCAGCCGGCCACCTGCTCGCCGGTGACGATCCCCGGCTGGCCGACGAAGGCCTGCGATTCGTGGTTCACATAGGTGCCCTCGGCGATGATCAGCCCGGCACTCGCCCGCTGCCGGTAGTGCTCGACCACCAGGTCTCCGGGGACGCCGGAGGCGCCGGACCGCAGCCGGGTCAGTGGGGCCATGACAACGCGATTGGCGAGTTCGAGGTCTCCGAGGGTGACAGGTGTAAACAAATCCATGTCGGGCGCAACCGGGCTGGCGTACCCGCGATTCCCGAACGTGACCGACTGCGACCGGCGTCACGCCCGCCGCGGCGGTTGTGCCGGGTCATGCTGCGCGCGAAGATGGTCCGATGACCGGCCACGTCGAGGTCCGGGCGTACGCCGAGCTGAACGACTTCGTGGCGCCCGAGTCGCGGGGCATCGCGGTGCGGCGGCCGTTCCGTGCCCATCAGACGGTCAAGGACGTCGTCGAGGCGATGGGCATACCGCACACCGAGGTCGATCTGATCGTGGTCGACGGCGAGCCGGTGGATTTCGCGTACCGGCCGCACTCGGGCGCCCGCATAGCGGTCTATCCCTTGTTCGAGGCGCTCGACATCGAGCCGATCACCCGGCTGCGCCCGGTTCCCCTGCGTGACCCCCGGTTCGTGGTCGACGTCAACCTGGGCCGGCTGGCGCGCCTGCTCCGGTTGCTGGGGTTCGACGTGATCTGGACGTCCGACATGGACGACGCGGAGCTGGCGAGGATCGGGCGTGCGGATCAGCGGATCCTGCTGACCCGCGACCGGGGACTGCTCGAGCGCCGGGAGATCACCCACGGGCTGTTCGTGCACGCCGACCGCCCGCTCGAGCAGATCGTCGAGGTCGTCCGCCGGCTCGATCTCGCGGCGCGGTTCGCCCCGCTCACCCGGTGCCTGCGCTGCAACGGCCGGCTCGACCCGGTGCCCAAGGACGAGGTCCTCGATCGGCTCGAGCCGCTCACCCGCCGCTTCTACGACGAGTTCTCCCGGTGCACGGACTGCGGCCGCATCTACTGGGCCGGCTCGCATCACGGGAAGCTGGTCGCCCTCGTCCGGGAGATCGCGGCGGAGGTCTGACGTCTTCAGATGCGCACCTCGACGTCAGATGCGCAACCCGACGTCGACGATCGCCTGCGCGACGGCGCGCACCGGCGCCTGATGGCGGCGCGCGTAGGCGCGGATCAGCTCGAACGCCGCGGCCGGCGTGACGCCGCGGGCCTGGGCGGTGATGCCCTTGGCCTGCTCGACGACGATGCGGGTGTCGAGCGCGGTCTGCAGTTGCGCGGAGAGCTGCTCCTGCTGGCGCAGCTTGTCCGAGTTGACGATGTAGCCGGTGGCCATGTCGGCGAACACCTGCGCGGCGGCGAGCTCGTCGTCGGCCCATTCCCGGGGCTCGCGGCAGTAGAGGTCCAGGGCGCCGACCTTGACCTCGCCGAGCTGCATCGGGACACCGGCGACGGCGGCGATCTCCCGCCGTCGCGCCTCGGCGGCGAACTCCGGCCACAGATCGTCGCGGCGGCGCACATCGGAGACGGCGATGGTCTCGCCATGGGCGAAGGCGTGCGCGCACGGTCCGGCGGCGAATCGCTCCTGGCACCGCTCCATCGCTTCGATCTGTTCGCCGGCGGCGGTGACGAACCGGAGCCGGCCGTCGATGTGCAGAGTCACTCCCGCTCCCGACAGCTCGAGCACGGTGGTCACCTTGCGGACGACTGCGTCGAGGGCGGCGTCGACCTCGTACGGGGTGAGGAGGCGCTGCGCGAACTTCGACAGCGCAGCGACGAATTCCCTGTGCCGGTAGGCCATCACCACCCCCTGTGCCGCGCGGACGGGCCCAGTTTCCGTCGTCTGTACCGGAGTGTTCCCCGAAACGCCGAGATAATGCCGCGAAAGTCCGGATCCGGCCCGCTCCACGTCGCCGAGTGGCGTCGAGCGGCCGGATCCCTAGGATTCGATCACGCGATCCGGGCGCCGCGAGGGCGCGGACGACGGAGAAGGAGGCAGCGCGATGACCGACGAAGCCGGCGCTCGGGACGTCCCCGTCCCCGCGGCGAGACCCGAGTTCCGGTCCAGCTACCACCACGGCTTCCTGCGGGTCGCGGCCTGCGCGACGCCGACGACGATCGTCGATCCGGCGGCCAACGCGGCGGCGGTGCTGCGGGCCGCCCGGGTCTGCCATGACGACGGGGCCGGGCTGGCGGTGTTTCCCGAGATGACGTTGACCGGGTACTCGGTCGAGGACCTGTCGATGCAGGACACCGTGCTGGAGGCGGCCGAGCGGGCGCTGGCGGAGATCGTCGCCGGCTCGGCCGGCCTGCTGCCCGTCCTGCTGGTGGGCCTGCCGCTGCGGCATCGGCACCGGATCTACAACGCCGTCGCGGTCGTGCACCGCGGCCGGGTCCTGGGGGTCGCCCCCAAGTCGTATCTGCCGACGTATCGGGAGTTCTACGAGCGCCGGCAGATCGCGCCGGGGGACGATGCGAGCGGCACGGTCCGGGTCGCCGGTCACGACGCACCGTTCGGTCCCGATCTGCTGTTCGAGGCCACCGACGTTCCCGGTCTGGTGCTCCACGTGGAGATCTGCGAGGACATGTGGGTCCCCATCCCGCCCAGCGCGGAGGCCGCCCTGGCCGGCGCGACGGTGCTGGCGAACCTGTCGGGCAGCCCGATCACCGTCGGCCGCGCCGAGGACCGTCACCTGCTGGCTCGCTCGGCGTCGTCGCGGTGCCTGGCCGCCTACGTGTACTGCGCGGCGGGATCGGGGGAGTCCACCACCGACCTGTCCTGGGACGGGCAGGCGATGGTGTACGAGAACGGGATGCTGCTCGCCGAGACCGAGCGGTTCCCGCGCGGCGAACAGCACGCGGTGGCCGACGTCGACCTCGAACTGCTGCGCAACGAGCGCACCCGCATGGGCACCTTCGACGACAATCGGCGTCATCACGCGGCCCGCCTCGACGCGTTCCGCCGTATCGCGTTCACCCTCGCGCCTCCGCTCACCGACATCGGGTTGCGGCGCCGGGTGGAGCGATACCCCTTCGTGCCGTCCGATCCGGCCCGCCTCGAGCACGACTGCTACGAGGCGTACAACATCCAGGTCGCCGGGCTCGAGCAGCGCCTGCGTGCGCTGAGTGGTCCGACGCGGGGCGGTCCGAAGGTCGTGATCGGCGTGTCGGGCGGACTGGACTCCACGCACGCGCTCATCGTCGCCGTCAAGGCGATGGACCGCCTCGGCCGTCCGCGCGAGGACGTGCTCGCCTTCACCCTCCCGGGGTTCGCGACGAGCGACCGGACCCGGGAGAACGCCCGCCGGCTGTGCCACTCGCTCGGGGTGACGCTCGAGGAAATCGACATCACCCGTGCCGCGCGCGTGATGCTGGAGGACCTGGGTCACCCGTTTGCGCGCGGCGAGCGGGTCTACGACATCACGTTCGAGAACATCCAGGCCGGGCTGCGCACCGACTATCTGTTCCGGGCCGCGAACCAGCGCGGCGGCCTGGTGCTCGGGACGGGCGACCTGTCGGAGATCGCGCTGGGCTGGTCCACGTACGGCGTCGGGGACCAGATGTCGCACTACAACGTCAACGCCGGGGTGCCGAAGACGCTCATCCAGCATCTGATCCGCTGGGTCGTCTCGTCCGGGCAATTCGACGACGAGGTCGGCGCCACCCTCGAGGCCGTGCTGGGCACCGAGATCAGTCCCGAGCTCGTCCCCGTCGAGGAGGGGGAGACGCCGCAGAGCACCCAGGCCACGATCGGTCCCTACGACCTGCACGACTTCTTCCTGTTCCAGGTGCTGCGCTTCGGGTTCCGGCCGTCGAAGATCGCCTACCTCGCATGGCAGGCCTGGCACGAGGCCGGCGCCGGGGAGTGGCCGTCCGGCCATCCCGGGCACGCCCGCCGCGAGTACGACCTGCCCGAGATCCGGCGGTGGCTGGGTGTGTTCGTCCAGCGGTTCTTCGCCTTCAGCCAGTTCAAGCGGTCCGCGATGCCGAACGGGCCGAAGGTCGCCGCCGGGGGGTCCCTCTCACCGCGCGGGGACTGGCGTGCGCCCTCCGACGCGTCCGCGCGCATCTGGCTCGACGAACTCGATCGGGAGGTGCCGGAGGACCGGGGCGGATCAGGTTCCGAGGAACTCCGTCAGCGGTGAGACGGCTCGTCGCCCGCGCATCGCCGCCGAGATGCCGTCGAGGATGTGCTCGAGGACAGCCGCCGACGTGGCGAAGTTGATCCGCACGAATCCCGCTGCCGCGCTTCCGAAGGGTCTGCCGCCGTCGACCAGCACCCGGCCGAGGTCCCGGATCCGGCGGATCGGATCGTCGACGGGTGCGGCCGAGACATCGACCCAGCTGAGGTAGGTGGCTTCCGGCAGATGGTGGCGGGCTTCCGGCAGGTGCTCGCGCAGGACCGTGTCGACACGTCGCCGGTTGCGGTCGAGCACTCGGAGCAGCGTGTCCTGCCAGCTCTGGCAGCGTTGCCATGCGGCCAGTGTGCCGAGCACCGCCGGGGTCGATACGGTTCCGTACAGGTCGGGCGGTTCGCCGTCCCGCACGGCGAGCAACTGCTTCGACCCGTAGTGCGCGACGGCGCAGCGCAGTCCGGCGATGTTGAAGGCCTTTCCGGCCGACGTGACGGTGATCGTCCGAGCTGCCGCCTCCGGACTGATCGACGCGAACGGGATGTGCCGGTGCGGCGCGTAGATCAGCTCCGCATGAATCTCGTCGCTGACGACAAGAAGGTCGAACTCGACGGCCAGTTCGGCGATGCGGGTGAGTTCGGAACGGGTGTGGACGCGTCCGGTCGGGTTGTGCGGATCGACCAGGACGAGCACTTTCGGGCGCTCGGCGGCGAGCGACGCCCTGAGCGTCTCGAAGTCGAGCCGCCACCCGTCCTGTGTGTCGGCGAACGGGAATTCGACCGTCCTGCGGCCCATGGCCGCGATGGTGGCGAGGAACGGCGGGTAGTTCGGAGTCTGGATCACGACGGCGTCGCCGCGCTCGGTGTGCAGGTGCAGGATCAGTTGCAGGGCCTGGATGAGATCGGTCTGCTCCCGGACGTCGGCGGGGTCGACCGTCCATCCGTATCGGGACTGCATCCGCCGGGCGAACTCCGCACGCAGCGGGGTACCGCCGAGCCAATCGGGGTAGCCGAGTTCTCCCGACCGGGCCGACTCGCACAGCGCGTCCCGGATCTCGGGGGCGATCGGGAAGTCCATGTCGGCCACCCAGGCCGGCAGGGCGCCCGCGCGGACGGCACGTGCCCACTTGACCCCGGTGCGACGGACGAGATCGCCGATCTCGATATCGTCGAATCCGGGATACCGGGCCTCCGATGCCGGAGGCAATCCGGTCATCGGACGGTCCCGGAACGGGGGTCCCCCGAGCAGTCCATGCAGTGAGTGTGCCCGTGCCGTGTACCGGACGGAAGCGAACCCGAAATCCGATCCGCCTTCGTCCGCAGCTGCCCGTGGACTCCGCGAGTGGTCGATCGACGTTCGAAAGCGCCTGCCTGCCGTGCCCGTCGCGCAGCACCTGGCACGGGGTGTGGTTGACGGCGCCTGCGTGATGGGTGGAGCCTGACGACATGGCGAGGCGGTTGCCGGAGTGGGAGTTGCTGGTACCCGGGGAGGGGCCGTATGTCGGCACGATCCGGATCGAGGACGAGGCGGGGCGGCCGGTGCCGATCGCCGGCGGGGTTGCGGTGGGAGCGTGCGCGTGGCGGGCGAAGTGTCTGCATTGTGACTGGCTGGGCAGCACGGCGGTGCGGGTCGGTTCGGGCGAGGCGTTGCGTCCGGGGCGCCTGACGCGGGAAAAGCTCGAGGAGGAGTGGGTGCGCCACATCTATCGGGTGTCGGCGAAGGCGGCAGTGCTCGATGCGCTCGAGCAGCTCGACCGGTTGGCGGCCGAACAGCAGGCCCTGACCGAAGTGGTGGACGAGGGGGTACGGCGCCTGCGCGCCGAGGGTGCCTCGTGGGCGCAGGTGGGGGAGCTGGTGGGGATGACGCGTCAGTCGGCGTGGGAGCACTGGGCGGACTCGTCGGCGGCGCGCCGGCACCGCCGATGACGGTTGAAGAGTGCGCGCGCCGTAATCGGGGCTGTCAGCCCCTCCTGACCCCTGACGTTGATGTGGCGGCGTGAACAGTGGAGTTCTGCGCAACGGTGAAGTGCCGGTCGGTGCCGGGGCGCTCGATTTCGTCCAGGGCGGCCACGGCGAGGTCCTCGGCGGTGATGCGGGAGGTGCCGTCCGGCTCGGTGAGCAGGGTGGTGGTTCCCCGGCAGTACGTGCCGGTGCGGGTACCGGGTTCGAGGATCGCGGGCGGGCTGAGGTAGGTCCAGCGGTGGTTCGGGTGCTGGACGCAGGTGCGGAGTTGGGTGGCGCTGGCGTCGGCGATCGCTCGCCATTCGATCGGCACATAGTTCGGATCGTCGATGACCAACAGGTCGCCCTTGTGCGGTGAGCGTAAGGGCCCGGCCCCGCCGATGACGAGTAGACGGGCGCCGGCCCGGCCTGCCGCGTCCAGGACTGCGGTGGTCAGCGGTGCGATCGTCTGCTCCTGGCCGGGAGCGGCACGGACGGCAAGGATCGCGGCGTGGGCGTCGGCGAGTGCGGCCTCGAGTTGCCCTGGTGCGCCGGCATCGACGGCGAGGGGAGTGACGGCGGGGTCCGGGTGTGTGCCGGGGTGCCGGGCGGCAGCGGTGACGCGGTGCCCGCGGGCGGTGGCTTCGGTGACGAGGCGCGAGCCGACCATGCCGGTGGCGCCGATGACGGTGATGTTCACGACGGGAGTCCTTTCCTCGTACGGGGACGAGGGATGACCTGTCCGGCGCCCAGCGCTGCGAGGGCGAACGCGAAGCCGACAAGTTGGAGTGCGCTGAGGGTTTCTCCTGCCACGACGACGCCGAGGACGGCGGCCACGAGTGGGGAGAGCAGTCCGAGCAGAGCCGTCGCGGTGACCGGCAGGGTGCGCAGGCCGTTGAACCAGAGGGAATAGGCAAGAAGCCCGCCGACGATGCCGAGCCAGAGGTAGCCCGCCACGGCGGGGGCGCCGATTCGGCTGGGAATCCCCTCGAACAACAGCGTCGGGGCCAGCAGCACCAGGCCTCCGGCGGTGAGCTGCCAACCTGCGAAGCCGATCGCGCTGACTTCCTCGGGCCGGCCCCACCGTTTGGTGAGAACGACGCCGGTTCCCATCGCAGCGGCACCGGCCAGACCGGCGATGATGCCGACGGGGTCGAACATCGCTCCGGGGCCCAGCACCACCAGCCCCACCCCGATCACGCCGACGACGCCCCAGCCCAGGCGCCAGAGCGAGAGGCGTTCGGACAGAACGATCACGGCGAGGACGGCGACGAGGATCGGCTGGGTCGCCCCGAGAGTGGCGGCCACTCCGCCGGGCAGTCGTTCCGCGGCGAGGAACAGCAGCGGGAAGAACAGGCCGATGTTCAAGGCGCCCAGCACCGCGGCCTTCCACCACCATGCCCCGCGCGGAAGCGTGCGGGAGAGCAGGAGGCCGAGCGCACCTGCGGGCAGAGCGCGCATGAGCGCGGCGAACAGGGGGTGGTCAGGCGGCAGCAGTTCGGTGGTGACGAGGTAGGTCGTGCCCCACACCACCGGGGCCACAGCGGTCGCCGCGGTGAGCGCCGCACGATTCGTCACCGGGCCGGGCGACGTGGGCGGAGAAGTGGTCGTCGTAGTCACCCCACCACTGTCGTGCCCTTTCGGTTGATGAGTCCAACACATGCTTTTCATCACAACGATCGCGATGCACGATAGATGGATGGAGTTGCAGCAACTGAGGTATGTGCTCGCCGTGGCAGAGAAGAGGAACTTCACCCGAGCGGCCGAGCAGTGCTTCGTCGTCCAATCGGCGCTCAGTCACCAGATCAAGGCGCTCGAACAAGAGCTGGGCGTGCCGCTGTTCGCCCGGACCAGCCGTCGGGTCGAGCTCACTGATGCCGGGGCGGCGTTCCTGCCCGCGGCGCGGGCGAGTCTGGAGGCCGCCGAGCGTGCCGCCGCCGACGCGGCAGCGACCGTAGGGCAGATCCGTGGCCCGTTGACGATCGGTGTCATCCCCACCGTGACCGCCATCGACATTCCCGCTGCGCTGGGCGAATTCCACCGCGCTCACCCGGCGGTGAGCATCGCGCTTCGAAACGGCGGCAGCGACGAACTCGTGACCGCGATCCGCGCGGGCGAGGTCGACATCGCCGTGCTGGGCCTGCCTGACGCGACCACCCCTCACCGTGTCCGGTTCATCGAGTTGGCCCGCGAACGTCTCGTTGCCGTTCTCGCCGCTGATCATCGACTGTCGGGACGGCGCCGCCTGCGCCTACGCGATCTGGCAGACGAGACCTTCGCGGATTTTCCCGCCGGGACGCAGGGGCGCGCACAGAGCGACCGGGCCTTCGATGCTGCCGAACTCCGGCGCGAGGTGACCTTCGAATCGATGTCTACCGATCTGATCCTCGACCTCGTGAAACAGGGCCTCGCCGTCGCACTGCTGCCCCCCGCCTTCGTCCCCTCGAACCCGAACCTGGTCCAGGTGCCCGTCAGCGACGGGCCGACCCGAGTCGAATACCTCGCCTGGAGCGACTTCGACCCCGCGCCCGCCGCGGTGGCATTCCTGGACGCATTGCACTCTCAGATGGCATCGAATCGACTGAAATCCCAACCTATTCCGATGCGACCATCGTCCTGGGAGTCGGATGCTCAGGCGAGGACGTTGTCGCGCAGGTAGTTCGCCAGCTGGGTGCGGGACCGGATGCCGAGCTTCCGGTACAGCCGTCCCAGATGCATTTCGATGGTCTTGACGCTGAGGAAGAGCTGCTCGGCGATCTCACGGTTGGTGCCGCCGCGGGCGGCGAGCCGGGCCACCTGGAGTTCCTGCGGGGTGAGCCGGTGCCCCGCGGCAGCGGCGGGCGCGTCGACCGGCCGGCCGACGGCGCCCAGTTCCGTCGCGGCCTGCGCGGCCCACGTGCGGGCCCCGATGTGCCGGAACGCGTCGAACGCCACCTCCAGATGCTTGCGGGCGTCGCGCCGGCGCCCGGCGCGGCGCAACCGTTCGCCGTAGCACAGCGCGGTCCGGGCGGTGTCGAACGGGGACGGCGAGCGTGCGTGCAGTTGCAGGGCTTTGGTGAACCAGGTGTCGTACTCCGCGTCGTCGCCGATCAGTGCCCGGCCGCGGCAGATCAGGGCTCCGAGCGCATCGGGCAGCGCGAGTTCCGTGAGCAGCCGCAACTGTTCGCGAACCGCGTCCGGCACGTCGCGTCCTGATCGGACGTACGCTTCGATCAGGTCTGCGGACGACGCTCGCGCGACGAGGAGACCGTCCGCGTACCCGGACGGTCGCCGGTTGGCCTCCTCCAGATGGTCGACGGCACGGTCGGGTCGATTCAGGCTCAGTTCCAGCAGCCCGAGTCCGTCCAGGGCGTCGCGATGCATCTCGCCCAGACGGGTCCTCTCGCGGATCCGCAACGAGTCGGCGGCGTGCGCCCGGCAGGCCTGTTCGTCACCGAGTTGCGCCTCGAGTTCCGCCAGGCATCCGAGCGCCGCGCAGAGCGCGAGCAAATCACCTGTGCGGGTGGCGAGTTCGACGGCCTCGGTGGCCGCGCAACGACCGGAGTGCAGGCGTCCGAGGCGGCTGTCGGCCAGCGCCGTGACGTACAGCGCCAGGGGCAACTGCCCCCAGGCGCCCTCGGCCCGGAGCCGGTGGACCAGCGGGTCGAGCACCTGCCGCGGATCGCCGTCCTCCCCGTGCCAGGCCACCGCGCCCAGCTCCGCGAACAGGACCCATTCGACGTCGGCGTCGGCGCCCCACCGCGCGAGCGCCGCCGCATCCTGCAGCCAGCGCATCCCGTCGGAGGGGTTGCCGGACAACGACAACGCGCTACCGATGACGAGCGAGCCGAGGAGCGTCGTGTCGGTGTCCCGGGGCGGCGCCGACCGGATCGCCCGGCGAGCGAGCCGCAGTGCCCCCTCGGGCTCGCCGGCGACGAGTGCTCCCTCGGCCGCCATGGCCAACAGGTGGGCGCCTCGCGCCGGGTCTCGTCGACCGATGTCCGCGGCGCCCGTCTCCCACACCCGGCGTGCGATACACGCTGCGCCGGTGTGGAGTTCGACCCGTCCGCGGACGCCGGCGCTGGCGGCCCGCAGGGCCGGATCGGTGGTGTGGTCGTCGGATCGGTCCAGCAGCCGCAGCGCGGTCGTGCCGCGGCCCGCGCGCCGGGCCGCGTCGGCCGCCGCGCAGAGACGCCGGGCCGTACCCGCCTCGTCGGCGGAGAACGCGGCAGCCTGCTCCATGACGACCGCGGCGGCCGCGTACCCGCGCCGTTCCGACGTCAGCCGCGCGGACTGCTCCAGTTCCCGGGCGGTGCCCTCGTCCGGGGCGAGGGTGGCTTCGGTCAGGTGCCACGCACGTCGGTCCTGCTGCGCCGGATCGGTGAGCATCTCGGCCACTGCGCGGTGCAGCGACCGCCGCCGCGTCGGCGGGAGATCGGATACCGCGGCGCTGCGGATCAACGGATGCGGAAAGGACAACCGGCCGCCCGCGAACGACGTCAACCCGGTGTCCTCGAGCGTTCCCAGGGCACCGCCGGCGATCCCCAGGTGCGCCAGGACGGCGGACACCACGGGCAACCCGTCGTCGGCCGCCACCGCCGCGACCTGGAGGGCTCGGCGTGTCGCGTCGTCGAGCGTGGCGATGCGCGCACCGAAGATGCGGGTCGCGGCCGACCCGGCGCGTACCGGGAGGCGCAGCGGACGGGTTCCGGTGAGTTCGTCGCACGAGAGAGTGCCCGCCAGCTCCAGCAGCGCCGACGGGTTGCCCCCCACCTGTGCGGCCGCCGCCGCCACCACGTCGTCCGGCGGGCGCCGGCCCAGGAGGGCGGCCAGCAGCTGACCGGCCGCCTCGTCGCCGAGACCCCGCACCACCGACGTCTCGACGCCGGCCGGACCCTGCGGCTCGCGGGTGGCGACCAGAATCCCGATCCGCTCGGTGGTGAGCCGCCGAGCGGCGAAGGCGACGGCGTCCAGGGTCGGCCGGTCCAGCCACTGCGCATCGTCGATCACTACCAGCAGTGCCGCGCTGCGTGCGGCCGCTGTCAAAATCCGGAAGAATCCGGCGTAGATCGCGAATCGGTCCTCCGGCCCGGGAATTTCGCGCGCGGTGGAGCCGCACAACGGGCGCACCCTGGGCAGCGACGCGATGGGCCCCGGCACCGGCGCCAGCAGGCGTTCGAGCGCCGCGAAGGGGATCGGGGCCTCGGCTTCCGCACCCGTCACCGACAGCACCCCGAGTCCGGAGGCATGCTCGCGGGCGTAGTCGAGGAGGGCGGTCTTGCCGATTCCCGCTTCCCCGCTCAGCACCACTGCTCCACCCGCTCCCTGCCGGAGTGCGGCAAGCAGCCGATCGATGCGTGCGCATTCCGGTCCCCGCCCGAACAGCACAGCTTCACCGTAGCCCCCGGGTGGGGGCCGGCGCCCTCTTCTCAACCGAAATGGAAGCATCGGGGCCGGCCTCGACCGAAACGAGACCCGTCGGTACGTGGCCATGCCCGAGTCGTCGCGATGCAGGGTTTTCCCCGTCGCCCGGCGTCGGGTTCGTCGGCGATGCTGATATACAGCCGATCCATTTCCGTGCCGTGGGCGCGTATCGGTCGCGGCACGCGACGCGAGGAGAAACACCATGAGCAGGACTACGTTTCGCGCGGCGGTAGCGGCGACCGCCATGGCCCCCATGATCGCCCTCGGCACCGGTGCCGCGACAGCGGCCCCCGCCATCCCCACCGCGCCTGCCCCGATCGCGGAATCCGTCCAGCCGGCGGTCCTCGGCCCGTTCGGTGTCGTGTGCGTTCCGTTGCTCTTCGTTCCGGTCGTCGGAGTGCCGCTGTTCGTGGTCTGCCTCGTCTGACACCGGGTCGACCCCTCGTTGCGGCGAGCCGGCCCGGCCGGCCCGCCGCAACGAGACACCCGTACCTGCCGAGATGCGCAGCCGGCATCTCGGCGGCCCCTCCCTACCGTGACGGTCGTGTACCGAGGCGACCGGTGGGTATCCCGAAGGACGGATCGCCGGCATCGGCGGGGCGCCCGGCACGGACCACGGGAGGAAACGAACAGTGACCGACTTCGGCTACACCATGCTCTGCGAGCAGTCCCGGCCGGACCACCTCGTCCGCGACGTGCAGATGGCGGAGAAGGCCGGCTTCGACTTCTCGGTGATCAGTGACCACTACAACCCGTGGCTGGAGGAACAGGGGCATTCCGGCTACGCGTGGTCCATCCTTGGTGCCGCTGCCCAGGCCACCGAGCAGATCCCGCTCATGACCTACGTGACCTGCCCGATCCTGCGGTACCACCCGGCGGTGGTGGCGCAGAAGGCGGCGACGATGCAGATCCTGTCCGGGGGCCGGTTCCGCCTCGGCCTGGGCGCGGGCGAGAACCTCAACGAACACGTCGTCGGCAAGGGCTGGCCCGCGGTGGGCACCCGTCACGAGATGCTCGCCGAGGCCGTGGAGATCATTTCGGCGCTGTTCGACGGCGGCAACGTGAACTTCCGCGGCGACTACTTCGACGTCGAGTCCGCGCACCTGTACGACCTGCCCGAGACCCGGGTGCCGATCGGCATCGCCGTGTCCGGTTCGCAGTCGTGCGCCCTCGCCGGGGAGAAGGCCGACCTGATGGTGGCGACCGAACCCGAGCCGGAGCTGACCCGGATGTTCGACGAGGCCGGGGGAGCGGGCAAACCGCGAGTCGGGCAGATCGCCGTCTCCTACGACACCGACCGCGACGCGGCGGTGCAGCGGGCGCACGAGCAGTTCCGGTGGTTCGGCCTCGGCTGGAAGGTCAGCCCGGACCTGCCCGCGCCGTCCTCGTTCGCGGCGGCCACCCGGTTCGTGACGCCCGAGCAGGTCGGGGCGCAACTTCCGTGCGGCGACGACATCGACGAGTACGTGGACAAGATCCGGCCGTTCGTCGACGCGGGATTCACGGAGGTCGCCCTCGTCCAGATCGGAGGTGACCGGCAGGGGCCGTTCATCCGGTGGGCCGAACAGGAACTGCTGCCGGCGCTGCGCAGCCTGTTGCCGGGCTCATGAAGCGCAGCCTGTTGCCGGGCTCATGAAGCGCAGCCTGTTGCCGGGCTCATGAAGCGCAGCCTGTTGCCGGGCTCGTGAAACGCCGCGCGCTCGCGGCGCGATGGTCTCGGTAGTAGTCAGTTTCGCTGACGCCGCAGATCTCGGACCCGCATGCTCCCGCGAGCGCACCCGACGGTCGCCGGCGTCGAAGGGTGCCGAGATGAACGTCGAACCGCGGATGGCCGGGTTGCGCCAATGGCGCACCGATCGCCTCGAGGATCTCGTGGCCCAGCTCGAACGCACGACCGATCCCGCGCTGCCCTGCTTCGCCCGCGACGTCGCGCGCACCGAGCTGGCGCTGCGCCGGGAGGGCGGAACGGTGGACTGGGTGTGCCGTGTCAGGGCACAGCCGAGGTCCGACGGTCGTTCCGTGCTGCTGACCCTGGCGTTGCCCACGACGCTGTCGGAGCCGGAGGTGCGCGACGCGGCTCTGGTCCGCGCCCGCGAACTGTTCGGGTCCGACGTCGTCGTCGACAGCGTGCAGTTCGGCGACTGAGGGGTTCGCCGAGCCGGTCAGGGTCCGAGCCGGACGGCCGAGACCAGGCCGGACACCGTGGCGACGGTACCGACCGCCACGAAGCCGGTCACCATGGTGGCGACGGCCCCCGCGGAGACGACCGTGCCGAGGACGGTGCCCACGCGGGGACGCAGGCCGGAGGCCGGACGGATCGGGGCCGGCTCCTCGAGGCGTATCGAGTGGGGCGCCGCCGGAATCGTCGCGGCCGGCAGAGCGAAGAGGGGGTCGGGTCGGTGGGCGATGTTCTCGGACATATCAGTGTTTCCCCGTCCGTCGTTGACACCTTGTGCCTCCAGTGTCGCGGCGGCGGGTCTCCGGCAGATGGCCGCATTTTGAACTCTGGGTTTCGTGGAGTCGGCGTCGTCGGTCCCGGTTCCGGGGCACCGCGGGCGAGGCAGCGGCGTGGCAGTACGGTGATCCGCCCGAGTGTGCCGGCCCGCACGCGCCCGGATGCCGGTCACCGCCCCCTGCGCGGTGACCGGCCCGCCGGTCCGCCGCATCACCCGACGTTCCGGCGCGTTGCCCCTCGGAAGAGGGGCCGGTGGCGACGCCCCGGCCGCACGAGGGCGCAGTCCGTTCGACAGCCACCATCAATCGGAACGCACCGGGGATCGCCGCGGTTCCGGAGCCGAGGTCGCGAACGGGGTGAAAGTGAGGGTGAAAACCGGGGGAGGGCGGCGGACGATGGAACGGCGCTCCGGGTGGCCGTCCCGACGGACCCGCGCACCGGTGGCCGACCCTGCGATGCGAGCCGGCCGCCGACATGCATAATGGCCGCAGCGTTGCTGACGCCCGTGCAGGGAAAGTCCGGTCCGAGTCCGGCGCTGACCCGCAACGGTAGGCCGTCCATCCGACGGTGAGCCCGATCGCCTGCACGGGGGTGCGCGACTCCGGTATTTCGTCGTGGTCTACGAGATGGAGTCCAGCAGGGTAGCCGGTGCCCGCTGTCCGGGGTCGCTGCCGTGCCGGAGTCTGCCTCGTGCCACCTGAGCAGAGCACGAGGTCCCATGCCCGTCGACTTCCGCCGTCCCGTGCGAGACGCCGCCGCGGTTCTCGCCGCCCTGACCGTCGCCACCGCGGCCCTGTCGGGTTGCTCGCGGGGCGCAGACACCGGCGCCACCCCGCCGGCCGCGGCCTTCGGCGAACCGGTGACGATCACCAACTGCGGACGCACCGCGACCTACGACGCGCCCCCGCAGCGGATCGTGTCGATGAACGACCACGTCACCGAAACCCTGATCCAGATGGGCGTGGGGGATCGCATCGTCGGTATGGGCTACGGCGAGAAGGACGACCCGCTGCCCGAGACGGCCGAGCAGTTCCGGGCGATTCCGTCGCTGGCTGCCGAGTACCCCACGTACGAGCAGATCCGCGACCTCGACCCGGATCTGGTCGTCGGCGGGATGCGCAGCGCATTCGACGACAAGACCGGACGCGGGCGGGACGCACTCGAGCAGGCGGGTATCCGCACGTTCCTGTTCTCCGAGTACTGCGGTGCCGGCTTCTCCGATATCGCGTTGCTGAAGAACGACTTCGCCCAACTCGGCGCCCTCCTCGGTACCGAGGAACAGGCCGCGGCCCTGACCGAATCGATTACCGCGGAACTCGACGCGGTACGCGCCCGCCTGGAGCAGGCCGCCGTCGCGCCGGTGCGCACCTTCTTCTACGACTCGGGCGAAGCCGAGCCGCTCTCGGTCGGCGGCGTGGGCATCGGCAACCTCATCGCCGAATACGCCGGCGCCGACAACATCACCGCCGAAGGCCCGAAACCGTACTTCACCACCGGCTGGGAGGTCGTCGGCGAGCGCGCACCCGAGGCGATCGTCGTACTCGACTACGGCGCGACCAGCGCGGAGGACAAGATCGCCTATCTGAAGAACCAGCCGATCGTGGCCACCACGCCCGCCGTGCGCAACGATCGTTTCGTCGTCGTGCCGCTCGACGACTTCTTCGAGAGCTCGCGCATGGTCGACTCGGTCGCGACGATCGCCCGCGGACTGCACCCGGCCGCGTTCACGGATCCGGAATGACCCCCGCCGGTACCCTGGCCGACGCATCGGCGCCGCACGCCGGCGCCGCGGCGCCGGCCGCGCGGGGACGGGACGGGGGCGCGGCGCGTCGTTCGCTGTGGCTGATCCTGCCGCCGCTGCTCGCCGCACTCGTGCTGGCGCTGGCGGGCGCCGTGTCGCTGGGCACGGTGAACATCCCCTTCGGCGACGTGTGGGCGATCGTCGCGCACCGCCTCGCACCGGGGGCCTTCACGCCGTGGTGGACCGCGGCGCGGGAAGCGATCGTCGTCGAATCACGCCTGCCCCGGGCGTTGACGGCCGCCGTCGTCGGTGCCGCGCTCGCGATCGCCGGGGTGGTGGCGCAGGCGGTGACCCGCAACCCGCTGGCCGACCCCTACCTGTTGGGCGTGTCCTCCGGTGCCGGGTTCGGGGTGGTGCTGGTGACGGTCCTGGGTGTCGGCAGCGGCGCACTCGGAGCGTTCACCCTGCCGTTCGCGGCCTTCCTCGGAGCCCTGTTTCCGCTCGCCGGCGCGATCGCGGTGAGTCTGCGCGCCCATGCCGTCACCGCGATCGTCCTCGTCGGCGTGGCGATGTCGATGGTGTTCTCTGCGGCGACCACCTTCACCCTGCTGGTCCTGGGTGACGACCGTCAGATCGGTACGGTGATGCGTTGGCTGGCAGGAGGATTCGGGGATGCGACGTGGTCGATGCTCGCCGCGCCGGCGCTGGTCCTGCTCACCGTCGGCGGCGGCGTCCTGCTGTGCGGCCGGCAGCTGAACCTGCTGCTCGTCGGCGACGACGGGGCGACCGCCCTGGGAATGGACGTGCGGCGGTTCCGCATCCTGATCCTGCTGGCGGTCTCTCTGCTCACCGCCGCGGCGGTGGCCGTCTCGGGGACCGTCGGATTCATCGGACTGCTGATCCCGCACATCGCCGGCCATCTCGTCGGCCGCAACACCGTCCGGCTGATACCCGTGGCGGCGGTGGCCGGGGCGCTCGCGCTGGTCCTGGCCGACATGGTCGCCCGTTCGGTCAGCGGCTCGACCGAGCTGCCGGTGGGGGTCGTCACCGGTCTGCTCGGTGCGCCCGCCTTCCTCGTCATGCTGTGGCGCAGCTACGGGCGGGCACGATGACCCGCCTGCGCGCCACCGGGGTCCGCGCGCGGCTGGGCGAACGCACCGTACTCGACGGGGTGGACCTCGACGTGGCCCCGGGCCGGGTGCTCGCCCTCGTCGGGCCCAACGGCAGCGGCAAGACGACCCTGCTGCGCGCCTGTTACCGCGCGGTGCGGGTCGGGGCCGGCGCGATCACCGTCGGCGACGAGGACGTCACGGACCTGAAGCGCCGCACGCTCGCGCGCCTCGTCGGGGTCGGCGTCCAGGAGCCGGTCTCGCTCGGTGGGACGACCGTGCGCGAATCGGTGCAGCTGGGACGCACCGCCCGGCGGGGATGGCTCGAACCGTTCGGTGACGACGACCGGGTGGTCGTCGAGGATGTGCTCGGCCGGCTCGGGCTGCTGCACCTCGCCGATCGCGACGTGCTCGCCCTGTCCGGTGGGGAACGCCAGCGTGTGTCCATAGCCCGGGCCCTGGCCCAGCAACCCCGCGTGCTCCTGCTCGACGAGCCGACGAATCATCTCGACCTGCGCCACCAGCTGACCGTGCTGGAGTTGCTGCGCAGCCTCGCCGCGGACGGGCTCGCCGTGCTGGTGACGCTGCACGACCTGCGGCTGGCGGCCGCGTACTGCGATCGCATGGCGGTACTGGACCACGGATCGGTGGTCGCTGCGGGAACCCCGGAAGACGTCCTGCATCCCGCCGTGCTGGCGGGGGTCTTCGGAGTTCGTGGCCGGGTGGCTGTGGACGGCGACGGACGACGCACGCTCGAGGTCTGGGGGCTCGCCGATGCCTGACGGGCACGCCGACGCCGCGGCGCGTGCCTACGCCGCGGCCCGAACCCTGCTCGGCGACTTCGCGCACACCGTCGACCTCGGGACCGCCGTCCTTCCGGGCACGGTGACGACCGATCCGCAGTGGCTGGCCGGACGGGTATCCGACACCGGCCGCAGGTGGGACTGCAGCGACCCTCGGGTCAACGGCACGCTCTGGTGGTACTCGGCCAGTTCAACCCTGGTGGCCGGACCCGTCGCGATGCTCCTGGCCACCGGCCACGCTCCCGATCCCGACCCGGCCCGGTTGCGCTGCGTGCTGCGGGAGGACGGCTACCTCGGCGCGGTGCGTTCCTCGCGCCTGCTGCCCGGGCCCGATGCCTTTGCGCGCGCTCTCGTGCCGGCGCTGTCGGCGATCATCGCGCCGCTCGCGCGGGTGTCGGGTGCGCCGGAGCGGGCGTTGTGGGCCGTCGCGTCCGACTCGATCGCCAACCGTGCCCTCGACGCCGGGCGTGCCGCCCACCGCGTCGACGACGGGTGCACCCTCGCCGCCGCGCTGTCGCGGCCGCCGCTGCTGCCACCGCGTTTCGTCGACGTCGATCCCACCGGGAGCGTCACGGCGGCAGCTCCCGGATCGCCGGAGCCGGCGGACGGGCGACGCTTCGTGCGACGCAGCTCCTGCTGCCTGATCTACCGGGCGACCGACAGCGGCAAGTGCACGAGCTGCCCGCGCCGGTCACCGGCCGACCGCGCCGCGGCGCTGGGGCGGTACGTCGCCGCGCAGGAGTAGCGGATCAGGCTGCCGCGAGCGCGATCAGCGCGATCGCCGGTGGCGTGCACTGCGCCGCGGCACCCCCGAGCCCGGCGCCGCGGGGCCGGCTCATGGCCATGCGGTCCGAGACGAACAGGGCGATCCCGGCGAGCAGCATGAACGAACACGTGTAGAGCACGAGCGCGCGTCCGACCGTGTCCTCGCCGGCCCGCCACAGGGCCACCCCCATCAGCGCGCCGGTGCCGAGGAACAGGTTGTAGAAGCCGACGTTGAACGCCCACATCCGCACCGCTGCGACGTCGCCGGTGGGGATGCGGAACAGGTCTTCGTGTATCGACGGCCGCCGGAACAGCAGCGTCTCCCACACGAAGGCGAGCAGATGCACGGCCGCGCCGACCAGCGCGGCGACCTGCGCGAGAACGATCACGACGCACCTGCCTCCGCTGCGAGCGTGACCCCGTACCGGTCGGCGACCTCTCGGAGAATCCGACCCGTCTCGTCCGGTGGACGCTCGTGCCCGAGGGCGTCGACCGCGCCGAAGAATCCGCCCATCGAGGTCCCGGCGGCGATCAGCAGGAAGGTCGCGGCGTCGGTCAGGACGGTGAAGGAGTTCACCGTTCCCGGCGCGAGGGTGATCGTGTCCCCGGCCGCGAGCTCGTGACCGGTCGCTGCGGCACGGACCAGGATCCGGCCGCTCAGCACGTGATACGACTTGGCCCACGGTTCGGCGTGCAGCGGCGCCGGCTCGGTGCGCGGGGCCTCGACGAGGAAGAGCTCGTAGGCTCCGCCGGCGTGTGCACCGGTGGACAGGACCGTGACGGTTGCGTCGGGCAGGGTGAGGCGACGGCCCTCGCCCATCCTGCAGAGTTCGATGTTGTCGGACATGTCTGTCACGTTAGGAACCGCCCGGCCGATGGCCCATCCCCGAAAACGGGGATGGGTACAGGTCCGCCACCAGCGCATACTGGGTTCATGCTCGAGATCCGGGCGGAGAAGGTGGGCCGCGAGGTGGTGGCGCTCGCGGCCGCGGGCGCCGATGTGACGCAGGTGCACGGGCGCGCCATCGAACTCGTCGGCCGGACGGTGCGCAGCGACCTGACGTGCTGGGCGATGATCGATCCCCGGTCCCTGACGATCGGTTCCATGACGAGCGGACCCGACCGGGTTCCGCCGGAATACGAGCCGCTGCTCGCCGAGAGCGAGTACCGCGGGCGGGATCCCGGCACTTTCGCCGAGCTGTTCCGCAACGGCCGCAGTGCGGCCCGGGGATCCGAGCTGCCCCCGGACGAGGTGGCCCACAGTCTTCGCCACGCCGGGGTGTGGCGTCCGCTCGGGTTGGACCACGAACTGCGCGTGATCTTCCGCATCGGCGGACTGTGCTGGGGTGCGGCCGGATTCGTTCGGTCCGGGGCGGACTTCACCGACTCGGAGGTCGAGTTCCTCACGCGGGTGGCGCCGGCGGTGGCGTCGGCGACCCGCGCCGCCGTGTGCGCCACCGCCGCCTCGCGCCTGGGCGACCCGGGTCCGGCGGTCGTACTCACCGGGGCCGCGGGTGAGCCGCTCGCGCTCACAGCGGCCGCCCGCGACTGGCAGGACCGATTCGACGAGATCGCGCCCGGACGGCTGGCCGTCATGGTGCGCGCCGCCGCGTTCGGGGCGCGTGCGAGCGGTTCGGGTGTGTTCCGAACGCGGATCCGCGACGCCACCGGCGGGTGGATCCTGATGCGGGCCACCGCGCTGCTGGGCGGTGCCGAACCGCAGACCGTGGTCACCATCGAGCATGCGACCGGCCTCGAACTCGCCGAGTTGCTGCTCGCCGCATACGCGCTCACCGCCCGCGAACGGGACGTGTGCCTCGAGGTGATGGCCGGATACTCGACCGCCGAGATCGCCGACCGTCGCGGTATCACTCCGAACACCGTCCACGATCACCTCAAGGCGATCTACACGAAGACCGGAGTCCGCAGCAGGGCCGAACTCACCGCCCGCCTGCGGTCCGATCGGGACCTGCGCCGAACCACAGCCGCCGGGCCGGAGTGATCGCACCGGCCGAGCGCATCTGCCAAGATCAGGCATGCCCCTGAACCGGCGGATCCTGTCCGTGCTGTGCGCACTCGGCCTCCTGACCGCCTGCACGTCGACGGACGATGCCGCGCCCGGCCCGTCCGGATCCGCCGACACCGCGGCCGCATCGGGGACCGCCTCGTCGGCCGACCCCGCACAGGCCGAGGCCGTGGACCGGATCGTGCGCGACACCATGGCGGAGACGCACCTGAAGGCGGCGGTCGTGCGCGTCACCGTCGACGGCAGGGAGATCCTCACCCGCGCCTACGGCGAATCCACCACCGGCGTGCCGGCGACGACCGACATGCACTTCCGCAACGGCGCGGTGGCCATCTCCTACGTCGCCACGCTGCTGCTGCAACTCGTCGACGAGGGGAAGGTCCGCCTCGACGACAAGGTCTCGACGTGGCTGCCCGACATTCCGAATTCGGACCGGGTCAACCTCGGGCAGCTCGCCCAGATGACCTCCGGCTATGCCGACTACGTGCAGAATCCCGAACTGTCGGATGCGATCTACCGGGACCCGTTCCGGAACTGGACGCCCGACGAGCTCATCGCCTACGGCACGTCCCAGCCCCTCTTCTACGAGCCCGGCACCAACTGGAACTACGCGCACACCAACTACGTGATCCTCGGCCTGGCCCTCGAGAAGATCACCGGCCGGCCGGTGGCGGAACTGCTGCAGGAGAAGGTACTCGATCCGCTCGGGCTGGACGGCACGACGCCGTCGCAGACGCCGACGATCCCGGAGCCGGTGCTGCATGCGTTCAGCTCGGAACGCCGGCAGGCGCTCGGGATCCCCGCCGCGACACCCTTCTACGAGGAATCCACGTTCTGGGACCCGTCCTGGACCATCACCCGCGGCGCCGTCCAGACCACCGACATCCACGACCTGCACGACACCGCGGTCGCCGTCGGCACCGGCACGCTGCTCTCCCCGGAGTCGTACCGGGCGATGGTGTCGACGGACCTGCGCGGCCGGACCACCGCGCTGCCCGGCTGCCCCACGTGCTTCCCGCAGTCCGAGGGCTACACCTATGGCCTCGGTGTGGTGGTCACCGGCAACTGGCTGATGCAGAACCCGTTGTTCGGTGGGTACGCCGCGGTCGAGGCATACCTGCCGTCGCGGAAGATCGCCGTCGCCGTCGCCGTCACCTTCGACCCGGCGGCGTTCGACGACACCGGTGCGTACCGGAACGAGGCCGACACGCTGTTCCGTCGGATCGGTGCGCACCTCGCCCCGGACGACGCACCCCCGCCGCGGCCCACCCGGTGACGAACCCCGCCGCGGCCCACCCGGTGACTCACGCCGTCACAGCAGCCCCGACAGGCGTGCCGAGCCGTCGAAGAGGAACCGCACGAGCACCGCGTCGTCCGGGGTGACCCGCGACGCCGACCCCTGCAGGTAGAGGCCGCCGACGACGAACGCCGAACGGTCCCGGATCGGCACCGCCAGCGCGGCCCGCCCGGTCCGGCACTCCTCGCCCTCGTACGCGTAGCCCGCGGCGGCGACGGCGCGCAGTTCCTCGGCGAGGACGTCGTGGTCGCAGATCGTGTGGTCGGTCAGGCGCCGCAGTTCCGGATCGGGACGCACGTGCGGATGGTGCGCCAACATGAGCTTGCCGAGGGCGTTGGCGTGCAGGTTCTTCGCGAGCACGCCGATGGCGATGATCTCGTGGTCGGGGTCCTTGTCGACGAACCGCAGCCGCCCGGCCGCGAACGAGGCGACGTGCACCCCGAATCGGGTGTGGGTGCGCAGCTCCTCGACGACGTCGTGCAGCGTCGGCGACGGGCTCGTCTCCGCGGCCGCCTGTGCGAGCTCCGCGGTGCGACGACCCAGCGCGAAGCCGGACAGGTCCGGCACGCGGACGAGGAATCCGTCGGCCACGAGCAGGTTGAGCATGCGGTACGCGGTGGTCGGCGGCACCCCGGCGAACCTGGCGATCTCCTTCGCGGACGTGCCGGGGCCGAGCTGCGCGACGGCCTCGAGCATCCCCAGCGCCTTCTGCACCGCGCGCGGCTGCTGTCCGCTGAAGTGCGAATCGTCCGCGTGCACGGACACGTGCGCGGTCAACCCGGGTTCCCGTCGCGGGGACGGGCGTCGTCGCCGGGGTGCGGGACGTCCGGGAGGATGCGCCGCCGCCCGTCCGCGCCGATCACGAGGGTCCCCGCCCCGGGGAGGATGTCCCCGGTCTCGACCGAGTCGAACGCACCGATGGTCGTCAGGCTGCCCGGCCGGACCCGGCGCAGCACGTACTGCCACACCGTGCCGGACGCCGCGACCGCCGAGAGTGTCGCGGGCACGACCCATACGCCGTGCGCGGTGCCGTCGACGGCGATGTAGCCGAGCAGGCCCATCCCCAGGACCGAGACGAACAGCGCGGCCGCCCGCGTCACGACGGTGTGCTCGCCGATGCGGTGCAGGAATCGCAGCGACGCGACGGCCACCAGCGTGTAGGCCACGACGAGGCCGATCTCCACGACGCCGTCGAACGCCCCCGAATCCGCCCCCGCGAGGGACGCGTACAGGCACGCGCCGGCGAAACCCGCGGCGGTGAAGGAGAGCACGCCCACGTGCGGGGTGCGGAACCGGTCGTGGACACGGGCGAGGGCGCTCGGCAGCACCCGCTCGACACCCATCGAGTACAGCAGCCGGGAACCCGCCTGCGCGCACCCCAGGGTCGACGCGAGCCACGAGCACGTCATGCCCGCCTGCACCGCGAGCACCACACCGACGCTCGCGCCGGACGCCGTGCCGTCGAAGTACGCGCCGACGACGACGGCGCCGTGGCCGGACAACGCGGCCCACGCCGCGAACACGAACAGGACACCGACGACGACGGGGGAGATCAGCACGGTGCGAGTGACGGTCACCAACGGCCGCTTGGCCTCCGGGCCGAAGAACGCGGCGCTCTCGAAGCCCGCCATCGACAGCACGGTGAGCATCGCGAGGAACGGCATGAGGCTCAGGGGTGCGTCCGGCAGTTCGGTGGTGGCCGTGCCCGCACCGGCCGGGGTGCCGAGCATGAGCGCCACGATGAGCACGAGCGAGCACGCCTCGACGAGCAGGATGGCGCGCGTCGCGAACCGCACGCCGCGCACCGTGATCACCGCGACGGCAACCGCGACGAGACCGATCGTGACCGACCACGGCGCGGCGCCGGGCACGTGCATGCCGAGCAGGTCTGCGATGCGGAGCAGGCTCTGTGCGGCCTGCGACATCACCGAGATCGAGATGCCGAGATAGCCCAGCAGCAGCGCCGCGCCCGTGGTGAGGGTCGCGCGGGCACTCAGGCCCTGGAACACGAAGCTGTAGAGCGACCCGGCCGCGGCGAGGCGCCGCGTGAACTGCGTGATGCACAGCGCCACCAGCACCACCACGGCGGTGGTCCCCGCGATCGCCAGCAGACCGCCGACGCCCGGCCGGTGGGTCACCATCCACAGCGCGATGAACACCATCCCGGTGGCCGGCGCGATCGTCGACAGGGACTGGCCGAGCAGATCGATCGGGGTGAGCTGACGGCGGCCGAGGGCGCGCAGCGGCGAATACACCGGATCCCGATGGGTTTCGGCGTCCCGTGAGCGGGCAATCGCGGCCCGGAGTGCGGTTGTCACGATCGTCGTATCCCGTCTGTGCGTCCGTGCAGCCGGCGGTGCCGGCACCTCGGGCGGTGAAACGCCTCAGGGCGAGGGACAACGTAGCGCCGCGGTGTTACGCGACGGTTACCTCCGCGAACGACATGTGGACGGCAAGTGGGAATCCGCCCGACGCGGCGCTGTGGCCCGCGCCACCGCACGGCCCCGTGCCCCGTGCGGACACGGTCCCCCGAGCGCCGGAGACCGTGTCCCACCTGCAGTGTCCGCATGGGGCGCGCCGCCACGGCCGGTTCCACTCGCGGTGCCCCCGGACGTTTCCCCGACGACCCGTTCGCGACGCATCCGGTGCGCACGATTGACCGGCACGATCACTCGACTGCGAAGGGGACGACCATGATCTGGGCGGTGGTTGCGGCGCTCGTCGGCGGGACGTTGTTGCTCGCCGGGGTGCCGAAGGCCGGCGATCACGAGGGGCTGCTGCGCGCCGTCCGCGGCTATCGGCTGCTGCCGCCCGTGTTGGAACGGGCGGTCGCGCGGGTGTTGCCCGCCGCGGAGATCGCCGTGGGTGCCCTGCTGGTGCTCGGCGTCGCCGGCAGTGCCGCCGCGGCTGTCGCGGCGGTGCTGTTCCTCGGCTTCTTCGTCGGTCTCACCGTGAACCTCGCGCGGGGCCGGCGCGAGCTCGACTGCGGCTGCTTCGCGTTCGGCGGCCACGGCGAGGCACCGCGCATCGGCTGGTTCCACTCCGTGCGGGCCGGTGCGTTCGCCGCCGCGTCGATCGTGCTGGCCCTCACCGGACCCGCGACGATCGCCGCGCTCCAGCAGATGGCGGCAATCGCGCTCGCGGCGCTCGCGCTCGCCGCCGGGCTCGCGGTGGCCCAGTTGCGCTCCGTGGTCCACGTCGGGCGCCGGCCCGTCGACGAGCACCTGACCGGCGCGTCCATCGAACTGCGCGCGGTCTCTGCCGTGTCGCGCTACGGGGCCTGAAACCATTTCTTCCACAACATTTTCCGAGACAGGACGACAGATGGACACCATATTTCTCGTTGCGATCATCGTGCTGGTGGTGGCGGTCGCCGTGTTGTTCCTGATGGTGCTCGCGCTGGCCCGCGAGATCGGCCGGGTGCAGGTCCGGCTCGGCCCCCTCGGGGCCCGCATGATGGACACCGGTCCGAAGATCGAGCAGGCCGGCCCGTCCTTCCGGGGCCTCACCGACCATGTGGGCCGCACCGTCGGCGTCGGCGGCCACCGCGACAGGCCGCAGCTGCTGCTGTTCACGGCGCCCACCTGTTCCACCTGCAAGAGCCTGCTGCCCGGCATCCGGGCGATGGCCAAGGCGGAGAAGGACCTCGACGTCGTGATCGTCTCCGACGGCACACCGGAGGAACACCGGCAGTTCCTCGCCGGCAGCAACATCGGCACCGAACTGAGCTACGTCGACGGCCGCGACGTCGGCATCGCCTACCAGGTCGGCACCACCCCCTACGGGGTGATCCTCGACGAGCACGGCAGGATCCGCGCCAAGGGGCTGTGCAACCACATGGCCCAGGTCGAGAGCCTGCTCAACGCCCTCGAGACCGGCACCCCGTCGCTGCAGCACCTGCACGAACAGGCCAAGGCCCGCGCCGCCGCGAGCGCCTGAATCCCGCCTTCCCCCTGGACGAACGGAGAGATGCGTTGGAAGAGATGTACGAGAACCGGTATCCGGTCGACGAGGAGACCGTCAAGGAACAAGCCGCCTGGATGGCCGGCAAGGGCGGCTCGTTCATGAGCCGGACCGGACGCCGGATGTCGGAACAGGTGTCGCGCCGCTCGATGATCAGCCGCCTCGGCCGCTGGACGATGGGCGTGTCGGGGGTGGCGCTCATCAGTTCGCTTCCGGTGACGCGCACCGCGTTCGCGCAGGAACCCGCCCCCGAGCCCGGCCCGGAACCGCTCGTGCCCGTGTACGACGGCAAGGATCCCGCCGAGTGCGAGTACTGGCGCTGGTGCAACATGGACGGCACCTCCTGCGCTGCCTGCAACGGAGGCGGAGTGACCACGTGCGCGCCGGGCAGCAAGCCGGGCGCCGAATTCTGGGTGGGCTGCTGCACCAACCCCGACACCGGCAAGACCTACCTGATCGCCTACTACGACTGCTGCGGCGCCCCGTCGTGCTCCAACGCCTTCTGCGGCGAGCCCGACATGCAGGCCGTCATGTACAACCCGGTCTCGGGCAGCTACGACCAGGAGATCATCTGGTGCGTGTCCGACGAATCCCAGTCGTACACCTGCACCATGGCCCCCATCATCGGCGAGGACTGCCAGGCCCGTCCCGCCGACCGCCCGAAGGTCGGTGCCGGATCATGACATCGCGTTCCCGCCGCCTCGTGCGTCCCGCCGCGGCCGTCGTTCCGCTCGCGCTGCTCGTCACCCTCACCGGTTGCGGCTCGTCCGGCGACGACGCGAACACCGCCGGCGACATCACCTATCCCACCGTCGAATTCAGCACCCCCGGCGAGGGCATCTCGCTCGGCCACGACGACCAGGAGATCGGCGACACCATCCCCGAACCGCTGCACGTCGCCGAGATCGACCCCATCCGACGTGACCAGCTCGTCGCCGTGGCAGGCGGATTCGGCAAGCTCGAGCTCGGCGTCAACGTCCTCGACCCGAAGACGGGCGTCGCCGGCAGCCGCATCGTCGTCGGCCCCGGCATCTGGGACCCCGTGATCCACGGCTTCGTCGGCGAGACCCCGTCCGATCCGGCCGTTCTCGCCGCCGAGGTGTGGCGCCCCCGCGGCTCGCGGGGGGCCGCGGACTTCACCGTCAGCACCTACTCCGGGAATCTGCTCGAGCCGGCCGAGGCGCTGCTGCCCGACGTCGCGCGCGTGCACTCGCGGCCCGGTTCCAACGCGGTCACCTCCGACGGGCGGTACTTCGTCACGTGGGACGACGGGCTCTACGGCGTCCGCGTCGTGGACCTCGAGACGAAGCAGCAGAGCGGGGCCGTGCAGATCGTCGGCTGCGGACCGTTCACCTGGACCGTGGACCACGAGATCTACAGCGTGTGCGAGGAGACCGGCGAGCTGATCCGGATCTCCGTCGGCGACGACGGCGTGCCGGCCGAGACCGCCCGGGCGAAGGTGCTGCCGGAGGACTTCGTCAGCGCCCGGAAGGTCGGGTGGGCCGCCGAGGCGCGCAAGGCCCTGCTGGTCGGGGAGAACGGCGACGTGTACGTCTTCGACTTCTCGAACGGCCTGCCGCAGGGCGCGGTGACGCCGATCGGCAACGCCGGTCAGCCCGACGGGCGGTTCGCGAGCGACGTCATCGACAACACCGGCACCCGGATCGCGATCGCCTACACCGACTCACCGATCCATCCCAGTTCCGCGCGCGGCGGCGACCTGACCCGCATCGTGCTGTCCGACGCCGCGAACCTCGCCCCGATCCGGTCGCTGAGCCTGCAGGACCTGGGGCTGACCGACATCGCGAGCATGGCGTTCTCCGTCGACGGCGCGACGTTCTACGTCCTCGGTGGCAATCCGGAGGGTCAGGGCGAGGCGGCACAGCGCATCGTCGGGTTCGACGCCGCGACCGGGCAACAGGTCTCCTCGGCGGAGATCAGCGGCAACGTCGAGGATTTCACCGACCTGCTCACCCCCGAGGTGATCGGATGAGACAACCCGACAACGGGTTGGGCCGGCGCCGATTCCTCGCCCTGGGCTCCCTCGGAGCCGGGGCGCTGGGAATGAGCGCGCTCGGGTTCGGTGCCGCCGGCTGCGCTACCGCATCGTCCGGTACGCAGCCGGCGGCCGCCGGCTCGGACACACGATCGGCGGCGTCCGATCTCGACTACATTTCCCCGGCCGATCCGGAGATCGCCGCCGCCGAGGCCGCCCGCGGGTGGAACGGCACCGTGGCGTCGTTCGCGCTCGCCGCCGGATTCTCCACCGTCGACCTGGGCGGACGCCTGGTCGACACCTGGACCTACGGCGGGCACGCCGTCGCCCCGGAACTGCGGGTACGCAAGGGCGACCGGCTCGACGCCGTGGTGCGCAACGACCTGGACGCCGACACCACGCTCCACTGGCACGGCATCCGGATCCGCAACGACATGGACGGCGCAGCGCCCGTCACCCAGGCGGCGATCGCACCGGGCACGACGTTCGACTACAGCTTCGTCGTCCCGGACCCCGGCACCCACTGGTACCACTCGCACAGCGGCCTGCAGGCCGACCGCGGCCTGTTCGGGGCCCTGATCGTGGAGGACCCCGACGACCGCACCGGCGCCGACGCCGACGCCGTCCTGGTCCTCGACGACTGGGTCGACGGCCTGGGCACCACGCCCGACGCCGTGCTCGCGGCGCTCAACCCCGCGATCTCCGGCGGTCACGGCGGCCACGGCGGGGGTGCGGCACCCGGCGCACACCCGGCCGGCGACACGGACGTCGCCCGGCGGCTGGTGAGCGCCGGGCACGGCGACTCCGCGCCCCTCGGCGGGATGACCCAGCACATCGCGTATCCGTTGCACCTGATCAACGGTCGTCCTCCGAATGATCCCGCCCCGGTCGTCGCCGCGGCGGGACAGCGGTTGCGGCTGCGGATCGTCAACGCGGCGGCGGAGACCCCGTACCGGTTCGCGGTGGCCGGGCACGAACTCACGATCGTCGCGGCGGACGGCTTCGACGTGCAGCCCACCGTCGCCGACACGATCGTCGTCGGAATGGCGCAACGCTACGACGTCCTCGTCACCGTGAAGTCGGGCGTGTGGCCGATCGTCGCGAAGGTCGAAGGGCGGCAAGGGTATGCCTCGACGGTGCTGCGCACCCCGGATGCGGTGCCGATGGCCGACGCCGACGTGGGCGATGCGATCCCCGAACTCGGCGGCCGGCTCGTCGCGGAGAACGCGTTGCGGCCTGCCGACACCGTGCGGCTCGACCCGCGCGAGCCCGACCGGGACTACCGGATCGATCTGATCCAGGCAGGGGACCGCTACGTGTGGGGCATGGTCGGCGCCGACGCCGGCCGCCTCGTCATGAAACAGGGTGAACGCGTGCGGATCACGATGAAGAACTCGTCCACCATGTGGCACCCCATGCACACGCACGGACACACCTTCGCGATCGGCGCGTACGGCGGGTTGCGCCGCGACACGGTCAACGTGCTGCCCGGCACCGAACTTGCGATCGAATTCGATGCCGACAATCCGGGCGAATGGATGTTCCACTGCCACAACGCCTACCACTTCGAAGCCGGCATGACCGCGAACCTGCGGTACATCCGATGAGAGGAATCGCCATGAGAAGGTCCGTCACCCTGCTCGCCGGCCTGCTGACCGCGGCGAGCCTGTCCGCGTGCGGCAGCGCCGGAGGTTCGGCCGAACCGGCCGTCGTCGTGGAGGTGAGGAACATGGCCTACAACCCGGAGTCGGTGACGATCGAGAAGGGGCAGACCGTCGAATGGCGATTCGACGACGGCGGACTGCCGCACGACGTCGTGGGCGAGGGCCCCCTCGAGGGGGAGCTGAAGAGTGAACTCCTCACCGAGGGAACGTATTCCTACACCTTCGACGAAGCCGGCACGTTCACCTATCACTGCACGCCGCACCCGATGATGGTCGGCACCGTGATCGTCCGGGAATGACCCGGCGGCCGGGGTGGGCTGCGGCCCTGCTGCTTCCGCTCGTCACGGCCTGCGGCCCGTCCGAGCGGCCCCCGGACGCGGTGGTGGTCGTCAGCAACGTCCACTTCGCTCCGCCCGACGTGACCGTGCCGGCCGGCGGCACCGTCGAATGGCGGTTCGAGGACGGCGGGGTGCTGCACCAGGTCACGTCGGAGGGGCGGTTCGACAGCGGGATCACCGGGGGAGGCACGTACTCCCACACCTTCGACGAACCGGGAACCTACGAGTACACCTGCTCGGTCCACCGGTACATGACCGGCACCGTCACCGTCACCGTCACCGAATCCTGAACCAGTCGTCCGAATCCGGAGAACACCGACCCCCTTGGAGGAAGTCATGACAGCAGTACTCACGCACGAGCCGCTGACGACGGACGTGCCGGACATCCGTCCCACCCTGCAGAAGGCCGTGCCGTCGCGCACCCGGGCGGCGCTGATCGCCGCCGCCGGCGTCGCCGGTGCCGGGGCGGCGGCGCTCCTCACGCCGTCGGGACCCGCCGCGACGACCGCCGCGGTCGTGGGTGCCGGCGCCGTCACCGCCCTGGCCGCGAACTGGTCGACGTGCGGCATGTCGGTCGCCGGCGTCGTCGCGGCTCCGAAGCAGCCCGACCGCGCGGGCTCGTCGACGCCGGTGCGCCGGCTCGGCTGGCACGCGCTCGGGTCGGTCGCGACCGGCGCCCCCACCGGTGCGCTCGTCGGCGCGCTCGGTGCGCTCGTCGCCGGATCCGTCCCGGTGACGTGGGCGCTCGTCGCGTGGGGCGTCGTCGCGTTCGCCTACGGTCTGCACGAGCTGGGTCTGGTGACGCTGCCGACGCCGATGCGCCGCCGGCAGCTGCCGCGGCACCTGCGCCGGTCGATGGCCCCGTGGAAGGTCTCGCTGCTCTTCGGCGCCATGATCGGACCCGGCTTCGTGATCTTCATCCGGTCGAGCGCGTACTACCTGCTGGTGCTCGGCGTCGCCGTGGTCGGCTCCCCGGCGCTCGGCGCCGCCCTGTTCACGCTCGTCTCGCTCGGCCGGTGCCTGCCGAGCCTGCTGGCGATCCTGCACACCCGCGGCGGCGGGTCGATGCCGGGCTTCCTGTCGGCGATGTGCGTGGTCGACCGCCGCGTGCAGACGCTGACCGGCGCCGTGCTCGTCGCCCTCGGTGCGTTCGCGGTCGTCGCCGCACTCTGACGTGCCGGTTCGCGGCGGTTTCCGGGCGCACTACCGCACCCGGGACCGCCGCGACTAACGTCGGGCGGCATGACGACTTCTCTGCAGAACATCGGCATCAACACCCTCGGCGGGGTGCCCACCTCCCTCGCCGAGTTCGACGGCCGCGCGGTCCTCGTGGTCAACGTCGCCTCCAAGTGCGGCCTGACCCCGCAGTACACGGCGCTCGAGAAGCTCGCCGTCGAGTACGCGGACCGGGGCCTGACCGTGGTCGGTGTGCCGTGCAACCAGTTCATGGGCCAGGAGCCGGGCACCGCCGAGGAGATCCGGACCTTCTGCTCCACCAACTACGGCGTCACGTTCCCGCTGATGGAGAAGATCGACGTCAATGGCGAGAGCCGGCACCCCCTCTACACCGAGCTCACCCAGCACCCCGACGCGAACGGGGAGGCCGGCGACGTGCAGTGGAACTTCGAGAAGTTCCTCGTCGCGCCGGACGGGAACGTCGTCGCCCGGTTCCGGCCGCGCACCGAGCCCGACGCCCCCGAGGTGATCGCGGCCATCGAAGCCGCGCTGCCCCGCTGACCGCGATGACCGACACCATCGATGCGCGGGCGGCCCTGTACGACGTGATCCGTGCGCGCCGCGACGTCCGCGCGGAGTTCACCGGCGAGCGCGTCGACGAGCAGGTCCTGTGGCGGGTGCTGGGTGCGGCGCACGCCGCGCCCAGCGTCGGCAACACCCAGCCGTGGGACTTCGTGGTGGTCCGCGACCCGCAGCGGCTCGCCGAGTTCGCCGACCACGTCGCCGGATGCCGTCGCGCGTTCGCGGACTCGTTGCCGGAGGAGCGGCGGCGCACCTTCGACCCCATCAAGGTCGAGGGCATCGCCGAGTCCGGCACCGGGATCGTGGTCACCTACGACCCGTCGCGGGGCGGGCAGCACATCCTCGGCCGGCACACGATCGACGACGTGGGCGTGTTCTCGGCGGTGCTGTCGATCCAGAACCTGTGGCTCGCGGCGACCGTCGAAGGACTCGGTGTCGGCTGGGTCTCGTTCTACGACGAGGCGTTCCTCGCCGACTTCGTCGGGGCGCGGACCCCGGTGCGGCCGATCGCGTGGCTGTGCGTCGGCCTCGTGACGCGGTTGCAGGAGGTGCCGGACCTCGAACGGTTCGGGTGGCGGACCGGCCGGCCCCTCGCCGACGCCGTGCATGCCGAAACCCTTCAGGTCCGCGACGCCTGACGTTCACCCGGCCCTGGCACCGTGGAGCCCATGAGCGGCCAGCTGATCGTGTCGGTGTCGGGCATCAGGGACGAAACCCGCCCGGCGGTGGACGACTTCGCCCGGGAGATGGACGCCCGCGGCGTGCCGCTGTCGCTGCTCGTCGCGCCGCGACTGAAGGATCACTACCGGCTGGCGCGCGACCCGCACACCCAGGAGTGGCTGCTCGAGCGTCGCGAGGGCGGCGACGCCATCGTGCTCCACGGCTACGATCAGGCCGCGACCAAGCGGCGGCGCGCCGAGTTCGCGGTCCTGCCCGAACACGAGGCGCGGCTGCGGTTGCTCGCCGCCGACCGGGTGCTCGAGGAGACGGGGCTGCGGACCCGGCTGTTCGCGCCGCCGCGCTGGCTCGCCTCGCCCGGGGCCGTCGCGGCGCTGCCCGCCACCGGTTTCCGGCTCCTGGCCGGCGCCGCCGGAATCCACGACCTCGACCGCGATACCGTCACCCATGCACGGGTGTTCGGCATCGGCGAGGGCGCCAAGGCCGAACCGTGGTGGTGCCGGGCGATGGTCATCGGCGCCGCCCGGGTCGCACGGCGCGGCGGGCTGCTGCGGCTGTCGATCTCCGGCAAGCAACTCGACCGGCCGGGGCCGCGGCAGGCGATGCTCGACGCGATCGACCTCGCCCTGCACCTCGAGGCGCAGCCCTCCGTCTACCGCTGGCCGCCGCGCCTGCGCACACTCGGCGCGGCCTGAGCCCGAAGATCCGCCCACACGAACCTACCCTGCAGTAGGTTGGCGGGCATGGACGCAGACGTGATCGTGGTGGGCGCCGGCCTGGCCGGGCTCGTCGCCACGGCCAAACTCATCGACGCCGGGCGCACCGTGGTGCTCGTCGACCAGGAGAACTCGCACAACCTCGGGGGACAAGCCTTCTGGTCGTTCGGCGGGCTGTTCTTCGTGGATTCCCCCGAGCAGCGCCGGCTCGGCATCCGCGACTCGTACGACCTGGCCCTGCAGGACTGGATGGGCAGCGCCGCCTTCGACCGGGAGGACGAGGACTATTGGCCGCGCCGCTGGGCGCAGGCCTACGTCGAGTTCGCGGCCGGAGAAAAGCACGCGTGGCTGAAGGAACGCGGGCTGAAGCTGTTCCCCATGGTCGGCTGGGCCGAACGCGGCGGCTACGACGCCGGCGGTCACGGCAACTCCGTGCCGCGCTTCCACATCACGTGGGGCACCGGACCGGCCCTCGTCGAGATCTTCGCCCGCAGGGTGCTCGACGGCGTCGAGCGCGGCCGGGTGATCCTGCGGAACCGGCACCGCGTCGACGACCTCGTCGTCACCGGCAACGCCGTCACCGGGGTGCGCGGAACCGTGCTCGAGCCGTCGTCGGCGGCGCGGGGCGTGGCGTCGTCGCGCGTGGCGACCGGCGAGTTCGAACTCTCGGCCGGCGCGGTGATCGTCACGTCGGGCGGCATCGGCGGCAACTACGACCTGGTGAAGAAGAACTGGCCGAAGCGGCTGGGAGACCCGCCGAAGCACATGCTCACCGGCGTGCCGGCGCACGTCGACGGGCGGATGCTCGAGATCACCGAACGCGCCGGCGGGCGCGTCGTCAACCGCGACCGGATGTGGCACTACACCGAGGGCATCACCAACTACGACCCCGTCTGGCCCAACCACGGCATCCGCATCCTGCCCGGCCCGTCGTCGCTGTGGCTCGACGCCACCGGCAAGCGACTGCCGGTGCCGCTGTTCCCGGGCTTCGACACCCTCGGCACCCTCGAGCACATCGTGCGCAGCGGCCACGACCACACCTGGTTCGTGCTCGACCAGAAGATCATCGAGAAGGAGTTCGCGCTCTCCGGCCAGGAACAGAACCCGGACCTGACCGGACGCGACATCCGCAAGGTGCTGCAGCGGGTCAAGCCCGGCGCACCCGGACCGGTGGAGGCGTTCAAGCGCCGCGGCGTCGACTTCGTCGTCCGCGACACCCTCGCCGAACTGGTGGCAGGAATGAACGAGATCACCCCGGATGCGCCGCTGGATTACGCGACGGTCAAGCAGGTCGTCGAGTCCCGCGATCGCGAGATCGCGAACAAGTACACCAAGGATCTGCAGGTCGCGGCGATGCGCGCGGCCCGCGCCTACCTGCCGGACCGGATCACCCGCATCGCCGCCCCCCACCGGCTGCTCGATCCCAAGGCCGGACCGCTGATCGCGGTCAAGCTGCACCTGCTGACGCGCAAGACGTTGGGCGGGCTCGAAACCGACCTGTCGGGCCGGGTGCTGAAGGCCGACGGCTCGGTGTTCGAGGGCCTGTTCGCCGCCGGTGAGGTCGCCGGATTCGGCGGCGGCGGGGTACACGGCTACCGCTCGCTCGAGGGCACGTTCCTCGGCGGCTGCATCTTCTCCGGCCGCGCCGCCGGGAGGGCCGCAGGCCGCTGACGCGGCCGGTGCGTCCTTTGGGCGGCTACTGCAGCCCAAAGGACGCACCGGCGGTTACGCCTCGACCGAATCCTCGGCGGGCAGCACCCGGAACTCGGTGCCCTCCGGCGCCATCTCGGAGTAACGGCCGTAGAAGATGCCGGTGGCCTGCTCCGCGACGATGCCCTGGTGGATCGGCACGGCCACCCGCGGATTGACCGCGCGCAGATAGTCCACCGACTCCCAGATCTTCAGCCACGGTGCCGCGGCGGGCAGCGCGAGCACGTCGACCTCTTCGTTCGGGATGTACAGCGAATCGCCCGGATGCAGCAGCCGCGCCGGGTTCTCGGCGTCGCCGAGCAGATAGGCGGTGTTGTCGATGACCGGCAGTTCCGGGTGGATGACGGCGTGCCGGCCTCCGGTGCCGCGCACGCGCACGTCGCCGACGGTGAATGCGTCGCCCGGGAGCACGGCCTTCCAGCCGCCGCCCAGCTGAGCGGCGGTCTGCGGGTCCGCGTACAGGGCGGCCCCCGGGTTGGCCTCCACCAGCGCCGGCAGTCGCGCCGGGTCGGCGTGGTCCGGGTGCTGATGGGTGACCAGGATCGCGTCGAGCCCCGTGATGCCCTCGAAGCCGTGCGAGAAATTCCCCGGGTCGAACAGGATCGTCGCGCCCAGGTGCTCCACGAGCAGGCAGGAATGTCCGAAGTGGGTCAGTCGCATGCACCCGAGTATGGACCGTCGCGTGCGGCGGCGCGCCGAGCAATCTCGCGTCCGGGTTGCGCCGAGCGAATGTATCGTTCCGTCGGCCTACGGAGATGAGCGATACATTCGCTCGGCCCGCGGGCGGGTCAGCGCAGCTCCTCGGACCCGCTCGCTGCCTGCTGGGCGAGCGAGCGGCCCCACTGCTCGGCCCGATCCTCCTCGCCGGGCTCGAGCTTCGACTGCTTGTCGACGAGGAAGCTCTCCGGATCGGCGACGAGTTCGAACCCGTGCTTGCGCAGCTTCTTGGCGATGCCCTTGCCGGCGCGCCCGGTCAGGACGGCCGCCATGTCGATGCGCGTGTCGAACGATGCGGCCTTCCCGCCGCCGGCCGGCAGCGAATCGAGCCACTCGCGGACGCCCTCGCTCTCGGCGTCCGGCTCGAGCGTCAGCCCGCTGTCGGGTTTCTCGGCCTGCTCGACCGCGCCGTGGCGCGTCGACTCCCGGCTCATGCCGTGCGCATGCGTCGGGCCGCCGACGACCACCAGGTCGTATTCGGACAGGTTCTCCTCATGCGCCTGCGTCACGGGGACCGTGCGCACCGCGTCCGCCGGTCCCAGCCCGCGCGCGACGGCTTCCGCCACGTGACGGGTGTTCCCGAACATCGATTCGTACACCACCAGTGCTCGCATGCCGCGCCTCCTCGGCTGGGCGGAAAGTCGACGACCGTCCAACTCAGCATAGGAGCCGTCGGACCGAGCGAATGTGACTTTCCGTCGGCCTACGGAGATCAGCGATACATTCGCTCGGGTGGGTGGCGTTGTGAGGAGCTGCGAGGAGAGGATCGGGGCATGACGGATACGGTGCAGACGACCGGGGGAACGGTTCGGGGCACGCCGACCGACGGAGTGTGGGCCTTTCTGGGCATTCCGTACGCGGCCGCCCCGGTGGGGGCGGTGCGGTTCGCGGCCCCGGGCCCGGCGCCGCGTTGGGACGGTGTCCGCGACGCCGCCACGCCCGGCCCCACCTGCCCTCAGGCGCCGTACGCCGCTCCGGCGGCCGCATTGCTCGGCAACGTCATCGCACCCGGCGACGAGTGCCTGAATCTGTCCGTGTGGACACCCGATCCGGGCGCCTCCGGGTTGCCGGTGATGGTGTGGATCCACGGTGGCGCGTTCACCCGCGGCTCGAACCGGATCGACAGTTACGACGGACGCGCCTTCGCGCGCGACGGTGTGGTGCTGGTCGGCATCAACTACCGACTCGGCGTCACCGGGTTCCTGTCGCTCGACGGCGCGCCGGACAATCGTGGCCTGCTGGATCAGCTCGCCGCGCTGCGCTGGGTGCAGGACAACATCCGGGCCTTCGGCGGCAACCCGGACAACGTGACGGTGTTCGGCGAGTCGGCGGGCGGGATGAGCGTGGCTGCGTTGCTGGCCTCGCCCGCCGCGAGCGGACTGTTCCACCGCGCCGTCGTGCAGAGCGGCAACGCCACGGCCGCCTCGGACCTCGAGGACGCGCGCCGGGTGGGGGCTGTCCTCGCCGACCGCCTGGGTGTGCCGGCCACGGCCGAGGCGTTCGGGGCCCTCGCCCCGGACGTCCTGCAGGCGGCCCAGGACGCTCTCGGGCTCGACCTCGCCCAGAATCCGGACCCGGCCCGGTGGGGCGGGTCGGTGGTGCAGCGCGGCTTGGGCGTGATGAGCATGTTCCCGACGATCGACGGGGAGATTCTGCCGTCGTTGCCGATCGACGCGATCGCCGCCGGAGCGGGCACGGGTGTGCCGGTGCTGGCCGGCACGACCACGGACGAGTTCCGCTTCTTCCTGGTGCCGACCGGTATCGCCGCGGCGATCACCGACGACAACCTGCCGTTCGTCCTGCAGCGGTACGGGATCGATCCCGCGCTCGCCGACCTGTACGCGGCCCACCGGCCGGGCGCGACTCCCGGCGACGTGCTCGCCGCCGTCCTCACCGATTACGCCTTCCGGTCGGGCACGGTCACCCTGGCCGACGCGGTCGCCCGCCGCGGTGGCACGGCGTGGTTGTACGAGTTCGCCTGGCCGAGCCCGGTGCAGGATCTGCGGGCGTGCCATGCCCTCGAGATCGCGTTCGTCTTCGACCGCCTCGACGTCTCCCACCGGCTCACCGGCGATCGGCCCCCGCAGGCCCTCGCCGACGAGATGCACCGCGCCTGGGTGCAGTTCGCGACCACGGGAGGTCCGGGATGGGCAACGATCGGTGCCTCGCGGCCGGTCCGGGTGTTCGGCGGTGAGGGTGATCCGGTGGTGGCCGATCCGCGCGCCGACGAGCTGGCGTGCTGGATCGGGTGACGTCGCAGCGGAATCCGTGAGGGCAGCGCCCGCGGCGGGTAGGGCGGCCGCACGGTATCCCGGTGCCCGGAGGCGTCGCCCTGCGCCGGGGCTGGATCACCCAGCTCGCGAATCGCACGCCGACCCGGTATCCGGGCTGGTATTCGGTGCACCCGTCCGGGCCGCCGACGCTGTGGGAGGGCGGTGGCCGCATCCCGGCGGAGCGGACCGTCACGTGGGACTGTGTCCTCCTCGACACGCAGGGGTGCTGAGCGGCCGGTGCTACGGCTCCGGGCCGGCGACGATCTGCTCGACCCGATCGTGGAAGATCCGCCAGCGCCGCTCGTTCTCGTGCGTGAGCACCGCGCTCTGCGCCGCGAGATCGGCGGCGTGGTCGATCATTTCCGCGGCCGAGAAGACGTAACGTGGCGCGATGCGGTCCCCGGCGAGGTCCGCGCGCAGGGCGGCTGCGGTGAAGTCGATGCGTCCCAGGATCGCGACCGCCCGGTCGAGGTTGCGGGCGACGAGTTGGGCCGTCGTCGCGCACTGCCAGTCGTTGGTGACGATGCGGTGCCGTTCGGCGAGCAGGTCCGCCAGGCCCGGGTAGGCCAGCAGCGCCTCGAGCACGTCCCAGGCGGTCGCCATGGCGTCGGCGAGCCACTGCCCGGTCGTCCGGTTCGCCTCGGCGAGCGCCCCGAGGTCGGCCTTCAGTCTGGTGATCTCGGCGGGTTCGTCGCCGCTCTCCATGAACAGGATGCCGAGCGTCTCGGTGGCCCGATCGTCGTTGAGGTCGGGCGCGCCGGCGAACGGGCTCGGCGACGTCCGTTCGAGTGGTGCGACGACCGACCACCGCTCGGCGAGCGCCTTCAGGGCACGTGAGCTGCGGTGCAGCCGGATCACGTCGTGGAACGGCGATTCGGAATAGAACTTCTCGTGCTCGCGGTGGAACCGGGCGAGGTTACGCACCGTGAGCAGCAGCTGGTCCCGCTCCGCCTCCATGGCACGAGCGTGACACAGCACGACGACGCGCTGCCGGCGAATCGGAGACCTTCCGCCGGCAGCGCGTCGTGGGTGCGGGCCTCAGCGGGGGCTGAACCGCCGCAGCCGCAGGCTGTTGCTGACCACGAACACCGAGCTGAACGCCATCGCCGCGCCGGCGATCAGCGGGTTGAGCAACCCGAGCGCCGCGAGCGGCAGGGCCGCGACGTTGTAGGCGAACGCCCAGAACAGGTTGCCCTTGATGGTGCGCAGGGTGGCGCGGGCGAGCCGGATCGCGTCGGGAGCGGCCCGCAGGTCGCCGCGCACGAGCGTCAGGTCGGAGGCCTCGATCGCGACGTCGGTGCCGGTGCCCATCGCCAGTCCGAGGTCTGCCTGGGCGAGGGCGGCCGCGTCGTTGACGCCGTCGCCGATCATGGCGACGACCCGGCCCTCGTCCTGCAGCCTCTTGACCACGTCGACCTTGTCGGCGGGCAGGACCTCGGCGATGACCTCGTCGATGCCGACCTGCTTCGCGACGGTCTCGGCGGCGCTGCGGTTGTCGCCGGTGAGCAGCACCGGCCGCAGGCCGAGTTCGCGCAGATCGGCGATCGCCGACGCGGAGGTGTCCTTGATGGTGTCCGAGACGACGACGATCGCCCGGATGCGCCCGTCCCAGGCGATCCACACCGGTGTGCGGCCCTCGGCCTCGGCGGCCCCGGCGCTCCGTCGCAGCGATTCGGGCGCGGTCAGCGACCACTCGTCGCGCAGCCAGGACAGCCGGCCCGCGAGCACGGCGTGTCCGTCGACGACACCGGAAACCCCTCGTCCACCGTGGTTTTCGAAGCTTTCCACCGGCGAGAGAGCCCCGGTGGCCGCGGCCCGGTCGGCGACGGCGCGCCCGATGGGGTGCTCGGAGGCGTGCTCGAGCGACCCCGCCAGGTGCAGCGCCTCGTCCTCGGAGCCGCCGTCCGCCGCGTGCACCGCGGCCACGGCCATGCGGCCGGTGGTGACGGTGCCCGTCTTGTCGAGCACGACGGTGTCGACGCGGCGGGTGGATTCGAGGATCTGCGGTCCCTTGATCAGGATGCCGAGCTGGGCGCCGCGGCCGGTGCCGACGAGCAGTGCGGTCGGGGTCGCGAGGCCCAGCGCGCAGGGGCAGGCGATGATCAGTACTGCGACGGCAGCGGTGAACGCCGCGGTCACCGAGTTGCCCGTGAGGAGCCAGCCGGCGAGGGTGAGCAGCGACAGCCCGATGACGATCGGGACGAACACCGCCGACACCCGGTCTGCGAGCCGCTGCACCTCGGCCTTGCCGTTCTGCGCCTCCGTCACCAGCCGCGCCATCTGAGCGAGCTGGGTGTCGGCGCCGACGCGGGTCGCGCGGACCACGAGCCGGCCGCCGGCGTTGACGGTCGCGCCGACGACGGGGTCCGCGGGCCCGACCTCGACGGGCACGGGTTCGCCGGTGAGCATCGACGCGTCGACGGCGGAGGTGCCGGAGACGACGACGCCGTCGGTGGCGATCTTCTCGCCGGGACGCACGACGAACCGGTCGCCGACGGTGAGCCGGCCGATCGGGATCCGGGTTTCGGTGTCACCGTCGCCCAGCACGGCGACGTCCTTGGCGCCCATGTCGAGCAGTGCCCGCAGGGCCGCGCCCGACTGCCGCTTGGCGCGGGCCTCGAAATAGCGCCCCGCGAGAATGAAGGTGGTGACGGCGGCGGCGACCTCGAGATAGATGTGCGGCTCGGAGCTTCCGGTGGGGAGCAGGTCGAACGTCATCCGCATCCCGGTCATGCCGGCGTGGGTGAAGAACAACGCCCACAGCGACCAGAGGTACGCGGCCGTGACGCCGACGGAGATGAGGGTGTCCATCGTGGCGGCGCCGTGGCGGGCGTTGGTCCAGGCGGCGCGGTGGAACGGCAGTGCCCCCCACACCACGACGGGGGAGGCGAGGGTCAGGGTCAGCCACTGCCAGTTGTCGAACTGCAGCGCCGGGATCATCGACAGCAGTACCACCGGCACGGTGAGGACCGCGGAGACGGTCAGGCGCTGACGCCAGGCGGCGGCCTCGTCCGGTTCGGGGGCGGCCTCGGTGGCCTCCTCGGCCCGGGGCGGGGCGGGGAGCGCGGCGGTGTAGCCGGTCGCCTCGACCGTCGCGACGAGGTCGTCGGGGACGACCCCGTGCGCATAGGTGACCTTCGCCTTCTCCGTCGCGTAGTTGACGGTGGCGGTCACGCCGTCCATCCGGTTGAGCTTCTTCTCGATGCGCGCCGCGCAGGAGGCGCAGGTCATGCCGCCGATCGAGAGTTCTACCTCGTGCACCATCTCACCCGTGGTCATGGGCGGGTCCCTTCTCGGGTCGGCGGGTCACTGCGGGGCGAGGCGGTAGTCGCCGGCCTCGTCGAGCGCGGTGGCGACGGCCTCGTCGTCGATTCCGTCGACGCTGGTCACCGTGACGGTGGAGACGCCGCCCGCGACCAGTTCGACGTGTACGTCCTCGACGCCGGGCAGGGCGCGCAGTTCCTCGGTGACGGCGCCGGCGCAGTGGCCGCAGGTCATGCCGACGACGGGGAAGGCCTGGGTGTTCATTCGGGGGTCCTCACTGCTCGGTCCGGTCGGTTCGGTGGGGTGGCTGCCGCAGCGGCAGCCGCTGGCCGTGTCGGTCAGGGGCAGGAGCCGGGTCATCGCGATTCTCCTCTGCGTGGGTGCACCCCATTTATACCCCCTAGGGGTATTGAACCGCCAGGGCGGGACGTGCTCTTCATCGAATCTTCAGGAATGCCGCGTGCCGTCGGGGCGGGACAAGGCCCGGAAAGCGGCGGGCCGGCCCGCTTTATCCTGAGAACCTCCGACAGGACCGACGGCAAGGATGTGAGGCGACACCGAGGTGAACGACGAGACTTCGGCCCGCGCCCTGTTCCCGGAATCGGATCCCACCGCGACCGCCCACCGCGCCGCCGACTGGGCGTCGACCGCGCTGGGGCCGATCGACACCTGGCCTGCCGAACTGACGGCGGCCGTGCGGACCGTCGTTCCGTCGCGGGTGCCCATGCTGCTGTGCTGGGGCCCCGAACTGGTGCAGATCTTCAACGACGCCTTCCGGCCCCTCCTCGGCGAGAAGTTTCCGGCGGCGGTCGCCCAGCGGGCCTCCGAGTGCTGGGGCGAGATCTGGGACTTCGTCGGCGCCCTCTTCGCCCAGGCGCAACGCGGGGAGCCGACCCTGTCGGAGCGGATGCAGTTGTTCATGCACCGATTCGGCTACACGGAAGAGACGTACTGGACGTTCTCCTACAGCCCCGTCCGGGCCGCCGACGGCACCGTCGCGGGCATCTTCGTCGCCACCACGGACGTCACCGAGCAGGTGCTCGCCGAGCGCCGGGCCGCCGTCCTGCGGGAACTCGGCCAGCTCTCGATGACGGAGACCGATACCGCCGACGATGCCTGCCGGGCTGCGCTCGGCCTGCTCGCCGGCCACGAGGACGATCTGCCGTTCGGCAGTGCCCACCTGTGCCGCGACGAGGTGACGGTGACGGTCGCCGAGTTCGGCACCGCTCCCGGCGCCGCGTCGGACCTGCCGGAGGTGATCGCCCGGGTCGCCGAGTCCGGCAAGGCCGAGACCGTCGCGGACCTCGGCCGCGACGGCGACACCGCGGTGGTCCTGCCGCTCCCGGTCTCCGCTGGTGGCCCGGCCGGCTCCCTCATGCTCGGCATCAGCCGGTTCCGCGAGCTGAACGAGCAGTACCGGGTGTTCCTCGATATGGTCGCGGTCCGCGTGTCCACGGCCCTGTCCGATGCGCAGGCCTACGAGGCCGAACGCCGGCGGGCGGCCGAACTCGCCGAGCTCGACGCCGCCAAGAGCCGGTTCTTCGAGAACGTCAGCCACGAGTTCCGCACCCCGCTGACGCTGCTCCTCGGGCCGCTGCAGACCCTGCTCGACGAGCACGCCGCCGCGCTGCCACCCGCCCAGGTCGACGCCGTCGCGGCGGCGCGGCGGGCCGCCCTGCGCCTGCAGCGGCTCGTCGACATGCTGCTCGACGTTGCGCGTGGGGACGCCGGCCGGCTCGACGCCCACACCGAGCCCACCGACATCGTCGCGGTGACGCGCGAGGCCGCCGAACTGTTCCGCGACGCCGCGGACCGCGCGGGGCTCGCGCTCCTCGTCGACGTCGACAATGTGCCGACCCGGTACGTGGCGACCGACCGGGCGATGTGGACGCACATCGTGCTGAATCTGCTGTCCAACGCGATGAAGTTCACGCCGGAGGGATCGGTCGCCGTGTCCCTGCGGGGTGACGGGGCGAACCTGGTGCTGCGTGTCGCCGACACCGGCACAGGCATCGCGGAGGCCGAGCGGGGCAAGATCTTCGACCGCTTCTACCAGATCGGCGACCGGTCCGGCCGCAGCCGCGAGGGCTCGGGCATCGGGCTGTCTCTTGTCGCGCAATTCGTTGCCGCCCTGGGTGGTTCGGTGTCCGTCGACGCCGTCGCCCCGCACGGCTCGGTGTTCACGGTGACGGTGCCCGCGGTGCCGAGCGCGCAGCCGGCACCACGCGCCGCGGACGACGTCGTGGCGTCCGCCGGCGCGGCGTATCTGGGGGAGGCCGAGGCGTGGCGGCCCGTCGCGACCCCCGGCGCCGGACCGCGCGAGGGGCAACCGCGCCTGCTCCTCGTCGAGGACAACGCGGACATGCGTGACCATCTCGTCGACCTGCTCGCCGCGCAGGGTTGGCACGTCGACGTCACCGCCGACGCCGAGTCCGCGCTCGAGCGGATCCGGACGGAGGTTCCCGACCTGCTCCTCAGCGACGTCATGCTGCCCGGACGTAGCGGGTTGTCGCTGCTGCAGGACGTGCGGGGCGACGAACGGCTGGTGCGGCTGCCGGTGATCCTGCTCACGGCCCGGGCCGGATCGGAGTCCGCCGTCGAGGGGCTGCGGGCCGGTGCCGACGACTACGTCGTCAAGCCGTTCCATCCCAGCGAGCTGATCGCCCGGGTCCGCGTGCACCTGGAGATGTCGCGGCTGCGGGAGGCGTTGCTCGCCGCCGGCGAGCGCGAGGCCGCCTCGCTCCGGACCGCCTTGGACACACGGAGTGTCACGAGCCGGGCCGTGGGCCTGCTCATGGCAGCGCACCGGGTCGACGCGGACACCGCGTTCGCGCAGCTGTCGGCGATGTCGCAGGCGACGAACGTCAAGGTCCGCACCCTCGCGGCCGAGATCGTCGAGAACTTCACGGCGTCGCTCGCCGAGCCGGGGCCGCCACAGCCGTGACGGGGCCGCCGGCGTCGGGCCCTGCCGATTCCGGACCGGCTCGGGTCGGCCGGTAAACTGCGGGCTGTCCGGTGTCCGTCCCCGGGCGCCAGCACTACTACCGAGGAGCAGCACGTGGCTCGTGTCGTCGTCGAAGTCATGCCCAAGGCCGAGATTCTCGATCCTCAGGGCCAGGCCATTGTCGGGGCGCTGTCGCGACTGGGCTTCGCGGGCGTGTCCGACGTCCGTCAGGGAAAGCGCTTCGAGCTCGAGGTCGACGGCAGCGTCGACGACGCCGAGGTCGAGAAGATCGCCGAGGCTCTGCTCGCCAACACGGTCATCGAGGACTGGACCGTGCGGCGGATCGACGGTGACGCATGAGTGCCCGCGTCGGAGTCATCACCTTCCCGGGCACGCTCGACGACATCGATGCGGCCCGCGCCGTCGAACTCGCCGGCGGTGAGGCCGTCAGCCTCTGGCACGGCGACGCCGACCTGAGGGGAGTCGACGCGGTCATCGTGCCGGGTGGCTTCTCCTACGGCGACTACCTGCGCTGCGGCGCCATCGCGCGGTTCGCCCCGGTCATGGGCAAGGTCGTCGAGGCCGCTCGGGGCGGGATGCCGGTGCTCGGCATCTGCAACGGCTTCCAGGTGCTGTGCGAGGCGGGTCTGCTGCCGGGAGCCCTCACCCGCAACGAGGGCCTGCACTTCATCTGCCGCGACCAGTGGCTGAAGGTGGAGTCGAACACCACCGCGTGGACCACCCGCTACGAGGCCGGGGCCGAGATCCTGGTGCCCCTCAAGTCGGGTGAGGGCCGGTTCCAGGCCTCGGAGAAGGTGCTGGACGAACTCGAGGGTGAGGGCCGCGTGGTGTTCCGCTACGCCGGCGACAACCCGAACGGCTCCCAGCGCGGCATCGCGGGCATCTCGTCGGCGAACGGCCGCGTCGTCGGCCTGATGCCGCACCCCGAGCACGCCACCGAAGCGCTCACCGGTCCCAGCGACGACGGGCTCGGCATGTTCTACAGCGTTCTCGACGCGGTCGTCTCCGCCTGATTCCCGTTCGTGGGCAGGGTCAGGTCGAAGCGGGCACCGCGCCCCGGCCCGTCGCTCGCGGCCGTGAGATTGCCGCCGTGGGCGCGGGCGAGACTGCGCGCGATGGTCAGGCCCAGGCCGCTGCCGCCGGGGCTGCGGGCCGGATCGATCCGGTGGAACCGCTCGAACACCGCGTCGAGCTGATCCGCGGGGATGCCGTCGCCCGTGTCGCGGACCCGCACCCGCACGGCCGCCCGGTCCGCGCGCTCGCACGTGACGACCACCCGGCCCCCGGCCGGCGTGTGACGCAGGGCGTTCTCGAGCAGGTTCGCCAGGATCTGCGCCACTCGCTGCGAATCGAACCGGACCGGCGGCAGCGCCTCGGGCAGCTCCGTCCCGAGCCCGACCTGCTTGTCGGCGAACCGCGGTGCCGCGGCCGAGACCGATGCCGTCACCGCCGCGGCGAGGTCGCCCTCCTCGGGGTGCAGGGCGAGCGCGTGCTCGTCCGCGGCGGAGAGGTCGGACAGGTCCGACACGAGACGCCGCAGCCGGTCGAGCTGGTGGTGCATCACCTGCCACGAGGTGGCGTCGGCGGGCAGTACGTCGTCCTCGATGCCCTCGAGGTAGGCCTCGAGCGTGGCCACGGGTGTGCGCAGTTCGTGGGCGAGATCGTCGAGCAGCCGGCGTCGTGAGAGCTCCGTGCTGTGCAGGCGGCCCGCCATGTCGGCGAAGGCGTTCTCGAGCCGGGCGAAGTCCGCGTCGCCGGACCGGGTGATCGGCACGTCGTAGCGGCCGCGGGCGACGTGGCCCGCGGCCTCCACCAGCCGGCCCACCGGCGCGGTGATGCGGCGCACCAGGACCACGGACGTGATCGCCGCGGCACCGAGCGCGACGGCTGCCCCGGCGGCGAGCGCGACCGCCCCGGCCTGCGCGAACGCCTCCTCGGTGTGAAGGCGGACCTGCGTGTCCTCCACGCCCGCGTGGGCGAGGTGGTAGTGGAACAGCGGGGCGGCCACCAGCGTCGCGACGACGGTGAGCGTCGCGGCCCCGACGAACAGCACGAGCAGTTGCGCGATCAGCAGCCGCCCGCGCAGTCCCAGCCGGTTCACCGCGCGGCCTCCATCGCATACCCGACCCCGCGCACGGTCCGGACGAAGCGCGGGGCGGCGGCATCGTCGCCGAGCTTGCGGCGCAGGGCGCGGATGTGGACGTCGACGATGTGCTCGTCGCCGAACCAGTTCGGCCCCCACACCTCGTCGATGATCTGCCGGCGTGAGAGCGCCGCCGAAGGTCGATCCGAAAGTGCCAGCAGCACATCGAATTCCGTGCGTGTCAGCTCCACCGGCGCGTCGTCGACCGAGACGGTGCGCGACACCGGATCGACGACGAGCCCGCCGATCCGGCGCGGTGCCTCCGCCGCGGTGCCACTGCGGGGCCGGCGCAGCATGGCACGCACCCGGGCGACGAGCTCCCGTGGCCCGAAAGGCTTCACGACGTAGTCGTCGGCGCCCACCGACAGGCCGATCACCTTGTCCACCTCGTCGCCACGGGCGGTGAGCATGAGCACGTACGCGTCCGAGAAGGTCCGCAGCTGCCGGCACACCTCGATGCCGTCGAATCCCGGCAGCATCAGGTCGAGCACCACGAGCACCGGGTCCGTCTGCCGAGCCAGCGCGACGGCCGTCGGTCCGTCGTAGGCGAGCGCGACCTCGAAGCCCTCCCGTTCGAGATAGCTGGCCACCACCTTCGCCAGGGCGGCTTCGTCGTCGACTACGAGGATGCGGGGGCCGGGGGTGTGCACGCGGCCAGGGTACCCAGCACTCGCGGCCGTCCGTTCCCTGTCGCGGGTCGGGTGTACAACTGGGTGGCCCTGTCCGCCGACCGAGGAGATCCCATGCCCAGCGCGGACAGTGTGCGCGCGATGATGCTGGCGCTGCCCGAGGCACGTGAAGTGGTGGTGGACAGCTGGGGTGACCAACCCACGTACCGGGTGCGGAACAAGATGTTCGGCCTCCTGGGTTACGGTGCGGCCACGGTCTGCCTCAAAGCCACCGTGGACACCCAGGCGGCCCTGCTCCACGAGGATCCGGACGTGTTCCGCGCGGCCCCGTTCTTCGGGCGCTACGGCTGGATCGACGTGGTTTTCGCCGCGGTCGACACGGTCGAGTTGGCGGAACTGATCGAGGATGCGTGGCGGCTGACCGCGCCGAAGCGGGTCGTCGCGGCGTTCGATGCCCGCCGGGAACATCGCTGACGAGCGAGTGCCGCAGGGTGCCGACCATGCCTCGGGTGACCATGCCGCGGGGGACGAGGGCCGGGCGCCCCCGGCTGCCCGCCACTCGGGTTGCGGCAGAGAATTGTTCGGCGACCCGTCGACGACGGATCGGATCGCGGTGACCCCGTGAACGTGCTGCATCGCGTATCGAGCAGGCGGATCTATCGACGCGTCCGTCGTGGGGGCCGCGCGTCCAGTTCGTCGCGCAGAGTCCGGTAGGTTGCGACGTCGATCTCGCCGGAGGCGAGCCGCCGGTCCAGGATCCGGCGGGCGTCGTCGCCGGGATCCGGTGGCGCCGCCGCCCGGACCACCGCCCACACCACCACCCCGGCGAGCAACAGCCAGAACACACCCATTGCGAGGGCGGCGGCCCAGCCTGCGCCGCCGTACCAACCCATCATCGCGCACCTCCTACGACGAGTGTGCGCGCCGCCGCGTGTGGGCGGGCGTTGCGGCCGATGAAGTTTCGATGAAGGACCGGCCGGGGCGGGGCTGCGGCCCCGGACTCGGCCGATACGGCGGGTACCGTCGAATCATGTTGTGGAACAAGAGAGTAGTAGCGGCAGCGGCGGCGGTTCCGCTCGCCTTGGTGATCGTGGCGTGTGGCAGCGACGAGCCGCAGCAGCAGGCGGGGACGGCGACTCCGGGCACGTCCCAGACCTCGGCGCCGGCCGGGCAGGCGCAGTTCGTCGACGCGGACGTCGAGTTCCTGCAGGAGATGTATCCCCATCACGCGCAGGCCGTGCAGATGGCCCAGGCCGTGCCCGAACGCAGCGAGGATCCGCAGCTCATCGACCTCGCCGCCCGCATCGAGGCCGCGCAGGAACCCGAGATGGAGCAGATGGTGTCGCTGCTCGACAGCTGGGGGCAGGAGGCGCCGGACGAGGACGGGATGGGTCACGGCGGCATGGGCATGCCCGGCGGGATGCCGGGAATGATGTCCGACGACGAGTGGGACTCCATGATGGGGGCCCGCGGCATGGACTTCGACCGCATGTGGCTGACCATGATGATCGTCCACCACGAGGGCGCGATCGAGATGTCGCAGACCGAGCTGGCCGAGGGCGTGAACCCGGAGGCGCGGCAACTCGCCGAGTCGATCATCGCGACGCAGCAGGCGGAGATCGACGAGATGCGCGCCATGCTCGAGCGGTAGTCGGGGCCGTGATCGGATCGTGACCGTCCCACCCCTTCCATTCATACCCCCAGGGGGTATCAATGGAGGGGTCCACGGAAACGGAAACGGATCGAGGCGGGAGCCATGACAGAGCTCGCACACCACGGACACGCTGCCCACACCGCGCCGCCCGGAGCGCGCGACGCCCACCGCGCCCGGGACCGGCACGCCGGGCACGGGCCGCACGGTGAGATCTTCCGTCGCAGATTCTGGGTGAGCCTGGTCCTCGCGGTTCCGATCGTGGCGTTCAGCGCCATGTTCGCCGACCTGCTCGGCTACGCGCTGCCCGACGCCGCGTGGGCCGGATGGGTCTCGCCCGTCCTCGGCACGGTCGTGTTCGCCTACGGCGGCAGCCCCTTCCTCGTCGGCGGGTGGAACGAGCTGCGGGACCGCCGGCCCGGAATGATGCTGCTCATCGCCATGGCCATCAGCGTCGCGTTCGCGGCGTCCTGGGTGACCACGCTCGGGCTGGGCGGGTTCGACCTCGATTTCTGGTGGGAACTGGCGCTGCTGATCGTGATCATGCTGCTCGGGCACTGGCTCGAGATGCGGGCGCTGGGCTCGGCGTCGCGCGCGCTCGACGCCCTGGCCGCGATGCTGCCCGACACCGCCGAGAAGGTGACCGCGGACGGCGTCGTGCAGGTCGCCCTCGCCGACCTGGCCGTCGGCGACGTCGCGCTGGTGCGCGCCGGTGCGCGCGTCCCGGCCGACGGCACGGTCGTCGACGGGCGCGCCGACGTGGACGAGTCGATGATCACCGGCGAGTCCCGCGCCGTGCCCCGCGCCGTGGGCGACACCGTCGTCGCCGGCACGGTCGCCACCGACAGTGCACTGCGCGTCCGCATCTCCGCGGTGGGGGAGGACACCGCGCTCGCCGGCATCCAGCGCATGGTCGCCGACGCGCAGGCCTCGTCCTCGCGAGCCCAGGCGCTCGCGGACCGGGCCGCCGCCTTCCTCTTCTACTTCGCCACCGTCGCCGGCGTCCTCACCTTCGCCGTGTGGACGCTGCTCGGCAACGTCGACGAGGCCGTCGTCCGTACCGTCACGGTCCTGGTCATCGCGTGCCCGCACGCGCTGGGCCTGGCCATCCCACTCGTCATCGCCATCTCGACCGAGCGCGCCGCCCGCGCCGGCGTGCTCGTCAAGGACCGGCTGTCGCTGGAGCGGATGCGCGGCGTGGACGTCGTCCTGTTCGACAAGACCGGGACCCTGACCCAGGGGCGGCACGTCGTCACCGACGTCGTCGCCACCGCCGGCACCACCGAGGACGACCTGTTGACCCTGGCCGCCGCGGTCGAATCCGACAGCGAGCACCCCGTCGCCCGCGCCGTCGTCGCCGCCGCGGGAGGGCGAGTCATGTTGCCGACGAAGGATTTCCGCTCCCTGCCCGGCCGCGGGGTGCGGGCCGTGGTGGACGGGGCGACCGTGTTCGTCGGCGGTCCGGCCGTGCTCGCGGACCTGCGGGCGCACGTGCCCGCCGACGTCGCGGCCGCGACCGACCGCTGGGTCGCCCGCGGGGCGTCGGTGCTGCACGTCGTGCGCGACGGCACGGTGCTGGGAGCCGTCGCGCTCGAGGACGCGGTGCGCGAGGAGTCGCGGCAGGCGATCGACGCCCTGCACGCGCGCGGGGTGAAGGTCGCCATGATCACCGGGGACGCGCGGCAGGTGGCCGACGCCGTCGCCGCCGACCTCGGTATCGACGAGGTGTTCGCGAACGTGCTGCCCGAACACAAGGACGCGAAGGTCGCCGAGCTGCAGGCCCGCGGGCACCGCGTCGCGATGGTCGGTGACGGGGTCAACGACGCGCCGGCGCTGGCGCGGGCCGACGTCGGCATCGCGATCGGCGCGGGCACCGACGTCGCCGTCGAGTCGGCCGGCGTGGTCCTGGCCGCAGACGATCCGCGCGCCGTGCTGTCGGTGATCGCACTGTCGCGGGCGAGCTACCGCAAGATGTGGCAGAACCTGGCCTGGGCCACCGGGTACAACGTCGTCGCGGTGCCCCTCGCGGCCGGTGCGTTGGCCTTCGCCGGGGTGGTCCTGCCGCCTGCGGTGGCTGCCGTGCTCATGTCGGTCTCCACGATCGTCGTGGCACTGAACGCGCAGTTGCTGCGCCGGCTGGAGCTGGATCCGGCGAAGGTCGCAGCCCGGAGCTGAGACGACCGTCGCCCGACGCGACGAAAGGGGCCCCGCCGCCGTCCCGATCGGCGGCGGGGCCCCTTCTCCTGCGGTCCGGAGCGCGGCCCCCAACCGGCTCCGGCGGGCACCGCCGAATCCCCCGATCGGCCGTGCCGGGCACCACTATGCCGCACGTCGTCGCCGTTGTCTCGAGTAGCATTACGCATCTTTGCCGGGGCCGTTCGGCCGTCCCCTTCCCGGGCCGGGAAGCGCGTGAGCGCGACGGCTCACCGTGAATTCCGCCTTTCACCGGCGCGGGCGCGTCCCGGCGTGTCACGCTCGAACAATGAAGACCAAGACTGCTGTGGTGGCGGCGGTCGCCGCCCTCTTCCTGCTCACCGCCTGCGGATCCGACGACGAGACGTCCGCGCCCGAGAGCACGACCCGCCCGGCCGGCAGCGTCGCCTCCAGCGTCGTCCAACGTGCCGTCGACGCAGCGAAGTTGGGGACCTTCGTCGCAACCTTCCGGACGGGCTACCCGAACCTGGCCGACGGTCGGGACGACGCCTCCATCGAGGCGATCGTCACCGAAACCTGTCCACTGATCGACGACGGGGCGAGCGACGAGGAGATCAACAGCCGGGTCGCGGAGCTGTCCACCAACGGGGCGGTCACCCCCACCGATCAGCAGGTGGACCGCATCACCCAGCTCGTCCGCGCCGCCTGCTGACGGCGAACCCGGTGCCGTGGCGGCACACTCGTGTCGGTCCCGTCCGCTACCGTCCCGGCCATGGCACTGAACATCGGCATGATCACCTTCGACAGCGCCGACCCCGGCCCGCTTGCCACGTGGTGGGCCGAGCAGATCGGCGGCCGGATCGAGCAGGACAACGACGGCTGGTTCTACATCGTCGGAATGCCCGGCACCGCACAGAAACTCGGTTTCCAGAAGGTTCCGGATCCGATCCCGGGCAAGAACCGGGTCCACCTCGACCTGGTGGCGCCCGATCTCGACGCCGAGGTGCGCCGGCTCGTCGAGGCGGGCGCGGGTGAGGTGCACCGCCAGGACATGGGCGGGTTCCGGTGGGTGACGCTCACCGACCCGGACGGCAACCAGTTCTGCGTGGCGGGAGGGCACTGAGCGACGGCGGCAGCGCGGCCCCGGGGGCGGGATTCGATCCCGCCCCGTCGGCGCGGTCGCCGGCGACGCGGTGCGCTCGCGGAGACACTCCCGGTCGTGCATCACGGACGTGCCGGGGTGCGGGGTGGCGCGGCCGGGGTGTGTCGAGGCGGGTGCGGTGCGAGGATGCAGCCATGCCTACGACCATGCCCGCCGACGCACAGGGCCTGTGCAACTTCGTCGATCTGTCGCCGTCGCCGTTCCACGTGTGCGCGACCGTCGCGGCCACCCTCACCGACGCCGGCTTCACGCAGCTCACCGAGGCCCAGGTGTGGCCGAGCGAGCCCGGCCGCTACTACCTGCTGCGGGGCGGCTCGTTGATCGCGTGGAGCACCGAAGGCGCCGACGGCGACCCCGCCCGCCCGTTCCGGATCGTCGGCGGCCACACCGACAGCCCCAACCTGCGGGTCAAGCAGCACCCCGACCTCGCCTCGGCAGGCTGGCAACTGGTCGGTCTCGAACCGTACGGGGGAGCATGGCTGAACTCGTGGCTGGACCGCGATCTCGGCGTCTCCGGCCGGCTCACGGTACGGGCCGGCAACGGTGCCGAGGACGTGCTCGTGCGCGTCGACCGGCCGATCCTGCGTGTCCCCCAGCTCGCCATCCACCTCTCGGAGGACCGCAAGGGCGTGCAACTGGATCCGCAGCGCCACGTCAACGCCGTGTGGGGGGTGGGCACCGCGCCGCGGTCCTTCCTCGCCTTCCTCGCCGAGGCGGTCGAGGTCGAGGCCGACGCGATCCTGGGCTGGGAGCTGATGACCCACGACCTGGCCCCGTCCACCCTGGTCGGGGCGGACGCGGACCTCGTCAGCGCGCCACGGCTGGACAACCAGGGCACCTGCTACGCCGGGACCGCGGCGCTGCTCGCCGCCGTCGGCCACGTCGCCGAGCACGGCGGCCCGGTGCCGCTGCTCGCCCTGTTCGACCACGAGGAGGTCGGCAGCATGTCCGACCGCGGCGCGTTCTCCGACCTGCTGAACACCGTGCTCGAACGGGTCGTGCTGGCCCGCGGCGGGAGCCGCGAGGACTTTCTGCGGACCATGGCCGGCTCGGTGGTGGCCTCCGGCGACATGGCTCACGCCACCCACCCGAACTACCCGGACCGCCACGAGCCCGCCCACCGCATCGCGGTGAACGGCGGCCCCGTGCTCAAGGTCAACCAGAACCTGCGCTATGCCACAGACGCCGCCGGCGCCGCCGCGTTCGCGCTCGCCTGCGATCAGGCCGGGGTGCCGCTGCAGCGCTACGTGCATCGCGCCGACCTGCCGTGCGGCTCGACGATCGGCCCCATCACCGCCTCCCGGACCGGGCTGACGACCGTCGACGTCGGGGCTCCGCAGCTCGCGATGCACTCGGCGCGCGAGCTCATGGGAGCGAAGGACGTCACCGCGTACGCCCGCGCTCTCGGGGCGTTTCTCACTCCGGCGAACTGACCGGCACGGCCCGGCATCCGGTGCCAGACTGAGGGGACAATTCGCCCGACCGCGAACGGTGGTGATCCTGTGACCGGCCCGTCGTTCCCCGACCATCTGCTCACGCTCGCCGAATGGACGGAACTGCCCGAATACGAGCAGTTCCACGTCGAGGTCTGCGAAGGGGTGCTGTCGGCGTCGCCGCGGCCCGGATACCTGCACCAGCACGTCGCGTTCGGGCTCGTCGCTCAGCTCGCCGATCAGCTGCCGAAGGAACTGGCCGTGCTCGGCGACGTGGAGGTGCTGCTCACCGAGTCCCCGCTGACGGTGCGCTGCCCGGACGGCATCGTCGTCGACCGGGCGCTGGTGGACGCCGACCCCGACCGCGCGACGGCCGGCGACGTGCGGCTGGTGGTGGAGGTCATGGCCGAGGGCAGCGTCCGCACCGATCGCGTCACGAAGTTCTCCGAGTACGCCGAGGCGCGCATCCCCGCCTACTGGATGATCGACCTCGTCGAACCCGCGACGCTGGGGGTGTTCGTGCTCGACGACGGGTGGTACCGCTACGAGGGGGAGTACACGGGCAAGGTGCTGCTTCCGGCCGCGGGTCACCGGGTGAGCGTGGATCTCGACGCGTTGACGGCGGTGCGGCCGCCGCGGGGCGTCGCACCGGTGGACGGCGCCGGGCGTGCACCCGGATAGACTGGCCGCGGCAGCGCGCGCCCGGCCTGCCGTTTCGATCCCAGAGTGAAGGGACCCGACGCCCAGTGTCACCGCAGGTGGATACCGTCACCCACGCCGCCGAAACCCCCGATGTCGCCCAGCCCTCCCGCGAACTGGGGCTGAAGGACGACGAGTACGCCCGCATCCGCGAGATCCTGGGCCGTCGTCCCACGGACGCCGAACTGGCCATGTACTCGGTGATGTGGTCCGAGCACTGCTCCTACAAGTCCTCCAAGGTGCACCTGCGGTACTTCGGGGAGACCACCACCGACGAGATGCGGGCGTCGATGCTCGCGGGTATCGGTGAGAACGCCGGCGTCGTCGACATCGGCGACGGCTGGGCGGTCACCTTCAAGGTCGAATCCCACAACCATCCGTCCTACGTCGAGCCGTACCAGGGCGCCGCGACCGGTGTCGGCGGCATCGTCCGCGACATCATGGCGATGGGCGCCCGCCCGATCGCGGTCATGGACCAGCTGCGCTTCGGCGCCGCCGACGCGCCCGACACCCGTCGCGTCGTCGACGGCGTGGTCCGCGGTATCGGCGGCTACGGCAACTCCCTCGGCCTGCCCAACGTCGGCGGCGAGACCGTCTTCGACGCCTCCTACGCCGGCAACCCGCTCGTCAACGCGCTGTGCGCCGGCGCGATGCGCAAGGAGGACCTGCACCTGGCGTTCGCGTCGGGCACGGGTAACAAGGTCATCCTGTTCGGTGCGCGCACCGGTCTCGACGGCATCGGCGGCGTGTCCGTCCTGGCGTCGGAGACCTTCGAGGGCGACGAATCTTCTTCCGGCCGGAAGAAGCTGCCGGCCGTGCAGGTGGGGGACCCGTTCACCGAGAAGGTGCTCATCGAGTGCTGCCTCGACCTCTACCGCGAGAAGCTCGTCGTCGGCATCCAGGACCTCGGCGGCGCCGGCCTCGCCTGCGCGACCTCCGAGCTGGCCGCCGCCGGTGACGGCGGCATGCACGTCGCACTGGAGCGGGTCCCGATGCGCGCGAAGGGAATGACGCCCGCCGAGGTGCTCTCGAGCGAGTCCCAGGAGCGCATGTGCGCCGTCGTGACCCCGGAGAACGTCGACGCCTTCATGGCCGTGTGCAAGAAGTGGGACGTGCTCGCCACCGTGATCGGCGAGGTCACCGACGGCGACCGGCTCGTCATCACCTGGCACGGTGAGACCGTCGTCGACGTGCCGCCGCGCACCGTCGCGCACGAGGGCCCGGTGTACCACCGTCCGGTGCAGCGCCCGGAGTCCCAGGACGCGCTCGTCGCGGACACCACCGCCGGACTGCAGCGCCCGCAGACTCCCGAGGAGCTGAAGGCGACCCTGCTGAAGATGATCGGCTCGCCGCAGCTGTGCAGCCGCAGGTGGATCACCGAGCAGTACGACCGTTACGTCCGCGGCAACACGGTGCTCGCCGAGAACGCCGACGCGGGCGTGGTCCGCGTGGACGAGAAGACCGGCCGCGGCATCGCGCTGGCCACCGACGCGTCGGGCCGCTACACCCAGCTGGACCCGTACGCCGGCGCGCAGCTCGCCCTCGCAGAGGCCTACCGCAACGTCGCCGTCACCGGTGCCACCCCCAAGGCCGTGTCCAACTGCCTCAACTTCGGCTCGCCCGAGGATCCGGGCGTGATGTGGCAGTTCCAGCAGGCCGTGCGTGGTCTCGCCGACGGATGCGCGAAGCTCGGCATCCCCGTCACCGGCGGCAACGTCAGCTTCTACAACCAGACCGGGGCCACCCCGATCCTGCCGACCCCGGTCGTCGCCGTGCTCGGCGTGATCGACGACGTGCACCGGCGCATCCCCACCGGCCTCGGCCTCGAGCCGGGCGAGACCCTGATCCTGCTGGGGGAGACCCGCGACGAGTTCGACGGCTCGATCTGGGCGCAGGTCGAGCACGACCACCTCGGCGGCGTGCCGCCGAAGGTCGACCTCGAGCGGGAGCGGCTGCTCGCCGAGATCCTCACCGCCGGTTCGCGCGACGGCCTGATCTCCGCCGCCCACGACCTGTCCGAGGGCGGCCTCGCGCAGGCGGTCGTGGAGGCCGCGTTGGCCGGCGAGACCGGCTGCCGGATCCTGCTGCCGGAGGACGCGGATCCGTTCGTGACCCTGTTCTCCGAGTCCGCCGGCCGGGTGCTGGTGGCGGTGCCGCGCACCGAGGAGACCCGCTTCACCGGCATGTGCACGGCGCGCAACATGCCGTGGGTGCGGATCGGGGTCGTCGACGAGGGCTCCGACTCCGTCGAGGTGCAGGGCCGGTTCTCGGTCTCGATGGCCGAACTGCGAGAGGTCTACGAGGGCACACTGCCGGCATTGTTCGGGTGAGCGATGGTCGGATCCCAGGTCGATCGGCTGGCGTTGATCGAGGCCCGGCAGGGCCGGATCATCGACGCGGTCACCGAATTCGGTGACCGTCATCCCCACACCGCCCAGGCGTGGGGACTGCTGAGCCTGGATTTCACCGGCATCGCCTTCGCGGCCCTGTTCTTCTGCTGGTCGCTGACCCCGTCGCTGCTGCCCCGCGACTGGTTGTTCCAGGGCATCATCGGCGGCATCAACGTCGCCATCGGCTACGGCGTGGGGTGTGCCGTCGGCTGGGCCGGGTACCGGCTGCTGCTGGCGAACCGACTGTGGTGGCCGCCGCCGCTGCCCGTGCTGCGGGCGATCAAGGTCGCGGTCCCCGTCGCGGCCGTGCTCGCGTCGCTGGTGGCCCTGGTGTTCGCCTCGCGGCAGCAGCGTCAGCTCGCCGCGCTGATGAATGCCGAGGGCACCACCACCAGCGGGTATCTGCGGACCCTGGTGCTTGCCGCCGCCGTCGCGATCACCCTGATTGCGACCTGGCGGGGGCTGCGCGAACTCGCGGGGATCGTCGCGTGGCAACTCGTGCGGCGCCTGCGCATGCCGCCGGGTGCGGCTCGCTCGCTCGGTGCGCTGCTGGTGGTGCTGGTCGTCTTCATGCTGATCGACGGTGTGCTGGCCCGGGGTGCGTACGCGGGACTCAACGTGGTGTTCGGTCTCCAGAACAGCGAGACCCGCCCCGGGATCACCCAGCCGCTCGTGCCCGAGAAGTCCGGGAGCCCGGAGTCGTTCGCGGCGTGGGACACGCTCGGCTACCAGGGCCGCGACTTCGTCGGCCGGGGACTGAGCGCCGCGGAGCTGACCGCGATCAACGGCGCCCCGGCGAGGGAACCGATCCGGGTCTACGCCGGGCTCGAGACCGCCGACACCCCCGAGGCGCGTGCCGACCTGGTGATCGACGAGCTCGAACGCACCGACGCGTTCGACCGCGAGGTGCTCGTCGTCATCCCGACCACCGGCACCGGATGGGTCAATCCGACCGCGGCGATGATGATGGAACTGGTCCACAACGGCGACGTCGCCCTCGTCGCGTGGCAGTACTCGTACATGCCGAGCTGGATCTCGTTCCTCGCCGACCGCGAGAAGGCCGCCGCCGCCGGCGACATGCTGATCGACCGGGTGCACAACCGGTGGCTCGCCCAGGCCGCCGAGCATCGCCCGAAGCTGTACCTGTACGGGGAGAGCCTCGGAACCCAGTCGGGGGAGGGCGCTTTCGACACGCTCGCCGAGATCCGCGACACCGTCGACGGTGTCCTGTGGGTCGGTCCGCCCAACTCGAACCGCCTGTGGCGTCAGCTCGTCACCCGGCGCGACCCGGGCACCACCGAGGTCGAGCCGGTGTACGCGGACGGCCTGGTGGTGCGCTTCGCCGACAACCGCGCGTCGATCGGCGAACCCGACACTCAATGGTTGTTCCCCCGGATCCTGTACCTGCAGCACGCCTCCGATCCGGTGGTGTGGTGGTCCCCGGACCTGATCTTCAGCCGGCCGGACTGGCTGTCCGAACCGCCCGGACCCGATCGGCTGCCGCAGATGCGGTGGTTCCCGTTCGTGACGTTCTGGCAGGTCTCGGCGGATCTGACCAACGCCGCGGGGGTACCCGACGGTCACGGCCACAACTACGGCACCACGGTGCTCGACGGGTGGCTCGCGATCGCCCGGCCCGAAGGCTGGGCGGAGACCGACACCGAGCGGGTGCGGTTCGCGCTGAGCGTCATCGACGACCTGCAGGGACCGGAGAAGTGAGCCGGCCGGGACGGGCTCGCCGCCGGCCGTGGCTCGGTCCGGTCGTCGCCGCGGCGGTCGTCGGCTGGGGTGCGGTGCTGCCGGCCACGCGCCTCGGGCCGCGGGGGCGGGCCGTGCTGTCCGCAGCGGTCGGCGCCGCGGCGGTGGGTGCGGCGCGGGCCTCGGGCCTGGAACGGGCGACGCTGGGACTGGACCCGGTGCACCTGGTGTCCGGCGCCCGCTGGGGTGCGGCCGCCGCGACCGTCCCGCTCGCCGCCTACGGGGTGATGCTGGCCGTCCCGTCGCTGCGTGCCCGGCTCGTCGACGAGGCCCGCGCCGAACGTGAGGACTTCTACGAATGGGTGGGCCTGCACATTCCCTTCGGCACCGTCGCCGCCGAGGAACTCCTGTTCCGCAGCGTGCTCGCGGCGCTGCTCGGTCCGGGTGGGGCGGGGTCCGGCCTGCACGCGGCGGCCTTCGGGCTGTGGCACGTGCGGCCCGCGAGGGACGCCGGTCACCACGTGCTCGGAACCGTGCTGGTCACCGGACTCTCGGCGGTGGTCTTCGACGGGCTGCGCCGGCGCAGCGGCAGTGTCCTCGCGCCGGCACTGCTGCACCTGGCCCTCAACGCCGGCGGCGCCGTGGCCGTCCGCCTGGCCGGCCTGCCGCCCGAGGAGGACGCCGCCGCGCCGCGGCGGCGTTAGGCTGGCTCGCCGTGGCACCGCGCAGACCCGTCGACCCCGCCGAACTCCGCGCCGCCCTGCTCCGGGTCGGTCCGTGGCTGCGGGCGGAGACCGACGACGCGCCCGCCCGCACCGACCTCGCGACGGCCGTGCGCCTGAGCGCCCGTGCCCTCGAACAGGTGGCGCCCGGATCCAGCGTCGAGGTCCGGGTGCCGCCGTTCGTGGCGGTGCAGTGCATCGAGGGCCCTCGCCACACCCGGGGCACCCCGCCCAACGTGGTCGAGACCGACCCGCGGACGTGGCTGCGGCTGGCCACCGGTCTCGTCGGCTTCGCCGACGCGGCCGCCGAGGGATCGCTGGACGCGTCCGGCAGCCGGGCGGGGGAAATCGCGCACTGGATGCCGCTGCTGCGGTTGTGAGTGGGGGACTACGGGACGCCGGATGGGGCCCCGGCGGCCCGTCGGGGCGGGGCACCGTCGCGCGACCCGTAGAATGGTGTTGCCTCTCTTCTGTCCAGCCCCCAGGGAGCACCCCGGTGACCAGTGCCGATCTGTCGGTCCACACACGTAATCTCCTCGCAGCCGAGGAACCTGAGAACGAACCTCGCGAGGAGTGCGGAGTCTTCGGAGTGTGGGCTCCGGGCGAGGATGTGTCCAAGCTCACGTACTACGGCCTCTATGCGCTGCAGCACCGCGGCCAGGAGGCGGCCGGCATCGCCGTCGCCGACGGCTCGCAGGTTCTCGTCTTCAAGGATCTCGGGCTGGTGAGCCAGGTCTTCGACGAGCAGACGCTCGCCGCCATGTCCGGTCACATCGCGATCGGGCACTGCCGCTACTCGACCACCGGGTCGACCACCTGGGAGAACGCCCAGCCGATCTTCCGCACCACCGCGGCCGGCACCGGCGTCGCGCTCGGCCACAACGGCAACCTGGTCAACACCGCCGAACTCGCCCAGCGCGCCCGCGAGCTGGGCCTCGGCGAGGACCGGCGGGCGGTCACGGCGACCACCGACTCGGACATCGTCGGCGCGCTGCTCGCGCACGCCGCCGCCGACAGCACCGTCGAGCAGGCGGCCCTCGAGCTGCTGCCGACCCTGCGTGGTGCCTTCTGCCTCACCTTCATGGACGAGCACACGCTCTACGCCGCCCGCGATCCGTGGGGAATCCGGCCGTTGTGCCTGGGTCGCCTGGACCGTGGCTGGGTGGTGGCCAGCGAGACCGCCGCGCTCGACATCGTCGGTGCGTCCTTCGTGCGCGACATCGAGCCCGGCGAGCTGCTCGCCATCGACGCCGACGGCGTCCGCTCGACCCGCTTCGCGAACCCCGAGCCCAAGGGCTGCGTGTTCGAGTACGTCTACCTCGCGCGTCCGGACTCGACGATCGCGGGCCGCTCGGTGCACGCGACCCGCGTCGAGATCGGCCGGCGCCTGGCCAAGGAACACCCGGTCGACGCGGACTTGGTCATCCCGGTCCCGGAGTCGGGCACCCCGGCCGCCGTCGGCTACGCCCAGGGCTCCGGCATCCCCTACGGCCAGGGCCTGATGAAGAACGCCTACGTGGGCCGCACCTTCATCCAGCCGAGCCAGACCATCCGGCAGCTCGGCATCCGGCTCAAGCTCAATCCGCTGCGCGAGGTGATCCGCGGCAAGCGGCTCGTCGTCGTCGACGACTCGATCGTGCGTGGCAACACTCAGCGCGCCCTGATCCGCATGCTCCGCGAGGCCGGTGCGCTCGAGATCCACGTGCGGATCGCGTCGCCGCCGGTGAAGTGGCCCTGCTTCTACGGCATCGACTTCGCGTCCCCGGCCGAGCTGATCGCCAACGGCGGCGGCACCCGCGACGCCTCCGAGCTGACCGGGCACGACTTCGACGAGATGGTGGAGATGGTGCGCCGTTCGATCGGTGCGGACTCCCTCGGGTACATCTCGATCGACGGGATGATCGGCGCCACCGAGCAGCCCGCATCGCGCCTGTGCGCCGCGTGCTTCGACGGGCACTACCCGATCGCGCTGCCGAAGGAGCACGCCGTCGGAAAGAACGTGCTCGAAGGCATGCTCGGCGGGGCCGCGGGCACCGCGCCGGTGCTCGACAACGACAACGCGGACGCGTTGAGCCGCCCCTAGACCCACCCGCCGCCGCGATGGCGGCGGCCACGGTTTCGCGTCGTCGCGCGTCGGCGGTCCGACCCGGTCAGGTACCTTGAGGTGCGCGATCGGCGGGCTTCGGCGTGCGTGCGCGCGCCCGGCAGCGATGCCGACACACCTGTTCACCACAACTCGAGGCTGGAGCCGACAACCCATGACCGAGGACACAACCCCCGGAGCTTCCTACGCAGCGGCGGGCGTGGACATCGAGGCCGGCGATCGAGCCGTCGAACTGTTCGCACCGCACGCGAAGAAGGCGACCCGCCCGGAGGTGCTCGGCGGCCTCGGCGGATTCGCGGGTCTGTTCGCGCTCAAGGGTGACTACAAGGAACCGCTGCTCGCGGCGTCCACCGACGGCGTCGGCACCAAGCTCGCCGTCGCGCAGGCCCTCGACAAGCACGACACGGTCGGTCTCGACCTCGTCGCGATGGTCGTCGACGACCTCGTGGTCTGCGGCGCCGAACCGCTCTTCCTGCAGGACTACATCGCGGTCGGTCGCGTGGTGCCCGAGCGGGTGGCCGAGATCGTCGGCGGCATCGCGGCCGGCTGCGTCCAGGCCGGTTGCGCGCTGCTCGGCGGCGAGACCGCCGAGCACCCCGGCGTGATGGCCGACGGGGACTACGACCTGTCCGCCACCGGTGTCGGCGTCGTCGAGGCCGACAGGCTGCTCGGACCCGACCGGGTGCGCCCGGGCGACGTGGTCATCGCCATGGGCTCGTCGGGCCTGCACTCCAACGGATACTCGCTGGCGCGCAAGGTCCTTCTCGACATCGGCAAGATGAGCCTGACGGCACACGTCGACGAGTTCAGCCGCACCCTCGGCGAGGAACTGCTCGAGCCGACCCGGATCTACGCGAAGGACTGCCTCGCGCTGGCCGCCGAGACCGAGGTCCGTACCTTCTGCCACGTCACCGGCGGGGGACTCGCGGGGAACCTGGCCCGCGTGATGCCGAAGGGACTCGTCGCCGAACTCGACCGCACCACGTGGAGCCCGGCTCCGGTGTTCGGGCTCATCGCCCAGCGCGGCCGCGTCGAGCGGGCCGAGATGGAGAAGACCTTCAACATGGGCGTCGGCATGGTCGCGATCGTCGCGCCCGAGGACGTCGACCGGGCCCTCGCGGTGCTCACCGCGCGGCACATCGACTGCTGGACCCTGGGCACCGTGCGCAAGTCGCAGGACCAGGACGACGTGCGGGCCGTGCTGGTGGGCGACCACCCGCGGTTCTGACCCGGCGCCGGCCCGAGTCCGGCATCCGGGAACGCCCCACCCCGGAACCTCTCCATACCCGAAACACGCAGCGCCCGGGCCGTTCAGGACGGCCCGGGCGCTGCGCGTCGTGGTGATGAAGAAGTTTTCGGGATCGCCTCACCGCCCGACCGGGTCCGCAGAGCTGTGCGGGATCCGGGCGGAGGGGAGGGGTGCCCAGCGGGAGGGGGGAGTCGGTGGTCCGACTCCCCCCTCCCGTGCGTGAGGCTCGGGTCAGCGACGCCAGTCGTCGTCGTAGTCGTCGTCCCAGGCGGAACGACCGTCCGGGCCGGAACGCTGGTCCGCGAAGACCTCGTCCCGGTGCGAGTTGGGTGTACCGCCAGACAATTCCCGCTGGAGGCTCTCGAAGTCGGTGGCCGGTGAGCTGTACTTGAGCTCCCGTGCAACCTTGGTCTGCTTTGCCTTAGCCCGGCCGCGGCCCATGGCTAACCCCCTCGCGCCTTGACGGGGCGGCCTGGGGAATTTGGCGGCCCCGGTTAATTGAGTATTTTCCTGGCCACCACTCTAGCGTGCAAAAGTCGGTTCCGCCTCCACACACCTGGTTGCGGCAGTGTCCGATTGGTCTCACCCACAGGCGACCTGGGCAAATGCGGTGCCGGTGGCGCTCAGAGCACCCCGGGGATCGCCCGCACCGTGCCGACCCGGATGCCGCCGCCGAGCACCGGCTGCGAGGCGAGCTCCGCGTGGTCCTCGGACCATGTCACGCCGAGGTGGTGCAGCAGGGCGGCCGTGAGGGGGAGCCGGGCCCGCTCGTGGCCGTCGTCGATCTTGAGGGCGAACGCGGTGCCGTCCGGCAGGGCGCCCGCGTGCACGCCGTCCGCGCCGGCCTTGCACAGCAGCCCCGGCACCGCGGGCATCAGCCGGGCGTCGTCCTTGCCGCTGCCCGAGACGAGGCGCGGATGACGCCGGATCGCGTCGGCGACGGCCCGTTCCGGCGTCCCGGGCGCGGCCGTCGCCAGCCGCGAATAGGCGCGGGCGAGGTTGAACAGCGGTAGCGGCACGATCGGCAGTCCGCACCCGTCGATTCCGAGATCGGTGTCCTCCACGTCCCCGGCGAGCTCGAGGATCGTCTCGAGCACGGCCTGCTGCAGCGGATGGGCGGAGTCGAGGTAGCCCGGCTCGTCCTGCTCGGCGCGGACGGGCCAGCCGTTCGCGGCGCACGTCGCGAGCATCGCCGCGTGCTTGCCGGAGCAGTTCATGTACACCGTCCGCCGTGGGCGGCCGGCCGCGACGATCGTCGCGCGGGCCGGTTCGTTGCCCGGCAGGTCCGGCGGGCACTGCAGGTCGTCCTCGGTGAACCCGTGCCCGGCGAGCAGCGCGTGCACGAGCCGGACGTGATCCTCCTCGCCCTCGTGGGAGGCCGTCGCGATGGCCAGTTCCTCCGTCGAGCTGGGCACGAATCCGTGGCGCAGCAGGGCCACCGCCTGCAGCGGCTTGTTCGACGAACGCGGGTAGACGGGCGTGTGGATCTCTCCGAGGGCGATCCGCACCTCACCGTCCGGCCCGACCACGACGAGCGAGCCGCGGTGCACGCATTCGCGGAATCCGGACCGCACCACTTCCACGAGTTCGACGCTCAATACTCCACCTGCACCTCTCGTCCGGCGACTCGTCTGCGAGCCTTGTCGGCGACACTAGGGGACAAGTCGGCCTGCCGTTCGAGCATCACCGCGATCCGCGCCGGGTCCCGGCCGGTGAACAGCTCCCGCACGGTCACCCCGTGCTCGGGCACGTGCACGACGGTGATCCCGTCGCCCGCCTCGACCGGGCCCTCGACGATCACCTTCAGGTACGCGCCGGTGTCGCCGCGGGCCGCGAACCGCTTCACCCAGCCCGGTTCCTGCGCCCCCACCCCGAACGTGCCGCACGGGGTGCGCGGTCCGGTGACCTCGAGGAGCAGGCCGGCGGATCCGATCCGCCAGCGCTCGCCGATCACGGCATCCGACGTGGCGATCCCGCTCACGCGCAGGTTCTCGCCGAACCAACCCGCGGGCAGTTCGCGGCCGAGCTCGTCGGCCCAGCGGCGCACCTCGTCCTCGGCGTACGCGTAGAAGGCCTTGTGGCGGCCGCCGTGGTGGGCGGTGTCGCACTGCCGGTCGCCGTGCAGGCCGAGCTGCCGGACCGGCACGGGCCCGGGCACGGGCCGCTTGTCGATGGCGGTGTACGGAACGCGGCGGGTGCCGCTGTGGCGGACGGCGTGCACCACGCAGACCGCCTCGACCCGGCCGGTCGGGACGTACGGGTGGCTCACCGCCCGCGGAGCCGTTCCACGGCGAGCCGGCCGGCCTGCACGGCGGCGTCGTCGGGCACCGAGTCCGGATCGATCGCCGCGGCGCAGGGTCCGGCGACGAGCGCCGTACCGACGGGAACGTTCCGCTTGACGAGGGCCAGCGCGACGGGACCGAGCTCGAAGTGGTCGACGACGGTGCCCACCCGGCCGACGGCGCGACCGTCGGCGGTCACCGGGTCGCCGGGTTCGGGCCGGCCCTCGGCGGAACCGTCGAGGTGCAGCAGGACGAGGTGCCGGGGCGGCTTGCCGAGGTTGTGCACCCGCGCGACGGTCTCCTGCCCCCGGTAGCAGCCCTTGTCGAGATGGACGGCGCCGCGCTCGGCCGGGCCGCCGATCCAGCGGGCCTCGTGCGGGATGGTGCGCTCGTCGGTGTCGAGGCCGATGCGCGGGCGCAGCGAGACGACCCGCAGCGCCTCGAACGCCCAGGTGCCCGCCGGGCGGGCACCGGCGTCGACGAGGGCGGTGAACACGTCGGCGAGCCGTTCCCGGGGTACGAGAAGGTCCCAGGCGTCGTCGGTGGGCCAGGGCATGCGCCGGACGAGCCCGCCCCCGGGCAGCGCGGCCGCGGCGTAGACGTCGGCGGGCAGGGCGTCGATGCCCAGCGCGGCCAGGACGGCGGCATCGCCGGCGTGCGGACCGAGCAGGGTGAGCACGGCCAGTTCGTTGCCGTCCCGCGGCTCGGCCTTGGACCAGAACACCATCTTGGTGAGGAACGCGAGCAGGTCCGGTCCACGCTGCGGCTCGGTGTCGATCCAGGTGACGCCGTCGAGATCGGTCTGCACGAAGTGGTGCTCGACGCGGCCCTGCGCATCGAGGCTGAGGTTCTCCGCCGAGGTGCCGTCGCGCAGCTGCGCGACGTGCTGGCTCGAGATGGTGTGCAGCCAGCTCAGGCGCTCCTCGCCGGGAACGGCGACGACGAACCGGGTCGAGCGGTCGACGACGGCCACGCCGGTGAGGGCGGCGCGCTGTTCACCGAACGGGTCGCCGTAGTGCCACGGCAGTCCCGCGTCGGGGGTGCCGGCCGGCGCAGGGACGGCGCCGGGGCGGGCAAGGAGTGGGCTGTCGGTCACGGAGGGAGTGTCGGCCACGACACCAGTCTAGGAGCGCGGGTCTGTACCGGGAGGAATGGATAGGGTGTGCGCATGGCTGAGCGGGTGCTGGTGACGCTGGACGGCGAGGTTCGGGACGCGGATGTGCCGCTGCTGCACGCGGACGACATCGGGGTGCTGCGCGGCGACGGGGTGTTCGAGACGCTCCTCGTGCGTGGCGGGCGGGCACGCACCGTCGAACAGCACCTGAGCCGGCTCGTGTCGTCCGCCGCGGCGGCGGGACTGCCGGCCCCCGAGCGCGACGACTGGCGGCTGGCGATCGAGGTCGCGATCGAGCAGTGGGACGCGGAGCGGGAGGGGGCGTTGCGCCTGGTGTACACCCGCGGCCGGGAGGGCGGGAGTGAACCGACCGCGTTCCTGTTGCTGACGCCGGTGGCCGAACGGGTGTACAAGGCCCGCAAGGACGGGGTGTCCGTGGTGACGCTCGAGCGCGGATACTCGGTGGATCTCGCGTCGAAGGCGCCGTGGCAGCTGCTCGGGGCCAAGACCCTGTCCTACGCGACGAACATGGCGGCGCTGCGGCACGCCGAGTCGCTCGGCGCCGACGATGTGATCTACATCAGCAGCGAGGGGTACGTGTTGGAGGGGCCACGTTCGTCGGTCCTCATTGCGCGCGGCCGCACGCTCATCACTCCGCCGCCGGAGCAGGGGATCCTGCCCGGCACCACGCAGCAGGCGCTGTTCGACGTCGCGGGCGACCACAATTTCGTCGTGCGGTACGAACCGGTCCGTCCTGCGGATCTTGTTGTGGCGGAAGGTGTTTGGCTCGTCTCGAGCGTCGCTCTGGCGGCGCGGGTGCACACCCTCGACGGGCACGCCCTGTCCCGCCGTGCCCTGGTCGGTGAGGTAGAGGCGTTGGTGGACGCCGCGGTCGAGTGAGCGCCGCCGCGGCCCGGCCGGGGGCGTGCCGCTCGCGCGATCGGAAGCATGTGTCGGTCGACACCGTCGACGCTTCTGTCCACTTCTACTACTGTTAGTAGTAACAAGGTCTCCGGCGCGTGCGGCGGATGGTCCCTTGTGCACAGAGTCCGAGGCCCCGAGCCCGCGCCCCGGATTCGGAGCCTGTCCCTGGGCGTCACCTCGGAGTAGCCATGGATGTGTTGGACCTGTCCCGGTGGCAGTTCGGCATCACCACCGTCTATCACTTCATCCTCGTCCCGCTGACCATCGGTCTCGCCCCGCTCATCGCGATCATGCAGACCATGTGGGTGGTCACGAAGAAGGACCACTGGTACCGCCTGACGAAGTTCTTCGGCAAGCTCTTCCTCATCAACTTCGCTCTCGGCGTGGCCACCGGCATCGTCCAGGAGTTCCAGTTCGGCATGAACTGGAGCGAATACTCCCGCTTCGTCGGGGACGTCTTCGGCGCCCCGCTGGCGCTCGAGGGCCTGGTGGCGTTCTTCCTCGAGTCGACCTTCCTGGGCCTGTGGATCTTCGGATGGGGCCGGCTGCCGAAACTGCTCCACCTGGCGACGATCTGGCTGGTCGCGATCGGCGTGAACGCCTCCGCGTACTTCATCATCTCTGCCAACTCGTTCATGCAGCACCCCGTCGGTGCGACGTACAACCCCGAGACCGGGCGTGCGGAGCTGACGAGCATCTGGGAACTGCTGACCAACAACACCGCGCTCGCGGCGTTCCCCCACACCGTCGCCGGGGCGTTCCTCACCGCCGGCACCTTCGTCGCGGGCATCGCCGGCTGGTGGATGGTGCGCAACATGCGGCGCGCCGCGCAGGCCGAGCCGGTCGAGGCCGACCGGCTCGAGGGTGAGGCCCGCGGGATGTTCCACCCCGCCGCCCGCCTCGGCATGCTGGTCATGATCGTCTCCGGTGTCGCGCTCTTCGTCAGTGGCGACATCCAGGCGAAGCTCATGTTCGAACAGCAGCCGATGAAGATGGCGTCGGCGGAGTCGTTGTGCCACACCGAGACGGACCCCAAGTTCTCGGTCCTGACGATCGGCACGCACAACAACTGCGACGGTGTCATCCACGTCCTCGAGGTGCCGTTCGTGCTGCCGTACCTCGCGCAGGGCGAGTTCACCGGCGTCACCCTGCAGGGCGTCGAAGACCTGCAGGACCAGTACGAGGAGCAGTTCGGCCCCGGCAACTACCGGCCCAACCTGTTCGTCACCTACTGGTCGTTCCGCGCCATGATCGGCCTGGCCGCCGGCTCGGCCGCGCTGGCCCTGGCCGGGCTGTGGGTCACCCGCCGCGGCCGCGTCCCCGACCAGAAGTGGTTCGGCTGGTTGAGCATCCTCGCCATCCCCACGCCGTTCCTGGCCAACAGCGCCGGCTGGATCTTCACGGAGATGGGACGCCAGCCGTGGGTCGTGCACCCCAACCCGACGGGCGTGGACATGATCCGGCTCACCGTCGACCAGGGCGTGTCGAACAACTCGTCCGGCGCCGTGATCGCCTCGCTGGTGGCCTTCACCGTCGTCTACGGCGCGCTCGGCGTCGTGTGGTTCTGGCTGATCCGCCGCTACACCATCGAGGGCCCGTTGCCGCACGACGCCCACCCGCCGGGTGAGCACGACGACGAACCCGACGACACCGGCCGGCCCAAGCAGCTGTCCTTCGCGTACTAGGAGATCGGTCATGGGACTTCAAGAGGTCTGGTTCGTCCTGATCGCGGTGCTGTTCACCGGGTACTTCGTGCTCGAGGGTTTCGACTTCGGTGTCGGCATGCTGATGCCGGTGCTCGGCCGGGGCCGCACCGAGACGGCCGACACCCGCCGCCGGGTGTTGCTCAACACCATCGGACCGGTGTGGGACGGCAACGAGGTGTGGCTGCTCACCGCGGGCGGCGCGATGTTCGCCGCGTTCCCCGAGTGGTACGCGACCCTGTTCTCCGGGTTCTACCTGCCGCTGCTGCTGATCCTGCTCGGCCTCATCGTCCGGGTCGTGGCGATCGAGTACCGCGGCAAGATCGACGACCCCACCTGGCGGCGGCGCTGCGACTGGGGCATCGTCTTCGGCTCCTGGGTGCCGGCCGTGCTGTGGGGCGTGGCGTTCGCGAACATCGTCCGCGGCGTCGCCATCGACGAGAACAAGCAGTACATCGGTGGCTTCTTCGACCTGCTGAACCCGTACGCGCTGCTCGGCGGCGCGACCACCGCACTGGTGTTCGCGCTGCACGGCGCGGTCTTCATCGCCCTGAAGTCCGCCGACGAGGTGCGCGAGGACGCCGTGAAACTCGCCGCCCGGCTCGCCGTTCCGGCGGTCGTCGTGGCCGGTGTCTTCGTGGTGTGGACGCAACTCGCCTACGGCAAGACCTGGACGTGGCTCGTCGTCGGCGTCGCGGCGGCCGCGCTGCTCGCCGTCGTCGCCCTCACCCGCGCGGAGCGCGAGGGCTGGGCGTTCGTGTTCACCACCGTCGCGATCGTCGGCACCGTCGTCCTGTTGTTCGGCTCGCTGTTCCCGAACGTCATGCCGTCCACGCTCGGCGACACCCTGTCGCTGACGATCGAGAACGCGTCGTCGAGCCCGTACACGCTGAAGGTCATGACGTGGGCCGCGGTGATCGTCACCCCGGTGGTCCTGATCTACCAGGGGTGGACGTACTGGGTGTTCCGCCAGCGCATCTCCACCAAGCACATCCCGAAGTCCATCGGCCTGTCGCTCGGGACGAAATGACCGCGCCCGCCGACGCCCCGGTGCGTCCGTTCGGCTCCGCCCCCGGAGCGTCGGACGCGCCGCGGCGTCGCGGGCCGATCGACCCACGGTTGTGGCGTTACTCCGCCACCGCCCGCGGCTATCTGGCGCTCGCCGTCGTCACGGCCTCGATCAACGTCGCGATGATCGTCGTGTCCGCACTCGCGATCGGTGCGGTCCTCGCCGGGGTGCTCACCACCGGCTCCACCGACCTCGGCGCATGGCGGACCGAACTGCTGACGCTGGCCGCGGCCGTCACCGTCCGGACCTTCGTCACGTGGGTGCAGTCCCGGTTCGCGCACCGCTCGGCGAGCCGGGTCGTCGCCGAACTCGAGCACGAGGTGCTCGCGGCGGCGACCCGGTTGCCGCCGCGCGAACTCGAACCACGCCGCGACGAGATCGCCACCGTCCTCACCCGCGGGCTCGGCGGGCTCTCCGAGTACCTCACCGGGTACGTGCCGGCCCTGCTGCTCGCCGTCACGCTCACCCCGATCACCGTGGTGGTCATCGCCTTCCAGGACCTCACCTCGGCGATCATCGTCGTCGTGACGCTGCCGCTCATCCCGGCGTTCATGATCCTCATCGGGCTGCTGACCAAGGGCAAGGCCGACCGCACGCTGCGCACCATGACGACGCTGTCGGCCCAGCTGCTCGACCTGATCGCCGGTCTGCCCACGCTGCGCGCGCTCGGCCGCGAGCAGGGGCCGGCGCAGAAGGTGCGCGAACTCGGCGACGACCACCGCCGCACGACCATGTCGGCGCTGCGCGTGGCCTTCCTGTCCGGCACCGTGCTCGAATGGCTCGCCACCCTGTCCGTCGCGCTGATCGCGGTGAGCATCGGCCTGCGCCTCGTCTACGGCGACATGGCCCTCGAGGCGGGCATCGTCGCGCTGATCCTCGCCCCCGAGGCGTATCTGCCGTTGCGCACGGTGGGCGCGAAGTTCCACGCTGCCGAGGACGGCAAGGCCGCCGCCGAGCGCGCCTTCACGATCCTCGACCGTGCCCCCGCGACCACCGCGGTGTCGGAGAGCGCCGAATTCGATGCCACCGCAGCCGAACTGACGTTGACCAGCCTCAGCGTCGCGAGCCGCGACGGCTACGCCCCGTTCCGGCTCGACGCCGTGTGCCGGCCGGGCGCCGTGACCGTGCTGACCGGAGCGAACGGCTCGGGCAAGTCGACGGCGCTGCTCGCCGTCCTCGGCCTCGCCGCGCCGGTGGAGGGCCGCGTCGAGGTCGGTGGCCGTCCCGTGGTGGCCGACGACGCGTGGTGGGGGCAGGTGGCGTGGCTGCCCCAGCGGCCCGTGCTGCTCCCCGGCACGCTGGCCGACAACCTGCGCCTCACCGGCGTGGACCTCACCACCGCCGGGATCGACGACATCTGTGCGGCAACGGGATTCGACGAGGTGCTCGAGGAGCTCCCGGACGGCTGGAACACCGTCGTCGGCGCCGGCGGCAGCGGGCTGTCGCTCGGGCAGAGGCAACGGCTCGCCCTCGTCCGCACCCTCGCCGCGGACCGGCCCGTGCTGCTGCTGGACGAGCCGACCGCCCACCTCGACGACGCGACGGAAACCACGGTCCTGGCGACGGTGCGGGACCTGGCCCGTCGCGGACGCACCGTGGTGATCGTCGCGCACCGCCCGAGCATCCTGGCGATCGCCGACACCGTCGTCCGGGTCTGCTCCCACAGCGACGCGACCTCCGGCACGGGGGAGCGGTGATGAACGATCTGCGTCGCGCGATGGCGCTGCTCGAACTGCGCCCCGGCCGGGTCGCCGCCGCCGTCGCCGCCGGCGTCGCCACCCTGGGCAGCGCCCTGGCGCTGGCGGGCCTGTCGGCCTGGCTGATCATCCGTGCGTGGCAGATGCCGCCGGTGCTGGACCTGACGGTCGCCGTCGTCGCGGTGCGGGCCCTGGGCATCTCCCGCGGCCTGTTCCGCTATCTCGAGCGGCTCGCCGGCCACGACACCGCGCTGCGCGGCACCACCGCCGCTCGCACCCGGCTCTACCGGCGCCTCGCCGACGGCGACCCGGTCGCCTCCGCCGGCCTGCGCCGCGGGGACCTGCTCGCCCGCACCGGCGCCGACGTCGACGCCCTCGGGGACGTGGTGGTCCGGGCGCTGGTGCCCATCGCCGTCGCCGCGGTCCTCGCCCTCGCCGCCGTCGGCTGGCTCGCCCTGATCTCCCCGGCCGCGGCGGCGGTCCTCGCCGTCGCGCTGCTCGTCACCGGCGTCGCGGCCCCGTGGCTGTCCGCCCGCGCCGCGGCCCGCGCCGAGGCCGACAGCGCCGCCGCCCGCGTCCGGTTCTCCCGCGACGCGGTCACCGCGCTCGACCACGCCGCCGAGCTGCGGGTCGCGGGCCTGCTCCCGCAGGCCGTCGGCCGGGCGCACCGCGCGGGCGTGGACGCGGTGCGGGCCACCGACCGCGCGGCCGTCCCCGCCGCGTACGCGGAGGCCGCCACCCCCCTCGCGGTCGGGGCGAGCGTCCTGGGGTCGCTGCTCGTCGGCATCGCGGTCTTCGCCGAGGGCGGGATGAGCCCGATGTCCCTCGGGATCCTCGTGTTGCTGCCCCTGTCCGCGTTCGAAGCCGGCGCGGCGCTGCCCGGCGCGGCCGTCACCCTCACCCGCGCCCGGATCGCGGCGCGCCGCGTCGTCGGCCTGCTCGACCGCGCCGACCGGCCGGTGCCGCACGGCACCCGGCCCGTCGCGGAACCGTGCTACCTGCGTGCCGTCGATCTGCGCAGCGGCTGGCCCGGCGGACGGGACGCCGGGCCCCTCACGCTCGACCTGCCACCCGGCGCGCGCGTCGCCCTCGTCGGGAGCAGCGGCAGCGGCAAGACCAGCACACTGATGACCCTCGCGGGGTTGCTCGAGCCCGTCGCCGGGACGGTCACCCTCGGCGGCGTGCCGCTCGCCGAGCTCGAACCGGCTGCCCTGCGGCAGAAGGCCGGATTCTTCGCCGAGGACGCCCACCTGTTCGAGACGTCCGTGCTGGAGAACCTGCGGGTGGCCCGCGGCGACCTCACCGAGGCCGAGGCGCTGGACGTGCTCGGCGACGTCGGGCTGGGGGAGTGGGTGGCCGGGCTTCCCGACGGACTGCACAGCACCCTGGCCGGCGGTGCGCGGGCTGTCTCCGGGGGCCAGCGGCGCCGGTTGCTGCTCGCGCGGGCCCTCGTGTCCCCCGCACGGGTGCTGCTGCTCGACGAGCCGACCGAGCATCTCGACGCCGTCGACGGTGCGCAGTTGCAGCGGCTGCTGCTGGACCGGGACGCCGGATTCGTCGCGCCCGAGCGCACCGTCGTCGTCGTCACGCACCAACTGCCCGGCGACACCGCGGCCGACCTCGTCGTTCGCCTGGGGAAAAACTCGTTGCCCGCGGTCTGAGCGGGGCGTACTTTCGGGCGTACACGAGAAAGGAGGTGGTCTGAATTGAAGTATCGGACACGTGAGGTGGCTGCGCGCTAGCCGCTGTCATCGACGACGGGATTGTCGACCGCTGCAGCGGCCGGCGAATACCACGCAGTCACCCGGCCCCCGAGCCTCCCGGTCCGTCCGACCGGGAATCGCCGAGACGATCCGTCCCGGCGTAGCGCTCGGGGGCCGTTCGCGTCCGTCGCTCGGGGGCCGTTCGCGTCCGTGGGCGGAGGCCGTGCGCGGGCCGCGCGACCACGTCCCTCGGCTCGGGGACCGGCGGAACGGGCCGCGTGCCCGGAGGGCGGTTCCGAAGGAGTGCCGGGCGGTCAGCCGATGTAGCGTGCCAGCCGCGCGGACATGTGCGGCTGCAGTTCCCCGTCCGCGGTGACGCGTTCCTCGACGTAGGCGAGATCGCCGCCCTCGACGATGCCGTACAGGCGCTTGGCGCCGCCGACCACCTCGCCGGACTGGCTTCGGATCACCACGTCGGTCGCCAGCTCCCAGGACGACTGGGTCAGGGCGGTGCCGTAGTACAGCTCGACGACGCCGGAGCTGTGATTGAGGAGCAGCTCGAGGGTTTCCGGATCCTCGCTGCCGGGCGCGCCGGTGCCGGAGACCCGCCAGAATCCGCTCTCTCGCCGGTCCGGGCCGCGGTAACCGCCCTCCTCGTCGAGGCGCCACGAACGGGCCTCCCACACGAGGTAGTTGCCGCCGTCGTGGGTGACCACGATCTGCTGGCCGAAGCGGTAGTCGCCGGTGCGGGGATCGTTGCCCTCGCCCTCGCCGCGCCACACGCCCACCATGGGCAGCAGCGCCAACAGCTCCGGATGCATGTCCGGGCCGAGGCGCAGGTTTGCGGTGTCGTCGGGGACGGGCAGGCCGCTCAGGATCGGGACGTTCTTGTCGGCAGTCGCCTTGGCCCGTTCGAGGGCGTCCGCGACCGCCTTGTCGCCGCTCCCGCGGACGACCTCCCGTTCCTCACCGGACTCGGCACTCACGGCTGATCGGTCACCAGACGGTAGAGGACGTACACCGCGAACCACGTGATGAGCACGGCCGCCAGGACAAGGAGAGCTTCGAAGAAGATGACCACGGCCATATCCTAGACGGCGCCCGGAGAGCGCGAAAACCGACGTCCCCACCGGGCGCGCAGTGCGGCGCGCGGGATAGTACCGTGCAGTGGGCCGTGCGGGCCCTTTCGTCCGGAAAGTCCGACTCGGAGGTCGTGTGCGCCCCATCCGTCTGCTGCTGCCGGCTGTTGCGGCGCTCGCGACCCTGTCCCTGACCGTGCCCGTCGCGGTCGCCGCCCCCGGGACGGGGTCGAGCAGCGGTTCGTCCGGGCCCGCCGTCCACCCCGACAACTACGCCCTGGAGTGCCCCGACCTGCTGATCGTCGCGGTCTCCGGCGCCACCGACTCCGAGGCCGGCCGCGATCCCGTGGTCGAGGAGTCGCGACAGCTGTGGTCGAACTGGGTGGGCAACGTGACGGTCCCGGCCGGCGAGGCCACCGCGGACCGTCCGGGCTCGATCGGCTGGATGTACGTGCCGTACCCGGCCACCTACGGCCTGGGCCTGTTCGAGGACGTGCCGACCTATCAGGACTCGGTGGCGGCGGGCGTCGCGTCGACCAACCGCATCCTCGACGAACGCAAGAGCGCCTGCGGGGAGCGCACCCGGTTCGCGCTCGTCGGCTACAGCGTCGGCGCCGAGGTGATCGAACGGGTGAGCCGCGAACTCGGGCACCGGCCCGCCGACGCCCACGTCGCACCGGACGACATCGCCGGGGTCGTCCTCGTCGGTGACCCGTACCGGCCGGCGGGGGTCGACTCGATGGGCGAGCCCGGTCCGCCCGGTGGCGGGTTCATGTCCTCGGAACCCGCCGACTACGGGGCGCTGGCCGACCGGGTCGTGTACTCGTGCCGGCGTTACGACGTCGCGTGCGACGCACCCGAGGACATCGCGGTGCTCGAACTGGTCCTCGGCGTGCTCGGACAGATGCGGTTCACGCTGCTGAACCCGTTGCAGACCGTCGGCGACCTGGGCGGTGCGCTGGCGGTGACGGCGGCCCGCGCGGCCGCCCACATCGTCACCCGCGACGACTGGTGGGAGTCCGGCGAATCCCTCCTCGACGTGCTGCGCAAGGTCCTCGACACGACGTACCCGGTGGACCCGAGCGCCGATGTGAGCCCCGAACGGATGCGGGAGATTCTCGACTGGGCCTTGGGACCGGGCCGGCCGGTCGTGGTGGAGAAGCTGCGCGCCGAGGGAGCCGGCTTCGCCGACGACAACAGCGGCATCGTCGACCTGTTTCTCGAGCCGTACCTCCTGCTGGGCTTCATCCAGCACATCGGCTACTGGAACACGAACCCGCACGATCCCTGGTACTCGGACAGTGAGCGGATCGTCGACTGGATCGTCGCGCTCGCCGACGCCGAACGGACGGACCGGCAGCCGCAGAACTGACCACGGACGACGGCGGGCCCGTTCCCGGAGGAACGGGCCCGCCGAACGGTCTGCTACTTCGCGACCGTGACCTCGACGTGGTGGACGCCGGGGGCGGCCGGGCTCACGGCGACGTCACCGTTGCCACGGCCGGACAACGCGCGGACCTTCCAGTCGCCGGGCGCGGCGAAGAAGCGGAAGTCACCGGTGCCGGAGGCGACGACCTCGGCGGTGAACTCACCGGTGCCGTCGAGCAGGCGCACGAAGGCACCGCCGACCGGCTGGCCGTCGGCGTCGACGACACGGCCGGTCAGGACCGTCTCCTTCTCGACGTCGACGCCCGCGGGCAGGGTCTGGGACTGAACGGGTGCACCACACATGGTCAGCGAACCTCCAACTCGATCGGGGCTCCGACGAGCGAGCCGTATTCGACCCAGCTGCCGTCGTAGTTCTTGACGTTCTTCTTGCCGAGGATCTCCTGCAGCACGAACCAGGTGTGGCTCGAGCGCTCACCGATCCGGCAGTAGGCGATGGTCTCGCGGCTGTCGTCGAAGCCCTTCGCCCGGTAGAGGGCCTCGAGGTCGTCGTCCGACTTGAAGGTGCCGTCCTCGTTGGCGGTGGTGCTCCACGGGATGTTGATCGCACCCGGGACGTGGCCGCGCTGCTGGGCCTGCTCCTGCGGCAGGTGGGCCGGGGCGAGGATCCGGCCGGAGAACTCGTCGGGGGAGCGGACGTCGATGATGTTCTTGGTGCCGATCGCGTCGATCACCTCGTCGCGGAAGGCGCGGATCGAGTAGTCCGGCTCCTGCGCCTTGTACTCGGTGGCCGGGCGGGTGACCTCGTCCTTGGACAGCGGGCGTCCGTCGAGCTCCCACTTCTTGCGGCCACCGTCGATGAGCTTGACGTCCCGGTGCCCGTAGAACTTGAAGTACCAGTACGCGTAGGCGGCGAACCAGTTGTTGTTGCCGCCGTAGAGCACGACGGTGTCGTCGTCGGCGACGCCCTTCGCGGACAGCAGGGCGGAGAACTGCTCCCGGTTCAGGAAGTCGCGACGGACGCCGTCCTGCAGGTCCTTACGCCAGTCGAGCTTGATCGCGCCCTCGATGTGCCCGCCGTCGTAGGCTGCGGTGTCCTCGTCGACCTCGATGAACACGGTCTTCGGTGCGTGAAGGTTCTGCTCTGCCCAGTCTGCTGAGACCAGGACGTCGGAGCGAGCCATGGAGTTTCCTTTCGGTGTTGACACTCTCGGTCGAGTGGAACGGTGCGGAGGGAACGGTGGTCAGGCGGCGACGGCCCGGAACCTGGCCACGAGCGGGTAGATCGCGCAGCCGAGGCACACCCCGAACGCGGCGTTGAGCAGCGCGGCGAACAGCGCGAACCCGGTGGCGACGAGACCGGCGAGGTCGGCGCCGAGGAGGAATCCGAAGGTGCCCACGGCGGCGAACACGAACCCGACGAGCTGCGCGAACCGCAGCGGGGCGACCGGTTCCTTCTCGGTGGGGGCGCCCAGCCGGGGCGCGACGAGCCGCGCGAAGAGCAGGCCGTAGGGGCTGCGGCGCGGGCCGAGGGCCGCACCGGCCGCGAACACCGCGGTCTGGACGGCGAGCAGTACGCCGGCCACCGTGGTCGAGACCGTCGCGACGGCCAGGACGACGACGAGGACGGCGGTGGTGATCCACGCCGCGAACCGGGGGCCGCGGACGTCTACCTGCTGACCCTGGCGGGCGGCGGGGGCGGTGGTGGACATGAGGGGTGCTCCTGCTGGGAGGGGACGCATGGGGGCGAACCGTCGCGGTGGCAACCGCGGGGATCACACCGGTGACGGCAGCGGATGCCGCGGAGACGGTCGGGCGTCTCGGCCGGGGTGATCAGCAGCAGGTACAGCAGAAGCCGCCGAGGCGGCACAGATCGACTGTGCGGCGTCGGGTGAGCATGAGCTCTCGGCAGGTCGACACGGCAGGCAGCTTAGCCGACGTCTCGACGGATCGGGGCCCAGGGGGTGCGCAGCGGCACCAGCGCGGCCCGCAGGTCCGCCGCGGCCGGCACACCCGAAACCCGGTACCTTTCGGTGCCGGCGGCGTCGAACAGGAACGTCGTCGGCAGCGACAGCACGCCGAGTTCCCTTGCCAACTGCGGGTTCTCGTCGATGTCCAGTTCGAGGTCGCGGGGTGCCGGCAGCCCGTCGCCGGTGGCCGCGAGGTCGGCGACCACCTGAGCGACGATCCGGCGCACCGCGGCGCACGGTCCGCACCAGTCGGCGGAGAAGTGCAGCACCACCGGCGCACTGCCGGTGCCCACGCCCACCGCGGCCAGCAGGGGACCGGGCCCCGGCGCCGGGGCGGCCGCGACGGCGCGGACCTTGCCCGCGCGGGCCCGCAGGACGGTCCCGGTGATCAGGGCGGCAGCCACCACCACCAGCAGTACGACGACAGCGGTCACAGGCGCTGAACCTCCTCGAGGTCGATCGTGGTCTGGTGCGCCTCGCCCTCGATCACGATCGTCGAGCCGCGGGCCTCGACCGCGGTCGGGCGCACCCCGAACGGCAGGTTCTGGGGTTCGATCGTGGTGGTGAACAGGCCCAGCACCGCCGGCTTCAGCGGATCCGGCACGGTGAAGTCCGCCTGTCCCTCCGGGCCGAAGTACAGGTCCGACGCGACGATGCGCACCGTGTCGCCCTCGAGCAGCAGGTCCGCCTGCACGCTGACCTCCGCGGAGACCGGGCCGACCGGAACCGTGCCGGTGAGGACGACCCCGCCCGCGGTGGTGCGTCCGGAGCCGCCGGACCCGCCGGTGCCGTCGGACTTGTCGGCCGGGGGAGCGGACACCTGCAGGTCGGGAATGCCGTAGAGCTGACCGAGCTCGGTCGCGTCGATCATCACGCGCCCGTACAGCAGGTCCACCGGCACCGAGCGGATCGAACCGTCGAGCAGCTCGCCCGCGGCCGCATGGGCACCGATCAGGTTGGCCTCGATCGTGATGTCGCCGAGCGTCCCGCTGGGCACGCCCTGCGCCCGGATCTCCACGTTCTCGTAGCGGCCCGCCCGGGCCTGGGTCAGGAACGGGAATCCGTGGATGGTCACCGCCGGGTCCGCCGTCAGCGCCCCACCCTCCCGCAGCGCCCGCGAGACCCGGTACTCGGACCACGCCGCGGCGCCGAAATCGATCAGGAGCGCGACTCCGACGAGCGTCACGAGAGCGAGGATGAGTTTGCGCACCGCACCATTGTGACGGACGGCTCGCGCCGCTTCCCGAGTGCGGTTGCCCGGTGAACGCCGTCGTGGCGTTAATCTGTAGCGCGTCGTTTACACGAGTTTCGCGCAGCCCGCGAAGAATGGAGGCACGGTGGAGCTGTTGCTGCTGACCTCCGACCCCAACCCGGACGCGGTCCTGCCCTCGCTGTCGTTGCTCGCGCACTCGGTGCGCCCGGCACCGACCGAGGTGTCCTCGCTCCTCGAGGCCGGTTCCGCGGACATCGCCATCGTCGACGCCCGCACGGACCTGGCCGCGGCCCGCGGCCTGTGCCGGCTGCTCGGCAGCACCGGGTCGGCGATACCGGTCGTCGCCGTGCTCACCGAGGGCGGCCTGGTGGCGGTGAACCCGGAGTGGGGGCTGGACGACATCCTGCTGACCACCACCGGCCCCGCCGAGCTGGACGCGCGGCTGCGATTGCTGGTCGGCCGGTCCGGCGGTGCGGCGGGCCCCGAGAACACCGGCAAGATCACCCTCGGGGAGCTCTCGATCGACGAGGGCACCTACACCGCTCGCCTGCGTGGCCGCCCCCTCGACCTGACGTACAAGGAGTTCGAGCTCCTCAAGTACCTCGCGCAGCACGCCGGCCGGGTGTTCACCCGCGCGCAACTGCTGCAGGAGGTCTGGGGTTACGACTTCTTCGGCGGCACCCGCACCGTCGATGTGCACGTGCGGCGCCTGCGCGCCAAGCTCGGCCCCGAGTACGAGTCCCTGATCGGCACGGTCCGCAATGTCGGCTACAAGGCGGTGCGGCCCACCACCAAGACCGGGAAGGGCGGCTCCACCACCATCGAGTTCGAGGACGCCGAACTCGCGGACTAGGCTCGCCGTCGTGGAATTCGTCAGCCGACTGTCCGCCGAGCAGGCCGCCGAGGTGCGGGCGCTCGTCGCCCGCGCCCACGCCGCCGACGGAACGGCCCCCGTGTCCGAGCAGGTGCTGCACTCCCTCACCGGCGACGGCGACGTCCGGCACCTGGTGTCCGTCGATGCCGCCGCGATCGTCGGCTACGCCAATCTGGTCCCCGGTCACGGGGAGCACCCGGCGATGGCCGAGGTGGTCGTCGATCCGCCGCACCGCCGCCGCGGCGTGGGGTCGCGGCTCGTCGCCGCGGCCCTCGACGCCGGTGGTGCCGGCACCCGGGTGTGGGCACACGGCGACCTCGAGTCCGCGCGGGCGCTCGCGGCACGGCTCGGCCTGACCCCGGTCCGGGAACTCCTGCAGCTGCGGCGCCCCCTCGGGGAGCCCGAGCTGCCGACCCTGCAGGTCCCCGACGGGCTGATCCTGCGGACCTACCGCGGACCCGAGGACGACGCGGAACTGCTGCGGGTCAATGCCGCCGCCTTCGCGTGGCACCCCGAGCAGGGCCGCTGGACCGAGCGCGACGTCGCGCAGCGCCGCAGCGAGTCCTGGTTCGACCCGGCCGGGGTGTTCCTCGCCTTCGACGAGCAGGACCCGGACCGGCTCCTCGGCTTCCACTGGACGAAAGTGCACGCCGCCACGGCGGACCAGCCGGCGATCGGGGAGGTGTACGTGGTGGGCATCGATCCCGGGGCGCAGGGGCGCGGTCTCGGCCGGCTGCTCACGCTCGCCGGGTTGCGGTATCTGCGGGAACGCAGGCTCGGCGCGGTGCTGCTGTACGTCGAAGGCGACAACGACGCCGCGCTGCGCACCTACGGCCGGCTCGGATTCGAGCGATTCCACGTGGACCTCGCATACGCGAGAGCGTGAGCGGAGCACGTACCGAACGAGTCCGGCCCGTGAATGTCGTGTGACGTCGACCATACGGACTGCAGGTGTACTTTTCGCGTTCACGTCGCGTTCACCTTCGGGCGCCCAACCGTCAACCCGTCCTCATTAACTTTCCATTACGGGCCGCAGCATGCCGGTCCGGCGCCGGGATCACCCCGCGCCTGATGCCGCCGCCCGTGTCGCGGGCGTGCCGGTCGCGAATTCCGGAGGAGTACGAGTGAACCTCAAGCGCAATGGCGCCCTGCTCGGTGTGGTGGCTGCAGGTGCCCTCACCCTGGCCGCATGCGGCAGCGACAACAATGCCGCCTCGACGGACGTGGACGCGTCCGCATCGGCCGCGACGTGTGAGGGCAAGGAGACGCTGTCCGCCGCCGGGTCGTCCGCGCAGAAGAACGCGATGGACCAGTTCGTGTCCACCTACATCGCGGTCTGCCAGGAGAAGGGCAAGAACGTCAACGTCGCCTACAACCCGTCGGGTTCCGGTGACGGCCGCACCCAGTTCATCGCGAAGCAGATCGACTTCGCCGGCTCCGACTCCGCCATCAAGAGCGAGCAGGCCGCCCAGGCCGCCGAGCGCTGCGCCGGCAACCCCGCCTGGAACCTGCCGCTGGTCTTCGGTCCGGTCGCCGTCGCGTACAACGTCGAGGGCGTCGACAACCTCGTGCTCAACGGCGAGACCGTCGCCAAGATCTTCAACGGCACCATCAAGCAGTGGAACGACCCGGCCATCGCGGCTCTCAACGAGGGTGTGAGCCTTCCGGATTCGGCCATCACCCCGATCGTCCGCTCGGATTCGTCGGGCACCACCGACAACTTCCAGAAGTACCTCGAGGCCGCCTCGAACGGTGCCTGGACCACCGGCGCCGGCTCCGACTTCACCGGCGGTGTCGGTGAAGGCGCCAAGGGATCGGCCGGTGTCGCCCAGGCCGTCGCCAGCGCCCCCGGCGCGATCACCTACGTCGAGAAGTCCTTCGCCGACCAGAACAACCTGAACGTCGCACAGATCGACAACGGATCCGGCGCGGTGGAGCTGACCGACGAGACCGCGTCGAAGGCCATCGAGGCGGCGACCTTCGCTCCGACCGGTGAGGGCGACCTGACGCTCGACCTGACCTCGATCTTCGGTACGAAGCAGGAGGGGGCTTACCCGATCATGCTCGCGACCTACGAGATCGTGTGCTCCGCCGGTTACGATGCCGACACCTCCGCGGCCGTGAAGTCGTTCCTCGTCAGCGCCGCCAACGAGGGCCAGGAAGGCCTCGCCGAGCAGGGCTACGTGCCGCTGCCCGAGTCCTTCAAGGCGAAGCTCACCGAGTCGATCAACGCCATCGCCTAGCCGATGAGCGCCGCGGACCGTACCGTCAATCCCCAGCAGAGAGAGATCGCGAGCGCAGATGAGTGACGCGCCCACCAAATCCGCACCTCGCACTCCCGGGTCCGGCAGCGATGCCGGGCCCGGGGCGGGCGGTCCGCACGGCAACACCCCGGAGGCCACGATTACCACTCCAGCGCGCGGCGACAGCAAGCCGCTGACCAGGCCGGGCGACCGGATCTTCCGTTCACTGGCCTCCGGGTCCGCCGTTCTCATCTCGGTGATCATCGCGGCCATCGGCGTGTTCCTCGTCTGGCGTGCGGTGCCGGCGCTGCAGCGCAACACCGTCAACTTCCTCACCAGCCGCGAGTGGGTCACCCAGGACATCGCCGCGATGGCGTTCGGCGTCCTCGACCTGTTCCAGGTGACCGTGCTGGTGTCGTTCTTCGCGCTGGTGCTCGCGATGCCGGTCGCACTCGGCATCGCGATCTTCCTCACCTCGTACTGCCCCGAGCGCATCAAGAAGCCCCTGGCGTACGTCATCGACCTGCTCGCCGCCGTGCCGTCCATCGTCTACGGCCTGTGGGGCCTGCTGGTCCTGGCCCCCGCGATCCGGCCGCTGGCGACGTGGCTCAACGAAAGTCTCGGCTGGTTCCCGCTGTTCGCGTCCGGCTCGGGTTCCATCCTCGGCGGCGGCACCATCTTCACCGCGGGCATCGTGCTCGCCGTGATGATCCTGCCGACCATCGCCGCGGTGAGCCGGGAGGTGTTCGTGCAGACGCCGACGTCCCATATCGAGGCGGCGCTCGCTCTCGGTGCGACGCGCTGGGAGGTCGTCAAGACCACGGTGATCCCGTTCGGCAAGTCGGGCTACATCAGCGGCTCGATGCTCGGTCTCGGCCGCGCACTCGGCGAGACCATGGCGCTGTACCTGATCCTGCGCACCACGTCGCAGCCGTTCTCGTGGTCGCTGTTCGACGGCGGTGCCACCATCGCCTCGAAGATCGCCCTCGGTTACGCCGAGTTCAACAACGACATCCAGGCCGGCGCCTACATCGCCGCGGGTCTGGTGCTCTTCGTGCTGACCTTCGTGGTCAACGCCGCGGCGCGTGCGGTCGTCGCAGGAAAGAAGGACTGAAGCCATGACGACCACTCTCCTCGAGACACCGGTCAAGGGCCCCACCTTCCGGGGCGTCGGCACCCGTCGGCGCGTCTCGGATCTCACCGCCACCGTCCTGGTCACCGTGTCGGTGCTGATCGCTCTCGTGCCGCTGGCATGGGTGCTGATCACCGTGATCGTCAAGGGTCTTCCCGCCCTGACCAGCGCCACCTGGTTCACGAATTCCTTGAGCGGTCTGTCCGCGTCCGCGATGGGCGGTGGCATCTACCACGCCCTCGTCGGGACCCTGCTGCAGGGCCTGGTGTGCGCGGTGATCTCCATCCCGATCGGCATCTTCGTGGCGATCTTCCTCGTGGAGTACGGCGCCGGCACGCGACTGGGCAGGATCACCACCTTCATGGTGGACATCCTCAGTGGTGTCCCCTCCATCGTTGCCGCGCTCTTCATCTACGCACTGTGGATCGCCACCTTCGGCTTCCCGAAGTCCGCCTTCGCGGTGTCCCTGGCGCTGGTCCTGCTCATGGTTCCCGTGGTGGTGCGCAGCACCGAGGAGATGCTCCGGATCGTGCCGCAGGATCTGCGCGAGGCCTCCTACGCCCTCGGTGTGCCCAAGTGGAAGACCATCGCGCGCATCGTGATTCCGACCGCGCTGCCCGGCATCATCACCGGCGTCATGCTGGCCCTGGCCCGCGTCATGGGCGAGACCGCTCCGCTGCTGATCCTGGTCGGCTACGCGCCGTTCATCAACTTCAACCTGTTCGGCGGCGAGATGGGCAGCCTGCCCGGCGTCATGGTGGCGGAGATGAACAACCCGACCGACGCGGGCACGATGCGGATCTGGGGCGCTGCCCTGACCCTCATCCTCGTCATCGCCATCCTCAACATCGTTGCCAAGGTGGTCGGCCACTTCTCCCAGGTGCGCACCAAGTAGGTCACCTCATGTACACACCCTTCGATTTCGATACACCAGTAGGGAGCCGGTAATGGCCAAGCGTCTGGACCTCAAGGACGTCAACATCTTCTACGGCAAGTTCCACGCCGTCTCCGACGTGACGCTGTCCGTGCCGCCGCGGAACGTCACCGCGTTCATCGGACCGTCGGGCTGCGGCAAGTCGACCGTGCTGCGCTCGCTCAACCGCATGCACGAGGTGACCCCCGGTGCCCGCGTCGAGGGCTCCGTGCTGCTCGACGGCGAGGACATCTACGACTCGTCCGTCGACCCGGTCGGCGTCCGCAAGACGATCGGCATGGTGTTCCAGCGCCCCAATCCGTTCCCCACCATGTCGATCCGCGACAACGTCGTCGCCGGCCTGAAGTTGCAGGGCGTGCGCGAGAAGAACAGGCTCGACGAGATCGCCGAGCGGTCGCTGCGCGGCGCGAACCTGTGGAACGAGGTCAAGGACCGCCTCGACAAGCCCGGCGGCGGCCTGTCGGGTGGCCAGCAGCAGCGCCTGTGCATCGCCCGCGCCATCGCGGTGCAGCCGGAGGTGCTCCTGATGGACGAGCCGTGCTCCGCTCTCGACCCGATCTCCACCCTCGCCATCGAGGACCTGATCGCCGAGCTGAAGCAGGACTACACCATCGTGATCGTCACGCACAACATGCAGCAGGCCGCGCGCGTGAGCGATCAGACCGCGTTCTTCAACCTCGAGGCCACCGGCAAGCCGGGCCGGCTCGTCGAGATCGACGACACCGAGAAGATCTTCTCCAACCCCACCCAGAAGGCCACGGAGGACTACATCTCCGGCCGCTTCGGCTGAGCCGGCTGCGACTTCGGCACCGCGGACGCGGAAAGGCCCCGCCCGGAAACTCCGGGCGGGGCCTTGTGCCGAGTCGGGTTACTGATCCTGCGGGTACACCGTGAGCTTGTCGACGCGCTCACGCATCGCCCGGAAATCCTCGTCGGTGGGGAGCTTGCCGGTGACCAGGAAGATCACGCGACGACCCACCTCGACGGCGTGGTCGGCGAACCGTTCGTAGAACCGGCCCAGCAGCGTCACATCCACAGCCGCGGCCACGCCGTGCTTCCACTCCCGGTCCATGAGCACGGTGAACAGGTGACGATGGAGATCGTCCATCGCCTCGTCCTCCTGGTGGAGCCGGGCCGCCCGCTCGGGGTCGCGCGTCTCGAGGATCTCCCTGGTCGCTGCGCCGAGCGAGACTGCGATGCGGCCCATCTCGGCGAAGTAGCCGTTGACCTCTTCGGGCAGAACATGATTGGGGTGCCGACGTCGCGTCGCCTTGGCGACGTGCAGTGCCAGCGCACCCATCCGGTCGATGTCGGCGACGATCTGGATGCCACTGACCACGGAACGCAGATCACCGGCGACCGGCGCCTGGAGGGCGAGGAGCGAGAAGGCCTTCTCCTCGCACTGGGTACTCAGGTCGGTGATCTTGTCGTGCTCGCCGATGACGGTCTCGGCGAGCGCCAGATCCGCCTGGAGCAGCGCCTGGGTGGCCCGCTCCATCGCAAGGCCGGCAAGGCCCGCCATCTCTCCGAGGAGATCGGCGAGCTCGGTCATCTGTTCGTGGTATACGACGCGCATAATGGCACAGACTACGGCGCAGACAAAGCCGAGTCACGAGCAGCGGGTGAACGCCGGGTGAATGGACGGGCTCGAGGTGCTGCTCAGGCGCAGGAATCGTCGCCCGCGTTGGTGATCGACAGGTCGACCGGCAGCTCGTTCTCCTCGGCGGCCTGGATCGGCACCGTCGGCAGGACCGAACCCACCTCGGTCGGAGCCGCGATGCTGCCGACGAACCCGGTGCCGAGGACGAGTTCCACGATGCCGCCGAGGTCCTGGGACTCCTGCAGCACGGCCCCCGGAACTGCGGAGGCCAGCGTCAACGCCTCGGCCTCCTGCCCGGGCGAGAAGCGGACGACGGTCTCCTTGCTCGTCCCGGAGTAGTTGCCGACGCTGTAGATCGGGAAACCGTACGCGCCGAGTTCTTCCGCGGTCCGGGCCGCGAGGCCGGATTCGCCGGAGGCGTTGGACACCTGCACCGACACCGTCGAGGGGTCCACCGCGGTCTGTGCAGGCAGCGGGGCTGCCGGCGGCGCTGACGATTCCGGTTCGGGAACATCGCGTTTCTCGCCGGGGAGCGGTTCGTCGTCGATGATCGCGTTGAAGATCGCCTTGATGTCGTCGAGACGCGGAATCTCGTTGCCCCACTCGTTGGTTCCGGCCGTCGGCACGGTGAGGAAGGTGACGGCGCCGGCTTCGACCCGCTGCAGCGAGCGGCCGAGCCGGACGAGGGACTCGGTGTCGACGTTCTCGACGAACGTGGCGCGGGTGAACGCGTTGATGAACCCGTTCAGCTTGCCGGGGTCGAACAGGACCTTGTTCGACATGGCCGAGCGCAGCAGTGACGACAGGAACTTCTGCTGCCGGGTGATACGCCCGTAGTCGCCGTTGCCCTCCGACTCGACCTTGCGGGCCCGCACGTAGTCCAGGGCCCGGCGGCCGTCGAGGGTGTGGGTGCCCGCCGTCTCGATGATGGTGCCGAGTTCCCCGTCGACCAGGGGGGTGGGTGTGCACACCTCGACGCCGCCGACCTCGTTGACCATGCTCTCGAAGCCCGCGAAGTCGATTCCGACGAAATGCCCGATCTTCAGGCCGGACAGCTTCTGGATCACCTTCACCAGGCACTTGGGCCCGCCCAGCGCGTAGGTGGCATTGAGCTTGTCGCCCTCGGCGGCGGGGAACGTCTCCGACGTGTACTCGCCGGTGGTGCTGTCCCAGCCGCGGCACACGGGCCGCGTCACGTCCAGGTCGCGCGGAAAGGAGACGGCGACGACGCGACTGCGGTCGGCGGGGATGTTGACGAGGATGACGGTGTCGGCGCGTGCGCCCTCGGCGTCGGCGACGGTGCCGGCGCCGACCGCGCCGCTCGCCCCGGCGCGGGTGTCGGTGCCGATGATCAGGTAGGTCTCGTCGCCGGTCTGCCCGCCGGGGTCGACGATATCGGTGGATTCGGTGTCCAGCGCCGCGATCTGGGCGAATCCGGCCTCGGTGGAACGCACGTAGCCCCACACCAGGCCGCTGCCGACGAGGGTCAGCACGGACAGCAGCGCCAGGACGGTGCGGCCCACGGTCGCGAGGCGCCGGCGTTTGCGGCGCTTGTTCAGAGCCAGCCTGCTCAGGCCGTCGCCCCCGACGGCCTGGGGCAGCGCGGGCGGCTGGTCGGGGTCGTCGCTCCGC